>DATKPV010000144.1:0-5684 GCA_035523915.1 Candidatus Aquilonibacter sp. | reverse complement strand
AGCGTTTGATGTCGGCGAGACTTTTTCGGGAGTAGGTCTCGATGTAGGGTTCCAGGCAGTGGAAGAAATACGTGCTTTGCTACCGGCCGGAACTTCGATGGCGCAATTTGCTTTGCGTTGGATTCTGATGTTTGATGCAGTCAGTTGCGCCATTCCTGGCGGTAAACGGCCGGACCAAGTGGCGGAAAATTGTGGCGCTTCCGATCTAGCTGCGCTGACTCTGGAAGCGATGGCGGCAATCAGACAGGTCTACGACAAGAACATTCGCGCGCAGGTTCATCAACGCTGGTAAAGTCGGCCGGTCAGATCGCCTCTCTCGTGGTCTGCCCATCGATCATTCGCCAAATTCCCAGCGGGTTCGCGTTCTTCAGTTCGTCCGGCAATGCGCTGTCGGGAAACCCTTGGTAACAGACCAATCGCGTGAACCGGAAAATGGCCTGACTACCCACGGAAGTGGAGCGGCCGTCTGAAGTCGAAGGATATGGGCCTCCATGCACCATGGCGTGAGTGACTTCAACGCCGGTCGGAAAACCGTTGAAGACGAGCCGACCGACTTTCGCCTCCAAAATCGCAATCAGGTCGGCAAAGTCGTGCAAATCCTCTTCTGTACCGTGGATCGTCGCCGTCAGATGCCCTTCGAGCGATCGGGCAATCTCCAGAATCTGATGACGGGTGGAGTGCCGCACAAGAAGTGTTGCAGGACCGAAAATCTCCTCATCCAGGTCCGACCCAAGGAATGACGTTGCGTCGGTTTCAAAGACCGCGGAATTCACGGAAAACCCAGGAGCACTCCCAGAGTGGCCCTCGCCAATAAGCTTGACCGCTGTATCCGTCTTGCGCGCTGCGATCGCAGAATCATAGGAAGAGTGAATGGCTTTGGTCAGAAGATGGAATGGAGCCGAAGCGTCGACCAACTCGCGTAATTTTTCGGCAAACGCGTCCGCTTTGGGGCCATGCGGCACAAAGACCATCCCCGGCTTGGTGCAGAATTGGCCCGCACCCAGCGTGAACGAGGCATGCAATCCAGCGGCAATGCCCTCTGCACGTTCCCGGAGCGCCCCAGGCAAAATGAACACCGGATTGGTGCTGCTCATCTCGGCATAGAACGGAATTGGTTCTGGACGCGAAGCTGCGATGTCCATCAAGATTCTGCCGGCGGTGCGGGATCCAGTGAACCCTCCCGCTTTGACCAGTGGATGTTTCATAAGAGCTGTGCCAATTTGCGAACCACTGCCAAATAAAAGGGAGAACACACCTTCAGGAAGGCCGCATTCTCGGACACTTTCCTGTACAGCGCGGCCCACCAGTTCGCTGGTGCCAGGATGGGCGGCGTGAGCCTTCACAATTACGGGGTTTCCTCCCGCCAGCGCGGAGGCGGTGTCGCCCCCAGCCACCGAGAACGCCAGCGGGAAATTACTGGCTCCAAAGACGACTACCGGGCCCAGAGGGCGCAACATGGAACGGAGGTCAGGCTTAGGAGCTGGCTTGCGGTTGGGATCGGCCCGGTCGATGCGCGCGTTGACCCATGATCCCTCTTCCGCCACTTGAGCAAATAACCGGAGCTGACCGCAAGTGCGCGCAGTTTCACCTTGAAGTCGCGCTTGTGGCAAGGCTGTCTCCAGCATTGCTCGCTCGACTACATCACCCGCAATCGCTTCGATTTTTTCGGCGATCCTGCGCAAGAACCTGCCTCGCTCACGTCCCGAAGCGCGCCGGTAGACGTCGAATGCTCGTTCCGCCAACTGGACAGCAAGTTCCAGTTCCTCGGCGGTTGCCGGGATGAAACCGGGCTGCAAGCGCTCGCCCGTTTGGGGATTCGAGGCGTACATTTCCTGGCCTACACCGGCACCCTCTTTGAATCCGATCAGGGACTTTCCCGATAGCTTTGATGTCGACGCTAACATTTGTCTTCTACCTTCCGTTTGGTGACGCGTATTGACCCACCGACTGCGGCCGGGAAGACAACGCGTCACGGATAATCTTCGTGACCTGCTCAAGCTCAGTTCCGACTAACTCGAGCCGTGGCGGACGCACCAAGGAATTGCCGATGCCAACTTCCGTCTGTACCAGTTTAATGAGTTGAACGAAGTTCGGAACTGTATCCATCCGGAGTAAGGGCAAAAACCAGCGGTACAGGTCAAATGCTTTGTCGCTCTCGCCGTTGATTCCGCAGTTGAAAAGTTCAACGGATTCGCGGGGCAGTGCATTCGCCAGACCGGCAACCCAGCCTGTCGCGCCCACGCCGATCGCCTCCAAGACCGCATCATCCACGCCAACGGATATCTCGAGCCGGCGGTCCAGCAACGCGCGGATCGCCGATACACGCCTTGCATCCGTGCTCGATTCTTTCACGGCCTCAAAGTTCTCGTGTTCGGCCGCGAGCTGCTGAATCTGCTCGGGCAAGAAATCGGTTCCGTAGGCTACTGGATTGTTGTAAAGCATGCATGAAAGAGGCGTCGCGTTGAATACAGCCGCGACATGTGTCTTCATCTCGCGCCACTCTCCTTTGTACACATAAGGAGGCAAAACCATCAGTCCATCGCAGCCCAAGTCCGTGGCCGCTTTTGCCAAAGCTACTGCCTCTGAAGTAGTCAGCGCCGAAATGGAGGCGACGACAGGTCCCCGCCCTTCAATAGCCTTGACGCAGGTGCGCAGGACTTCCAGCTTTTCATCGAACGACAGAGTTGCGCCTTCGCCCAACGAGCCGAGAGCGACGATCCCCGTGCAGCCGTTGTCCAGAAGCCAGCGGCAGTGTTCCGCTAAAAAGCGATGATTGACACTGAGATCGTTCGTGAAACACGTTGTGATTGCGGGCATTACGCCCTTCCAGTTCATTACAAGCCTCCTGTAACTGCGCTGTTTTCGCGCTTCGCGCCCAAAGCCATGACTGCCAGGTTTTCAACCCGGGCAGGGAAGACGGGTGGGCGAACCGAATCCGGGTTCCAGCCAAAAAGAAACTGCGCCGCTGGGCCGCACACTCGCCCCTGGCACGGACCCATGCCGCAGCGGGTGTGCAATTTCGCCGCGCGCCAGGAAGTATGCCCTTGCAGACGTGAATAGGTCACGTCCTCGCAGCGGCAGACCAAAGTTTCTGGAGATACGAGGCTCTTGAGTTCGGCACGTAGGCGAAATGTATGATCCAGAACGCGCGCAAAGCGCCTCGCCTTTTCGCGTTGACCAAACAATTCCTGAGCCTTTGCCGTTTCACCGGCGGCGGCGAGACCGGCAATCTGTCCCTCGACGAGCGCCAAGTCCACCCCACCGATGCCGGTCGGTTCGCCGGCACAAAAGGTTCCTTTGTCGGTCGTTTGTTGGAGTTCGTCCACCCACACGTAGCCCGCCTCGATCTTGCAGCCCAATAGCAGTGGCAACTCTATGTTGGGAACAAGATGGAACCCACAAGCGAGGAAGTCACACTCGATCGTTTCAGATCTTCCGTGCTGCGAGATGGTGACGCTCTCAAGTGTCTGCTGTCCTCGTGCCGCAACTGGCCAACTGTTTGCGACAAATGGAACGCCGGCAAGTTCGCGCTTCAAACGCAGGGCCTCGACGACCTTTCCCGGTTGGCGCAAGAGGGCGGCGCTGAACCGTGCTAATGTGCTCCAAGAAGCCTGCTCGCATATGACGGGAATCTCCGCGTCACACTTAAGCAAGTAGGCCGCAACCGCCAGCAGCAGCGGCCCTGTCCCGGCGACCACGACCCGCTTACCACGAATCGGAAGGCCGGACTTGACCATCGCTTGCAATCCGCCTGCGCCCATTACATTGGGCAGCGTCCAGCCTGGAAAAGGCAGGAACCGCTCTCGCGCTCCAGTCGCCAGGATCAGATTCTGGTAGTGCAGTTCGCAGACATCGCTGTTTCCCTCCGCTAATAAAACACCGGGTCCCGGCCGATCGAAGACTTTCCTTCCGCAAACCTGCGTTACTCCTGACGTGCCCAGCAGTGCACGCCATTGGGCCGCATCCTGGTTTTGTGGCTGGTCACACTCTCCCCGCCAGATCTGGCCGCCGAGGGCTGCGTTATCGTCCACGATTCCGACATCGGCACCGCACTCCGCTGCACGGACCGCCGCAGCCATGCCGGCTGGACCTCCGCCAACCACCAGGACGTCGAAACGTTGCCGGGAATCAGTAATCATCGGTTCTCACTTCCATTCCTGATTCACACCGCACCTGGCAGCTCCGGCAATGTTGTGTCCCGTTAATCGACGCACGACACTCCAGGCAGATGCCCATGCCACATAATGGTCCGCGGGGTTCGCCGGTAACCGACCTTCGGCACACCTGTCCAGCCATGGTGATTGCAACCGCAACGCTGGCACCCGAAGGAACGATTACCGGGTGACCGTTTACGGTCAATGTGATCTGATCAGGCATGTGCGCATTCCTTGGCGGCACGTGAGGGTAAGTATGGCTCGATCGGGATTGCCGGTTTTGCGCCCGTGATCTGATCCACGAGAATTCTCGCTGTCGCCAACGAGGTGGTGATTCCAAGTCCCTCGTGTCCGGTCGCAAGAAATACGGATGCGTCTCCGGGCGATGGACCAATCAACGGCAATTTGTCAGGCGTAGCGGCCCGGAACCCAGTCCAGGTGCGTACGGCCGACATTGGTGCCAGGGCGGGGATATATTCCTGGGCCCGCAGCAGCATACGCACAAGGATTTCGTGATCTACCTCTTTGTCGTCCGCTCCGTACTGTCGGGAGGAACCGATCAGAAGCTGCCCCGTCCGCCGCGGCTGGACGTTAAATGCGACCGAATCGGCGCTGACCGAGTGTGCACTCTTCAAGTAGCCGAGCTCGACCAATTGGTGACGCAGAAATCCCGGATAACGATCGGTAATCACCAAATGTCCCTTGCGTTTCTTAATATCAATCCCGGGCGTAAGCTCAGGCGCAAAACACCCAGCCGCGTTTACGATGATTGGCGCGGTAATCTCCGAACCGTCAGAGAGCTTGGCCCGTCCGTGTCCAATCTGCGTGACAGAGGCGCCGAGTCGAAGCTTGGCGCCCTGTGCCCAGGCGTGCTCGACGAGAAAAAGGGCAGCACACGGAGGGTAAAGAACAGCATCCTCTGGAACCAGCAGCCCACCTGCCATGCCCGGGCGCAGGTTCGGCTCGATACGCGCCAGCGTCTCCGAATCGAGCACGTCGGTTGGAACTTGTCGCTGCGCGTAGTAGTCGTGCTTGCGCCGGACCTCCGACATTTCTTCGTTGTCGGTTGCCACCCAGATAGTTCCGCAAGACTCGTATTCGACATCGTCAGGCAATTTCGCTCTGAGCGCTTGCCACAGTTGCTGGGAGTAGCGCGTCAGAGCGAACTGCGCTTCGGAGTCGTCCATCACCACGATGTGCCCCATTCCTGCAGCGGTGGCGCCGCCGCCAATAACATCGCGATCCACGATTACAGCGCTCATCCCGCGACACACAAACTCGTGAGCACACGCGGCTCCCACAATACCGGCGCCGACGATGACCACGTCATAAGCTGCTTGGCTCATGTCCTCAACTCAAGCGCGAATACCCATGCAGAGCGGGTCGCGGGGATCCAGCACCAGGTCCGCTTCTGCGTTCACAAATGCCGATCCCTTGATGCTGGGATAGACCCTGCCCTCCCGCACGTTTACGCTGCCTTCGAACATACTGCCGACGACGCTTTCCTGGCGCCAGATCTGGCCTTCCCGG
>DATKPV010000143.1:0-19239 GCA_035523915.1 Candidatus Aquilonibacter sp. | reverse complement strand
CCTCTCTGACCGTGATGACGAACCACATATTCGATACACAGGTGGCCGGCATCAACATAGGGGTCGGGAACGTAACCGTAAGAGGCAACGGTCTCGCCTACTCTCTCGGTTCCGCAATCGAGTTCAATTGCACGACGGGCGATACGGTAACCGGTAACACCATCAACGATGCCAAGATAGGACTCGACAAGGTTCCAGCGAGTTTTATTGGCGGTAACACATTTCATAATGCGGGGACGAGAACCACCGGCGGCTGCTAGAGCGCCCATGCCACTGCGATCGCCCCGCAGAAACATTCACGGGCCGCCTTTCGGCGGCCCGTCTGCTGAAGGCTAACAGCTAGTCTCCCGCCACCGGCTCAGGCATCTCCGGCTTCGGAGCCGCCGGCTTTGCCAGCGCCCCCAGCGGGATGAATCCATCCTGCGACTGCGCCGGCTTCTCCTTCAGCACCACCTCACGATACAAAGACGCCATGCGCGCGTTGTAAGCGGCATCATCCTTCTGCGGACCGCGATGCTGCGCCGATACCGGCAGAAGCGCCGTCGCGGGAGCCGCAAGCCCGGAGCCCGAAGCCGCTTTCGCATCCCGCGCCCGCTTCTTCTCTTCACGCGCGTTCTTCGCAATCCCCAGCTTATCGAGATCGTGCTGCAGCTCGTTGGTCACGATCTCTTCCCGCAGCCGCAGATAATCCACATGCTCCTCTTCCATCTTCACTCTCTTGCCGCCGGCGAAAATCTCATGCCTCCCGTGCTCCTCATACCACTTGGTGAGCGTGGCCGTCATGTGCATCTTCTCGATGATGTTCCGCCAGCCCACGCCCGTGTTGTAGGCGCAGAACGAAATCTCGCCTTCCTGCGTCGCGTAAGGAATAATGCACTGCTCGGTCCGCCGGAAGTCATAGTTGAACAGATCCTGGAACCACATCCCGGCGATAAACAAGAAATTCCAGCGATCGGCGGTCCGGCGCTTCATCACGTCATCGATCGTCCTGTCCGGACCGACTTTTCCGTAGTTCGTTCCCGTCACATTGTAGTTCTTATCGAACTTCTTCAGCAGATCCATCAGCTTGAAGTGCGTCGGCGACTGGAACGGATCGTAGTTCTTCATCAGGCACAGCGCCATGCCAAACGCAGTCAGAAACTTCCCGCGAGCTGCGTCGTTCACCCTGGCAATATCTTTCGCCAGCTGATCGCCATGCAGAAACGCCGTCACCGGCACCGCTTCTTTCGTTTCTTTGTCGATCATCACCGCCATGCCCGTCCCACAATTAGGGTGACAACCGCAGCTGAGTTGGCCCCAGTCATTGTTTTTATCCTGAGCGTGCATGAGGTCGGCCCAGTCGCTGAAGGTCCCCATGAAGGAAATCGGGAACCAGTCGCGGGCGGGCACGCCCAATCCCGTCTGGCCTTTCACGTCGTGCGCCAGATGCGACAGCGTGTATCGCTGCGCCTGGCGGCGCTCATCGGTGACGGCTTCGTCGCGGCCCGTGAAGCTCACGGGCTGGAACGACAGAAAGCTGATCGTCTTGGGATTATCCAGCGCGAACTTGATGATGCGGCCCACCTGCTCGTTGTTGATGCCGTTGACGATCGTCACCACCGGCACGATTTCGCATCCCGCCTTGTGCAGGTTCTCGATCGCCTTCAGCTTCACATCGAACAGATTGCCGACCATGCGGTGCGCATTGGCCGCGTTGCCGATTCCGTCAAACTGCAAATACGCATAGCGCAAGCCGGCTTCTACTGCCTGCTGTGCGAACTCAAAACTCTTGGCAAACTCAATTCCGTTGGTTGCCGCCTGCACCGAGTTGTATCCCACTTTTCTCGAGTAGCGAATTGCATCGAGAAAATACGGCGACAGCGTCGGCTCGCCGCCGGAAAATTGCACGCTCATCTGGCGCCGCGGCTTGATGGTGATGGCGTTGTCGAGCATCTGCTTGATTTCTTCCCATGTCAGCTCGTGGACGAAGCCAACCTGGTTGGCGTCCATGAAGCAGGGATCGCACATCATATTGCAGCGGTTGGTCAGGTCGATTGTCAGCACCGAACCACGGCCGTATTTCACGGTTGAAGACCCGTGGTTGTGCAGCTTCTCATCGTTGTGCGCGCGGATGTCGCGGCCGGGGAAAACATCTTCCAGGTGCTTGGTGAATTCCGTATCGATCGACATCACATCTTCAAAGAGGCCGTGCTTGGGACACTCTTTCACCATCATGATCTTGCCGTCGCGCTCGATGATGGTGGCCTTGATCTCGCCGACTTTTTCGTTGAGCAGAATGTCATGGGGCAGGTGGCCGTCGAGAATCTGCTGGCGAATTTCCGGCACGCACTTGGGGCACAGCGAATCGGTAGAGCGCGGCCAGCCCAGTGGCGGCTTCGACTTCTCGTAGCTCTTGAGCAGCGGCTTGTCAGACCACTTGGGAGTGGGCGAGGGGTTGGGCTTGATCCGATTGAGGCCATCAAACACCACCCACGTCGCCTTGGCAGCGGCGACCGCAGCAGCTTCTACGTACTTGATCGGCTTATGCATTTAGCTTCTGGCTCCTGACCGCAGTTCTCAATATCAGCTTCGAGCTTCGGGCTGCGAGCTCCGCGTGCTCGGTACTCGATACTCGCAACTCGGTACTCTCTTTTAAGAATCCCTGAAGTGTGCACGTATCCCTGAGAGTTGTGGCTGAAATTATCCTATGGCAATAGTGGCAATTCGGGCATCCGTAACCCACTGGACGGGTTAAAATCGGGGTTTAGCGGTGTATTGCGGGATTGGATGGAGGTAAGTTATTGATAGGAAAGCAGTACCCAGTTGCCGGTTGCCGGTTCCCGGTTGCCCCTCGGTCCGCGAGCCAGGAGTACAGGTGTAGAATTTCGCTATGGCACAAATGAGTCCGCAAGCCACGGAGCTGTTGGAAAAGGCGCTCGCGCTTTCCACGCAAGAGCGCGGGATTCTGATCAACCGCCTGATCGAGAGCCTCGATGATGAACGTGCGGAAGAGGGCGTCGAGACCGCGTGGGATGAAGAAATCGCCAAACGCGTTGAAGACGTTCGTTCGGGGCGGGTAAAGCTGATACCGGGAAAACAGGTGTTTGCTCGCATACGGGCACGAAGACGGAATGCGGGAAGCTAGTCGCTATCGTTTCCACCCCGAGGCAAGCGAAGAATTCGAAGCAGCGGAAGATTGGTATGACTCGCGCAGCGTTGATGCCAGTACAGAGTTCGTCTCCGATGTGGAAACGGCGATCGAGTCAATCACTGATGCACCACTCCGCTGGCCAAAATACCTCTATGGGACCCGGCGTTTTGTCCTACAACGTTTCCCTTTCTCGATTGTGTATCTGGATGAAGGTGACTCCTTAGTCGTAGTTGCAATTCCACATGGCAAGCGTAAGCCGGGATATTGGAAGAGCCGGTTGTAGGGTGTGACGCGGGGATCGCACCCGCGCCCTTAGAATTAATTGGTAAGTGGCAATCGACTGGCAACTTGTAGAACAGTTCCAAGTGAGGCGGCTCTTGTCCACCGAATCTTCTCTCCAAGCGTCAATGGTAGTTCTGCATGATCTGTTCGACGTCTGCAAAATTGGGGACGGACCACAGGTGGGCTACCTTATTGTTGTTGAGTTCATCACGACAGAGGATGCCGCACCCTAAATACGTTAAAGATCCGGCGCTAAGAATTAATGCCTGTATTTTCCCCACCCTTTCGCACAGAACGCGGATTGATTGGATAAGAGCGAAGGATCGATTGAACCCGGTAGTCTTGTTTTGAGGACAAAGATGCTGGGCAGAAAGGAGCCTTCGCTCTTATCCAATCAGTCCCTGCGACGGCGCTCAGGGCTGTTGCGCTGGGTTGCGAGATTGGGGGATGACATTGGCAGGACTGAAGTCGTGCCCTTCCCGGTTGTGTTTTGGGCGAGATGAGGCGCGCGGCTGAAAGCCGCGCCCGTTCAAAGCGCTACGCCCCGATCGCTACTGGTTCACCCAGATCACTTCGGCTTTCCTGGCGGCCTCGTGTTCTTTGCGGAACTCGCGGGCAACGTCGCCGAGAGGGGTAACGCGCTTGTCAGTGGGAAATTGCCAAAGCGGCTGCTCGCCCTGGGCGAAGATGTAGGGAGAATTCGCGGCAAACAGAGTTTGCTCCGGAGCCATATCATGCTGCTCGGCATGCAGGGGATGATCGGTCATGGTCAAGACCACGGGTTGACTGGGAAGTACCGGAGCAGCCTGCTGTCCAAACGCGGACACGGCGCAGAAGAGCAAGAACACAGCGATCAGAGTAGTTTTCATGGCAAAGGTCCGAATCTGGAGGAGTGGCGGCGCGTGGGCGCGGCTCGTAGCCTAGCAGGTGCAAACCCCATGCCAAACCAGTGCGGAATTCGCTCGGTTTACGGGTCCGCCAAAGCGGAATACGGGCAACTTTTTGCACAATTGTGGAAGAAGCGCAGGTGATGCGGATTTCGACCGCCTGGATCTTACGTTCGGGCGGATCTAAGGACCTGAAAAGCCGCGATTTACGCGGGATTGGCCGATTCGTGCAGGTTCCCGGCAGACTAGACCGTTCGGACGAATGTCGATACCGATCCTGGGACTTGACACGAATCCAGAATATGTTCTACTTCGACCATGGCCCGTGAGAAGAATCCAACGAAAGATGTGATTCTGTGGATCGTGGCAATCATTCTGGTTGTGATTGCCATCTTCTGGTACCGCCGCTAGAAGCGGCGGAGCCCCAGTTCGCCTCGCCGAGCCAGCGGGGCAACACGGCATCTGGAAGCCAAAGCACGTTACGATCTCATGCCTGCGATTGGGACGCATCACCCCCTGCCCGATTAACTTGCAGAAATTTTCACAGTTGACACAGAGAAACAAGGCGCAGACAATCAACGCGGCTTTGCCGTCCTTCCTGGGCTCTGTGGGGTTCAGGAACGCAATCGTCCTGCCAATATCCGACGATCTTCTTCAATTAAGGGCTGCCAAGGAGAATCCGTTTCAATGAAGCAAAGATCGGGTGTACTCATCCTCGCGGTTGTATTTGGAGTTGCGGTCTGCTTAGCCATTTCTGCACTTGCCCAGGATGATGCGCAACTGCTGCCCACCTTGACGCATCACGTGCGAGAAGCAACTCTTAACGGACAGGCGCGGCTGGTTGGGCGCCTGCCGGCGACACGATCGATGCGTCTCGTTTTCGTTCTTCCGTTGCGGAATCAGGCAGAGTTGGATAGCGTGCTGCGGGAGCTCTACGATCCTTTCAGCCCGTCGTATCGCCAGTTCCTTACGGTGGAGGAATTTACCAGCCGGTTTGGCCCGACTCAGCAGGATTATGAATCGGTGATCAGTTTCGCGAGGGCCAATGGGCTGGCGGTGGTGGGAATATCGCGCAATCGCCTGAATGTGGATGTCGAAGGCACGGTGGCAAACATCGAAAAGGCATTGCACGTAACGATGGGGCTGTACCAGCACCCGACGGAAAACCGTACCTTCTACGCACCCGACCGCGAGCCTACGCTGGCGCTGCAGGTGCCACTGTGGCACATCGCGGGACTGGACAATTATTCCATTCCGCATCCATTGGTGGTCCGCAGAGATCAGGCGCTGAGGGTAAAATCCAACGCCACCACTGGGTCGTGCCCGCAGAAATCTTTTTGCGGAAGCGATATGAGGGCAGCTTATTACGGGGGAACGGCGCTCACCGGCAGCGGCCAGTCGCTCGGCTTGCTGGAGTATTACGGGACCGACCTCACGGACCTGAATACCTATTACAGCAACGCAAAACAGACGCTGACGGTGCCGATCACGCTCCGCTCAGTGGACGGAACCAGTACCAGCTGCCTGGCGAGACAGGGATGTGACGACACGGAGCAAACGCTGGATATGACGCAGGCGCTCGGCATGGCGCCGGGCCTGTCGAGCCTGGTGATGTACGTCGGCTCCTCGGATGCGGCCATTTTTAACGCGATGGCAACCGCGAGTCCGCTGGATGCACAGCTGAGTTCATCGTGGGGGTGGAGTCCGGCGGATCCAAAAACGGACAATCCATACTTCGAGGAGTTCTCCGCGCAGGGGCAAAACCTGTTTGATGCCTCCGGTGACGACGGGCGGTGGGGTGGCAACACACCGTATGTCTGGCCGGCGGATGCTCAGTATCTCGTGTCGGTGGGCGGAACCGACCTGACCACCAATGGCGCGGGAGGGCCATGGGCCACGGAAACCGCGTGGGTGGATGGTGGCGGCGGAGTTTCGCCGCACAAGTACGCCATTCCCTCATGGCAGGTAGCGACGGCGGCGGTTTGCTCCGAATGTTCGCAAAACTATCGCAACGGGCCGGACGTTTCGGCCAACGCGAATTTCACCTTTTACGTTTGCGCAGACCAGGCAGCGTGCACGGCAAACGGATACGGTGGTACCAGCTTTGCCGCGCCCATGTGGGCGGGGTTTCTGGCGCTGGTCAACCAACAAGCCGTACAGAACGGTCAATCTACGCTGGGCTTCATCGATCCGGCTCTGTACACGATCGGTTTAAGTTCAGGCTACGACTCCGATTTCCACGACATCATCAGTGGTAGCAACGGGTACAACGCCGTCACCGGGTTTGACCTTGCCACCGGGTGGGGAAGCCCGAATGGGGTTGACCTGATTAATGCCCTTACCGAAACCGTGACAATGCCCGATTTCACGATTGGGGTGAGTCCTTCGGCCATTACCATCAAACGCGGAAACACCGGCAGCACGACCCTTACGACCACTATCTCCGGGGGCTTCAACGCAGCGATCGCGCTCTCAGCCTCCATCAATGTCGTGACTTTCACGCCCAGTTCCATAGCGGCGCCGGGCGCAGGAACGTCACAGCTGCAGGTGAGAGTCGGGCCGAACGTCGTACTTGGCGATCACACGCTCACCATTACAGGAAAAGGGGGAGGCATCACCCATACGACCACTATCACGGTCGATGTAACCAATTGATTTGAATACGAGGAGCCCGGACGCTCGGCGTCCGGGCTTTTTGTTGCAACCATTTCCTGTTCCTGAGGAGAGTGGGGCGAAAGCCGTTCTGCTCAGGGGTTGCAGAAATTTTCACAATTGACACGGCAGGACAAGACGCACACAATCGTCCCCGCGACTTTTGCTCCCCTTTTGCGCTCTGTAGGGTTCCGGAACGCAATCCCCCTGCGAACCTTCAGCCATGTTCTTTCATTAAGACCGCCAAGGAGACCCCTGTCAATGAAGCAAGGATTCGCTGCATTCGGCCTCATAGCTGCGCTGCTGCTGGCTGTCATGGCCAGCGCCGCTTTTGCCCAGGACGCCCAGGACACAATGCCGGCCCATCCCCTCTACGCGCGGCTTCAGCCTCGCCTTCATGCGAACATAGGAACACTGGCAACTCCGCTGACCACCTGGAATGGATCGTTCGTATATAAGAAGCACACCTACAAATACAACATGGTGGGAACGGCGCCTTCGAGCGGAACCTCGACCACGATTCGGGTGTTCATCATTCCCGTCGCACTGTCGTACACCACGAACGGCAAGACGGTAACGTTCAATCCGCTGTCGAAGCTCTCGAACGGACTAACGGCGGTGCAGAGCACTGCGCAATCACCCCTCTTCCAGACGATGGACTGGGTCACGCCGGACGGAACGGACCTGGGCACCACGCAGTATGAAGATGCATTCCAACGGGCAAATTTCTGGAGCCAGGTATCATCAGCGCCGGGCTACCACGTATTGCTGGGCCAGCCAAGAGTGGCGCCGCTGCAGAAGGTGTCGGTCCCTGCCGCCGACGGCATGGTGGGGAACGAGTTTGGCATCAGAGTGGGACTCGCCGACATCGACTGGTTCGACTTGCAACTCGAGTCAATCCTCACGAAGTACGAATCGAAGATCACGCCGGGCACGCTGCCGATCTTCATTACCTTCAACTCCTACCTGACCCAGGGAGTCTGCTGCATTGGTGGATATCACAGCTCATACGGCGCCGCCTCGGCGCCGCAGGCCTATATAGAATTCAGCTATATCAGCACGCCGGGGGTCTTCGCGCAGGATGTCTCGGCTTTGTCGCATGAGGCAGGCGAGTGGCTGGATGATCCCCTGGTCGTCAACACGAACGGCAACGCCGTGGCCTGCGGAGTTCTGGAAGTGGGCGATCCGGAAGAACGTTTCACCAACTACGGAGCGTTCCCTTACACGTTGAACGGGTCAACTTACAATCTTCAGGACTTGGTCTACCTGGAATACTTCGGCGCCCCAACCACCACATCGGTGGATAGTGGCGCGTTGTCGTTCCACGACAATCCTTTCCACCTCGGCATCTGCAGCAACGGCGGCTAGTCGTCAGACGAATCGCGAGCAGGCACATCAGAGACCCGCTCCGCAAGGGGCGGGCTTTTTATTCCTCGACGCTTTGTCGGAGAAGAGGCAGAAGCGCCGGTGACCTAGATCAGAAAAGCGGAATCAGTCTCCCGCAACCGTTTGTGCACCGCCATATTTTCTGAACACCGAATCGCGGGACACTACCCCCAGGAGGCGGTGCGAGTCTGCACGATGAACCACGGGTACGAGCGGAAAATTGTTGACATAGCGCAGAGCCGCGTCGAGAGGAAGATCAGGATAAAGACTGGGCAAATTCTGGGTGGAGAGAAGCGAGCCCAGAGTGTGTTCTCCCTTGCCCTCCTGGAAGAGACGGAGAAGCTGGTCGCCACTGATGGCGCTCCAGCCGCTGGGATGGAGGCGAACCAGAAAAGCGCCCTCGGCCGAGTCCTGCACGCGGCGCGCACTGGCGTCGATATAATCCTGCGCGTTCAGAATCGTCTTGGGGACCGGAAGCATGGCATCTTCGACGCGAAGGATAGTCTCCTCTCGCTCCTCTTCCAGGGAAGGGAGAATCAGGCCATCCTGACGGGTGAGGAGATCGAAGATGGGAATGGGCTGCAAGCTGCGCGAGACAACATATGCGCAGGTGTTGGCGACGATGACCGGAACGATAATTTCATAGTTGCCGCTGACCTCCAGGACCATGAAGACGGAAGTCATGGGAACGCGGAGAAACCCGGCAAAGAGCACGCCCATGCCGACCAAAACATAGGTCGCGGTCGATCCGGCAAGGTGCGGAACAAAGAGGCGTTCGACGCCGCCGACCGCGCCGCCCAGCATGGCGCCCACGAACAGGGCCGGCGCGAACATACCGCCGGGAGTTCCGCTGACGAAAGAAACTGTGGTGGCGAGAATCTTAAGAAGCGCGAGAATGGCGAGCAGCTTCCAGGCATACTGGCCGTGCATGGCCTGATCCATGGAGTCGTAACCGGCGCCGAGCACCTCAGGAGCGCCAAAAAAGGCGATCAGGCCGACGATGAGGCCTGCGACGGCAGGCTGGAAATACTGTGTCCAGCGGGGCATGGCTTTCAACCGCGGACGCAGGTAGCCCACCGCTTTGGAAAAAATGACGGCAGCAAAGCCGCCAACAATTCCCAGAATTGCGTAGGCGATCAGCTCCGAGGGCCGCTTGAAGGTTGTAATCGGAATGCGGAACAGGGGTTCACTCCCCAGAAACCAGCGTACGATCACGACGCTGGAGACAGCCGCGAGCACGACCGAGCCGAGAATGCCGGCGCTCCAGCGACCGATGACTTCTTCGATTACGAATAGAACCGCTGAGATCGGCGCGTTGAACGCGGCAGCCAACCCCGCGGCAGCGCCGACCGGTCCCATGAGGCGAAGCTTTTCGCGCGAGATTTTCAGCTGTCGGCCGAGCGCAGAGGCAATGCTGGCGCCGATCTGCAGCGAGGGATCTTCAGGTCCAAGCGACTGCCCGGAGCCGATGGCCAGGGCCGAGCAGATGAACTTGCCAACCGCCGTGCGGAAAGGGATGTAACCGTTGAAGATGTAAAGCGCAGCTTTGGTCTGATTGACCCCGCTGCCCCGAACTCCCGGAAAGAGCCACATCACAAGCAGGGCCACGACCAGGCCAACACCTGCCGGCACGACGATAATATGCCAGTTGTGAAAATGAGTTATTGGCCCGAGCAGAGCAAGATGGGTCCAATCGATAGCCAGGCGAAAGCAGACCACTGCGAGCCCGGAAAAAATTCCGATAAAAACGGAGAGGATGAGGAAAAAGACTTCTTCGTCGAAGACGCTCTCCAACCCGGCAAACAGGCGGCGAGGAACGGCATAGGAAACGCGGGCGGGCTCGCTCGTGGACGAGGGCGGGATTTGGATACCGTCACTCATTGCCCGGCGGCCTCGCGTTTCTGGGAGATCAGGAGCAAGGCCAGGTCGTAGCCCTGAGGAGCGCCGCACTGGCTGGCGGTTTGTTGCTCGATCTGAAATACCAGGTCCATGATGGAATCGGGGAGATCGGTCTCCGCGGCGGAGCGTATATGAGGAAGCTGCGGCTTCATCGCCAGCCAGCTCGCCTGCAGGGCCAGTAAGGGAGAGGCTGGCGGTTGATTGGCGGTGGATGCCGTCACAGGCGCGGAAATGGCCCTGGGGAGAATGACACTCCGGCTCTGGGCACACTCGGCCAGGCGTCGCTCCGCCTGGGTGAAGGCAGCGATAATGCGCCGGTTGCGTTCGGCATCGGAAATATGGGTGCGGTACGGGTTCACGCGGAGGACAAGTTCAGCAGTAGCCAGGAGCTGACGGGAGTGGGCATCCTGCGGATTGGCCCCGACCGCCCGCTGCAGATAACGCTGGGCCGAAGCGTAATCGCCCAGATTGTAGAATGCCTGGCCCAATCCCGCGAGAGCAATGGCGTTGGAGGATTCGTGATGCAGAACCTCCTCATACTGACTGCGTGCGCCGGAGTAGTCGTGTGCCTGCTCGAAGAGTTGCGCCGTCTGCAGATGGAGCGCGGGGTCGGCGGGAAGGTTGCTGGCCAGGGCAATGAGCTCGGATTCGGCCCGGTCAGTGGCTTTTTCCTTCAGCAGAAACTGAATGAGCTCGATTCGGGCATCGCGGCGGTTGACGTCAGAATCGGAGTTCCAGACACCGTACATCGCATTGTGATAGTAACGGGTGGCGTCGGCGACTGAGCCACGGCGCGCCGCCACGCGGGCCAGAGCAAGATTCACGGCTGCATCCTGGGGGGCGCTTTGCCACAGGGTAAGCAGGTAAGATTCGGCCTCGTCGAGCAAAAGAGGATCGCCGCTGTCGCGGAGGGCGCGAGCCAAGCTGAGCTCATACTGGGAATTCGAGGGATCGCAGGTGAGGGCGGCCCGGAAAGCGTCAACGGCATCGTCGTAACGATGGGCGTTAACATCCTCCAGGCCGGCCGCATAAAGCTTGCGGCCGCGGGACTGCTGATTTGCATTAAAGCGGGCGACAAGATGGCTGACCGCGGCAAAGCCCGCCACCGCCGCCAGCGTTAGAAGAAGCAGGACTATGGGTGCGGAGCGCGGGACCAGATAGGAAAGGCGCGCAACAAAATCTCGTCTCACGATACGATCCGTCTCAAGATACTATCCTAAGACATGGGATGGGATTTCGTCTTTCATGAAAGTATCAGGGATCATATTTTGCAACCGTCCACGTTCGCGCGGCTATCTCGCGTCGGCGACGACGTAAACGTAACGAAGCATGGTAGAACCGGTGTTCTTGACGTCATGCTCGGTTTGGGGCGGACAATACAGAGCGGTGTGGGCCTTCAACCGGAGGTGCGCACCGTCCTGAAACAGCATTTCGCCCTGGCCCTCCAGCACGATCAGGATTTCTTCGTGGTTCAACGTGCTGTGTTTGCCGACGGAGTGACCCGGCGCCAGAACCACGAACCCCGACTTCATGCTTACGGTTTCAGGCGGTCCAGCGAGAATAGGAACAATGCCGGCGTTCGACTTCTCGAGAGCGACCACTTTGGGTCGCAGCTTGGGTACTTGACCTGCCGCATGAGGGACAGCGATCAAGGCAATCGGGAATAGCGCCAAAATGTTGCAGACGAACCAGGTGCGGCTTGACATAACGAACTCCCGGCGTTGCGATCCGACCTACAGTCGACTGGTAGCATGATACAGCCCAAAGGGCAGCGGGTCGGGTCGTTCACAATGCCGTCAGTAGGCCCCCGCGGCAAGATCGGATAAGATACTTCGGCTGCGTCGACTGCGGAGCCGCTCGATCCTCACGATGAATCGCGAATATCACAAAGGATACAGCCAAGAATTGCACCGCGACATGGAAGCGCTGGTGTTTGGACATGCCGGCGCGCCGTTGCTGGTATTTCCAACTTCCATGGGAAAGTTTTTTGAATACGAGGATCGCGGCATGATCGGCGTTCTGGCCACCAAGCTGGAACGGGGCGAGTTGCAGGTATTCTGTCCGGACGCGGTGGACACCGAAAGCTGGTACAACAGGGGCGTGCATCCGAGGGTGCGAGTGCTGCGGCACTTGCAGTATGAGCGTTACGTCCTGCACGAGTTTCTGCCCTTTGTGCGCTGGAAGAATCAGGCGCCGCAGCTGGCGGTGACGGGATGCAGCTTCGGGGGATATCATGCGGTGAATTTCGCGTTGAAGCATCCGGATGTGGTGACGCATTGCGTAAGCATGAGCGGAGCGTACGACATTCATCAGTTTCTGGACGGCTATTACGACGACGACTGCTACTTCAATTGTCCCGCGGACTATCTGCCGAATATGCACGATGACTGGTTCCTGAGCCGCTACCGGCAGATGAAGATCGTGCTGGGGTCGGCGGACTGGGACATGTGCCTGGACCAGAACGTGAAACTCTCCGCCATGTTGAATGACAAGGCCGTACCCCACTGGCTGGACATTTACAACGATCATTCGAAACACGACTGGCCGCTGTGGCAAAGAATGGCGGGAAAGTATTTCTAGGATCGAGAAAAGAGGTTGCAAAGAGATCGAATAAGCGTGGTGAAATCACCAATGGAGAGACTCGTGAAGGGACAACGAACAGCATTTATTGTGTTGGCGTTTGCAGTCCTGATGATGTCCGGTTCGTTTGTGAATGCGCAAACGGCATCAGCCAATCCCGGCTCTTCGGCTCAAACCTCGACGCCTGGAGAGCCTGCGACAACGACACCGAGTCAATCGACCCCTAAGGTCACGGCGTATACATTGCCTCCCGATCTCTATAAGAAAGCACGTGACAAGAGCCGCATCGATTTCCGGTTGCAGCTGATCAGCTTTATTTATGGGCTGGTGGCTTTATGGATCATCCTGCGCTGGAAGTTGGGCGCAAAATACCGCGACTGGGCGGAGCGCGCTTCGGCAAGGCGATTTGTACAGGCGCTGGTTTTTTCGCCGCTTTTCCTGGTCACGATTGGTGTGTTTACCCTGCCTCTGGACGTTTATTCGGAAACGATCGAGAAAAAGTACGGAATCTCGGTGCAGTCCTGGGGTTCGTGGAGCTGGGACTGGGTGAAAGCGGAACTGGTCTCGATTGTGATTTTCACGATCCTGATCTGGATTCTTTATGCCGTGATCCGGAAGAGCCCTCGGCGGTGGTGGTTTTATTTCTGGCTGGTTTCGCTCCCCATCCTCCTGTTTGTATTTTTCATCAGCCCGTGGGTGATCGCTCCGCTGTTCAACAAGTTTGAGCCGCTGCAGGAAAAAGAGCCCAGATTGACGGCAGCGCTGGAGCAGATGGTGCAGCGCGCTGGCGAAGACATCCCTCCGCAGCGCATGTTCTGGATGGGAGCGGCGGAAAAAACCAAGGCGCTCGACGCGTACGTTACCGGGTTTGGCGCGTCGAAGCGGATCGTGGTTTATGATACGACGATTGCCAAGATGAACGTGCAGCAGATCGTCTTTGTCGCGGGGCACGAGATGGGACACTACGTCCTGCACCACGTGTACAAGCTTCTGGGATTTTCTGCCCTGGTTTTTTTGGTCTTGTTTTATTTGGGTTATCGATCCATCGGCGGGTTATTGGCCCGCTGGGGAACAGGCTGGGGGATTCGCGGCCTGGAGGATTGGGCCTCGCTGCCCGCTCTGGTTTTTTTGCTGACGGTGTTTGCATTTCTTTCGAATCCGCTTCTGAATGCCTTCAGCCGGCATTATGAACATCAGGCCGACCAGTACGGACTCGAAGTTACCCATGGATTAACGCCGGATTCGGGCGAGGTTGCGGCGCAGGCCTTTCAAATATTGGGCGAAGTCGATCTGGCGGATCCGAAACCGAATCCGCTGGATGTCTTTCTCTTCTATAGCCACCCAAGTATTCCCGACCGGATTCAATTTTGCTTGAAATACGATCCTTGGGCGAACGGCGGAACGGGAGAGTTTGTGAAGTAAGAGGGCTTGTTGATTGCGCGCAGCGCCACCGACAATCCTCGCTCGGGATGACAAGACAGGGAGATGGTCGTGAAGAAAATCGGGATTCTGTTCGGCATGGAGAACACCTTTCCGCCGGCCGTGGTGGAAAAGATCAACTCCATGAAGGTGGATGACGTTCAGGCGGACTTCGTGAAGGTGGGCGGGGTCCGCATGGATGAGCCGAAGAAATATGCCGTCATCATCGATCGCATTTCCCAGGACATTCAGTTTTATCGCGCCTACCTGAAGAATGCAGCGCTGCATGGAACGATTGTGGTGAACAATCCGTTCTGGTGGACGGCGGATGACAAGTTTTTCAACTATGCTTTAGCCCACAAGCTGGGAATAGCGATTCCGCCGACGGTGATTCTGCCGCACAACAAGCATCCGGAAGGAACAACGGATCAGTCGATGCGGAACCTGATTTTCCCTTTGAATTGGGAGGAGATTTTCGACTACGTCGGTTTCCCTGCATTCCTGAAGCCTTATTCGGGCGGAGGATGGAAGCACGTCTACAAGGTGCACTCTCCTGAGGAGTTTTTCCACCGCTACAACCAGACCGGCGACTTGTGCATGACTCTGCAGCGTGGCGTGGAGTTCGACGAGTATTACCGCTGCTACGTGGTCGGGCAGGAGAAGGTGCACATCATGAAATACGACCCGAAGGCGCCGCACCACGAACGCTATGTCAGGGGGAACCCACCGCCCTCATCTGCGGCGCTGCGCGACCGCATAGAAAAGGACGCTCTGACCCTATGCCGGTCGTTGGGATACGACCTGAACACGGTCGAGTTCGCGGTCGAGAAAGGCGTGCCTTACGCCATCGACTTTCTCAACCCGGCCCCTGACGCAGAGGTTACGTCGGTGGGCCAGGAAAACTTCGACTGGATCGTGAACGCAACTGCAGAAATGGCTGTAAATAAAGCAGTTGACGGGGACAATCCGGTGAAGGAGATGCACTGGGCCGGGATGCTGGCCGGTCCACGACCATCGGCGAAGCCAGCTTTGAGCAGGAAGCCTAAGGCGCGAGTGCCGAATGAATGATGGAGGCCGAAGCCGGTTTTTGGGGGGACTAGCGCTGACCGGATCCCGTCGCTAATCGGGCTTATGCCATGCGCGGCCTGGGTGGATTGAGGCTCGTGCTGGTCGGGGCTCTCTCCGGATGGCCTGGTTCCTAGAGCATTAGGACGTCTCAGTCGCAGAGCCCGAAATACGCGCGTAGAGATCCTTTCGAGTGCCAAGGGCGCAAAAATTCCTCGAAAATTCATAAATACCTTATTTAGGGGATGACGGAGCGTCCCCATGGGCTCACCATGCCAACTGGGAGGGTCTAAATATGTCGGTAAATGCAGCCCAGCTGGCTTTGCGCGATCTCGCGGAGATTGAGCGAAGTGCAGTTGAGGCGAGCAAGATCAAAGTCAAAATTCGAAATGTAGATCGATATATGAGTCCACCCGCCGACACCATCTATCCGCTGGAGTACGCCTTCCACCTGCTGGGCGACGTGCACGGAAAGAGGGTGCTGGACTTGGGCTGCGGTTCGGGGGAGAACGTTGTGCCGCTTTTGCGGCGGGGCGCCGATGTACTTGCCATCGATATTTCGCCAGAGTTGGTTGCCGCCGCGCATACCCGGCTCGAGATGGCAGGCTTAGAGGCTCCGGTCTGGGCGGGTACAGCCTATGACACCGGTCTGGAGTCGGAATCGATCGACATCGTGTTTTCCATGTCCCTGCTTCACCACCTGGACATCCCGGCGGTTCGAGAAGAGATTCGCCGCGTGCTCAAGCCGGGTGGAGTTCTCATCATCAAAGAACCGGTTCGTTTCTCCCGTCTCTACGGACGGATTCGGTCGTGGCTGCCTGATCCGATGGACACTTCCACATACGAGCACCCGCTCACGCGGAATGAGCTTGTAAACGTAGAGAAGGGGTTCGAGGTGCAGAATCTGCGCTATTTTCGCCTGCCCTTCGTTCCCGTGGTAGAACGAGTCCTGGGCAAACACTCGCGCGGCATATGGAGCGTAAGCGACGTAACGCTGCGTTGGGCACAGCTCCTGAGCCAGTTCGCCACGCTGGTGGTGGCAAGAATGCAGAAACAAGCCGAACCCCAAGTGAGAATGGGGGCCTGGGCGCACGCGGCCTGACCGGCCGGACGCAGAATCCTTTGGCCGTGCTCTTTCAAGGCGTCGGTCGGCAGGGAATGCCTGTCCTGAGCAAGGCAGCGGATCAACCCAGAACAGCAAAAATCCCTCCCCGTTAAGCTCGAGTCCTCGCAATAGCCCATAGAGCCTTCCTGTCAGACTGCGGCAAATCATTGCTATACTGGTCAGACGAAACCGACTTCTCCTGCGACCATTTGCAGGTGGATCGCTGACTCCCCTCCCTTGTTGTTGCGCTTTCAGGGTTCGCAAAGGACAATTGCCGAAGGCCCCATGAAACCTACTTTCACCCTCGGAATCGAAGAAGAGTATCAGACAGTAGATCCGGTCACGCGGGATTTGCGGTCGCATATCCAGGCCGAGATTCTGGAAAAGGGGAAACTGATCCTTCAGGAAAAAGTGAAGGCAGAGATGCACCAATCGGTGGTAGAGGTGGGAACCGGAGTCTGTCAGAACATTAAAGAAGCGAAGGCGGAGGTCAGGCAGTTACGCCGCGACATCATCAATCTGGCGAAAGAGAACGGACTGCGGCTGGCCTCGGTGGCCACGCATCCCTTTGCTGACTGGCGGGTCCAGGAGATATATCCCGACGATCGCTACAAGAATATTGTCGAAGACATGCAACTGGTGGCGCGGGCCAACCTGATTTTCGGTTTGCATGTGCACGTGGGAATCGAAGACCGCGAGACCGCGATCCACATGATGAACCACGCGCGCTATTTCCTGCCGCACCTGCTGGCGCTCTCGACGAATTCTCCCTTCTGGCTGGGGATGAACACGGGACTGAAATCGTACCGCTGCAAAGTCTTCGACAAATTTCCGAGAACAAATATTCCGGACTACTTTCCGAGCTGGGGCGAGTACGAAAATTTTATCAAGCTGCTGATCAAGACCAACTGCATCGACAATGCGAAGAAGATCTGGTGGGATATACGCCCGCATCCGTTTTTCAACACCCTCGAATTTCGCGTGTGCGATATTCCGATGCGGGCCGATGAGACGATTGCCCTGGCGGCGCTAATTCAGGCGACGGTAGCCAAACTTTATAAGCTGCATGCGGCGAACCAAGGGTTCCGGCTGTACCGGCGGGCGCTGATCATGGAGAACAAGTGGCGGGCGGCCAGATATGGACTCGACGGCAAGCTGATCGATTTCGGGAAGCAGACGGAAGGGCCGGAGCGGGATTTGATCCGCGAATATCTGGACTTTGTGGATGATGTGCTGGACGAACTGGATTCGCGGGAGGAAGTGGAATATGTTCACAAAATTCTGGATGAGGGCAGCGGAGCCGACCGGCAATTGCGCGTCTTCGAACAGACCGGGGATTTGAAGAAAGTTGTCGATTACATCATTGAAGAGACCGAAGCGGGGCTGGCGAAAGGCGAGCCGGTTTCGGTCAGGAAAGTAGGGTAATGGAGAGTTCGGCAGATCGTCTTGAAGCAGCCGCGTCCGGCAAGAACGGCGAGAGCCTTGGACACGCTCGTGGCAAGCCACGGAGCAGCCTTAGTCGGATTCCTTTCGATCCTGAGTTTGGCCCTGGAGCCCGCAACGCCGTGAGAGTATGCCTGCGTGTGCAGCCAGAGGAGAAGGTGTGCGTAATCACCGATGAGGCGACGAAGGAGATTGCGGCGGCCATCGCGCATGAATTGGAAGCGGTGGGCGCAAGCTACAACGCCTGGGTGCTGGAGGAGTTGGCGCCGCGTCCGCTGACCGATTTGCCGCGCGAAATCGTGGACGATCTGGAGACCAGCCAGGTTTCGATCTTTGCCGTATGGGCCCAGAAGAACGAACTGCGCTCGCGCATGCAGATGACCGATGTGGTGAACCGGCGCAGGATTCGTCACGCGCACATGGTCAATATCAACCGGCAGATCATGCTGGAAGGAATGCGAGCAGATTTTCAAAGAGTAGACCGGCTGAGCGCAAAGGTGGTCGCGATGGTGCGCAAGGCCTCGAAAATTCGGGCCAAAACGGCGGCCGGAACGGATCTGACTGCGAGTTTGAATCCGAACTACAAGTGGCTGAAGACGAGCGGAATTATTACTCCGGAGAAGTGGGGGAATTTGCCCGGCGGGGAGATTTTCACTACGCCGGGCGAGGTGAACGGAACATTCGTGATCGACGGGGTGGTGGGGGATTATCTTTGCTCCAAATTCGGCAATTTGCGGGAGACGCCGCTGACCATCCACCTGAAGGAGAACCGGTTGACCGAGGCCCATTCGGCCAATCACGAATTGGAGGATGATTTCTGGAAGTACACGCATACGGACGAAAACAGCGACCGCGTGGGCGAGTTCGCCATCGGAACCAACATTGAACTGAAGGATGTGATCGGGCAGATTCTGCAGGACGAAAAATATCCCGGCGTACATATTGCATTTGGCAACCCGTACGGAGCGCATACCGGCGCGGAATGGGATTCCTCGACGCATATTGACGTGGTAGGACGGAAGTTCGACATCTGGGTGGACGACGAGCAGATCATGCGGGATGGGAAGTTTTTGGTGGAGGCATGAGCGGAACCCTTCGCGCCGGGAACACCCTTCTGGGCCACAGGCATTGAGACTACGGAGGCGTGCCTTCGCCTTGCTCAAGACAACAGCGCGCTAGAATGATCAGCAGCGAGGGCGGGACGCCCTCGCGACAGCCGGAGGTACGCCGGCGCTACGATGATTCCCCACCTGCGCGAGCACTTTAACCGCATCTTCACTGCCGACAAGTATCAGACATTTCTGCGGCGGATCGATCAGGCCTGCGGCACGCATGTGCAGTTCCGGCTCTGCGAGACGCCATGCTTCTTTCCCAAGGTACTGCTGGAACGC
>DATKPV010000142.1:0-50186 GCA_035523915.1 Candidatus Aquilonibacter sp. | reverse complement strand
CGGTCCGGCGAAGCCGGACAGAACCCAGTCGAGCTGCGCTCGACCCGACAGCCGGGGGCGGCTGTCGCTACACAAAGCGATTACGTGGCTGAGGTTCTCGCCCACACCAAGAACATCACCGCCGACAATCCGGCCAGCGACTCGTCGCCGCTTTATTCGCCCGATGGACGCTACATCGCCTACCGCGCCCAGCAGCGTCCGGGATACGAGAGCGACCGCTTCCGCCTTATGCTCTACGACCGCAAGACGGGCGAGAAGAAGAATCTGACGGAGGATTTCGACCGCTGGGTGGGAACGTTCATTTGGTCGCGACATTCGACCGGAATTTTTTTCACCACAGAGGAAGAGGGTGGGTCTCCCATATATAGTATTCGTCTGCAGGACGCGAAGCCCATCCCCACACTCCGTCTATACACGAACGACGATCTTGCGGTTACTCCTGACGGGGACAACCTCGTGTTTACCGAGATGTCGCTGCAGGCCCCTAATGAAATCTCCACCTTCTGGCTGTGCCGGGAGTGCGGCGATCTTCCGCCTCCTCCACCAAGACAGCTGACTCACCTCAACGACGGCCTCCTCTCCCAAGTCGCCATGTCCCCCCTCGTTCCCTTCTGGTTCACCGGTTCCCACAACGACAAGGTCGAAGGCTTCCTCGTCAAGCCACCAAACTTCGATGCCTCGAAGAAATATCCCGTGAAGTTCCTCATCCACGGCGGGCCCGAAGGCTCATGGGGAGACGACTGGAGCTATCGCTGGAATCCCGAGCTGTTTGCGGCGCCAACTTCAGCGACGCCCGGCGGGTACGTCGTCATCATGATCAACTTTCACGGCTCGACCGGCTACGGGCAGAAGTTTATTGACGCCATCAACGGAGACTGGGGCGGGGCTCCGTTTGAAGACCTGATGAAGGGGCTCGACTACGCCGAGCAGACGTATCCGTTCATCGACAAGAGCCGCGAGTGCGCGCTGGGCGCGAGTTACGGCGGCTACATGGCCAACTGGGTGCTCGGCCACACCAATCGTTTCAAGTGCATCGTGACCCACGACGGCATGTTCAACGCCGAGTCGGCCTGGGGCACCACCGAAGAACTCTGGTTCAACGACTGGGAGTTCAAAGGCACTCCTTACACCAACCCGGAGATGTACGAGAGGTGGTCTCCGCGGAACTCGGCCCGGAATTTCAAGACCCCCACGCTGGTAATCCATGGCCAGCTCGACTACCGGCTTGACCTGAGCGAGGGCCTGCAGCTTTTCACCACACTGCAAATGCTGGGCGTGCCCTCGAAGATGCTGTATTTTCCCGACGAAGGCCACTGGGTGCTGAAGCCGCAGAATTCGCAGCTCTGGTACAAAACGGTGAACGACTGGGTGGATCAGTGGACGAAGTAACGGGCTAGACCGTGTGGCGCGTGCACTCCTGCCCGCGTGCATTTTCAGCTTTGTCATCCTGAGCGCAGCGAAGGACGTATGCGGTTCGTCTGGAGGCGCGTAAGTCCCTTTGCTCTGCGGGTCAGGGCAGGCTCTTCGCGGCACAGAATGCCGCTCGGGATGACAAGCCCGAGGTTGCTACCGGTGACTGGGGTTCACCGTGGTGACGTGTTGCCCTCCCACCTTCTTGATACCGAACGCAATAGGCCATGGCGGCATCGGCCCGATTCCGGGCACGGTTGTTCCGCCTGCAATACCCGGCAGAGCTTCCAGAGTGTACTGCAGCGGAGCATCCGCACCGATTGAGACCATGAGGGCGATTTCCACGGGCGGAGCAAACCCGGCTACGGATGGCAGAACGCTGGCCAGGCCGTTGGCATCGCTAGTGACAACCGACTGACTGCTGCCGAGAATCACCGGCACGGCGGGATTTGCCGGCGAGCCACTACCTGGGGTTAAAGTCGAGCCGGCCGCCGGCCGCATCAGCGTTGACTGGAAGACGACGCTCGCACCCAGAACAGGATTGGGCGGAGTGGAGGAGTCGGTTACCCGGACGATCAGCGGTTGGAAGGTTTCTCCAGAGATAACCTGGCCGGCGCCTTCGACCTCCTGCAGGTTCAGAAGAGACGTGGATATGGCGTTGGCGGTAATCGTTTGGCAGGGATTATTCGTGGGCGCAACACAGGCGTTCAGCAGCACACCGCCGGTGAAATTCGTGAGGGTAAGCGTGTCGGTAGCGTAGCCGTTGCTGTCGCTGGTCGCACTCGGAGCACTCAGTGAGGCTGTTCCCTGGTCGATCAGAAAATTGACCGCGACGCCGCTCTGTGGTGCTCCGTTGTCGCCGACCACGCGTGCGGTGAGTGGCACGCTCACGGAGGCTCCCTGCGCGACCAGCAGGTTCTGGGGAGTGACTCCCAGTGCCGAGGACGATGAAACAGCAGCCAGTGTGGCCGTGACGGACTGCGCGGGGCTGAAGACTCCCGGCGCCAGCGTAGCGGTGGTCGTCACGGTGCCCGCCGCCGCAGGCGTGAGCCAGGTTGAGGCCATTCCGCTTTCGTCGGTCAAAGAGGTGCAGGCGGAGACGCCGCTGCAGACCGAAAGAGCCGTGCCGGCCGTCGTACTCCAGCCGATCGTGGCGCCGTCGACCGGCGTGACGCCGTCGGAGGTTACGACTTTCACAATCACAGGATTCAGAGCCTGCGTTCCCGCCGCGGTCAGCGGGTTTGAGCCCTGCACCAAAATGAGCTTGTCGCCTGCGGCTGCGCCTGTGGTCAGCACATTCGTCATTGTCGAATAGGAACCGCTGTCCGGATCATTGATGGTCAGAGTCTGTAATCCGTCGCCGAGAGGAGGAACGGCCAGCAACATCTGGCCGGCGTCGATCGCAAACAACGGCACGGCGGTGTTTCCTATGTTGACGGTCAGGCCGGGCTCAAAGCCCACTCCCTGAATTGCGACTGCTCCTCCGTTTGCGCTCAGGCGGGCGGGGGCGACCGAGTCTCCGTAGAGCACGTGGGCGTGATAGTGATAATCGGGCCGCCCATCGCCGCGCAGGTCGGCGATTCCGATCAGGAATGTATTCGAGTTGAGAATCTCGGCATCGAGCCGGGTCATGCCGGCAGCCGCTCCCGAGTTAAACGGCGACGTGGTCAGCGCCGGCGGCGGCGTCCCCACAGGATCCCCCTCGGTCCATATGCCAATGACTGGCTCGGCTTTTGATTCGGTTGCAGCTCCCGCTTCATCCAGCGCGGTCACCGCGATCGAAAGCGTGCGGTTGGCCTGCGCCGGAATGGAAAAGTACGCCACATCTCCATAACCGCTCAGCGAACCTTCCCAATCGCCGCCGAGCGGCACTGCGGCGGGCGAGTCCCAGGTTTCCGACGCTGCCCATGGAGGAATCGGCTGCGCACTGCCCGCCATCACCAGGTCCTGATCGAAATCGCCACCGGCGGCGACCGTGATGACGATCGGCTGCGAGCTTCCTGACGGCGCAACCTGATTGGGACCATAAGGATCGACTCCGGCGGACCACGTGGGGTCGAGCGCTTCAACGGTGAGCTGGTACTGCGCGGTCGTGTAGTCCTGAGGAATCGTTAATCCCCCAAGATCGAAAAATCCTTCCAATGCCGGGTCGTTGGAACCGAACTGGCTAAACGGTGTGCCGAGCGCATCGCTGAAGCCGGTGATGGGATTGCCGGCGTTGCCGGTGAAGCGAAACCCCGAGACGGCACTTGCCGCAAACTGCCGTGAAGGCTGGCCCGTGGAAGGATCGATCCAACGCGCCACCACGTTTACGCCCTGCATGGGTTGTGCGATGTTGCTCGAACTGTCCACGAAATAGACCGAGCCGTGAATGCGGGCCGTGTTGGCTCCTGCGGCCGGATACAAGCGTGAGAGGGCGGCTGCGTCGTCGGGTGCAGGCTGATAGGGATTGGGGTAACAGGCGGTGATCGGCACGCAGGTGGGCGGGTCTATGAAGTGCATGACCGGGAAGCCCGCAAAATCGGCGGGAGTGGGGGTGGGGTGGCCGGTGATTACGTTCAGATTCAGTTGCGACCACCCCAGTCCCAGCACGCGGCCGAGCACCCGCACCAGCCGGTATTCGACGTCGATGAGTTGCGATGACTGCAGTGCGCACTGGCCGTTGATCACCACCAGCGCATGCAGAAAACTTGCGTTGGCGCTGAAGTTGTCGGGGCCACCGAACGCGGCGTTCCAGAAACACTGCGACGAGTCCCCGGCGCCGGCGCCCAGGAGCGCACTGGTAACCGAGCCGTCGTAGTCGAAGACGATGCCGACCGGCTTGCCGGTAGCGGAGGGTGCAATGTCGGCCGGAGCAACAATGATTCCCCCTGAAGCGGAGATGTTTGTGCCGTTGACGTCCTCGGCAAGCTGGCCGGAGTTCGTGGCCGTAACGGCTGCGGTCGGGACCGAGGTCCATTGGCTGAAAGCATCGGCAACCAGGGCGTTTGCGCTTGTATTCGGCAGGATGGGACTTAGATCGCCTTGGTCGGTGTAGTAGTCGATCTGGCCCTGGGCCCACGTCACAGGCTGGCCCATGGCGGAAGCGATGAAGTAGCTCGACCCGGCGATGTATTGCGGGCCACCGCCCCGCGCCAGCATCGCCATCAAAACAACCATAGCAACAGCCAGCGCCAACCGGAAGAGGAGCGGGCGTGCGGGAAATCCCAGGTTTCTCCGCGTGACCGACAATAACCGGACGCAACGATGAACAATTGGACTCGGCGCGTCCACGCTGCTGGCAGTCAAGGCTGGACCCGCTCCCCTCCGCCGGCGTGCTGCACGGCCTGCGCGAATTCATCGAGGCTGATGCGCGCTCTTCCGCCGAAATCACCCCGGAACACCGCAAGGTGCTCATCCGACAACACGATGCGGCCGAGACTGTCTACCGTGAATCTCCCAATCGGGCCGGCCACGCAGCTGGTCAGGCCCAGCTTGCTCGGGGGATACAAGAACAAGAGTACGCGCTCGCCGGCGCGGTAGCGTTGCCCGCCGGCCCAGGCGCCAGCCCACTCACGCATGGTCAGTTTTTTCCCAGTGTCTGCCCCTCGGAGGGCGCGCTCGACTTGAAAGCTCACTGCGACAGTTTCTATGGGGGCGCTGGGCGATGCCGATTCGCGGGCGATCGACAGAACCCGGCCAGAGAATATGGTCCCGGCAGCGCGAACCATTTGCGCCAGGGTAACGACGCTGGCAGGTACGGTTTGGACCGGAGATCCTGGAAGAACCGGAAATCGGCGCTGAAAGATTGGTTCCGGCCGGCGTCCAGCCGACAACGGCGGCGCAAGCGCGCTTTGGGAGACGAGGTTACCCGACTGGTTCTGCCCATGCACCCATAGCCAGGGGACCAGACTCAGCGAGGCTACGGAGGACAGATACCGGCACTTTTTCCCGAACATGCCGCGGCTCCCTGGGAGTTCACCTGCGAATGTCTGCTCGGAAGGAATTCGGGAAACGAGGCCCAACGTAACCCGCACGCCCTGCCCAGTTCAGTGACGAACGTCACAACGGTCCTGTGGATTACGAGGAAAACGGCGAAAGACATCCAGATCTCCGCCTTCGTTGACGGCCCGCCCACACGTTCGTAAGATGAAGCGACGCTTCCGTATTCGCATGATCGGCCGGACCATCTCGCACTATCGCATCGTCGAAAAGCTGGGCGGGGGTGGCATGGGAGTGGTCTTTAAGGCCGAAGATACGGAACTGGGCCGGTTTGTTGCCCTTAAGTTCTTGCCTGACGATCTTTCGCGGGACGCGCAGGCGCTGGAGCGTTTTCGCCGCGAGGCGCGCGCCGCCTCTGCCCTGAATCATCCCAACATCTGCACGATCTATGAAGTCGGCAGGGAGGGCGAGCAGTCCTTCATCGCCATGGAATTTCTCGATGGCGTAACTCTAAAACACCTTATTGCCAGCAAATCTCTCGATAGCGAAACCCTGTTGTCGCTGGCCATTGAGGTTGCCGACGGTTTGGATGCTGCCCACGCGCAAGGCATCGCTCATCGCGACATTAAGCCAGCCAATATTTTTGTTACCAAGCGGGGTCACGCCAAGCTGCTGGATTTCGGCCTGGCCAAGGTGGTGCAGGCCTTCGGTTCTTCCAGCCAGGCGGCTTCCGGAAACACAATGACGGTCGACGAGCAGCACCTGACCAGTCCCGGTTCTACGCTTGGGACCATTGCTTACATGTCTCCGGAGCAGGCGCGAGCGAAGGAACTGGATGCGCGCACTGATCTGTTTTCGTTCGGCGCGGTTCTCTATGAAATGGCCACTGGGACGCTGCCGTTTCGGGGGAACAGCTCCGCCGAAATCTTCAAGGCGATTCTGGACTCCGCGCCCACGCCCGTGTCGCGCCTCAATCCGGACCTGCCGGCAGACCTTTCCCGAATCGTCGACAAAGCCCTGGAGAAAGACCGCAACCTCCGCTACCAGACAGCCGCAGACATGCGCAGCGATTTGGCGCGCCTTAAGCGCGATTTCGATTCCGGACGGACGTCCGCCGCGACGATGGTTGAGAGCGCATCATCTGCCGGGGTGGCTTCGTCCTCCGATGTCGCGGTGGTATCCGGCCGTTCCCGTACAAAATGGATTGCCGCCTGCGCCGCCGTGGTTGTGGTCGCAGCAACAGCTATCTCGCTTTATCTGTGGAAAGCTCAGTCTGAGGCACTCAAAATCACCTCCATCGCTGTGTTGCCGTTTGCTAACGCGACGACGGATCCGAAAAACGACTATCTCAGCGACGGCTTGACCGAAAGTCTGATCAGCGCGCTCTCGCAGCTGCCTCACATAAAAGTCATGGCGCGCAGCACAGTTTTCCGCTTCAAGGGCAAAGAGGACGATCCGCGCCAGATCGGCCAGTCGCTGGCGGTAGGCGCTGTTTTGACCGGGCGGGTCTTGCAGCACAGCGACCACATGGCGGTAGAGGTCGATTTGATGAACGTCTCCGATGGCAGCGAAGTCTGGGGGTCGCATTATGACCGCCAGCTGGCCGACATCACAGAAGTGCAGAACGACATCACCCACGACGTTGCAACCCATCTGCGCGTCGAACTGAACGGCAATGAACAGCAAAGGGTGGGACGTGCGGGAACCACCAACCCGGAGGCCTACCGACTCTATCTGGAGGGCCGACAGCTCTGGTATGGGCGGACGCCCGAGGGTTTGAAAAAAAGTATCGATCTGTTTCAGCGGGCGATCACTGCGGATCCCAATTATGCCCTGGCCTACACCGGGTTGGCCGATACCTACAACGTCGCTTCAAGCTACGGCATCGGCATCACGCCGGAGCAATCGCGGCTGCTGGCCGACGATGCCACCCGCAAGGCGCTGCAATTGGACGACTCGCTTCCCGAGGCCCACAACGCACGCGCCGCCGCGCTGGCCATGCAGTGGAAATGGAACGAAGCGGAACCGGAGTTTCGGCGCGCCATCCAACTCAATCCAAACAATGCCACCGCGCACTACTTTTACGCGTTTAGCCTGCTTGCGCCGGAGAAGCGCTTCGACGAGGCGCTGCAGGAGTTCCGCACCGCGTTGTCGCTGGATCCGCTGTCTTCCATCGTCAACACCAATTACGCTACTACGCTCATGATGGCACACCGCTATCCCGAATCGCTGGCGGCGTTTACAACGACTCTGGAGCGCGACCCCACGTTCGGGCCGGCGCATTACAAGTTGTCACAGCTCTATGCGAGCATGGGCCGCTTCGCGGAAGCGGAGAGCGAATTCTTGAGATTCATCCCCGTTCAGGGTTCCTGGACTCCGGACGCCAAAGGCTACAGCCAACTGACCCTGGCCGCGCCGGCCGAATCCGACGACGTCTCTGCCATCGCCGTAGCCTTTGCGATTTTGGGCGACCGCGACACTGTTTTCGCACGTCTCGAGAAGGCCTTCGCCCAAGGCGACTCCGAAGTGATGTTCTGCATTCGCTATCCCGCGCTTGACTCCGTCCGCTCCGATCCCCGCTATGCCAACCTGGTACGGCGGATGGGCCTGCCCGAGTAGCGTCGACTCAAATCGTTCGGCCCGCATCATCCTGCCCGATCAGCCTGTCCAGTTCGGCTGTCAGAAATGGAAGCCAAGCTCCGCCGTCAGCGCCCGCGGCGAAACGTAGTGCGTGCCGCTGAAAGTGGAAAGGAAGTTGTAGAGTGCGTACTTGTTGGTGATGTTGATGGCCGTCAACTGCAGGCTCACTTTGTACTTGTCTCCGTTGAAGAGATTGTCATGCCCCACGGCCAGATCGAACAGGTGACGCGGTGCGATGCGCGGCGGATTGTGATCGTCGTTTTCGGTTCCCGGAGCCGGAATCGTGATCAGCGAGGATCCGAATTGCGAAGCCGGACAAGGAGTGGGCAGAGGGTGGGTTGGGGTTGCGCGAAGCGAGCCGCAGAACAGCCCGGCCTGGAATTGCTGGTCGGCACTGATCACCGAAGTGTCGACCAGGGTGGCGCTGCCGAGGGGACCATTGTTGCAGGACTCGCCGCCCGCGCAGGGCACCGAGCCGGCAACCAGCCCGCTGTCATAGCGCCAGTTGAACCCGACCCAGGGTCCGCGCTTCCAGGGCTGATATTGGATGTGCGTAGTCTGATTGAACTTTTCGTCGTGATCGATGCGGAAAACGCCTCCCGGCGCGGTAGGAGAAGCTCCCGCTCCGCCGATCTGCGGGGCGAAGAAGCGCGCCGCCACGCTGGAAAAAACCATCAACGCCGAAAACCCGTGGATGGTCGGGACGCTCACCCGGCCGGCGTAGCCCGGAATTTTCGAGCGGTCCCACTCAATCGGGAAAGTAACCGGTGTGCTCCCTAACACGCTGAAGTCATATGCATTGTGTGTGTATTTCCAGATGTACTCGCCCGAGAAAACCACATACCGGCCAAAAGCCTGCTGGATTCCAACGTGGAACTCGTTGCGCCAACCGGGACTCAAAGGAGTGATTCCCGAAGTCGCACAGAGCAGTAAAGGATTCAAGACCGGATTGCCACACCCTTCAGAGGAGAGAATAAGATTCTCATTGAAAGGCGTTTCAAGTGTCCGGGCATACGACGCCCGAAGCACGGTATTTGATCGCTTGATGTTATAGGCGACTCCCAGCCGCGGCTCGGCCTCCTTGTGGGTGGAGAGGCCGTTATAGAGATCTCCACGCAGGCCCAGGTTCAGCGCCCAGTTCCCCTTGGTGATGTTGTCTTCAACATATAAAGCGAGTTCCTTTACGTCGGTGTGGCCGTTGAAACCGAACAACCCGCTGGCGGAGGCTGGACAGCCATCGTTTCCCGAGGGAGTTGGCCGGGTCAGATCGTAGCAGCCCAGTAGTGGATTGAAAGGAGAGGCCGCGTTTGGATTGCTGGCAATGTTGGGTTGCAGACCCGCGCCGGCGCACTGGGATGGATCGTTGGGGAACGAAGGAGTGCTTCCAATCCATACTGGATTGTTATTGGCGTCGAGGCAGGGAGCATTGAATGTCGGGTCGACGATGCCCAGCATGTCGTTCTCGTTCAGAAGCGTCTGCTCATAGGTAACGCCCGCCTTGAGGTTGTGAATGCCTTTCACATAGGAGATGTCCGAACGCAGCCCGGCATTGGTCAGGGTGCGGTTCTGACCCACGGTTTGCGCCTGAAGGTCGGGCGCCAGATCGGCGAACGGATTACCGCTGGGATAATAGTTGTATTGATCGCGGCGCACCCAAGCGCCCAGCGTAAACACCGAAGTCGTGCTGATTAGCCGCGTCCACGAAGGAGAGATATTGAAGGTTTTGATCTGCGAACGCTGGTCGGCGGGCCCAACCAAATCGCCGAAGGGGTCGAGACCTCCGTTGTCTACGGTTGCGCCTGACCACGCCGTCGCGTCCTGGCTGTCGAAAGAATTTGGGTTCTGGAACCAGGACCGCGTGTAGCCAAGGTTCAAATGAATGGAATCGCCGGAAGAAATCTGGTAGTCGACCCGGTCAAACACATTCTCTTCGTTCCCTTTGTCGTGCATGACGGTGAATTCCGGCGGGTCAAGAAACCGGCCGGTGTTCAGGCCGCTCGCTGAGATGAAGTTGCCCCAGTTCTGCTTTCCATAACCGAGGTTGAAGTCAAGAAGGGAGGTGCCAAAAGAACCATAGGAGGCGGTAACCGCGCCATGCGGCTGGGTCATGCCCTGTCCGGACTGGGTGGTCACGTTGATGACCACGCTGGTCTTGTCGCCATATTCTGCCGGGGGAGCCCCAGCGATGACCTCCATGGACTGGATCGAATCGAGTGGAATCTGGTTGGAAAAAACCTTGCTCTGCTGATCGGTGATGGGCTGACCGTCGACTACAAATGAATTTTCCGCATGGTCCCCCAAGCCATGGAAAAGGCCGTTGGAATCGGCGGCTATCCCTGGGGTAGAGAGCGTCACCAGCGAACTCACCGAGGAAGACTGACTCTCCAGCGGAAGCTTGTCGAACAGACTCTTATCCACATCGGTATGAAAGGTGGAATCAGTCTCAACCAGGTCGCCGCCTTCCGCCTGGACGTTAACCGTCGTCGTGGAGCTAACCACCTGCAACGTGATCGACAGGGTTATGGGCACTGCCGAACGCGGTTCTACATCTTCTACATACGGCGCGAAACCGTTTGCTACCACCGTCAGGTGGTAGGGATTAAAAGGTATATTGGTGAAACTGAATTTTCCCTGTGCGTCGGTTGTTGTAGAGTGATCGTAGCCGCTCACCGGGTTGCGGATTTCAACCGTGGCATGGGCCACCACAGCTCCCGTGGAATCCTGAACGGTACCCTCCACGGATCCGGAGTTGCCGACATTCTCTCCGGCGAAGCCCGGAGTGAGGCAGAACAGCACAAATAGGGCCGCAAACAGCGACTTCTTATAAGAAATCAGCATTGAGTCCTCCTAAGGAATGCGATCTAAGCCGAATCGGAAGCGCGGCTCTTGAAGAAGGAGCCGGGCCGCTGTTAGTGATTGCCTTAGACCGACGGAGGCGGACGATTGCTTATTTCAAAGGAAAGAGACTGCCGCGGAGCGGACTCCGGTAAGGTGGGCGTGCTGGAAATCCGGACGACGATTAATACAGGTAGTGGGCAAACTACCGAAGGAACCGTGGAGTGCGCGACGATACAAATCTGGCAGGTTTGTGACTCAGAGGCACTGGAGTGATGGTGAGTTACAAGGGCCACCACAGACCACAGAGTCAACCCGAGGCAAATGCAAGCCGTTACTTTGGAGATCGGGCGCATCGGCGCTAAACGAACTCACCCCACAAAGGTAATTTAAGAATCCTATCACAACGAATCAATTCTTCCGCGTTCCCGCACGGTGGTCGTAGAACGAGCCGTATGCAGGGAGATGAACCGGTACTTTGGGCTCGATGTCGGGACGCAGAAATATCTACAGCCGCCGGCGAAGATGCTCCTCTGCGGAAAGATTGGCTCCGGCCAGCAGCAACAGTCCCCATAGAAACGCCCAGAACATCATACTGACTGAAAGAGCAAAGGGACCGTAAACTTCCCCGAAGTTCAACCTGGGCAGAGCGATGATGTATCCGTATTTCAGCGCCTCAGAGAGCAAGCCCAAAATAACCGCCGTGGGCAACACCACTTTGGCCGGAACCTTGCCGTTGGGAAGTACCTTATAAATAAGAAAGAAAACCGCGATGCTGGCGACAATTGCGAACGCCTTCATCACCATGAATCCAACCATGCGGATGAAGCCGGAGGCGTGTCCGCGGAGAACCGATTGCATCAGTTCGACGTTCCCCGCTGTCAGAGCAATCGACAAGAGAGCCAGCGCACCGCAAGCGAAGGCCAATCCCAGGGAGATTAGTTGATTGCCGAAGTATGAGCGGTTGTCGGGGAAGTGCCAGATTCGGTTGAGCGCGACCTCCAGTGGCAGGAAGACGCTGGAAGAGGTAATCAACAGAATCAGCAGCGACGCGATCTGCACGGAATGCCGCGAATTCACCATCGCATTCAGATTGCGGATCACAAAGTCCTGCCCGGCGGGCAGGTAGTCGCGCAGCAGCTCCAACACTACGTCGTACATTACGCGCGAGCGAAAGACGCGGCGGATAAGCGTCATCAACAGCACGACAAAAGGAAAAAACGACAGAATGGCGTTGGCAGCAACCGAAAATGCAAACGTATGCACCTCGGTGCGCATCAGGTACTTCATGGTGGAAATTGCGAGCCCTGGAGAGCGCCCGCGCTTGCGAGGACCACGGGGCGCCAGTTCTCCTCCCGCCCCCGCGAGAGGCGTATCTGTGGTTTGCTGCGACACAGCTCTTTTCCAATCTTATCAGAGGGTTGCAGGCAAACCTCCGCTGGGGAAAAACCAAAGTTTCCCGGCTATGAATTCGGTTTCATTTCTTTTACTTTGTTAAAGCCTACGACATGACCCGTGGTCAACCCGCAATATCGTTGAGAACCCGCCTGCTAATTCTTCTTGCGAAACGTTTCAACACTGCGTATTATCTGGTGCTCATTGCTGGAAGTTAAGCTTGGCAATGTGCAGTTAAGGCAGGTTGACGTTTTGAGTGGAGTGGTGGAAACAGCGCCGATCGTTCGGGACTCCAGCAGCTCGCGCCGCAATGCTCCTTGCGATGCCAGGCTGAGGGGTCTTTTCTTTTTTGGAGCATTCTTCCGCCCGGCAAGACGCAACCGAGTTCGTCCGGCTTTCCTGAGGGGGTGCTCCGATGGCTTGGGGCTTTGTACGGAACGTCCGGCGAACTTAATTCTTCGCGACAAGGTGAAAGGAGTTATTCCGTGAGAGAGAAGGGAACTGTGAAGTGGTTTAACGGGGCGAAGGGATATGGCTTCATCCAGCGCTCCACGGGCGAAGACGTCTTTGTACATTTCTCCGCTATCCAGGAGAACGGCTACCGCACGCTCAACGAAGGAGAGACCGTGGAGTTCGATCTGCTCAAAGGCCCGAAAGGTTTTCAGGCGGGCAATGTCGTCCGCGCATAACCCACGAATTCCAATGATGTCGAACCCTCCCGTTTCCCCATGGGAGGGTTTTTTGCCGGCCGGTTGATCGCGTTGGACCGGCAGTTCTGGCTCGGGACCGCTTGCCGCCAGTGGGAAGCGTCACTCCTTCCTGGGTGCCACCGCGAACACCGGGAGCGCCAGAAGTTGCAGAGCAACCGAGAACGTGACGAGAGCCGGAATCGATATCTGATATAGCAAGCCCATGATGGAGCTGCCCGCGAACCAGGCGATTCCGAAGCCGGTATCGAAAACCCCGAACGCCGTGCTGCGCCTGCTGGAAGGAATAACCGGCGACAGTACGGCTTTGAGGCACGAATCCTGCGCGCCCATCCCCACTCCCCACAGAATCATGCCAACGAACTCGAGCCTGACGCCGCAGAGGAAGACCAGCGGCGCAAATAATGCGGGAATTCCGAACCCGACCAGAAGAACGGGCAGACCCATTTTGTCCAGCAGCTTTCCGAAAATCAGGGAAGCGATGGCGCCCGTTGCCATGGCCGCAGCGTAGAAGACCGGGATCAAACCCTGCGGAACGCTCGCGCTTTTTTGAAAATGAAACGCAATCAAAGAGAAGTCGGCAAATCCCGCGGCGATCAGTGCACCCGCGCCCAGGTAAAGCCAGAAGGCTCGCGAAAACGCTCGGTCCGCCAATCCTCGTTCGGATGTGCCCTCCAGATCCTCGGGCCGTCGATACAAAGCCCACGCCACGAAGAGCACGCTCAGGCAAAGCAGAGCCGAGATCAACAGCACAGCAAAGGCATGACGATAACCTCCGTGGCGATAGAGTACCCAGGCGACGACCAAGGGTCCGAGGGTAGCTCCTGTCTGGTCAAGAGCCTCATTGAGGCCGAAGACCCAACCATGTCCGATGGCATGACCGGCATGCGAGAGCATGGCCTCGACCGCGGGTTTGCGCACGGCCCGCCCGGTTCGCTCGGCTACGATGAATGCTGCCGCCGCGGGCCAGTTCCCCGCCAAGGCCATGGCCGGCACGGCAAGCATGTTGATCGCATAGCCGACAAATGTGAGAATCCAGTACTGGTGGGTTTTATCGGCAACGTATCCCGAAACTGAGCGCAGGCCGTAACCTGCCATCTCGCCGAATCCGGCGACGAAACCCACAATGGCTGCGCTCGCCCCGAGCGAGCCAAGAAACGGTCCGATGATGCTTCGCGCCCCTTCGTAGGTCATATCAGCGAAGAAGTTCACGATGCCAACAATCAACACGAAGCGGAAGGCGAGTTGCGCTATTGCTTTGGCGTCGGGCCGGTCGCCGCTTGAATACATTGGTTCTCCCGCTCAGAAGTTGGAAGCGGACATTGGAGGACGAAAAGCGCCTTGCCTCAATACAGAAAATAAAAAATAATGCGGGAACCGCATGCGATGCCTCTCCCAGGCCGCAATGCAGCAGGAGGCAAAAGAAAGCATGAGCAAGCGCGTTTCCCGGCTATCGATTCTGGCATTCGGGTTTTTCGTCACGGCATTCACCCTGCTTTTGCCCACGCCGCTGGTCGCCCAGGGCACGCTCGTGTCCGCCGATATTATCATTCAGCATGATGTGCCCATGAAAACCCGCGACGGCGTAACTCTCTACGCCGACATTTACCGGCCCAAGTCTTCGGAGAAACTTCCTGTCATCCTGATGCGCACGCCCTACAACAAGAGCGCCGATTGGGCGGTTGATCCTGTTTTCAAGATGGTGCCGCGGGGCTACGTCGTCATCGTTCAGGACGTTCGTGGGCGCTACCGTTCCGAGGGAGAATGGTACCCCTTCAAGCACGAGCAGGCGGATGGTTACGATGCCGTGGAATGGGCTGCCGGGCTTCCCTACTGCGACGGCAAAGTGGGCATGATGGGCGCCTCGTACGTCGGCGCGACGCAAATGCTCGCTGCCATTGCCCAACCCCCGCACCTAGCCGGAATCGCCCCCAACATGACTGCGAGCAACTACCACGACGGTTGGACCTACCAATCGGGCGCTTTCGAACAATGGTTCGATCAGAACTGGACTTCACAGCTTGCCCAGAACACGTTAACCCGCCTGATCGATACGAACACTGACGCGCTGCTTGGCGCTCCAGTGCTGCCGCTGGTGAGCTATCCGGTCTTCAATTTCGGCAAACTGCCGGCCGATGCGCAACTGACTCAGATACTTGCACCGTATTATCTCGACTGGCTCGCGCATCCCGACTATGACGATTACTGGAAGCAGTGGTCGATCGAGGGAAATTTCTCGAAGATCACGGTCCCCATGCTTCAGGTGGGCGGTTGGTACGACATCTTCAACGCGGGGACGTTGCGCAACTACACGGGTGCCAAGAAATATGGAGCCACCGAGGCAGCTCGAACCGGGCAGCACCTGCTGATTGAAATTGGAGGGCACGCCGGCTTTGGCCGCCGCATTGGCGACGTGGATTTTGGTCCTCATGCCACTGAAAACGTGTATACCGATGTAATCCTCGACTGGTACGACTTTCTCTTTAAAGGCATTAAGAATGAATTTTCCACGGACAAGCCCGTGAAGCTGTTCGTAATGGGGGTGAATGAATACCGGCAGGAGGACGACTGGCCGCCTCCGCAAGCCGTGCCAACCAAATACTTTCTACATTCAAGCGGAAGGGCTAATTCACTTCGCGGCGATGGATCTCTTTCCACCTCTGCTCCGAGGTCCGAAGCGCCTGACACTTATGTCTACAATCCGGCAAATCCTGTGCCTACGATGGGCGGACCGCTGTGCTGCGACGCCGAGCACCTGGAGCCCGGCCCGCGCGACCAGCGCGGGGTGGAGAATCGCGATGATGTTCTGGTTTACTCCATCGGGCCTTTGGCTCGTGACCTGGAAGTGACCGGACCGGTTACAGCCGATCTCTACGTGAGATCGTCAGCGGTCGATACAGACTTTACGGCGAAGCTTGTGGACGTCTCGTCCGATGGCTTTGCGCGTAACCTGACAGAAGGCATCCTTCGCATGCGCTACCGCAATTCTCCGGAGCATGCCGCTCTGATGAACCCAGGGGAAATTTACGAAATCACTCTCGATCTGTGGGCTACGAGCAATGTTTTTCTCCGCGGCCACACGCTGCGCCTGGAGATTTCCAGCAGCAATTTCCCCCGCTTTGACCGCAATCTCAACACCGGGGAAGAAACCGCATTCGCGCGCAATTTTGTCCCGGCCACGAATACGATCCTGCACGACGCCGGGCATCCTTCGGCATTGATCGTGCCGGTGATGCCATCGAAGTGATTTCCGCCCGGACTCCTTGGAAGCTGCCCTCACCGGACTTCGAGCGAAACCACATCTCCGTCCGACGGGCCCCCGCTCTTGTAATTGACCGAGACGGCGCGGTTGGCCCAGGCGCATGAGAACCGGTCAGTGCCGATAAGCACCAGAGTCTTGTAGTCGGCGGTGCGCAACTTCAGGAGGGCGCCGCTTGAGGCTACGGTCAGGACCGCGGCCGGGGCTTTCGAGCAGTCCACGCTTACCAGCTTGCCCTGCAGGAACTTAGTGGGGCGCATATCGGCTACGTCGGTGTTAACCACTGCCTGCTCCTGGCCGGCACGCTTAGCAGCATCCTGGTCGAGCACATCGAAAGGTGAGGGTTGAGGAGCCAACTTGCTTGACGCGGTAGCCGACGCGCCCGTGATCCCGTACTTCTGCTCGCTGGCGATCTGATCGAGTTGTTGCCGGGCCTTAGCCGCCACCGCGGAATTCGAACTCGCTTTCAACCGGTCCAGCAGGGCCCGCGCCGCCTCCCACTGCTTGGCTTCCACGTAGATTTCCGAGAGATGGTACACGTAGACTTCGTTGCGCGGGCTGAGTTGCATGGCGGCGCGCTCTGCCTGCATCGCCGCGGTCGGTCCTCCGCCTTCGGTTCGCGCTACCGCCATCAGGTCGTAGGCGTCGGCGAATTCAGGATACCAATCGAGCACAGCGCGCAGATCCTGCATCATGTTAGCGAGGCCCTGAATGTCTTTCTTGCTGGTCTCCGCAATGCGGTATTTGAGCAGGGAAAGGTAATAGCGAATCCACGTGTCGCGCTGGTCGAGAGCGGCAGCATCGCTCAATTCTTCGGCGGCAGCGTCGAACTCGCCACACTGCAAGTGGTCATAAGCCAGGGCGCGATGCGCAATTTCATTACCGGTAACCAGCGAAGTCTTGGATTTATCGTCGTCTTTTGAGCTATGCAGCGTTGCCACGACCGGGGCGCCGGGCGCAGATGCCAGCGCCTTCAATTCCGCCATCCCGGCTTCGCGGCGGTCGGGAATACGAATCTTGATCTCTGCCACAATGGCCCGGGCATCGGCCTCAGCCAGGGGCTTGCCGACCATCTCCATGCTGTCCGGACCGACAGAAACCGGAAATTGGTAGACCTGCGGAGTACTGGTCGTCGGCTCAGGTTCTTTCGAGGCGTCCAGAGCGATGAATAATGGGGTGAGCGAGTGAAAGTAGTCCTTCACCGCCTGCTCAAACTGCACAGGCGTCATGCCGTAGGCCTTCTGAATGGCCTGTTCGACGGGTAAGTGCTGGTTCAACACCAGGCCGAAATAGGTTCCCGTCTCGGGCAGTTTCTGAGCGTGAATCAGGTAGTGCATGACCATCCACGATTCCGCATAAAACAGAGTGCGATGCGTGCCTTCCTGATAAGTGGAAGTGTCATGCGTCATCGTGAACAGATCGGGAATCGAGATCCAAACCTGTGCGCCCAGCAGTTCGGTAAGTGATTTGGGCGGATTGCGAACTTCGTCCTGGTTTTCCAGCAAGTCTTCTGTGAAGGCCGAGCGCAGTTCCGGGTCGCCGCCGATTTCCACTTGCCGGTTGTCGACGCGAATCGAACCAAAATATTCTGCCAGTCCCTCGTCGAACCATCCTTGCGCCGGCGGATAGTTGTAATTGAGCAGCATGTGGGCAAAGCTATGCGCCACGGCCCGCCAGGATTCTTCCTCGAACAGGTTGAGGACGATAAAGTCCTGATCTTGGCCGGGAACGAAGAAACCCGGGACCGAAATCGGCTGGCCGTTCTGCAACGGAGCCGTCTGGTAAAAGTCTTTGTCGTTTTTCAACGCCAGAATCGTCAAGGGGACCGGCTGATTCAGGCGATCCTTGAGCAGGAGACTGGCGAAGACTGCGCGCATCTGTTCGAAGCGCAGCGCAACTTCTTTGCCTTTCTTTTCGCCGGCATCGGTGATGACGGTGAAGTGCGCGGAATGGATTTCCAGCCAGGGCGGCTCCGCAGCCCGGGAGGAGCTCGGGCACAGGTATATCCCCAGGAGCAGCAAACCAGCGAGGCGCCACGGGATGGGACAACTGCGGATCATTCTTACGCGAGAGCGGAGATCCCAGGAAAATGCTAACACGTGCGGCGCAATCCTTTACGTTTCATGGAGCGAAAGTTCCGCCCACGGGATGTTGAAGAACTCCTTCCGAAAGCCTACCCTATGGCGTTGTTCCGATCGTTATTCTGATACCGGTGCACGAGGAAGGTCATCATGAAGCGCCTCTTTCTTCTAATTCTAGTTTCGTGTTTGCTAATCGTTTTCCCCGGAGCATCGTTCGCTGGTGAGCTGAAGATTCTCACCAATCATCTCGGATACGAACCCACCGGTCCCAAACATGCGGTGATTCTCGGCAAAGCCGGGAATATGGTTTCCGATTGCGCGCTGAGAAACAATGCGACCGGTGAGCAAGTAATCTCCGTGCCGGCAAAAACTGCGGGTCCGGTGCAGAAATGGCGCGACTGGTACTTCTGGACTCTCGATTTCGATTCCTTTTCGATGGAAGGGAAGTATTACCTCGAGTGCCAGGTAAACTCCGGAAAAGTTCGATCGTTCCCTTTCCGCATCCAGCGCAATCTGCTGGAGAGAAACACGATGTCGGATGTCATCTACTACTTCAAAGACGAGCGCAGCTCCGGCCAATATGACAAGGCAGATAGCCACTTGAAGTTCGAGGGCGCGAAAGCCGGCACGGTGGACGCTCACGGGGGCTGGTGGGACGCCACCGGCGACTACGGCAAACATCTGTCTCATCTGTCTTTCTCCACCTATTTCAACCCACAGCAGATTCCGCTTGTGGTGTACAGCCTGCTAAAGAGTTACGAGCAAACGTTGCTACGCGGAAATCCTAATTTTGTGCGCTATCGATCCCATCTCCTGGATGAGGCCATGTTTGGCGCCGACTACCTAGTGAGGATGAAAGTGCCGAACGGGTCGTTCTACAGATCGGTGTCGACGGGCAGCGTAAAGCAAGTTCCGGAGGAACGCAGTATCGCCGGTGAGATGAAGCACTTCGGCATTGAGGCTGCGCCCGGTGAGGGAGCCAAAGAAATGGTGGAGCAAGCCAATAGCGACCTGGAATACGAAGTCAGCTACCGTTCCGGGGGCGGGATCGCCATCGCCGCGCTCGCCATGGCCAGCGCCTACCCGGTTGCCGGGCAATTTTCCAGCCACGACTACTTGAAAACCGCCGAAGATGCCTTTGACTTTCTGGAAAGGAACAATCTGGAGTTGACCAATGACGGCAAGGAAAACATCGTCGACGACTATTGCGCGCTGGCAGCGGCCACCGAACTCTATAGAGCTACGAAAGAGGAGAAGTACAGGCTTGCGGCCGATCGCCGCGCGCGGAGCCTGATGAACCGGCAGATCAGCGCCGGAGGCTACCACAATTACTGGCGTGCGGATGATGGCGAGCGTCCGTTTTTTCACGCTTCCGATGCGGGGTTTCCCGTGGTGAGCCTGCTCTACTATGCGCAAACCGCCGATGCTGCGACACGCAAGAGTGTTCTGGACTCCGTGAAGAAATCGCTGGAGTTCGAGCTTTTCATCACAAAGGAGGTTAACAACCCGTTCGGTTATAGCCGCGAATACGTACAAGACAAGAAAGGAGCCCGTCGCACCAGCTTTTTCTTTCCCCACAACAGCGATGCTGCTCCCTGGTGGCAAGGGGAAAATGCCCGGCTGGCTTCCCTGGCTACGGCGGCCAGGCTGGCAGAGCCTTTATTCCCCGCCGACGAACCATTTCGCAAGCAGCTCGAAGCTTTCGCCACCGATCAGCTTAATTGGATCCTGGGATTGAATCCGTTTGATTCATGCATGCTGAATGGCGTGGGCCGGAACAATCCTCCCTACATGTATTTTGATTCCTGGGAATTCACCAACGCGCCGGGCGGCATTTCCAACGGCATTACCTCGGGATTTCACGATGAAAGCGACATCGACTACCTCCTGACCTATCGCCAGACCGGCGCCGACAATGACTGGCGCTGGGGAGAGCAATGGCTGCCCCATGCAGCGTGGTATTTGCTGGCAGTGGCGAGCCGAGGAGAAGAAAGGCAATGAGTTAAATCGGCGCGGGTTAGCCACCGCTGGTAGGACGTACCTAAGGTTTCTAGTCGCCGCTGGCTTGGTTCTGGCTCGGGATCAATACCAGGCGGGGTTGCTGGAGCTTCGGTTCGGGCCGCGAGGGCCGGCCGAAACTATGTAGGATGGCAAAAACCGCGGCATACGCGGCCAGAACCCCAAAACTCACGGAAGTCACGACGGTGAGGAAGAGCAGCAGAGGCACAAAAAACGCGTTCACTTGAGGTTCACCTTAAACACTGTTATGTGATGCAGCCAGCTTTAACCGCGTATATGCAGCTTTTTCCGGCTTCTTCGGGCTTGTTCCCAATCTACCCGCGTTGACGCTCACCACTGTTAACGACTAAGATACGGAGTAGAGCTGCGCACTCCTACTTTCGGACAGCTCTGTAGGCCTGTCCACATTACGGAAGGGAACCCCGCGAGGCTTATTGGGACAATTGGGAATGGCCATCACCAAGATTTCGGTTCGCGGAGCCCGCCAGCATAATCTGAAGAACATCGATGTAGAGATACCGCGGAACACCCTGACGGTAGTCACCGGCTTGAGCGGCTCAGGCAAGTCATCTCTAGCATTTGACACGATTTACGCCGAGGGCCAGCGGCGTTACGTGGAGACGCTTTCGGCCTACGCGCGCCAGTTTCTGGATCAGATGGAGCGCCCCGACGTGGACGCCATCGACGGATTAAGTCCGTCGATCTCGATCGAGCAGAAAACTACCAGCCGCAGTCCGCGTTCGACCGTCGGGACGATTACAGAGATTTATGATTATCTTCGCTTGCTGTTCGCCTCGATCGGGGTTCCCCATTGCCCAAAGTGTGGACGCGCGATCAGCCGCCAGTCCGCCGACCAGATTGTGCAGCGCGTCATGTCATTGACTCCGGAGGACCGTGTGATGGTGCTGGCGCCCATTGTTCGCGGCCGCAAGGGCGAATTTAAGAAAGAGATGGAAACGCTTCTCAAACACGGCTACACGAGGGCGCGGATCGACGGCGAGCTGATGAATCTCGATGACGAGATCAATCTCGACAAGCGCAAGAACCACACCATTGAAGTTTTGATCGACCGGTTGCTCGTAAAACCGGGAATCGAGCATCGGCTGGAAATGTCGGTAGGTCTGGCAATGAAGCTGGCGGGTGGACTGGTGCAGGTGGCTGTGGTAGGAGGCGAGGAGCATCTTTACTCGGAGAAGCTGGCCTGCCCGGATTGCGGCATCAACGTTCCCCAACTAGAGCCGCGTTCGTTTTCGTTCAACAGCATGTACGGCGCCTGTCCGGAGTGCCACGGCCTCGGCAGCAAATACGATTTCGATCCGGCAAAAGTTATTAACGACTGGTCGAAGCCGTTGCTCGACGGCGGCCTGGGGCCAGGTTCGGCTTCGCAACACCTGATCCACATGCTGAAGCTTTCGGCGGCGGCTTATGGCATCGATCTGAGCACACCTTTCGAAAAATTTCCTCAGAAGGTTCAGGATTTTCTGTTGAATGGTGAGCCAGGGCGCGGGGGCAAGACGGGATTTCACGGCATCTTCGGATATCTGAAGCAGAATCTTGAAGAGTCCACCTCCGAAGGCTATCGCGACTGGCTGATGGATCACATGTCGGCGACGGAATGTCCGGCGTGTGGCGGAAGACGCCTGCGTCCTGAGAGCCTGGCGGTGAAGGTGAACGGTATGTCGATCGCCGAGTTTACGGCGCTGCCGGTTTCGCGGGCGCTGGAAGTGGCGCAGGGAATCAAGCTGGCAGGACGCGAGGCTATTATCGCTGGCCGCGTAATGCACGAAGTGGTGGATCGGCTGCAATTCCTGCATGCGGTTGGCCTGGGATACATCTCTCTGAATCGTTCGGCGGCGACCTTGTCGGGCGGGGAGGGCCAGCGCATTCGTCTGGCAACGCAGATCGGCTCAAAGCTGCGCGGCGTGCTTTATGTGCTCGATGAGCCTTCCATTGGCCTGCATCATCGCGACAACGGACGCCTGCTCACCGCGCTGGAAAATCTGCGCGATCTCGGCAACACCGTGCTCGTAGTTGAGCACGACGAAGAAACCATCCGGCGCGCCGATTACGTGATCGATCTCGGCCCAGGCGCCGGCCGGCATGGAGGAAATCTGGTCGCGCACGGTACGCCGTCGGAAATCATGCGCGATCCCAATTCGCTCACAGGAGCCTATATCTCGGGCAAGATGCAGATCGAGATGCGGGACCGGCGTCCACGGAATGATGCGGCACTGACGATCCTGGGCGCAAAGGAAAACAATCTCAAGAATCTCGACGTGACCTTTCCCCTCGGCGTGATGACCGTTGTAACCGGAGTCTCTGGATCGGGCAAATCGACGTTGGTCAATGACATCCTCTATCGTGCCCTGGCCCGGCAACTCTATCGCTCGCGTGAAAAAGCGGGCGAGCACAAGGCGATCTCCGGGGCTGAGCATATCGACAAGGTCATCCGCATCGATCAGTCTCCCATCGGCCGCACCCCGCGCTCGAATCCCGCAACCTATACGGGCGTGTTCACTGCGATTCGCGACCTCTATGCCATGCTGCCGGAATCGCGCGAGCGCGGCTATAAAGCCGGGCGGTTTTCGTTCAACGTTTCCGGCGGACGCTGCGAAGCTTGCCAGGGCGAGGGTCAGCGGCGCATCGAAATGAATTTTCTGCCCGATGTATATGTGCTGTGCGAGGTCTGCGGTGGACGCCGCTACAATTCAGAGACATTGGCGGTGAAATACAACGGCTACTCGATCGCCGACTTGCTGGAAATGCCGGTGTCCGATGCGTTGCCCATCCTGGAAAACATTCCCCAGGTAAAACAGAAACTGCAAACCCTGGTTGATGTGGGGTTGGGCTATATTCACCTCGGGCAGTCGGCGGTTACGCTTTCCGGTGGCGAAGCGCAACGCATCAAGCTGGCTCGCGAGTTAAGCAAGCGGCAGACCGGAAAGACACTTTATCTTCTTGACGAGCCAACCACCGGACTGCACTTTGACGATGTCAAGAAGCTGCTGGATGTGCTCCACCGGCTCACCGACCTGGGTAATTCGATTATCATCATCGAACACAATCTCGACGTGATCCGCAACGCGGACTGGATTGTGGATCTCGGCCCCGAAGGCGGCGAGGAGGGCGGACGGATCGTCGCTCAGGGTACGCCCGAGCAGGTTGCGCGCGTGAAGAAGTCATATACCGGGCAGGCGCTGGCGGGTTATTTTGGGAGGGCAGTTCTCGGTTCTCAGTAGCGGGCTGTCGCGGGGCGGGTGCGAATTTCCTTGGATGATGGGACGGAAGAAGTCAGTATCGTTTGTCAGCCTGAGCCGCGGTCTTTGCCGGACCTACAAAGTTATCGATCGGTGCGCCCGAAATGCATAGGTTCTCCGCCGGGTTCAGAATGACAAAAGAAGCGAAGCTGTAGCCCGGTAGCAGGTACGAATAACGAGCTCTCAGTCAGGAAATCCGATCTTGTCATTGCCCGATAATCCGCAATTCAATCCCCCGGCAACGAGCCAGTCGCAGCCACTTTTGCCTCCATCGGCTCCCGAACCCTTCCGCGCGGAACCCTTGCCGCGGCTTTCGCCACTGCAACCGCGCGACCCGGTGTGGACCGGTTGGGACGTGCTGCAGATCGCCGGCCTCACGCTGCTCACGTTGTTCGTGGTGCAACTGGTCATGGTCATTTTGGCGCAGCAACTGGAGTATCCGCGGGAGAAGTTTGCCGAGGTCGCCCAGAAGCCCATGCTCGCCTTGCTTTCCGAGCTTCTGACCTACCTTGCGGTGGCCATCTTCATGGTCATGCTGGTGGAGGGTAAGTATCACGTGCGCTTCTGGCAGGCCATTCGCTGGAATTGGCCGCGTCGGCGGGTTGGATTGTTGCTGCTCTCCGGCACTGCCCTTCTATTTGCCCTGGATATTCTCGAACATTTTCTGCCCACACCGAAGAGCACGCCGTTCGAGCAGTTTTTCGCCCGCCCCATCGACGCCTACCTCACCTCGATTTTCGCTGTCACGCTAGGTCCGCTAATGGAAGAGCTTTTCTTTCGCGGATTCCTATATCCGGTGCTGGAGCGGCGCATCGGCGTTCCGCTGGGCATTTTCTTCACCGCCTTGCCCTTCGGCCTGATGCACTTGCCGCAATACGGATATGCCTGGGGGGCGGCCCTGATTATCTTCTTGGTCGGCGTGGCGTTGACCACTGTTCGCGCCGTGACCAAATCGGTGGCCGCCAGCTTCCTGATGCACGTCGGCTACAACGGAACCCTGATGATCATGGCCGCCGTGGCTACCGAAGGCTTCCGTCATATGGAAAAGGCCGGAGCGGTGCTATTTTGAATCGGCGCCTCTTGAATCTGTGATGCAAGACATTTACGCCTCCCCTTAGTTTCTGGCATACTCGGTGCGCTATGAAAGGAAATCCTAAAGTCCTGGCTGAGTTGAATAAAGCTCTTCGCGAAGAGCTCACTGCCATCAACCAGTATTTTCTGCACGCAGAAATGTGCGAAAACTGGGGTTACCACAAACTTGCAGATCTCATCAAGAAACAATCCATCGGCGAAATGAAGCATGCTGAGGTGCTGATCGAGCGCATCCTGTTCCTCGAAGGCAGCCCGTCGATGATGCCGCTGGAATTGAACGTTGGCGGCACCGTCAAGGGCATGATCGAAAGCGATCTCGCCCTGGAAGTCGGGGCCGTCAAGCAGTACAACGACGCCGTCGCCATCGCTACCAAAGAAGGCGACAACGGCTCGCGCGATCTGCTCGTGACCCTGCTCAAGGACGAGGAAGAGCATGTCGATTTCCTCGAAGCCCAGATGCACCAGATCAAGGAATTGGGCTACGAGCGCTACCTCACGCAGCAGATGGGCGAGGACGAGGAAGAGTAGGCCGGGCTTTCCCCCAACTTCTCGAAAAGCGCCAAGTGTAGGGGCGCCCCAGCTGCTATTTGATGGTGATGGTGAGCAGTTGAGCTCCGTTCACCACGTAATCGAGCGGAGCGGTGGCGGTCTCATCTACATTCGACTCCCCGCTGACGGCCATTTCCTGGTTGCCGCGCATACCATCCATCACATTCATGATCGAGATCGGCAGCGTCGGCATCACCTTATCGGCAACGCGGGCTTCGGGGTCGGCTTCAAGCAACGAGACGTAAACCCGGTTGTTGGCATGCTCTTTGTTGAGAATGGCAATCGTCGAGGCCAAATCCAGGCGCTGGCCGAAGGCTGGATTCGAATGGTCCATGCGGTCGAGGGTTTCCCCGTCGCTGACCAGGATGCGCAAGATACCCTTGCTTACCGAGGTCGGAATCTTGACCGGAATCTGCTGCACCACGCGCTCGCCGCGATAGGGCGTCAGCACGGTTTCCACGGTGATTCGATCGCCGGGACGCGCTTCGGTCACATCGGTGCGGGCGCTCTCCAGCCGGGCCACGCGGCGCTCGCGTACCAGGTCGAAGTCCAGCCTGACTCCCTGCACTGCGGCTGCATTGTAAGGATTGTCATAGATGCGGCTGAAACGCTCTCCCAGCGAAAGTGCAGCCTGCATGGCGGCGGGTTGACCGTTCTCCGATGGCGCGAACATATTGCGCAGCGCGACTTCGGGGAATCCCTTCACTTCAATATCTCCCGCCATCCGGTAGGTGCTCTCTTCTCCGAAGTCGTTTACACCCTTGAGCGCATTGAACACAGTTACCATGAGCGCAAGCGGAGTGAGCCGCGGATTGTTCAGCACCTCATAGTGAAATTGCTTGCGGCCTGCGTTGCTATTGATGCTCAGCGATACCGGAATCATATCGGGCTGCTTATCGAACACGCCCATGATGCCGCTGTGCCGATCCTGCACAAAGGTTCCGGCAGGCGCGGTTGTATCGATAATCTTGAACGCATTCAGCGGCGACGGCAGCGTGGCCAGCACCTGCGCCTTGTTCATTGGTAAATCGACCGAGCCGAACTGCAATAACGGATGTCCGCAAGCCAGCAAGCGCTGCGGATCGACGTAGGTCACCGTGCAGGTGGCTTCAATATCCATGTCGCCGCGGACCAGCACCGCGCTCACCGCCGAGCCGGGAACCAGCGGTTCCGGTTGCTTGACATCCGGGGTTACCGAACCTGCGCCCATGACCGGCACAATTCCGTTCGAAGCGAACTGTGGGGCAAACAAGCGGACCGCCTCCTCCGAAAATCCGTTGAAGACCAGAGGAGTCTCGATCGGCTTAAGATAATTGGTGAAATCCTGCGCAGAAGACGGAAGAGCGCTGCTGACCCCTGGTCCAGACAGCTTGCTCGCCGCATTATTCACCACCGGCTTGGCTGCGGCAGTTTCCTCGGCCGACGAGCGGTCCAGCGCATTGATCTCCAGCATATCGGCGATTGGAGTTACGCCGGCAATGGGTTCCTTAGAGAACTCTCCGATGCGGAAAGCCAACGCTCCGGCCAGCTTTCCATCGAGGTAAACTGGACTTCCGCTCATACCCGCCACCACGCCGGTATAGTCGACCTTCTGTCCGTGCAAGCGAACCAGAATGATGTCGCCTTTGGGGCCATTGACGTTATGCAGTACGCCTAGAACCTCCACATCCATGGGCTCTGGGTTTATGCCCTGAAATACCGTGTAAGCCACCCCCCGCATGCCGGCATGAATCTGGCTGACTGGAATGGTCTGTACTGTTTGGGCACTTGTACTGGTTTGAGCCAACGCAACGAGAGGAACGACCAAGCAAGCGACGAGGTGCGCGAAGGAAGCCTTCTTCATGGACAATACCGCGGAACCCTGGGATCCACTTCTGTATTAGACTCCTGCAGGTTGCAAGTCGTTGCCAGAAGGGGAGGAGCAAAAGACCGGGAAAACATCCCAATCCCAAATCCTTGCGTCTATACTAGCACAGGGTATTTCCCGCACCCATGGCTCTATCGTGCCCGTAAGGTGTATATGTCAGCCAGATCGATTCGCTCTATAACCAGTTGTGAAGCTCTTTATCCAGCAAACCTGCTGAAGCCTTTGGTGTTGTCATGCGCGCTGCTTCTGGGTGCGTTGCCGGCCTGGGGGCAAGACCAATCGCAAAGCCAGCCTCCCGCGCAATCCCAGGATCAGTCCCAGGACAACGGCAAGCCAAGGCAGGACATCCCGGCCGATGCGGGCGGTCCCAGCGGCACTGTGCCTTACGCCATCCCGAAGAAAACCGAGAATGAAGCCCCTCCACCGCCTCCGCCCACCACACCGAAGAAGATTGAGGGCATGCCGGACTATTCGATCAAGGTCAACGTGCCGCTGGTGAACGTGGATGTGTTGGTTACCACCAGGAGCGGACAATTCGTTCCCGGGCTTAAAAAAGACAATTTCCGCGTTTTTGAAGACGGCAAGGAGCAAACGATCACCGATTTCGGCGTCTCCAAGGCACCGATTACAGCGGTTCTGCTGGTGGAATTCGCCTCCACCAACTATGTATTCATGATTCAGGCGCTGCAGGCGTCTTACGCGTTCGCCAACACCCTGCAGAAGAACGACTGGGTCGCTGTCGAGTATTACGACATGCAGCCGCATATCCTGGTGGATTTTACACAGGATAAGCGGGCAGTTTACGGCGCTCTGAATGAATTGCGGGTCCCCGGCTTCTCGGAAACGAACCTGTTTGATGCCTTATACGACACCCTCGACCGGCTCGACCGCATTGAGGGCAAGAAGTACATCGTCCTGGTCACTACCGGGGTCGACACCTTCAGCAAGATCACGCTGGACAAGATGATGAAGAAGATCAAGGACACGAAAGACGTGACCATCTTTCCGGTCAGCGTAGGATTCATTGTGCGCGAATATTGCGAAGTGCATCCCTGCGGCTACACCCACGGCTTCGGGATCCCCGTCGGCGAGATGGATTACCTGCAGGCCGATAATGAAATGCGCACCTTTGCCGCCATGACCGGCGGCCGCGCCTATTTTCCGCGCTTTGAGGGCGAACTGCCCGAATTATTCGGCGACATTTCCAACGACATCCGCAATCAATACAGCCTTGCCTATCATCCCACCAACGACAAGCTCGATGGCACCTACCGGAAACTGAAAGTGGAGGTGGTTGCCCCCAACGGCGGCCAGCTGAAAGTAAAGGATCAGAAGGGCAAGGACGTGAAGATCGAAGTTGTCGCCCGGGACGGTTACACAGCGAAACACACGGTCGACTGAGGCCACCAGCTGGGCTGGCCCAATTCAAATCTATTTTCATCCTGAGGCGCGTTCTTTGCGGCCTATGGATCCGTGGGATGTCATGCCGATCCTGCCTGGGAACACAGTCTCAGCGCAGGTGAAATAGGCTTTCTATCAGGAAGAAAAACGCTGTACCGACAAAAACCAGCAATGCCATGCTCGCCGACGGTTCCTTGTTAACCTCGGGAACCAGGTCCGAGGCGGCCACATAAATCGTCACCCCTGCCGAAAGCGGGAGTCCTGCGCCCACATCGTGACGAAAGATCGCCATGGTCAGAACTCCCGCCAGAGTTGCGCCGCCCAGAATTATCGAAGCCCCCCAGGCTGTGCCCCGGCTGCGGCCGCTGGCCAGCATCACGGAACTCACTGTGAATCCCTCGGGAATCTTGTGCAGGAAGATGGCGATGAAAATCAGCCAGCCAAGTGTGTTCGAAACCAGAAAGCCAGAGGTGATTGCGATTCCATCGAAAAACGTGTGAATGACGAGGCCCAGTAGCACGGAATATCCCTTGTGCGAGTGCATGAACTCATCGCGGTGGGTTTCTTCACCGAAATGGAAGTGAGGAGTTACCGTGTGTTCGAAGAAATGAATGATGAGATAACCGAGTAGCACCAGGAAAGCGGCGGTTTTTCCGCGCAACGCGAGGCTTTCGGGAACCATCTCAACCAACGCCGTGGCCAGCATGAACCCCGCGCCCAGAGCCACAAAATAACGCAGATAGCGCCGCTCCCAGCTGCGCTGAACGATGATAGCGCCGCCGAACACGTTGGCAGCAGCCGCAGTCAGACCGAGCAGGATGCTGATGAGGATGGCGTTCATCGCGGGGCAGCGGGATCATATCAGTTCCCTGCAGCGTTCACCACGGAGGCGGCGAGCCTCTGAGGAGCTTCTTCCCCGCTCTGTTCTCCGTGACTCTGTGGTGAAATCACCCGCTGTGGCGGATATGCATCACGTCCCCATCCTGCACGATATAGTCCTTGCCCTCCAGTCGCAGTGTACCTTTGGCGCGGGCGTTGGCTTCCGAGCCGGCTTCCAGCAATTGATCCCATCGGATGGTTTCCGCCCGAATAAAATGTTTTTGTAGATCGGAGTGAATCGCGCCGGCCGCTTCCTGAGCCCGGCTGTGCGCTGGGATGGTCCAGGCGCGGCATTCATCTTCTCCGGCGGTAAAAAAGGAGATCAGGCCCAGCAGTTTGTAGGTCGTGCGGACCAGGCGCACCAAGCCGCTTTCCGTAAGCCCGTAGCTGGACAGGAACTCGGCAGCGTCCGTGTCTGTCATTTCCGCCAGTTCGGCCTCCACTTTTCCGCAGATTGCCATGGCCCCGGCGTTCGGGCGCGCCGCGACTTCTGCCAGCTTGTGCTTGTTCACCGCCTTTTCCGTTTCGTTGCCCAGTGCTTGCGATTCGTTGATATTGAGCACGTAGAGAATCGGTTTTTCACTCAAAAACATGAATCCGCGAATTCGCTTTTTATCCTCGGGCGTCATCTCCATTTCGCGCAGTGGCTTCTCTGCTTCGAGATGTGCCTTAGCCTGCTTCAGCAACTGGAATTCCTTCTCCAGGTCTGCCGTTTTCATCCTTTTCAAGTCTTTTTCCAGCCGCTCCATCCGCTTTTCGATCTGCCCAAGATCGCTCACCATCAGATCGAACTCGACATTCTTGATGTCGCGCAGCGGATCGATTGCGCCCACGTGCGGAATGGAAGGATCCTCGAAAGCCCGCACCACGTGAGCCAGAGCATCCACCTGGCGGAGATTGCCGATGTAGGCCGTTTCTTTCAGCGCATCCTGTCCAATTGCCCCCACATCGACATATTCCACCGACGCGTGCGTGAGCTTCTTCGGCTTATAGAGCGCAGCCAGACGGTCGAGCCGGTCGTCCGGAACCTTGGCCACGCCCACGTGCGCCTCCCGCGGATTGGCAAAAGCATGACCGGAAAGATGGGCTTTGGTCAGAATTTGAAACAGCGAAGTCTTGCCTACCTGTGGCAGGCCAATAATGCCGGTTTTCATAGGAATTATCTCAGTGCATGGCGCTCAGCCGAATCATGTTGCGCACCGCTGCGACCGTGCATGCGCTTCGGTGCGCCTCGCAGCGTTCGAAAACGCTTCAGGATAAACGATGAAGTTCAGAATGCCCAAACGTGGAATGGATCGGGCTGTGGTTCAGTCTTTGAGCAACTGCCGCGCGATCACCAGCCGTTGAATCTCGCTGGTGCCCTCGCCGATAGTGCAGAGCTTCACGTCGCGGTAGAACTTCTCAGCAGGATAATCCTTGATGAAACCGTAGCCGCCATGAATCTGCACGCTTTCGTTGGCGCACCTGACGGCTACCTCGCTGGCGTAGAGCTTGGCCATGGACGATTCCTGGGTGGTTTTCATACCTGCATCCTTCATCGATGCGGCGCGCAGAGTGAGCAGGCGGGCAGCATCGATCTCCGTAGCCATGTCGGCCAGTTTCCACTGGATGGCCTGAAACTCGCTGATGGCTTTGCCGAATTGCTTGCGCTCCTTGGAGTAGTTCAAAGCTGCTTCAAACGCTCCTTGCGCCATGCCCAACGACAAGGCCGCGATGGAAATGCGTCCCCCATCGAGCACCCGCATGGCATCGATAAAGCCATCGCCTTCGTTGCCTACGAGATTCTCCGCTGGAATGACGCAATCTTCGAAGATCAGCTCGGCCGTGTCGCTGGCCCGCAGGCCGAGCTTGTTTTCTTTCTTGCCGGGGCGAAACCCCTTGGTGTCTTTCTCCACCAGGAAAGCCGAAAGTCCGTGGGTATGGGCTGTGCGGTCGGTGACTGCAATGACCACCAACACGTCAGCATAGTGGCCATTCGTGCAGAAAGTTTTTGTGCCGTTCAGAATCCATTCGCGTCCCTTGCGGCGCGCAGTCATGCGCGCGCTGCCGGCGTCGGACCCAGACGATGGCTCGGTCAATCCCCAGGCCCCAATAAATTCTCCAGTGGCCAGCTTGCCCAGGTATTTCTTTTTCTGTGCCTCATTGCCGGCAAGAAAAATGTGATTCGAACACAGCGAGGTATGCGCCGCCACGATGATGCCTACCGATCCGTCGACCCGCGAAAGCTCTTCGATGGCGGTGGCGTATTCCACATAGCCCATGCCCGCGCCGCCATACTCCGGGGGGAAGATCGTGCCCAGCAGCCCCAGCTTGCCCAGCTCTTTCACCGTACACAAAGGAAATTCGCTGACCTCGTCCCACTTCATGACGTTCGGCCGAATCTCCCTCTCGGCAAATTCGCGCACGCTTTTTTTGAGCTGCACCTGCTCGTCGTTGAGTTGAAAGTCCAAAACTCCTCCGCGGCCAAACCTTCCTCGGCTTGGCACTGCGCGCCCGCAGCGCGAAAGTGAGGAACTTTTGATTAGAACATAGCGATTCCGAGGGCGAAAAGTTACGTCGGGTCTCTTGGCCGAGAATCGCAAAACATCGCGTCATTCCTGGGGATTTCGCATCTACCAGCATTCCTCCCTACCGACCGGATGGTCTGCGGGAGCCGGGAAATTTTGGGCGATCATGTAGCGGCAGGGGCGAGAGAAATGAATCTCTGAAAAACTTCGTTAGAGAGCAATCGCCCGCCGGCGCTCAGACAAATGCGATGGTCATCGCGGACGAGAAGGCCGTTTTCGACGAACTCGGCAATCGTTGCTGAGAGATTTTCAATTGCTCCCTCGCCGAATTGAGCGGCAATCTGGTGCAGGTCCAGCCCTCTGGTCAACCGCAGGCCGAGAAAGAAACTCTCCTCCAGTGCGGCGTGGTCATCGATCAGAGTCAGGGAAGGACTCGTCTCAGCCATGTATAACTCAAGCGAATCTGGAGTCGAGAAGCGTACGGCTCTGTTACCGCAATGGCTGAGGCAACGAGCTTCCCGATCGTGGGATTTCTCGTTTGTTGCCGGCAGCATCGAATGAGCGTCCACGCCAAAGCCGAGATAGGGCTGGCGCGTCCAATATTTCAGGTTGTGCCGCGACTCGAACCCGGCGCGCGCGAAATTGGAGATTTCGTACTGGGCAATGCCAGCTGACTGCAACCGCTCACACGCAGCGAGGTAGAAATCCGCGGTGGCCTCTTCGTCGGGCACAAAATGAGCGTGATAGCGGGCGCCTCCAGCGATCAGTTCGCGGCCCAGGCGCGAATCATCATCGACCTCCAGCATGTAGACGCTCACATGGGGCACGCTCACCGCCAACGTCTCGCCCATCGAAAAATCCCAACTCTGAGAGGTCTGGTGCGGCAGCCCGGCAATGAGGTCGACATTGATGTTCGAAATGCCGGCCTGGCGCAGGCTTGCGATGTCTTCCAAAACGGTCACGCGCTTGTGCAAACGCCCGACCGCAGCGGCTTCCCGATCTGCCCATGACTGCACGCCCAGACTGACGCGGTTAACGCCGCAGCGCAGCAAGGCCTCGAGAACGGCTGGCGTTAGCGTCGCCGGGGCGCATTCCACTGTGATCTCGGCTGCGGGGGTTACATCGAAGTTGCGGCGCACTGCGGCGAAGATACGCTCCAGTTGTGCCGTCTCGAGCACGGTCGGCGTGCCACCGCCAAGGTAAATGGAGTCGACCAAATGCTCCATCTGACCCCCGGTTTGGCTGACGATCTGGTCTGCATATTCGAGATCCGCACACACCCGCTCCACATAACGCTGGAACGCCCTCCGCGAAGACACGTCTGATGCGAAGTTGCAGTAACTGCACTTGGTGCGGCAAAAGGGAACGGAAATGTAAATTCCCAGGGGCACGATTGATTATCCCACCGCAGCGCCGGAGAAGTTACTGGCAACTCTGGGGATTTCATGGTTTAATGCCGCGCATGAAGTGGTCTGCGGTCGCGCTGGTTGCGCTCCTGCTCGGGCAGGTTTCGGCGCAAACCTTGGTGCAGAAGCTTTTTGTCATGCGTTCTGATACCACGACAGTCGACCCATACTCGGGAATGACGCGCGTCTGCGTGGTGGTTTTTCCGGATGGCCGTTACCGCATGGAGAGATCGTACCAGGGCCTCTCCGGCGGAGCGCCCCAGACCAACGTGTATGTGGATACTCTCAAGCCGGATGAGCTGAATAATCTGCATGTCGTGCTCGATAACCAGGATCTGGAACAGATCAAAACTCCGCAAGCGCGAGGCGGCATTATTGAAAATATGGATACGCTCTCGCTCATCATTCCGCGCGAACATAACCTGCAGAACATCGAGTTTGCAACCGCGGCTGAACGGAAACCCTACGAGAAGGCTCTCAAGCCCTTTCTGAATTCTCTGAAAGCCATTGAGAAGCGCAAGGTCCGGGCGGCCAAGAATGAGCAGCCGAACAACTGCCAGGCCCCGAGGGTTCTTTACCGCACGATGCTGCCTCCGGGATCGAGCCCAACGGAGGATCAATCCCAACCTTGAGCCAAAACTGGGACGCGGTACGGAAACCTTTTCCATCTTCCCAGATGCCGCACTCATCTACTTGAGGTACCCTGTTAACAGCGCCAAAAGGTGCGGTCTCGCCCGCCGCTGCAACTCGCGATGGCTCAAGAAGAGGAAATACTAGGCAAAGCCTATGACAGCCGGCTCATGCGTCGGCTGCTGACCTACCTGCGACCTTACCGCTGGCAGGTGGCGCTGGCCTTGGGATCCATCGTGCTGAAGGCGTTTGCCGATGTTCTTGGCCCTTACCTCACCAAGGTGGCCATCGATCGCTATCTTGCTCCTGCCAAAGTGGTTTCCCATGGTTTCTGGAGCTGGCTCAGTCCCCGGCCACTGATTGGTGTGGCCCAGATCGCCGCCATTTACGTGGGGCTGCTGGTCTTCAGTTTTCTGCTCGAGTTCCTGCAGACCTACTACATGCAGTGGACCGGCCAGAAAGTCATGTTCGACCTGCGCAGCCAGATTTTCCGCCATCTGCAGCGCATGCACATTGCTTTCTACGACAAGAACCCGGTTGGGCGGCTGGTCACGCGAGTTACGACCGACGTCGATGCCTTGAACGAGATGTTCACCTCGGGGGTGGTTTCGATTTTTGAGGACCTGTTTGTTTTGGGCGGCATCGTGGCGGTCATGCTGTGCATGAACTGGAAGCTTGCGCTGATCACTTTCGCAGTGCTGCCCCTCATCATTTACTCGACCAAGATCTTCCGCGATCGCGTGCGCGAATCGTACCGCCGGATTCGCGTGGCCATCGCGCGCATCAACGCTTACCTGCAGGAGCACGTCAGCGGCATGGTGGTGCTGCAACTTTTCAACCGCGAACGCAAAGCCTACAACCGCTTTTCCGAAATTAATCGCACTCACATGGATGCGTTTAAAGACGCCATCCTGGCCTATAGTATTTACTATCCGGTCATCGAGATTCTCTCGTCCATCGCCATCGCTTGTGTGATCTGGTTCGGCGGCAACGGGGTGATCCAGCGGGTTTCCGTTAGCAGCGTTTCGCTCGAATTTAATCGCAGAACGCTGATTGCGTTTCACCTTGTCGCGGCCGCCGCCACGCTGGGCGTGCTGGTCGCGTTTATTCAGTATGCGTTGCGCTTTTTCCGCCCCATCATGGATTTCAGCGAGAAATACAATATTCTGCAGTCGGCAATGGCTGCCAGCGAGCGCATTTTCAAACTGCTGGATACGCCAGCCGAGGTGGTGTCGCCCCCGGTGGTGAAAAAAGCGGACGGACCGGGCCGCATCCAGTTCGATCACGTGTGGTTCGCATATCGGGATGTGCCGGAAGAAGAGAAGTCCGCAGCGAGCGCCACGGCTAGTGGCGGAACGGCCGCCCTCGGCCGTACAGGCCGGCCCGAAGGTTCGGGGATTGCTTCGTCGGGCAACGGAAATCGACAAACTGCAGAACCCGACTGGGTGCTCCGCGATGTGACCTTCACCATCGAACCGGGAGAGACTGTGGCCATTGTCGGCCATACCGGCGCGGGGAAAACCACCCTTACTTCTCTGTTGCTTCGCTTTTACGACGTGCAAAAAGGCGCGGTGCGAATCGACGGTGTCGACGTGAAGGAGATGGACCTCGCCGATCTGCGCGCACGTTTCGGCGTTGTGCTGCAGGATCCGTTTCTTTTCAGCGGCACGATCGGCGGCAACATTCGTTTAGGAACGGAGCGCATCGAGGATGAAGACATCGAGCAGGCCGCCGAAGACGTGAACCTTGCCGAGTTCATCCGTAGCCTGCCCAGGGGATTTGAGGAAGAAGTGCGCGAGCGCGGCTCGACCCTTTCCACCGGCCAGAAACAACTCATCTCATTTGCCCGCGCTCTGGCTCACGAACCGAGAATCTTGATTCTCGACGAAGCCACCTCCAGCGTCGACACCGAAACCGAGTTTCGCGTGCGCGACGCCCTGAGCCATATGGTGGAAGGCCGGACCTCGCTTATCATTGCGCATCGCCTCTCCACCGTGCAGCGGGCCGACCGCATCATCGTGATGCACAAGGGCCAGGTCCGCGAAATCGGCACGCACCAGCAGCTTCTTGCCCAGCGCGGAATTTATTTCAAGCTGTACCAGCTGCAATACAAGGATCAGGAAATCGCCGTGGGCAGTTCGTCAGCACCGGAATCGACGGTGAGCGCGGACGACTAAGCAAAAGTGAGGCCGAGGGCAGCGAGGCTGGGAGACCGCTGGCGAAATCCTGAGCGGAGCGAAGGATCTCAAGTCGATGGCGACCCCGGAGGGAGTCGAACCCCCAACCCTCAGATCCGAAGTTGAGCCGTTGAGCGGGCGTGAGGCCGAGGGCAGCGAGGCTGGGAGACCGCTGGCGAAATCCTGAGCGGAGCGAAGGATCTCAAGTCGATGGCGACCCCGGAGGGAGTCGAACCCCCAACCCTCAGATCCGAAGTCTGATGCTCTATCCAGTTGAGCTACGGGGCCGGCCGCTCAGTTGACACAGGGATTCTACACCGCAGGGGTGCGTACGGTGAGAAGCTCTGCTGGCCGTACAATGCTTGCTTGCGAATCCTGATCTCAGCCGGGGAAGCCTCCGGCGAAATGTATGGCGCTCAGTTGATCGAGGCCTTGCGCCACGCCACAGCCCATGTGGCGGGTGCCGGCCGCCGTCCGGCGGAGCGAAGCTCCGCATCCGCTCCACCGAGGCCGATGAGCGAGAATCTCTCCTTCTTCGGTGTCGGCGGCGACCGCATGCGCTCGGCTGGCTGTGAAACGGTCGTCGACGCCAAAGATCTTGCCGTCGTCGGCATTACCGAAATTCTCAGCCACTTGCCGAAAATCTACAGCCTTTTTCATCACCTGATTGCCGAGGCCGACCGGCGCAGGCCCGACCTCGCCATCGTGATTGATTCCCCGGCGTTCAACTGGCGTGTTGCCCGCGAAATGAAGAAACGGGGAATTCCAACCGTGTACTACGTTACGCCCCAATTCTGGGCGTGGCGCCAGGGACGCGTGCGCCTGATCCGCAAATACATCGACAAGGCCCTGGTGATTTTTCCCTTTGAGGAGCAGTTCTACCGCGAGCGCGGCGTGGACGCGACCTTTGTCGGACACCCGCTGGCCGAATTGCCCCATCCGGAGATCGAGAGGGAAGAATATGCCAGTCAATTCCATCTCGACCCCGCCAAACAATGGGTCACGCTCATGCCGGGCAGCCGGGTCAAGGAAGTTCGTATGAACCTTCCCGCCATCCTCGAAGCCTCCGCGCAACTTGGCGAGATCTATGAATTCCTCCTGCCGGTCGCGCCCATGCTCGACCGAAACTTCCTGATCGCGTTGATCGGGCAGCGGAGAATCACGCTTGTCCCCGAATCCCTCCCAGCGCTCCGCCATTCGCAGGCCGGAATCATCGCCAGCGGCACAGCCACGGTGGAAGCGGCCATGATGTCCACGCCGTTCGTGATGGTCTACCGCGTTTCGCCGATAACCTATTACCTGGGCAAGCCGCGTGTGAAAGTACCGCGATTCGCGATGGTCAACTTGATTGCTGGGGAAGAAATTGTTCCGGAACTGGTGCAGGACAATTTCACGGCGGCCAACGTTGTTGCCAAGGTTAAGCAGATTCTCCCCGAAGGCGCTGCCCGCGACGGCATGATAGCGGGGCTGGCCCGCGTGAGAAACAAGCTACGCGCTCCGCGAATCCGTTCCGGGCAGTCCGGGCATCCCGCGGACCGCGCGGCAGAGATCATTCTCCGTCTGTCGCGGCACGATCCCTTTCCACCATCTGCGGAGGCGCCAAAAACGGACGCAGAAAGCCATTAGCTTGTGCTCCCAGCATCTTTTGCGCCAAAATCCTCATCATAGGAATATAGTCTGTGATTTCCTGGAGATTCTCCTGAATGGCGATTCTGCTGCGGCGCACCCTCGGCGTCGTTACGAGTTCCCTGGCTCTTTTCCTTATAGTTGCGGTCAACCACCCGGCTTGGGCGGCGGAAAAACCGCGTATCCGCGTTGATGACTACCAGATCGAAGCCACGCTTACTCCGCATCTGCACCATCTCTCGGCCCGTGCCAAAGTCAAATTCACCGCCTTGCAAGACGTCAACGTCGCGGTTTTTGAGCTGAACAACGGCTTGCGCGTCACCAAGGTGGTCGACGCCAATGACCAGCCGCTTTCCGCCGAGCGCGTTACCCAGGACTACACCCTCCGCGTGCCCCTCCCGCAGGGTCTCGCCAAGGATACCTCCACCACACTTACTTTCGACTACGAAGGCGACCTCGAAACCGCCGACGACAGCCCCGTTCCCGGTCTCAAGCTGGCCTACATCGGCGACGATACCAGTTATCTGCTTTACTCCGGGCGATGGTTTCCCGTGTGCGGATACGGACTCAACCGATTTAGCGCCAGTATAAGCGTCACCGTGCCGGCGCATATGCTGGTCATAGGCAGCGGGAAGTCGACGGTCACGGAAAGTCCCGCTTCGAACAAGCCCAATACCAGCGGCATGCCCACCAAGACGTTCACCTTCACCTACGACAAACCCAGCTTCCCGGGGACGATCGTTGCTGGTGTTTTTCAGGAATACAAGAGCGACGAAGCGGGCATGGACCTGCACGTCTTCTTCAAGCCGGTTCACGCCAAAGTGGCGGCACAATATACCAACACCGCCGTCCAGGAATTCACCTATTTCATCACGCTTTACGGACCGTTGCCATCACCGCGCCTTAACGTGGTGGAGTTGCCCGCCGACACGGTGCCTTATGCCTGGGCCCCCGAGATCGCTGCCATCTCTGGCCCGAACATCACACAGAAAACGAACTATCGTCTACTGGCCGATGCCATCGCCCATCAATGGTGGGGCGTTTCCGTCAGCCCTTCTTCGAAGGACGACTGGTGGCTTACCGACGGCTTCTCCCGCTACTCCGAAGCCATGTACGTGGAAAACGCCGCCGGGCCGGCCGGTCTGGAAGAAGCGATCAAGGATATGTCGGTCGGGGCGCTGGCCTATGACACTGTCCCGCTTTCCAGCGCCAGCAAGCTCGATCCATTCTCCCCCGAATTCCAGTCTTTGGTTACTGACAAGGGCGCCATGATTCTGCACATGCTGCGCTGGGTTTTGGGCGACGACAAATATCTCAAGACCATGCGCGAATTCGCCACCCAGTATGCTGGGAAGTCAGCCAGCATGAGCGATTTCCAAACCATCGCCGAAAAAAATTACGGGTCGCAGCTCACCTGGTTTTTCTCGCAGTGGCTCGATTCCACCGGCGCTCCTGAATTCAAATTGAAGTACACGGTTTACCGCCTGGGTGAGGTGCCGCCAGCAACCTCGAAAAACAGGAAGCCTCCGGGTTTCCGCGTTACCGGAGAGGTTTCCCAGGATCTTGACCTGTTCCGCATGCCCGTGGACCTGCGCATCGAAACCGACGGCCAGACTGAAAACAAGAAAATCGAAGTGGTGGGCACGAGCTCCCCATTCAGTGTGGAAACCTTCGGACGCCCGCGCCACATTGTGCTCGACCCCGATCACCACGTCCTGACCAACTCCAGCGACATTCGGCTGCGGGCCTCCATTCTGCGCGGTCAGGCTATGCAGCAGCAAGGCGACTTGTCGGGTGCGCTGAACGAATACAACAAGGCGCTCGATCTCAACAAGAACAGCTCACTCGCGTACTACCGTATCGCCGAGGTTTTCTTCCTGCAAAGGAATTACCAGGCGTCGGCAAATTCCTACCGTTCATCCATCAACGGAGATGGCGATCCCCGGTGGACGGAGGTCTGGAGCCATGTTCAGCTGGGCAAGATTTTCGATATCACGGGGCAACGCGAGCGCGCGATCAACGAATATCGTCAGGCTGTCCAGACCAACGACGATACCTTCGGGGCTCTGGAAGAAGCGCGCAGATACATGCAGAAGCCTTACGAGCGGCCAAAGGAAAACTCGTAAGCGGCTGACGCCATCCCGCGGTCATGGGTTAATCCATCCCTCCGCCTCGGCAAGCGAGTAGAAAATCTCGAAGTTCCTCTGCGTCCGCAAAATCTTGTGCAGGCGGGCGGCGTGATGCTGCACCGAGTTTCCGACCACGAACGCGCGCCTGGCCTGAAGGGAGAAGGGATCAACCTCGTCCGCCAGGCGAATAAACTCCTCCGCGCTCAAATCAAGATCCTCCACCTCACGCAAGTCCACAATTTCCGAGAAGTCCGCGTTGAACAGTGAATTGGCGCGCAGGGAGGCGGCATATTGCTCGATATCGCGAGCCGTGACTTTCTTGCAAAACTTCACCGACACCAGTCTCTTCTCCGGATTCACCTGGCAGAAGGGAGGCATGGATGTGCCATTCTTCCCGTGGCGGCCATCAACTGCATTGGACTGCGACAGAGATTGCCGGACCACAGCTTTGTTCGCCTCGAAGATTAGAAACCCTCTGGCGGAACATCGGCAGGAAACGAACCATTCTTCAGCGAGGCCGAAGGTCTCCGAACCACAGTCTCCGATGGCAATTCGCCGTCTCGAGCAGGCTGCGATGAACTGCAAGTGCCCCGAAGTGCAGATTTTCCCTTCACATATCCGGTTCCCGGCTAACCTTTTTTCCGTCGCGGCTGTCTAATAAGTTAACGACAGCTGGAACTTCGCATAGCCCGGCTGCGTACTACTGATCAGATGATTTAGAGAATGCGCCGGGCGGGATTGAGACCCCTCGCCCGTGCGTTTACCCGGGGCCCCCACACTCCTCCCCGGAGGTGTGGGGGCAACATTCTATGCGAATTCTGCTAGGCATCGTGCGCCAGTCATTGTCCACCTTGTGGGCACACAAGCTGCGTTCGTTCCTGACCATGTTTGGAATTGCCTGGGGCGTTGGCTCTCTGTTGCTCCTGGTGGGTTTGGGTGAAGGGTTTCGCAGCGGGCAAGACAAAAACCTCGCCCAACTCGGGCAAGACATCATGTTCATCTTCCCCGGCCGCATTCCGGCGGTAGCAGGCAGCTACCAGTCAGGCCAGCCCTACTATTTCACCTATAGCGACTACTTCGCCATCCGTGACCAGGCGAGATTGCTGCGCGCCGTCTCTCCCGTATTGGAGCGTGACGATATTCACGCCGTCAGCGACTTCGGATCCACCAGCGGGGTGGTTTTCGGCGTGACTCCGTCCTATAACCAGATTCGGAACACGCCCATCGCACCCGGCCGCTGGTTCAATGATGAAGACAACTCCCAGCATCGCCGCGTGGCCATTGTAGGCTGGGAACTGCTCAAGAATCTGTTTCCCGGAGAGCCTGCGGTCGGCAGCACGATTCTGCTCAACGACATGGATTTCCGCGTAATCGGGGTCATCCCCAAGATCGGCAAAGAGGGCGAGAACGGCACCAACCACCGCATCTTCGTTCCCTTCGACACCATGCGCATGTTGTTTCCCTTGGTTGCGCAGAATTCGGAGAATGCAATCTCCTTTATCAATTATCGGCCAATCCGCAAAGAACTGCATACCGAGGCCAAGAACGAAGTCCACGCCATCATCGCGAAACGGCACGGATTCGATCCCAGCCTCGACGATGCATTTATGGACTGGGACACGATCGACGGCGCAATCAAGGTGGGAAAGATCTTTGACGCGATGGATTGGTTCCTTGGCGTCGTCGGCCTCGTCACGCTGGGGCTGGGAGCCATCGGCATCATCAATATCATGCTGGTTTCGGTGACCGAGCGCACCCGCGAGATCGGCCTGCGCAAGGCTCTGGGCGCTACCCACCGCAATATCCTGACGCAGTTCTTCGTGGAGGGAGCGTTTCTCACCGTGTTCAGTGGAGGCATCGGCCTGGCGATTTCTGTGGCTTTCGTAACTCTTCTGGCGCAACTGCCTTCCCCGGAAGGTTTCGACACACCACGCATCGTTCCCATATCCGCGATCGTTGCTATTGTTTCGTTATCCGTAGCGGGCATCGTGGCTGGACTTTATCCTGCCCGCAAAGCCGCGCTGCTTCCCCCCGTGGAAGCGCTGCGCCAGGAGTGATTTGTGCTGGGCGACCTTGGCCGACAAGCTTTTAATTCGCTGAAAAGTAATCGCCGCCGCTCCATGCTGACCATGCTGGGCATGGCCTGGGGCATTGCGACGGTGGTGCTGCTGCTGGCTTACGGCTCGGGCTTTCAGAATGCTTTAATGGTCGCGTTTCGCACCTTCGGAGGCAATCTCATCGGCATCTTCCCTGGGCGCACTTCGCTGCAGGCGGGCGGCAGCAAAGCGGGAAGAGAAATCCGCCTGACACGTGACGATCTCGATTACCTGCGCGCCGAAGTGCCCATGCTTACGCGCATTTCACCGGAAGTCGACAAGCAAAGTCTGGTCGCTTACGGTACCCGCAGCGGCAGTTATAACGTTCACGGCATTTACTCGAGCTACGAAGAAATTCGCGCACTGGACGTCGGCGAAGGGGCTTTCTTCGGCGCACAGGACGATTTCACCCACTCGCGCGTCGCAGTCATTGGCTCAACTGTGAAGAAAAAGCTTTTCTCGGGCGAGGATGCGGTGGGTGAGAGCATCCGCGTCGATGGTATTTCCTACAAAGTCGTCGCTGTTCTCCGTCATACGATTTCCAATGGTGACGAAGACATGAACTCCATCGTCTACGTCCCCTATAGCGCCATGGGCGACCTGAAGAACTCCTTCTATCTTGACGGCATCTTCATGGACTACGAAGGCGACCACATCAAAGTGGCTCAGGCCGTACGCAACTCCATGGCCTTCCATCACAACTTCGATCCCAAAGATGACCGTGCCATTTTCGTCTTCGACGCGGTGAAAGATCTTGCCGACCTGACGATCATTACCGTCGGCATCAAGGTTCTTCTCGGCTTCATCGGGCTGCTGACGCTGGGCATCGGTGGCGTGGGACTGATGAATATCATGCTGGTCTCGGTCACACAGCGTACCCGCGAAATTGGCATCGAAAAGGCTCTCGGCGCTCACCGCTGGCATATTCTCTTCCAGTTTCTGGCTGAAGCCCTGGTGATTACCGCCTTGGGAGGACTTTTGGGAGTGGCACTCGCCTATCTGATTTCCTGGTCGGTGGGTGCGATGCCGTTATGGAGCATGTTCATCGACGATGCCAGCGAAGGCGATATTCATCTCTACATCAACACTGCAACGTTGCTCTGGTCGACGGGGATTCTCAGCTTCGTCGGAATCGTCAGCGGCATGCTGCCCGCCATCAAGGCTGCAGGCCTCGACCCGATCGAGGCCCTGCGCTACGAATAGTCCGCTTTATGCCATAAAATCCTTCGGTGCCCTCATCTTCCAACCTGCAGCTGGATCGCGTGCTCGCCCAACTCCGGCTTTACGAGCATCCGCTGCTGGATTTCTCCGCGCGCGCCAAGGGCGAGGGAGTGGAGGTGATCATCCAGTTCAAAGACAAATCTGTTCCCGTACACACTTACTACTTCAATCTTCACCCTCGCGACCTCGACCATCCCAATTTCGAGTGGAACTTCCAGCGCCATCTCTATGATGCGCTGCACGATTACTTCGTCGAAATGTTTATCCGCACGCCGCAAGACCGCGAGGATCGGCGGCAAAAGGGCCTGTGACTTTGGGAAGAAATCCGCTCCGCGAGAAAATCGAGCAGGAAATCCGCGAGCGTGGCCCCATTGCGTTTTCGCGGTACATGGAGCTTTGTCTCTACGATCCTGAACTTGGCTACTATTCCCGAAATGCTGATCAGTTTGGCAAGGCCGGTGACTTCTATACTTCCAGCGACGTAAATGCTGTCTTTGGACGGTTGCTGGCACGGCAGTTTGACGAGATGTGGCGCGTGCTTGGGTCGCCCGGGCAGATTCAACTGGTGGAGCTCGGCGCCGGCCGCGGTCTCTTTGCGCAGGACGTTCTCGACTGGTCCGAAAAGAAATTTACCGGTTTCTTTTGCGCGTTGCGCTATGTTCTGGTGGAAAGCTCGCCGGCGCTGCGCGGAAAAATCCAAGAGACTTTAGCGCCGCGCCTTGATTCGGGCAAAGCAGAACTCCGCACCTCTTTTTCCGCTGCACCGGAATTCAGCCCGGGAAGGTTGGCGCAGTGTCACCATGCTGCGAACGAGCCGCCATTATTCGGACCTTCGGCCGCTGGGATGCCCACCATTACTTTCGCCAACGAATTCTTCGACGCCCTTCCCGTCGAAATTCTCAGCCGGGAAGGTTCGCTTCGCATCGATGCACGAGATGGCCGTTTCTTCGAAACCTGGATGCAACCTTCGGCGGAAGAACTCGAATTCCTTGACCGCCACTCAGTTCATCCTGAATCTGGAGAGCGCATCGAAGTCCCCCTCGCTGCGCAACACATCATGGACCAAATCATCACTGGTCTTCACCGCGGATTCCTCGTCATCATCGACTATGGATATACCCGCGAAGAGCAACTCGCCGGGGGTCACCGGGGTACGCTGAAAGCGATCCGGCAGCATTCCGTCAGCGGCAATCCTTACGAGGCGCCGGGCGAGCAAGACCTCACCGCGGACGTCAACTTCACCGCGCTTGCCGCCGCCGCAGAAAAACACGGGATGATCGTCCAAAGACTAATCACTCAATCACAATTTCTGTTGGGTATCGGCGAGGCCTCCCAATTTGGCGACGCCTTTGAAGACTGTCGCCTGCCGCAGGAGCGCGCGAAGGTCGCGTTGCAACTCAAGCACCTGGTTACTCCCGCGGGGATGGGAGAAAGTTTTCAGGTGCTGGTGGCGAGCAAGGGACTTGAGGAAGAAGAGTCTGCAGCGCTTAGTGGGCTCAGTTTCGGTAGAGTCTTCCGGACGAGCCGAGATGGAAGCTAGCGGTCCATCGAATCTCCCGGCAGCTTGAGCGCGTCGTGAACCGTGATTTCAGCAACCCGGACGCGAGTCATCATGCGTCCATCGGCCGTCCCGCCTTCGCTGTCACAAGGCGCTTTCATTCGTCGATTTTTGAACTAGGGGCCTCCTACTCTACTCTGACGTCAGGATACTCGTACACGCCTCGCCCCGACTTTCGTCCCAGCCGTCCCGCCTTCACATATTGCACCAGCAATGGCGCGGGACGGAACTTCTCTCCCAACGTTTTGTGCAGATATTCCAGAATGCTCAGCCGCGTATCAAGGCCCACCAGATCCACCAACTCAAATGGCCCCATGGGATGATTCAATCCAAGCTTCAGCGCCTTGTCGATGTCTGCCGCTGAAGCAATCCCTTCCTGCAGCATGTAGAACGCTTCGTTGCCGATCATGGCGTTGATACGGCTGGTGATGAATCCCGGTGATTCTCTGATCACCACGACTTCTTTGCTCATGCGCTTGCCTACTTCGATCGCGGCCGCCAGCGTGTCTTCGTCGGTCTCCAGCGCCCGTACCACCTCCAGCAGCTTCATCTTGTGCACAGGGTTAAAGAAGTGCATGCCCAGGCACTTTTTTGCGCGGTAGGTTACGCTGGCGATCTCGGTGATGCTAAGCGAAGAGGTGTTGGAAGCCAGAATGGTTGTGGGACGGCAAATCTTATCGAGCAGGGTGAAGATTTCGATCTTCGATTCCATCTCCTCCGGAACGGCTTCGATCACAAGGTCGGCCTCGCGGGCCGCCTCTTCCACCGAGCCCGCATATTCCAGGCGCCGAAAGGCGGCATCCGCATCGGGAGCGGTCACCTTGCCCAGTTCGACTGCTTTGTCGAGATTGCCGCGAATTTCGTGTTCGGCTTTGCGGAGCGCAGCGGGCAGCAGGTCTTCCAGGATGGTGCGGTAGCCGCCCAGGGCCGCGGCGTGCGCGATTCCCCGCCCCATGGTGCCGGCGCCAATGACGGCGACGGTGTTGATGGTTGCCACTATTGACCAGCCTTCTCCAACTGAGCCAGAGCATCCAGGATCGATTGGTTGGCCGCGCGCAGATATTCTGCCAGGCGTTTGCGCTCCTCGGCAGTCATGCTGGGGATGGAGATGACGATGCGGCGCAAGGTGGCGTTGATGTCGTCCACGTAATTCATCGAGCGGATCAGTTCGCCGGTAGCGGGCATGAAGGCTCCTGTGTTCAAGTCGAACGTTCTATTGTGGACGGGCCGGCAGATTTAGTAAAGGCAGCGTGCAGTAGGGCCGTAGTGCACGGAGAGAACGCCAGAATGTCAAAAGCTACACGCTGAAGGCGCGCGCGGTGAGGTGTATGGCAACCAGGCCCAGCAACAGCACCGCGCCTTCGACCCGCTCTGACCACACATGCAGCGCGTCGAACTGAACGCGCACGGGACTGTTGAGCGGCACCGTGGCGAAGTCGCCCACCTGCGCGCGCAGAACGTCCATGCGCGGGATGATCCAGAACTGCGAAATCAGGGTAAGCGCCAGCATCAGGCAGATGAACACATGGCGCATGGCGAAAATGCGCGTTGTCCCCTCACAAAGACGGCTGCAGAGGAGAGAGCTTAGAAGGAAAACAATTCCGCAGACGATAGCGATCCAATGCAGCTTGACCAGCGAGCTTCCCACCACGCTACCGGCGAGATGGGTTGTCGGCAGAACTTGAAACGCAGTCGGCGCCAGCACGAAGGCGAAGAAGATCAGACCGCCGATCCAGCAGACTAGCGAAAGCAGCATGAGATAGCGCAGGAATGACATAGCGGGAGAATTATAGACTTCGCTGAGAATCCAGAGAAAGTCAACCACAGTCGGATCTCAGAGAACGAAGACGAAAGAGTGGACAACGATGACCAGTTGGCGGGCAACTGCCTTACACCGGCACAGCTACGCTCTCCACAATCTCCCGCACAATCTCGTCCGACTGCTCAGATTTCTTCAGAGTAGAAGCGTACTGGCCGTTGACCACCACGCGATGAGCAAACACAGGCACGGCCAACGGCTTGAAGTCTTCAGGAGTGCAGAAGGTTCGGCCTTCGAGAAAAGCCATGGCCTGGGCGGCGCGATATAGCGCCTGCGATCCGCGGGGAGAGACCCCCAGTGATAAATAGTCCGAGTCGCGCGTGCGACGAACGATTTCCAGCGCGTAACTCACCAGCGATTCCTCCACACGAACCTGCTTGACGGCCTGCTGCATCTCCAGCACATCCCCGCCATTCAGCACCGGCCCGAGACTCTGTAAATGTTCGGATCCCACTTCCGCGCGCAGGATTTCGCGTTCGGCGTGAGTGTCCGGATATCCCATACGCACCCGCATCAGAAAACGGTCCAGCTGCGATTCAGGCAGGGGGTAGGTCCCGTGATGCTCCACGGGATTCTGCGTCGCGATCACCAGAAACGGCTGCGGCAACGCATAGGAATGCGCATCGATGGTGACCTGGCCTTCGTTCATGGCTTCCAGCAGGGCCGATTGCGTTTTAGGCGTGGTGCGGTTGATCTCATCGGCCAGCAGGACGTTGGCAAAAACCGGCCCGCGCTTGAATTCGAATTCCTGTTCAAGAGCCGAATAGACGGAAATTCCCAGAACATCCGAGGGCAGCATGTCGCTGGTAAACTGCACGCGCTGAAAGGTGCAGTCGATGGCGCGGGCCAGAGCCTGTCCCAGCGTAGTCTTGCCCACGCCGGGAACGCCTTCAATCAGCAGATGGCCGCGGGCAAACACGCTGACCAGCGCCAGGCGAACGACATCGTCTTTGCCGCGAATCACCTGGCGAAGCGCTTTTTCCAGTTCGGCAGCTTTGTGGGATACGGCGCTGGCGGTCTCGGGAGACATTCTTTGGAATTTTACTATTCAGGCTCGCGGCCAAGGAGTTACGTACGTCATAAGACAGCGGTCAGCATAAGCTTTGGGCCATCAGCTAAAACCGAGATTCGCTTGCTGGGAAGCACAAATTTTTGTTGCGAGCAGACATCTTCCAAAGTCAGAACGGGCCGACCTGTTCACCTTGCGCGGTTTCGCGAAGAGCTCATCGGTGAATGCTGAAAGCTATTGCATGAACTCGGCCGGACGGCCGGTTAACCGCTCGATGCGCTTGGCGATAGGTGGATGGGTCGAGAACAAGTTGCCAAAGTTCATGCCCAGCAGCGGCTGGATGATGAACAGGTGCGCAGTAGAAGGCGTGGCTTGCATGGGCAGGCGGCGCGAATAGGCGTCGAGCTTCTGCAGGGCGCTGGCCAGCGCATAGGGATTGCCAGTGTAGTGCGCGCCGCTGGCATCAGCCTGGTATTCGCGGGAGCGGGAGACGGCAAGCTGAATCAATGTAGCCGCGATCGGGGCGACAATCAGCATAAACAGCGCGGCCAGCCCCCCGCCTCGGTTGTCACGATCCTCGCCGCCCATGCCGCCAAAGATCATGGCCCACTTCCCCATGCTGGCCAGCATGGTAATGGCGCCCGCGACGGTGGCGGCAACGGAGCTGATGAGAATGTCCCGATTGTTGACATGGCCGAGTTCATGCGCCAGCACGCCCTCGAGTTCTTCATCGTTCAGCAGGCCGAGGATTCCATGCGTGACGGCTACCGAAGCATGGCTTGGATTGCGGCCGGTGGCAAAGGCGTTGGGCGACTCGGTCGGAATCACATAAATCTTCGGCATGGGGATGCCGATTTTCTGCGTCAGGCGCTCTACGATCTGGTAAGCGCGGGGCAATTCCTCGCGTGTGACGGGTTGCGCGCGGTACATGGCCAGAGCAATCTTGTCGGAGTAGAAATAGGAGACGAAGTTCATCACGGCGGCGAAGATGAGCGCCAGAATCATTCCTCTCTCGCCACCGAAAGCGCGGCCAATGAACATCAACAGCAGCGTGAGCAGAGTGAGCAGAAACGCAGTCTTAAAGGTGTTTCCCATAGTCGCAATCTCAGCTATTAGATGTTACGCCATAATGCACGATGCAGTTCCCGCCTGTAAGGGAAATTGCGTGGCGGCTCCGGATACCCCCGGGTGGTCTCATGCCATTATCATGACGGAGCGGCTTCAAAATCTTGAGCCCGGACTGAGGCAGGTAAAATACTGAAAATATGAAAGTTATTCCTCGCGTTGAGTAGATAAGCGGCAATGCATCGGCCCTGGTGAATCATCTAGCACGAGGCCCGTGGAAGGCAAGGCCAGGCCAGGTGTCACAACGCAGCCGGGTGCCTTTCTTCGGCGGACGCCGGCGGCTGCCATTCCATGAACGCAGGATGCGGTTGAGAGCGAAAGCCTTCGGCCTACCGGAGAAGACGCGAGCTTTCAGGATGTCGCGTTGAGAAGGGGAGCGCTCGGTGGCCCGCAATCGCCGACAAATCCTGTCTGGAGGTTGCGTTACGGGTACCCCGTTACCAAGGTTCGTTGCCGGTATCGGGAAGCGCCGCATATAATTCTGCAACTGCTGCCACGCGTCCTAGTCAACTTCGTCAGGGAATCAGGGAAACGGCATGTCCGAGGGCACCGGCACACAGCTCACGCGCCAGAGCCAGGAAGTCAATATCTTTCACGACGTAGCCAAGGCCCTTACGTCGTCGCTGGACCTCGATTCCATTCTGCAGACCATCATGGAAAAAATGGCGGAATACTTCCGCCCTGATACCTGGTCGCTGCTCATGGTGGATGAAGAGCGCGACGAACTCTACTTCGCTATCGCCGTGGGCGACGCCGCTGATGTGCTGAAGAATGTCCGGCTGAAGGTGGGCGAGGGCATTGCAGGATGGGTGGCCAAGCATGGCGAGCAGGTGATTTCAGGAGATGTGGAGAACGACCCGCGCTTTGCCCGGCGCATCGACGAAGCCACGCGCTGGGAAACCCGCTCCATCATCTGCGTGCCTCTGCGCTCGAAGTTGCGCGTTCTGGGAGTGATTCAATTGGTGAACGTGGATCTTTCGCAGTTCAATGAGCAGGAGGTTTTTTTTCTGCAGGCGCTCTGTGACTACGCCGCCATCGCCATCGAGAACGCGCGCTGGGTGGAAAAGATTCAGGAACTGACCATCACCGACGATTGCACCGGCCTCTACAACGCGCGCCATCTCTACAAAACGCTGGAGACCGAAGTTTACCGCTCCTCGCGTTTCGGCTACGAATTCAGCGTGCTGTTCATCGACCTCGACCACTTCAAATCGGTGAACGACACGCACGGGCACCTGGTAGGGAGCAAGCTGCTGGCCGAGATCGGCTACCTGATTAAAGCTCAGTTGCGCTTGATCGACTTTGCCTTCCGCTACGGCGGTGACGAATTTGTCGTTCTGCTTCCCCAGACCACCAAAGATTCCGCGCTGGTGGTGGCGAAACGCCTGCGCGATGCGCTGCGCGCCTCGGCATTTTGCAAAGACGAAGGATTAAATCTTAACGTGCGCGCCTCGATCGGGCTGGCGACGTATCCGCATGACGCCCAGACCGCGCATGACATCATCCGCCAGGCCGACGAGATGATGTATCTGGTCAAGAACACCACCCGCGACAATATCGGAATCGCGGCG
>DATKPV010000141.1:0-37324 GCA_035523915.1 Candidatus Aquilonibacter sp. | reverse complement strand
TCGTCGCCTTCGGCGGGGCGCAACTGGCCGGCGGACTGCGCGTCTTTCAGCTCCAGGCGCACTTCGCTGGTGCCGGCAGCTTTGAGGAAATCCACAAGATACTGTGCGTTGAAACCTATGGTGAGCGCATCGCCGTTATACGGAGCTTCAATCGAGTCTTCGGATTCGCCGGCTTCAGTGGACGAGGCGGAAATCTTCAGCTCGCCTTTTTCCAAACGAAGGCGTACCGCCCGCGAGCGCTCGTCGGCAAACTGCGAGACTCGCAGAATGGCGGCATTCAAATCGTCGCTGTTCAACGAGACCACCTTGCTGTTGTCCTTGGGCAGGACGGCTTCGAAGTTGGGGAATTGTCCGGTGAGCTGGCGCGAGGTGAGCAGCCGCGATCCGATGCGGAAAAACAGCGTGGACTCATCTTTGGCGAATTCGATTGTCTCGGCATCAGTGGCATCAAGCAGCGTACGCAGTTCGTCCATCGCCTTTTTCGGAACCAGGGTTTTCATCTCGCCGGAAACGCCTTCAAAGTTTTCTCCAGCGCGCTCCACATGCGCCAGACGGTGGCCATCGGTGGCCACCATAGTGATCGACTCGGGCTTCAGCAACATCAGCGCGCCGTTGAGCGTGTAGCGTGATTCTTCATTGGAAATGGCAAATACGGTTCGCGCAATCAAGCCGCGCAACACCTGCGCCGGAATTGTCACTGCGCCCGTGGCAGGAAAAGCCGGCAGACTGGGAAAGTTCGATTTGGCCATCCCCACCATCTTCGTATTCGAACGGCCGCAACGGATGCTGACCCAGTGGTTTTCCAGCAGTTTGATGGTGATGTCGGCGTCCGGCAACAGCTTCACATAGTCATGCAGCTTGCGCGCGGGAATGGTACATGCGCCTTCCTTCTTCACCTTGGCGTTGCACGATGTGCGCAGGCTCAGGTCCAGATCGGTGGCCGTCAACAATAGCTTGTCGGCCGCGGCTTCAAACAGATAATTCGAGAGAATCGGAATGGTCGTCTTGCGCTCAACCACGCCCTGTGTAGCCGTCAACTCCCGCAGCAACTCGAACTTGCTGACTGTGATTTCCATGGTTCCCGCAGCAACGGCCGCTTCCACCGGCATAAACTTCATCCCCCGTAGTGCCGCACTCGGATCGCTACTATGATTCCTTCCCTTATATCAAATACAAAAGCTATAAAACCAGTAGTAACAACAGGCGGCTTGCAGAAGTGGAAAACCGGCCCAAAGACCCTGTTCTCATCGGGTTGCTGGCGCTTCCTTCATGTTATAAACAGGCCCGTGATTTGTCGGACGTCCACCTGAAACTTGGCTGTTGTGCCGGCCAGGTACGGCCGATCCACAACTTCCTCAACCCATTCACAGAGTGCGCCGAGGGAAAACTCGCAGGCTGGTGGAAAACATAAAGTTTGCCGCGTCTTATCCGCCCAATTGCTCGGTCAGTTTGTTGATCAGCCTGTTTAAATCCTTGTCGTTTTTCCGGACGAGTTCGATCTTCTCGACCGAGTGCAGCACAGTGGTGTGATGTTTGCCGCCAAACTGCCGGCCGATCTCGGGCAGAGAAGCTTCGGTCAACTGCTTGGCCAGGTACATGGCAATCTGGCGCGGATAGACGATGGCACGAGAATTGTTCTTGGCTTTGATTTCCACCAACCGCAGTCCGAACTGTTCGGCCACCATTTTCTGGATCGACTCGATGGTCACCTTGCGTGCCTGCGAGTCGATGAAGTTCTTCAAGACCTGCTGCGCGTAGGGCAGGGTGATTTCGGCTCCGATCAACGATGAATGCGCCACCAGGCGGATCAACGCTCCCTCGAGCTCACGCACGTTCGAGCGGATATTGGACGCAATGTACAGGGCCACGTCGGTGGGCAGGGTGACTTTTTCCTGTTCTGCTTTCTTTTGCAGGATGGCGACTTTGGTTTCCAGATCGGGCGGCTGGATGTCGGCGATCAGGCCCCACTCGAAGCGGCTGCGGAGGCGGTCTTCGATTTCCGCCAGCTCTTTGGGAGAGCGGTCGCTGGCGATGACGATCTGCTTCATCGACTCGTGCAGGGCGTTGAAGGTGTGGAAGAACTCTTCCTGGGTGCGCTCTTTCTGGGCGAGAAACTGGATATCGTCGATGAGCAAGACGTCGACGTTGCGGAACTTGTCGCGGAACGTGGTCATCCGATCATAGCGCAGCGAGTTGATCATTTCGTTGGTGAACTTCTCGCTGGAGACATAGCAGATGGCCGCCTGCGGCTGCCGGCGCTTGATTTCGTGGCCGATGGCCTGCATCAGATGGGTTTTACCCATTCCGACACCGCCATAAAGAAACAGCGGGTTGTAGGCTTTGGAGGGGCGCTCGGCTACCGCCTGACAGGCGGCGTGGGCAAACTGATTGCCGGAGCCGATGACAAAGGCGTCGAAGGTGTAACGCGGATTGAGTTGCGCTGCACCGTCCCAATCGAAGCGCGCCTGCGATGGAGCCGCGGAGGCGGCCGCCGCGTTCGCCGCAGAAAGTCCGCCATCGTGACGCACGGCCGTGGCCGAGGGATCGTCTTCCGGAGTGACGAACTTGACGTCGTTGAAATCCAGGCCCAGATTGTCGATCGCCTCCTGAATCAGGTCGGCATACTTGTCGCCGGCGTGGCGGAACTCGACGGTGGGCACGCGCACGAACAACACTCCGCCGCTGGCGTGACTGTAGCGCGTGGGCTTCAGCCAGGTGTCGTAGGAGTGGCGGTTGATCTTTTTTTCCAGCGCATCCAGAATGCGCGTCCACGGATTGGGGGAGAGCGTTGTACTTGGAGCTGACATATTATGAAATGCTCGCCGCGGCGCCCGGCGGCTGGTTTGAGGGCGCCCTGTCTAAAAACTACCGGTTACCTGGCTGCTGATGGAACTCTTCGTGTACTGCGGAATTCGTACCTTGCTCCGGGCGGTCCTGCCGTTGCGAATGAGAATTTTTGAAAGCAAGAACAGTCCGGCATGGTAGCACAATTTTTTCGTCGCGCGGAAAATCTTCGGCTGGAATTTTTCGCGAACAACTATTCACTACTCGAAGCGGTGCGTCTGTCAAGTAGCGAAAATGTAACTGCAACGCAAGTGAGGCAGAAAGAGAAAGAGGTCTTGCGACGAGGGACTTGTGCGCGACTCCTGAAAAATCGCGTGTCACGACCACGAAGCTGACGAATACGGGAAGGGCAGATGAATTTCGCAGCAGAATCCTGGGCTGCAAGGGGTCTGTCGGCGAAGGGGATCTTTCACCCTTAACGATTGGGTTTACAGCAATCCGGTTTCGTTCACGCGTTCGACTGCAAATCGCAAGAATGCCGCCGCATCGGATTGCCGCTTCATCTCGCCGCCATACTTCCATCGCTCGGCTTCTTCTATCAAGCTTGTCCACTGTGGATACATTGCCTTGACCCATTGACCAGCAACCTTCTTAGAGCCCGGCTGGCCGTGAATGACTGTGTACAGGATGCGGCACAGATTCAAAACCAGATACGACTGATAATGGCCATTCGAGAGCCATGCGCCGTCGTCGATTTTCGGCGCCCATTCTTGAAGCAGGTCTCTGGCACTGGCCTGCCGCACTGTGTGGATGTCAATCGGTGGTATCAGTTTGTTGAAGTCAGGCCCCTCAAGGACGATGCCATACTGGAAGAGAAGGTAATGATTGATGATCCATTCATTCCCGGCTGGCGCCTTGGCGTACAAAGTGCCGAATCCCCACCAGGGACGCGGCGCTGCTGGAGGCGTCAATTCAGGCAAGAGTTCGAGAGGAACGTAAGAGCATTCAATCCGCCCCGCCCATTCGGGATAGCGTCCCTCTATTTGTCTGTGCAACCGTTCAACCAGACCGAGTTGATCCTCCGTCAGTGGAGACCGAACGACGGCCTCCAAATCTATATCGCTTCTTTCCGGCACGAAATCACCATAGGCCAGCGAGCCGGACAGATACAGTCCGGCAATCTTTTTGTCGAGCAAGCGCTTCAATCCCTCTGCCCACTCTGTCAGCAGCGTATTGATCGCGGGGTATGGAGTGATGTTGTTCATTCACCAAATTCGCCATTCGAATCATAGCTGCATTCGGCTATAGACTGGCGCGAACCGGCGGTTAGTCCAGTGACACCGCGACGCACGCGCTCCCTTTGCCCCATTTACTCCCCGTCATTTATACTCATGGTTTGCCCTAAGACCCTTGTTCGTAATCAGGAGCGGCTATCTTTCATGCCCAAGCGCACATTCCAACCTAACCGGCGCAAGCGATCGAAGAAGCACGGATTTCGCACGCGCATGAAAACCCAGGGCGGCCAGAAGGTGCTTTCCCGCCGCCGCGCCAAGGGGCGCAAGCGGGTCTCGGTGAAACCCGGCTTCCGCGAGTAGTTCGTGTGGTGGGAAAGACTTCCTCAGTTGGGAAACACCATTGTGTGAAGGAGTTTGCCGCGCCGCCAGCTCCCAGTGACCGGCGCGACGTGGGCCCTCGTGGATGCCAGCAAAGAACACAGCCCGCTTTCCGCGCAGCGCGCGCCTGCTTCGTCACGCGGATTTCGAGCGCGTCTACAAGCTGGGCAAGCGGCACTTTTCTACTTCGATGACCGTTTTTTACTTGGCGCGGCAGGAGGAAGCGACACAGAACCGCGAGTCCGCGGAGCTGGCAAGCACGCCAAGCGGTGGGATGCGCATTGGTTTTACCGTGAGCCGCGCGCTGGGCGGGGCGGTGCAGCGCAACCGAATGAAGCGGCGCCTTCGGGAAGCGGTCCGGCTGGGTTACCGGGCCGTGGATGTGCCTGCGGATGTTGTCATCAACCCGAGGAAGTCGCTGCTGTCCGCCGCCTTCGCCGACGTGATGAACGAAGTGAGCCGCGCTTTCGTAGTCATAGAAGAAAAGCTCGGCCGGAGGTCCGGCACAACGGGCGACCGCAGGCCGGGAGCCGCAAGCGGGAGGATTTCCAAAAAGCCGGAAACGAACGAATGAACTGATTTGCCATGTGTCGATTCTGCCAAATTGTCGTGCTGCAATTGCTGCGAGGTTATAAGCGGGCAATCTCGCCGCTGTTTCCCCCGGCGTGCCGCTATGTGCCGACTTGCTCGGAGTACGCCATGGAAGCGGTCGAGCGATACGGGGTACTTCGCGGAGGGGCGATGGCGGCTTTACGTTTGCTGCGCTGTCATCCGTTCTCCCGCGGTGGTTACGATCCGGTGATAAAGGACGCCGCGGCAGGTTCCTGGGAGCACAAGCGTTTGCAGCATTCGAAGGGTTGACTGTCAGCGCGAGGAAGACTCGCAAGCAACGCTCAACCAAATGATCCGTAGGAAAGCGGGTCGAAACCAAGACGGTACGCACACTTTGCCTGAATACCAAAATCCTCACCAGGAACCTGGCTCGGAACGCCGGCTGCTGTTGGTTTTCCTGCTGACCTTTCTGGTCCTGATCGCCTTTGAGCCGCTGCTCAAGAAATTCTCGCCTCCGTCTCCGCCGCCGGAAAAACATGCCGCTACCGAGCAGACGGCTTCCACTTCCGCGTCCGCGCCGGTGCCTTCTGCTCGTCAGCCTGCGGTTCCTCCTCCGCCCACGGTCACCAAGCAGGCTTCTTCCGAGCGCGAGATCGTGGTGGAAAACAGCCTGTACCGCATCACGTTCAGCAACCGCGGCGCACAGGTGAAGTCATGGATTCTCAAAAAATTCGACAACGATGCGCAAAACGGGCCGCTCGAGCTGGTGAACTCGGCCGCGGCGCAGAAATATGGCTACCCGCTTTCACTGTGGACGTACGACGAGGCGGTGCGCAACCGTCTGAGCAGCGCGCTTTACGTTACCTCGAGCGAGGGCACGTTGTCGGCTCCGGCGACGGTCACCTTCGAATACGCGGACCAGGACTTGTCCGTACGTAAGACCTTCCATTTCGATCACTCCTACGTTTTGAGAGTGGAAACCTCGGTTGCTTACAAGGGCAGCGAGATTTCCGCCCTGCCGATGTGGCCCTCAGGTTTTGGCGATCAGGCCACGCCTGCCTCCTTTGCCGCCGGCCGTATCGACTATCACGACAACGACTCCACCGACAAAACGGCGCTGGTGTTTCCCAACTATGTTTTGCGCCTGGCGATCAAGAAAGTCAGCGGAGGAGACACTCTGAAGGGTCCGTTCGAGTGGGCTGGGCCGGTGGATCAGTATTTTGCCGCGGTCTTCATTCCTGGCGATCCAGAGGCGGCTTCCATGGTCACGCTGCGCAACTCTCTGGAAGTACCGCGCGATCCGGAGAAGCCCGAATCGAAGGAAACCACAAAAGTGGAAGTCCTGGGAGCGGCGGTGGGCAATCTCCACGGCCCTAACGACGAACGCATGTACGTGGGGCCAAAAGAGTTGTCCGTGCTGGAGGCAACGCCCGTCCCCACGATAAAGAATGACCACCCCGATTTGCGCGGGCTGGTGGATTTCGGCTGGTGGGGCTTGATTGCCAAGCCTCTGTTTCTGTGGCTGCGCTGGACTTACTTCCACATCGTGCCCAACTGGGGCTGGGCCATTGTCGTTCAGACCCTCATTATTACCCTGGCCCTGCTGCCCCTGCGCATCTCGCAGATGAAGTCGATGCTCAAAATGCAGCGCATCGCGCCGCAGATCAAGTCGATCCAGGAGAAATACAAAAAGTACAGCCTGCGCGACCCGCGCAAAGCCGCCATGAACGAGGAGATCACTGCCCTCTACAAGAAAGAGGGGGCGAATCCTGCCGGCGGCTGCCTGCCCATGCTGATCCAGTTTCCATTTCTGATTGCCTATTATCGAATGCTGGGTATTGCGCTCGATCTGCGCCACGCGCATTGGCTGTGGATACGCGATCTCTCCGCCCCCGACCATATTCTGGCCATCGGCATGATCGTGAGCATGCTGCTCATGCAGCGCATCACTCCCCAGCCGGCCGGGATGGATCCGGCGCAGCAGAAGATGATGACCTGGATGATGCCCTTGTTCATGGGATTCATCTTCTTCAATCTGGCAGCTGGGCTGAACCTCTACTACGCGGAAAGCAACTTGATTTCCATCGTGCAGCAGGCGATTATGAACCGCACCAAGCTGGGGCGCGAGATGCGGGAGATGGCGGAGAAACGCGCCCGAAAGAAGGACAAGTGAGTTCGAGGCTGCAGTTGCAAGCATTCGCTCTATGTAACGGTTGCGCCAGCGCGGCCGCGCGAACCAAACTTTGCGCCGCGATCTGGATTCAAGCCAGAAGTCAGTAGCCAGGAGCTGGAAGTTGCCCATGGAGAAACTCGCCGCCGCCAACAAGATCAACGAATTCCTGCAGGCCGTGGTCACTCACGGGTCGCTGCACCTCAAATACCGCATCATCGTCGACCCGCCCACAGCCGATGAGCGGGAATGGGAGAAGCCTGAGATTCTCGTCGATTTCTCCGGTCCCGACTCTGGCCTGCTGCTGGAGCGCGGCGCTGAACTCCTGCGAGCCATCGAACTGTTGGCTCTGGAAGTGTTGCGCCTTCCCTCGGGCGAGCACGAGAAGATCTCGTTCGATTGCCGGAATCAGCGCGCCATGCGGCTGCAGGAGCTTCGCATGGCCGCCTCCGTGGCGGCGCAAAAGGTACGCCAGACCGGCGCTCCTTACCAGTTCGCTCCCATGTCCTCGCGGGAGCGGCGTATCGTCCACCTCGCACTGCGTGACGAAGCCGATCTGCACACCGAAAGTGACGGTGAAGGCATGCGCCGCAGCGTGGTGGTGTATCCCAAAGATTACAAGCCCGCGGGAGGAAAGCCCGTGGCGCGGCGCATTCCCTGAGTCTGGCTGGATTGCCCACTCCCGCCTCTGAAACCGGTGGCTGATCAGGGTTGGGTTTGTCGCAGCATGGATCAGAAGTGCGGGTTTCTCCCACTGATTACCAGCAGGGTACGCCGCTGCGCATGTTAGTCCCTGGGCGTGAAATACCACTTTTGCAGGTTAAGTCTCGATTTGACCACGGCAAGAACGGCTGATGCCAACTAATCTTCCCACCGATTAACCGGTTTGATTCTTATCGGTCGGGATTCGGATGATGGAGAAAGGGAAGCGGCAACCTGTCGTTTTTTTGGCAAAGACCCTAAGCTATCGTCCTGCTCCCGCCGCGGCGGCCGCCGGCATCAGCCCGGCGATTTTCATGCCTTCAATTCGCGCGACAACATGCTCGATGCTGGCGCCCGTGTCGGTGCAGGCATCGACATACGGGTGACGGCTGCCATCAGTGTGCATGACCAGAACGCTGGTTTCCGCGTTTACCTTCTTGACCATATAGGGCAAGTGATGGCGGTCATTCCGGCTGAGGGTTGGGCCGAGCACGACCAGATCGAACGGGCCTTTCTTCAGAGCCTCTTCCACGGCCCTGCGACCGACCGCCTGCTCTACGCTAAACCCTGCCTCGGCAAAGGATTTCGCCGTAACTGCCAACGCCTCTGCCTCACCTTCGCCGTAAAGAATCTTCAGCTTCGCCGCTTTCGACATGTTTTCCCTCGCGTGGTACGCCACCCGGCCCGTACCGCAAGCCACGGTAGCAACCACCCTACGAGGGGAAAACGTCACTGAAGACCAGCAACGAAAGAGCCTCCGGAGGCCCGGAAGTCCCAGAACCAGCGATTGTTTCGGCAAAACCATCTTTTCCTTTGGCGGCATTCGGGGGTAAACTTCTGACCCGGAGGGTTCCCATGCCTCGCGCTTGCTTCGCCATCTCCGTTCTGCTGCTATGGGCCGCGGCGGCCGCGGCGCAAAAGCCTGCAGATCCACCAGCCACCTCCACCGCCACCTGCAATCTAGATGATGGCCGCGAAGTTTACGTGCGCTATGTTCCGGTGCCTGACAAGAGCGAAAAGATTTCCAATGGAAAGCCCTGGACGCCGGGCGGAACGCCTATGACGCTGTTCACGGAAACCCAGCTCGAATTGGGCAACTCCGTCATTCCCGTCGGCGCCTACACGCTGTATCCAATTCCGGGTAAGGAGAAATGGACGCTCGCGGTCAGCAAAAACGTAACTCCGGGCGCTGCCTACGATTCGAAGGACGACATTGCGCGCGCCACAATGGATACAGCCCAAGTCAGCCAGCCTCCGGAGAATCTGGACGTTGCTTTCGCGCATGTGCAGCCACGCTGCACTCTGCGGATTTATTTCGGGAAGTATGCGTCCTTTGTGGATTTCACGGAGAAGTAAGACCGCCTGACGGACTGGAATCGCGATTGAACCTGCTAGCGGCTCGCCTGCACCCGCTCCGTGACCCAATCCGTCCAAAGAGATGACTCGCCACTGGCCAGTAGTGGAATGCCACCCAGGACCGCGTCAACAAAGTTTTCAATCATCGGATAGTGAAGATTGGAGTGGGGCAGCAAATGCTCGTGCCCGCCGGGATAGACGAGTTCGGGTCCGTTCAAGGGAGTGAGCTCCATTTCGCCGTCCGTTCCGCGGATGCGGCATTCATCGCGCGCCACCCGGGAGTGCCAGCGCACATCGACGACTCCGCGCGCTCCGCCCGCATAATCGATCATCACCGTCGCGTTATCCTCGACCCCATAATGATGCACCGCGTTGGAAAGGTGGCCGCTGGCGCGTAAGGGCTGGCCAAAAAGAAAGTTCAACACATCGATGCGGTGAGAGGCGATATCGAATAGTGGTCCGCCTCCGGATTTTGCGGGATCAACCAGCCACGCGCGATCGCCGCTCCCATCAAACCAGGCGTGGCAGGTCAGCTCGGCCAGGACCGGCTTGCCGATCGCGCCGGCTTCAAGAAGTTCTCTGGCCCTTTTTACCTTGGGATAGCTTCTCCTGTAATAAGCGATGCCAAGCGTTCTTCCACTCTCCCTGGCAACTTGCACCATACTGCGAGCCTCCGCTTCATTCATCGCCATTGGCTTCTCGCAGATCACGTGTTTGCCGGCTCGCAATGAGGCGATGGTTTGTGGAGCATGCAGAAACACTGGCGTGGCGATGTACGCCGCATCGACGGCGGGATCCGAAAGGGCTTCGTCAAGAGAAGTCCACGCCCCTACGCGAAAGGGATCTGCTTTCGTCGGATCGCGCGTGACCAACCCGTACAAGCGGCTCCGGGGTTGCGCTTCGATCGCGGGAATGACCCGGCGCGTGGAGATGTCACCGATACCGACGACGATCCAATTCAACATGAGAGATAAGAGAAATGAATTGAAAAATCAAAGGCCGGAGCGATCCGGCCTTCGACTTCGAATTCGAACCTGAAGCTACTTTTTGGGAGCGATCGCGTCCTTCACGGCCTTGGCAAGATAAAACTTGGCAGTGGTCTTGGCCTTGATCTGAATCGGTTCACCGGTCTGCGGATTGCGCCCAACGCGGGCTTTGCGATGAACCTTCTTCAAACGGCCCAGGCCGGGCACGACAAAGATGCCATTCTTTTTCGTCTCTTTGATCGCGGTATCGGCCAGCAGTTCCAGAAACGCTGCCGCGGTCTTGTTGGGCAGTTCGGTTTTCTCCGCCAGATGCCGGACCAATTGGGTTTTCGTCAAACCTGCAGCCATACTTCCTCCTCTACAAAGAATCAATTTAATTCCCGTCGGGGCTTTATCCTAAATCAGCGCCCTGTGGAAAACAGCCCCATTTTACGCTGGTTTCCTCAAGTATGCACGTGTGGAGGGGCATTTTTACTAGCTCTTTCGCACCCTCATCCCAAAATGACCCGGGTTGGAGCGCGCCGGAGATAGAGCGGGCATCTTCCAGCGTTCGGCTTGGAGCCGCCGTGAACAGCCGGCCGCGGAGATGACATAATGCTGAAAGGAGCTTTCATTGAGTTGCTCGATTTGCGATCTGCGCAAGGAAAAACGCTTCTGCCCGGCGGTGCACGGACGGATCTGTCCGCAATGCTGCGGTGAGCAAAGGGAAGTGACGTTGGACTGTCCCAGCGATTGTCCCTACCTGCAGCAGGCCCGGCAGCACGAAAAACCACGCTCCGCCGATCAGCTCGACCGCGCCTCATTGTTTCTGCAGGTTGAGATTTCTGACCAGTTCACGTATGAGCGCGAGCATCTGTTGATGGGTCTGACCTACGCCCTGGCCCAGGCTGCCCGCGCTGACCGCCGCCTCAACGACGCTGACCTGATTTCGGCGCTCTCGGCGATGTGCGCCAGCCGGGAACGGCTGGTCAACTCAGGTCTGCACTACGAACAACCGATCACCGGCAGCGCGCAGCTTGCTGTCGCCGCGCAGATCGAGGAGATGTTGAAACAGTATCAGGCGGCCGAACAGAAGCACATGGGTTACTCCACCCTGCGGGATTCCGATGTGCTGAAAGCTCTGGTATTTCTGCTCCGGCTGGGCATCGGACGAACCTCAGGACGGCCCCGGTCGCGGGCATATATCGATTTCCTTTTCGCTCAGTTTCCTGAGAAAGAATCTGCCGTGGTCGCGCCACAGGAAGCCGGCAACCGCATCATCGTGCCCTAGCTGTTCCTGGCAACGCTTACAAGCGCCTCCTGCATTAAGAAGGCGAAACCTGCCGGGTGATTTTCCTTACCGCTTGCCCCTCGGGCAGCGCATCGCGCAGCTCGCGGATGGTTTTTCCGTAGACCGGGTGACGCGCATCCGGTGCAATCTCCGCCAGCGGCTCCAGCACGAATCGCCGTTCGTGCATAGCCGGATGAGGGATGGTCAGCTCGGCTGAAGTCATGACCGTGTTTCCCAACAACAGAAGATCGATGTCAATGGTCCTCGGACCTTTCTTCTTTACTCGGCGACGGCCCATTGCCCGCTCGATTCGCAACAGAGCCGCCATCAGCTGCTTGGGCATCTTGGTTGTCTCCAGCCCGATCGCACAATTGAGAAACCAGGGTTGTTGAGTGAACTCCACCGGCTCGGTCTCGTAGAAAGAAGACACGGCGACGACGTGTCCAACAGATTCCAGCCGCGTGATCGCATCGCGCAGGGCTGCTTCACGGTCGCTGAGGTTGGAGCCGAGCGAGAGATAAGCCAGTTTGCCCATGAACCCGATTCTGGAGTTCGCCGAAGCCGGCCCGCAGGCTAAGAGCCTCGCACTGCCGCAGTGTCCTCCATTCAACAGTATCTAATGTCCGCCCGGCCAAGGGTGCTCCATTACCTTGGTCACTTTCAGCGGGCCGGGGGCAACCCTAAAATCGCGATATGCAGTTGGAATCCCTGATTCTAAGCCGCGACGCCGAAGTTCTGCGCATCATTCGCCCGACGCTGGAAAAACTGGCGATCGACGTCGAGGTGTGTCAGGAGGCCCGTAAAGCCGCGGAAATCCTGATTTCAGAGAAATTTGACGCCGTCATCATTGATTGCGACGATCTCCAGGGAGGCATGGAGGTTCTGCAAGGTTTGCGCGTTACTCCCAGTAATAAGAATTCCGTTACCTTCGCCATCCTCAATGGCAAGAGGACCACCACGCAGCAGGCATTTGATATGGGGGTGAATTTTGTGCTCCAGAAGCCGATCAGCCCGCTCAATGCCTCGCGTTGTTTCAATGCGGCCTTGAACTTCATGGTGCGAGAGCGCCGCCGGTATTTCCGCCAGCCGGTCAAGATGCTGGTCAAAGTTGTTCTCGGCGAGAAACAAATCAAAGCCACCAGCACCAACATCAGCGAGGGCGGCGTGGCTCTGCTCCTAAAGGAGGCCCTGCCGAAGGGAGCCATTCCCCGGCTGCAATTCACCCTGCCGCAAACCCGGCTCAGCCTGGACGTTGAGGCTGAAGTCGCCTGGGCCGATGTGAGCGGGCATGTGGGTCTTCGCTTTCACAACGTTGCCCGAGGTTCCCAGGAGCAGTTGGAAAGCTGGCTGAACCAGCAACTGGAAAACGAACTTCCCGGTTCCACCGAACCGCTGCTTCCCCCCAATTCCAACGCCATCCACTAATCGCCCTTTTCAGAAATTCTTGATTGCATTCCTGCCAGTATTCACCTGGTAACTAGCGCAACCGCCGCCGCGTGGCAAAGTGTGAGGATACAGGAGACGGCTTTTTCATGCTTCCTTCCGATTATCGCATCGCGCGCGTGCAGAAAACTCTGCGCTGGTTTGAAGAAGACATGCCTTTACTCAATATGCGGGTGAAGGAACTTTCGGCGGAAAGGCAGCAGTCGGCACGGCAGTTTGCCGCCGCGGTTATCGACCAGACCCGCGCCGAACTCCGCAGGCTGCTGGAGGAACAGCCGGCGCCCTCCCGGCACAGCAGCGAAGACGGCCATGACCTCTGCGAGCCGGCGGATTAGTCCAACCCAGCGCGCAATCTGTCAGAAGAATCAGGCGTGAGATCCCACGGCTGCGTGGGAGGCATAAGCGGCGACTGAGCGTTCTTCTTCCTGCGAGAGCGTGACTTCCTCCCACATTGTTTTGTCGCGCAGAATCGTGGTGACCAGCGCTGTGTGCATGGCGTGACCAGCGCGGTCGGCCACCACTTTTCCCAGGATCGGTTTCCCCAACAATGCCAGGTCCCCAACTAAATCCAGCACCTTGTGGCGCACGAACTCGTCGGCAAAGCGCAGCGGCCCATTTTCCAGACCATCGCGGGTCAGCACGATGCAGTTTTCGCGGGAAGCGCCACGGATTAGTCCCATGTTGCGCATGGTCTTTTCGTCTTCGCGCGAGCCAAACGTTCTCGCGGCCGCGATGTGGCGGAGATAATTGCCGTTGGAGAGCTCCACCTGGAAGGTTTCTTTGCCGATCAGGGGATGGGGAAAATTAATGGCGTAGGACACGGAATAAGTAGTGGCCGGGCGGACCGAAATGCACTTGTCGCCTTCCCGCATTTCCAGCCGGCGGCGAATCCGCAGATATTTGCGCGGCCGCCGTTGTTTGCGAATCCCGGCGTTGCGAATCATATCCACGAAGGGCTGAGCGCTGCCATCCAGGATAGGCAGCTCCAGATTGTCCAGCTCCACCATGGCGTTGTCGATGCCCATGCCTACGAAGGCTGAAAGCACGTGCTCGGTGGTGGAAATCAGCACGCCCTTTTTCATCAGGCTGGTGGCGTAGCTCACGCGCGCCACGTTGCGCCCGACGGCCTCAATTTCGAACCCATCGAGATCTGTCCGTCGAAAGACGATTCCCGTGCCCGGCGGCGCGGGCAGGATGCGCATGAAAACGGGGGCTCCGCTGTGCAAGCCGATGCCACGGCATTCCACTGCCGTGCGGATTGTCTGCTCTTGCATCAAATTGTGTCTGACTATGTCCCGATTAATGAGTAGATTACAGCCGGGTTACCAAAGTTTGTCTGTGGCAAAAAAGCCACAATTCGTGGCATCAGACCCGGTAGGAACCCGCGAGGTTAACCCTTGATTTCGAGCTAAACAGCGGCGTGTCAGTGAGTTATGTGAGAGGCAGAAAATTTTCCCACGATCCCTTCCCCCACTAGTGCTTTCCCGAAGGTTTGTTGGGATTGTAGCCGGAATTGGGGTTGAACATGGCCTCGTTCAGGTTTTGGTTGTAGCTGACCGTGAACACGAAGCGCTGTGCCTGCATGTCTCCGTTATAGTAGCGGGTGAAACCGTACGGGGTCATCACGCCCTGTACCAGACGGTAGTTGTCCCAGATTTCTTCTTCGGTATCGCGTTGCTTATCGACGGGATCGCGCCACCAGATGCTTTTCTTCACTGGCAGATGAGTCTGAGTATCGAAAAACAGCGACACGGACTCGTCCTTCCCGTTGATCAAGGTGACCTTGTCCGCCATGGCGTCGCCGGCCAGCGCCGTGCCTTCGTAAAAGAGCGCCACGCTCGGATCATGAACCCAGGTGCGCAGCACCGTCTCCAGAGAAAACTTGCGGCGGCGTAAATAATCGTTCAGATCCTTGGCTTCCAGAGAACGCACTCCCCTGTAGGTAATCTCGTATCCCTTGTCCCCGACGTAAACGGAAGCGACATCGCGCTGCTCGGTAAATTCGATGCGCTCCTTGTCGGGATACTCGACAAAGCGCCAGAACAACGCTCCGTTGCCCGTCGGCCGGCCATGAAACATGCTGTACGTCCGCCCGGACTCCTCTAAATTGCGAACACCCAGATACGCCTGGCCGCCCAGCGCCTGGATGGCTTGATTCAACAATTCCTTCGCCTTGCGCACGCCCGGGTCCTCGGCCGCGATTTCTGCCGCAGTTTGCGCCGGAGAGAGCGCAGGCGGGGGTGCAGAGTTCTGTGCGGGAGGCACGGCAGCGGGAGGGTTGTTCGAAGACTGTCCCAATGCAGAGAGGGCCAGAGCAAGTGTGAAAAGCGGCAGTTTCATTCAGCCAATCAGTTGAGATGCCACGAATGGAATTGTAGCTGTTTGCTGCGGATTACGACTGCGGTGAGCAGTGGCAGATACCGCTATATTGCTTGGATGCAGCAAACCGCGCCCGAGTTTATCGCCGGGCCGCCTATCCCGCCAGAACCGCGCCGCCGTTCACGTTAAAGATTTCGCCGGTGATAAAGCCGGCGTGCTCGGTGCACAGAAACAGGATGGGCGCAGCGATTTCCTCCGGAGTGCCCGCGCGGCCAAGAGGTATGGTCGCGCGAATCCTGCCGCCGACTCCCGGATCCTCGAGCGCCGGCTTCGACATGTCGGTATCAACCCAGCCGGGCGCGACGCTGTTCACATAAATTCCGGCGGACGCAAGTTCGGATGCCAGACTTTTGGTCATGCTGATCAGCGCGCCCTTGGTGGCGGAATAGTCGACGTGAAACGCCTCGCCTCGTTGCCCGCTGGTGGAACTGATCAGCACAATGTGGCCCGCGGCAGAGTTGACGCGCGGCTGCGATTTCATCTGTGCAACCGCGTACTTTACCACGCCGAATACGGCGTCGAGATTGATCGAAAGCGTCGAGCGCCATTGCTGGTCTGTCATTTTGTCGATGGCTACCTCTTCCGCAGGCCACACACCATGATTGGCCACCAGAACATCCAGCCGCCCGAAACGCTGGAGGGTTGCGGCAATCAGGCCGCGCGCCGATTCCGGGCTGTTCAGGTTGCATGCAATCGCGTGGCAGGTTGCCTCTCCGCACTCGCGGACGAGAGCTTCGGCCCGGGCGTGCGCCTTCTCATAGCTGAAGGCGGTTTTCGCGCCCGCCGCAACGAACATGCGCACCGTGGCGGCGCCGATGCCCCGCGAACCGCCAGTGATCAGGGCAACTTTTCCAGAAAGAGATAGAGGAACGGACATGCAAAACTAGTTTCGTGGTTTCCGCCGGTGGTTGCAAGTCGGGCAAAAGGACTGCTTGGCCTAGGGTATGAGAACGTTCCCGTGCTGCCCACTTTCGCCATCTTTGCGAGGACGGGAATTTGCTACCCGCCCGATTAGCGTTGCGGCGTCATTTCCCTTGACAACCTCTCCGCCGCGGGCATAATGCCTGAATCCAGTTTCTGTTCGCGCCTTCGTTTTTGGAGGTGTTTATGAGTTTGCTGGAACTTTGTGACCGCGAAGTTGCCGCCGTTCCCCTCGACGCCACCGTTGCCGATGCCATCAACAAGATGCTCGATCACCATGTGGGGGCAGTCGCCATTGTCGATAGCGACTATCGAGTTGCCGGCATGTTCACCGAGCGCGACGTGCTCCGCAAAGTGGCCCTCAGCCACGCTAATCCCCAGACCACGCCGGTCCGCGAGTTGATGACCACCAACGTTGAGATGGCCACGCGCAGCACCGGAGCCGGCGAGGCCCTCACCACCATGCTCGAGCGCCACTTTCGCCATCTCCCGGTGGCTGACGATAACGGCAAGCTGCTGGGGATTCTCTCCATCCGCAACCTGCTGGAGTGGCGCGTCGGTGACCTCAGCCGTGAATTGGAGTCCCTTGAGCAGTACGTCTCCAACGACGGCCCCGGCGGCTAGCTCCTGCGGAAAAACCCCGGTGGAAGCACGTTTTTGAAAGGGCGGTTTCAAGCCGGGTGCCCCATGTCTCGCCCGCTTTTGCGAGACGTGGGAGGCTCTTCCTTGAAGTTGCACCGCGGAGCCTACTGTCTGCCAGCCGAAGCGCTGGCCGGCAAGGACAACTTCAGGCATATGAGACGAAAAGGAATGCGTCATCCTGAAGGCCCGCGTTCTCACCAGCGGGCCGAAGGATCTCGCCAAAGCACGGCGCCACCGTCCCCCAACCGCCAACGCAAGGACGACGTCCTCGGCTGTTCCCGGCCGGGCGCAGCCCGGCAGTTTACCCGCGCTCGAGAAACCGGTTCAACCTCTCCTTCACTTCCGGCCACTCGGCGGCCACAATCGAATAGCGAACCGAATCCCTCGGCGTAAAGTCGGCCGCCATGCGATGCGCCCGCAGGATACCCTCATGTTTGCCCCCGATCCTCTCGATCGCCTTCCGCGACTGCCCATTGCGGGCGTCGGTGTGAAAACAAACCCGCAGCATCTGCCAGGTCTCAAAGGCATGCGCCAGCATCAACATCTTGGCCTCGGTATTCGCCGCCGTGCGGATGGCGGCGCGAGTCAACCACGTATACCCGATCTCACATGCATCCGGAGCGCTGCGCCCATGCCTTTCATGGCCCTGAGGCCATGGCCAGCGCTCAATTTTCCAGAAACGCGTCGATCCAATCACGGCTCCGTCCGCCTGGCGCACCGTGGCAAAGGGCACGGCCGTGCCGGCGTCGCGCCAATCCAGCGCCGTCTTGACATAGCTCGCAACGGCATCCTTGCCCATCGGAACCAGGCTCCATTGATAAAGGGCGGTGTCATTGCCCGAGGCGGCCGTCAAGCCTTCGATGTGCCGGTACTCCAGCGGCTCCAGGCGAACCCGCTTGCCGGCCAGCACAAAGTTATTGTCGGCCATTCACCCTCGTTTCCCTTTCGGGCGCAGATTTCTGTATCCCGGATGAACGCCAGGGGTCAGCCCTTGCTCGTCCGCGATGCACCGCAATAAATCCCTGAGCTGCGTCCTCTCTTCTCGATTAAGCGACGCACAGAGGCTCTCCTCGTGCTCCGCTGCAATTCGCGAGAGCTCTCCCATCACCTGGCGCCCGCGCTGGGTGAGATGCAATTCGTGGTTGCGACGATCCTCCATGCTCCGCCGCCGCTCCACGATCCCCTTGTTTTCCAGCTCATCCACCAGTGCTACCATGCGGCTCGGCATCACTCCCAGATGCGCCGCCAGCGCCTGCTGCCCGATACCGGGGTCAGACGCGATCTTCCCCAGCAACCCTGCATCCGGCGGGCTCAATCCGATTTTCGCCACCCGTTCCCCAAACCTTTGCGCCCCGTGCGCCCCCAGTTGAGCCAGGAGAAAAGCGACGCCCCTCGGGCCCTGCTCGCCGGAAAACCTCTTTTTTTCATCGCTCACGAGAAAATAGTAGCATGTCTATAATCATTCATGATATGAATGATTATATATACGAATGAATGAGGAGGGGCAATGGCTGCATCGCTTGAAACTCCCAACCCAACCGCTTCCTTGCGCCATCAAGGTCCCCATCTGGGCGCACTGGCCATTGTTTACACCGCGCTGTTCAGTGCCGGCCTCTATCCCGTCACTACCTTTACCCCCGGTCAGCCGCATTGGCCCAGCCCTTCGAAGCCTGCGGATGTGATCGTCTCCTATTTCCTGGCCCACGCCAGCTCCGCCCTGGCTTGCGCATTTCTCCATGCTGGAGCGTTTGTCGTTCTCGGCATCTTCACCGCTGCCATCGTCAGCCGCCTGCACTTTCTCGGAGTGCGCGCAGCAGGACCGTGGATTGCGCTCTTTGGAGGCTTCTTAACCGTGTTTGATGGGCTGGCAGCCAGCCTCGCCACCTGGACGCTGATTCAACCCAGCGTGGTCCAGACCCCATCCGTCTTACTGGCGCTCTATTATTTTTCTTTTGCGCTCGGCGGACCCGGATTTTCCATCCCCATGGGCCTGCTCATGGCTGGAGTCTCGGTACCCGCGGCCTTCATGAAACTGTTGCCCAGATGGATCATCGCCCTCGGAATGTTCCTGGCGGTCGCAGGCGAGCTGAGCTGGCTTTATCTGGTGAGCCCGAAACTCCTTTTTCTGATCCCGCTGGTGCGCTTTCCCGGTTTTGTGTGGCTGATTGCTGCCGGCTTCATGCTGCCGAAAGTTGTGACCTATCGCCGCTTGCAACTAACGCAGGTGGCAGCATGAAAACTGCCGCAGGCGTGCTCATGGCCGCTAACGCGGCGCTCTTTTTCTTCGGCGCCGTGCAACATGCGGGCATAGTCATTGGAAGGTTTCATGAGCCGATCATTCTTCCCGCGGCGATTGTGGAAGCCGTTTGTGGCCTGAGCTTGCTGGGGGGCGCAATGGCGCTCTTTCTCGATTCCACGGCCCGGTGGCGGGCCGCGCTTATCGCCAACTTTGTGGCCCTGGGCGGTGTTTTGCTGGGCGTTGCGGCTCTGGCGGCCGGAGCCGGTCCCAGCACGGCCAGCAATGATATGTACCATCGCATCATGCTGGTTCTGATCGGCGTCAGTCTGGTGCTCCTGTTCCTGGAGCGGAAACGGGATTATCGCAACCACCCCCGGCCCTGAAGTCTTGAGCGTTCAAACCCTGGACAGCGCCAAACTTTCGCCCTAGCTCATTCGTGCCCCAAACTTCGCCTGATTTGCTGTACACTCCATTAAAGCTTCTGCCTGTGGAAGAAGCTTTTGGGCCAACGGGATGTTCATGCCTCACCCCAATCTGAGCGATGAGGTCAATCGCGGCATCATCGAGTCTGAGATTGAGGGCGGTGTTTCCCTCAAGGACCTGCCGCCATCCACCGTCCTGAAAATCCGTACTCTGCACCACTGTTACACCGCGGTCCTCCTCGGTGGTAACGAGGCTCTGCTCTCCGGCCATCCCGAGTTCTGCCCTGAGCCTGTGCAGGTGGCCATCGCCGGTTCCACCTGGGGAGGCTCCATGTTGAAGCTGCAATTCGTGGGTCGCGGCATGCACCTGGAGTTTCACCATCCCGAGTATCCGACTCCCATCATCACCTCTCCCATTCAGGAAATCCGCGATTTCGTGCAGCCCCCGGCTTGGCCGCTCGAGTCGCGCGCCTGCGACACCGCCCAGCTCTAGCCGGGCCGCTCTCATCGCTTGCCGCCAGGTTCGACCTTTCTCCCAGTCTGATCTGCTTCCGCTCTCACCATTGACTTGCCTTCCCACACCTACTACTATTCCCGCCAAGCTCAGCCATGAGTTTCAAGCTCAATACCCGCGAGGTCGATCATGTCACTGTGGTCGACGTCAGCGGCCGCATCGTCCTGGGGGATGAAATCGGTACCCTCCGCGATGCTGTCCGCGCCCTTCTTGCCGTCGGCAAAAAAAAGATTGTGCTCAACCTCGCCGAGGTTGACTACATCGATAGTTCCGGCGTCGGCGAACTGGTCGGCAGTTTTATCACCGTCCGCAACGCGGGCGGCGAACTCAAGCTGCTCAACCTGACCAAGAAAGTCCATGACATCCTTGCCGTGACCAAGCTCTACACGGTTTTCGACATCAAGGATGACGAATTCACCGCCGTTAAATCCTTCGACTACTTCTTTGCTAAATAGTTTTTCGCAGTGTGTCATAACCGGGTCAGACAAGCGCGACATCCCTCTGTCATTCCGAGCCGCTCACTCCCGTCGAAGCGGCGTGAGCCTATCGAGGAACCCGTTTTTCTCGGAACCCTAACCACTGGTTCCGTATTCCCTCACCTCCCCGTCCACGGCCACCGCCACATACCGCTGCGTCTGCAGATCGCGGAACTGCACCACCCGATGCCCCTCCGGTGCCAGTTGGCCCCATCGGCTGGGCTTCGCGGCATTCTGCTCAATCGCCTGGTATTCCTTGCCTCCCGCCATGAACCGCACGGTTCTAAATTTTCCTTGCCCGGTCCGCGCGACCCGGATATTTTTCCCCTCAACGGTCACTTCGGGTCCGCTCATCAGTTGCTCCGCAACTGACCTGAGCACTGCCACATCCAGCATGATCTCTCGCCCCCAATTCCCCCATCGAAAACTATACGCGCCGCTCAGTCGGCCATCCCTCCGAAGCCCAGGTTCTGCTCGGGCAGAAAACCCCTGACTCCGTCCACCCGTCCTAATGAGATCGGGTTAGTGCGTATGGAGACTTGTGCTGGCCGCGCTCCCCAAGGATCATAAAGAGGACCTACAGCTCTACCTCCTCCCCCAACACTTCAAGGAGGGATGTATAAATGCGCCAAACCACACTGCTGGTGATCTGCGCTCTCATGGCAGGTCTCCTTGCTACCACCGCAATGGCGGCGATCACTCCGCCTCCCGCGGACACTTTGAAGATTGACTATTTCTCCAATGCGAATACAGCTGGCGCCCCGGATGGGACGCTTCGCATCACCAACCCCGGCACCAGCGGCGGCAGCCTCTACGCTGCCTTTTATGTGTTCGATCCCAACCAGGAACTGACGGAGTGCTGCACCTGCGTCCTCACTCCCGATGGCCTGCGCACTCTCTCGGTGAATGCGGACCTGACCAGCAATCCGCTGACCGGTGTTGCTCTCACCACTGGAGTGATCAAGATTGTCTCCACCACGGGCCCCAGCCCTGCCAGGCTGTATCCGACAGCGGCCGTCCGTGCCTGGACCACCCACATCCAGAACAGCAATTTCTCTGAGACTGAAACTGCTTCGCAGGATGCCACCTTCAGCGCGGCTGAACAGGGTCGTCTGCAGGTCGAGTGCAATGCCATCATCCTGGATGGCAGCGGCCACGGCGTTTGCAGTTGCGGTACCGGAGAGTAGTCAATATTTTGTGCTTCCTGCGGGTGGCCTTTGGCTGCCTTCGGAGCCAACCCGACTCGCCAGGCATCAGACTTTGCCTCCTGCCTGGCGGGTCTTTTTTTCACATCTCTAATCGTTCCGGTTAATGCCAATGGAGACTGGCAGAGATCTCCCACGGCGCTAGAATCCCCCCAACTCGATCCACTGAGAAAGTGTTTTCCCCTGTTTTTCAAGGAGGATTCTCGTATGCGCCAAATCTTGGTCCTGCTGATCGTTCTTTTGTGCATTGCGGTTCTCGCCCCGACAACCTGGGCGCAGAGTCCACCACCGGCCGACACGCTGAAGGTGGACTACTTTGCCAATGCAAATACGTCGGGCGCACCCGATGCTCTCGTCCACCTCACCAACCCCGGAACCAGCGGCGGCAATATCTACGCCGCCATTTATATCTTCGATCCTGAGCAGGAGATGTCGGAGTGTTGCCAGTGCCTGCTCACTCCAGACGGCCTTCGCACCATCTGGGTTAATCCCGACTTGACCGGTAACCCGCTGACCGGCGTCATCCTGACCACAGGACTGATCAAGGTCGTCTCCACCACCGGAACCAACCCGGCCAAACTCGTTCCCACGCCGGCGGTGCGCGGCTGGGCCGTCCATCTTCAAAACGGCAGTTTCGCGGAAACCGAAACCGCCATGCAGGACGCCACTCTCAGCAGCGCCGAGGTGACGCGCCTGCAGCGGGAGTGCGCCGCCATTCAGATAACCGGTAGCGGCCACGGCATTTGCGGTTGCGGCACCGGAGATTAGTCGGACCAACCACTTGCGCGTCTCTCAAAACAGAAACCTCGCCCGGTGTTCCGCCCGGCGAGGTTTTTTTAGAGCAATGGTGGCTGAGCCCACGCCCATAAGTCCAGCGCGCTACCGCCGCTTCAGATTCTCCAGCTCCTCAAGAGTTCGCGGCCAATCCGATCCCAACAGCCGTGACAATCCCCGGTCGGCCAGAACCTTGCCTCCGGTCTGGCAGCGCGCGCAATAATTCGTTTCTTTGTCGGCATACCGGATTCGCAAAACCTTCTCTCCGCATCGCGGACACGGCTGCCCATACTTCCCGTGTACCGCCATCTCCGGCCGAAAGGCCGACACATTTTCGGGGAATTCCGATTTAGCGTCGGCGCGCAGCCGGTTCAGCCATAGCTCGAGAGTGTGCCGGCTCGCTGTGTATAGACGTACCCATTCCGCGGCATCCAATTTCTGCGTTTGCGCGATCGGTGACAACTGCGCCGCGTGCAGAATTTCATCCGAATAGGCGTTTCCCACCCCGCTCAGCAGACGCGGATCGGTCAACGCCCGCTTCAGCGTGTGATTTTCCGCCGCCAATGTGGCTTGGAACAATGCCAGATCGCTCGCCAACACATCGATTCCACCGGCATCAAGCGAACGCAGGCCGTCCACACCCGCAAGCACATGCAGCGACGCCCGATGTTTGCTCCCCGCTTCGGTAAGAACCAGCGAGCCGGAGGGAAAATCGAACGCCGCCAGGCTCTGGCGTCCAGACAGCTTTGCTCCTCGCTTCCGCCAATGCAGGCGCCCGGCGATCATCAGATGAAGCGCCAGCCAGAGATCGCCTTCCACTCCAATCACAATTCTCTTTCCCGCTCGCCGCAGCTCCCGCACTACTCGTCCTTCAACGCTGCCCAGCGGCGGTTGCGCCGTCCGCAACAGGAATGGGCTCGCCAGTCGAGCCTGCTCCAATGTCTGGCCGACGATCCGCGTCTGCAGCGCATCCAGATAAGCGACGATGTCGGGCAATTCCGGCATAGCTACACCTTGCACGGAATGCTCGCTCATTTACAAGATGTATAGGCTTTGGATAGCGATATGCTTCTGCTTTTCTCTTCTTGAGCGATTTGTCATCCCGAACGAAGTGAGGGATCTGGGTTCTTTGTCGTAGTGGCACCTTGGGTTTCCGGCCGCGCTCAGGAGACCCGCCAAACCTAAATCCGGTTGTCACCCTTCAACATGCCTAGGACACGCTCATAATCGTCCACGGTGTGATACTCGATCACGATCTTACCTTTTCCCTTCCGGTCTTTGATCCGGACCCGCAGCCGTAGCAACTGCTCCAGTTCCCTCTGCGCTGCCCGCACATTCGGATCTTGCCACCTCGCTCCGCCGCCCAAGCCCGGTTTCTTCGCGGGATCCTGCGCGTCCGGCCAGCCGTTGAACTTTGCCACCAGGGTTTCGATTTCTTCCAGCGACATGTGCTTGCCGACTACGACGTCGGCCACCTCTTGCATCTTTGTGACGTCCTCAAGCCCCAGCAGTTCCCTTGCTTCGCTGAAGCTCAGCCGGTCGGCCGCCAGATATTCCATCACCTTCTCGGGCAGGCGCAGCAGCCGCATGTAATTCGACACCGACTCCCGCGACATCCCCACCCGCTTGCCGATTTCTTCCTGCGTCAGGTTGAACTCTTTGCTCAAAACCCGGAAGGCCTCGGCCTGCTCGATGCAGTTCAGGTCCTCCCGCTGCAGGTTTTCGATCAGCGTCATCTCCGCCGCCTGCTGCGGAGAAACCCGCCGCACCATCGCCGGAATGGTCTCCTTCTTCGCCAGCCTTGAGGCCTGCAGCCGACGCTCCCCCAGCACCAGGATGTAGCGTCCCTCCTGCTCCGCCGGACGCACGATAATCGGCTGCAGCACCCCGCTCTCTTTGATCGATTCCGCCAATTCCGCCAGGGCATCCTTGTCGAAGAGATACCGCGTCTGGTAGGGATTTTCCGCGATGCAGTCGAGCGGAATCAGCTTCACCGCCGGCGCGCGCGGGCCGTCCGCAGCCATCGCCTGAATCGTGATCCCCCGCGATGCCAAGTCCGGCGCCGGCGCCGCTGCGTGCGGCTTGGCCTCTTCACCATTGTCGTCGCTTATATTGTCGTCGCTGGCGGTCTTGTCTTCCTGAACGAAGTGAGGGATCCGGGTTTCCTCTTCCACCACCGCCTGAATCGTGAAACCCTCCGCCATCCGTGTGGGCACTGCCGCCGCTGCCTCTGCTTGCCCCACGTTTGCCCGGAGCGGAGTCGAAGGGTCTCTCCGGTTTTGCGAGACGTCGGAATCCGGGGCACTCGCGACCCGTTGCTCGCTCAGAACCACCCTTGGCCCCGGCAACAAAGAGTCCAATCCCCGCCCCAGCGCCCGCCGCTTCTCGGCTGGCTTCACCGTGGTCTTCTCCACCGCATTCGAAGTCGAAGTCATCGATTCACTCCTGTCATCTTCAGCGCACGCAGTTGCGTCGTCATGCCGGGCGGGGCGAGAATCTGATTTTCCGCCGGCCATCACAACCGCTCCGTCCCCCTGCCATCTTGAGCGAAGCGAAGAATCTATGTAACGAAGATCTCGGCCCGCCGTGGGAAAGCGGTTTTTCAGGCTGCGTTAACTCCAGCAACCCAGCTGGGTTTTCAACCCATCGTTCAAGCCGTCTTGTCCATCTCCTCTGCTGCCGGCACTTCAGCGATTTTTTCGTCCTCGTGTCCCCCCGTGCCCTCTTTGGTTGGAACTGCCGAAGCCTGAAGCCCGGAGCCGGGAGCCTGTTTATCAATGATTTCCTTCGCCAGCCGGATATAGCTCTCTGCCCCTCGCGATCGCGGATCGTACATCAAAGCTGGCTTTCCATGGCTGGGCGCCTCGGCCAGCCGAATATTTCGCGGCACGGTCGTGGCGCACAGCTTCTCCCCAAAATATCGCTGCAGTTCTCCCATCACCTGCTGCGCCAGGTTGGTACGCTCGTCGAGCATGGTCACGGCGACTCCCTCGATCTCCAGGTTCGGATTCAGCGCCGCGCGGATTCGCTCGACCGTGTCCAGCAGTTCACTGATGCCCTCCAGCGCGAAGTACTCCGCCTGCATCGGAATCAGCACCGAATCCGCCGCCACCAGCGCATTGACCGTCAGCAGATCGAGAGCCGGTGGGCAGTCGAGCACGATGAACTGAAAGCGCTCGCGGAGCGGCGCCAGAGCGTCGCGCAGGCGGTATTCGCGCCCGGCAGCTTCGACCAATTCTATATTAGCTCCTAGCAAATTCTTGTGAGAAGGAATTAGCCAGAGTTGATCGAGCTCGGTGGTCTGCAGCGCTTCCTCGGCTGACGCTGCGCCCAGCAGCAGGTGATAGGTGCACACCCGCTCCGGATCCTTCACCAGGCCCAGGCCGCTGGTGGCGTTGGCCTGCGGATCGCAGTCGATCAGCAGCGTGTTGACTTCGGCGGCCGCAAATGACGCAGCAAGATTGATGGCAGTCGTGGTCTTCCCCACGCCGCCCTTCTGATTGGCAACGGCGATAACGCGTCCCATTAGATTTTTCGTGGAGCCAGAGCTTCCCGCCAGCATAATGCGATTCCCATTTCGAAAGCAATCACCAATCGCCTGTGCGTAGCGTGAATTCGTGTGCAAAACGCGGGGCGAAATGTTCCGTGCGGAACATTTCCGCCCGCCGGGGCCAGTGACCAATCCGGGGCTGGACGGGTCCAATGGGAGGTGGCGCCTACTTGATGGTGCCACATGGCAGAGAGCCAGGTGTGCCCAGGAGTGTTCCGTACGGAACACTCCTGGGTCTGATCCCACGGACGGATGGGATCTCATCACATCTTGCCCTTGCGGTTTCGAGCGTGTGGCCGTCTGCGGGTTCCGGATTCGTTCATCCAACGAAAAGTTCCATGCGGAGCACCCGTAACGAACACGAGTTCAAGAACGGTCAGTTTTACTTGTGCGATCAGGATTGGAGGGATCGATGAGGACCAATGTTCCGTAGGGAACATTGTCTTGGCCTCTGCCGCCACGTCAGGAGGCGGATGGATGGTCGTTTATAGAGCGCCTGCTGGAACCGAAAAGTGTTCCGCACGGAACACTGTGGAAAAGTGTGAGCCCTCTAATTTGTGAAGGTCGGCGACGTTACGACTGATCGTTAGTGAGTAGTTTCCCACTTTTGTTCACAACGCTCAACGTTGGTTTGCTGTTGGTAGCATAAATTTGGAGCAGACATCCATTGTCGTCCCACTTATTACTATTATGGTCCTAACGGCATGCAAGACTCAGGTGGACTCAGCTTATTGAAGCTTGTCAGCGCCGATGCTCCACTCCAGCGGCGCCTACGATTGGCAGCAATCACAATGCATCTCCCACTTTATGGCATGGATATTGGTCTATATCGATGCTATGGCCAGCGCTACTAGGCTGCCGCCACGTAGGCCTTCCACTTAGTTACTTTGCTGGTTCTACCTGCGCTGTGGATCTAGCTCTTGCTCGCCGAATAGCAGGACTCGAGATTTCGACAGCGGGACCGGGACAGGTTTTCGCCAGGCGAACTGTGGCAGTGTCGAATACGTGCGCTCGGCCTGGTCGCGGCCGATGAGGAGCGCGAGGCGACCGGCGGGCACAATCAGCCGGCTAGCCGTAAGCAGGGCGTCGTGGAAGTGTTCGACGGCGCGGAGGGTTGCGACATCAAAGGAGACAGCGGGAAGAGATTCGGCACGGCCGTGGAATATATTGATATCCGTCAATGTAAGGGCGCGGGCAATTTCGCGGAGGAAAACGACCTTCTTGTGGTTGGACTCAATCAGGGTCAGAGCTATCTGAGGAGACCAGAGCTTGATGGGAATTCCGGGAAAGCCGGCGCCGGAGCCCAGGTCGGCAAGCCGGACAGCGGGAGCTAAAGGGCTTCGCCGACTGGCAGGCGAGCCGCGTTGGCCCGGACAGGCGGGGTCGGCTGGCACTGCATCCCCGGTGGCTGTGAACAAATGGCGGGCGGCAAAAAAGGATTCGCCGAAATGACGCGTGACAATCTGTTCGGGATCACGAATGGCGGTGAGATTGATGCGAGCGTTCCAGTGAAGAAGTAGATCGACGTATGTCGATATATCCTGCAGCAGGGCGGGAGACAGAAAAGCAAGTTCCTCGCCGCCGCTTCGCGCCGATGAGGAATGGCAAGAATTCGTCTCCACGCCCGACGGGCGGAGGAATGGCGCGAGCAATTCGGCAATGCGCACGGACCGCATCAGAATTTCGATTGTAGAGTTTGATCCGTGAGAAATGAACTGGGGAGCAGATAAAGAGCCGCGGAGAGTCCGGCGAGAGTGACGGGGGGATCTCCGGATCCGTCCGCACCAAGGTCTTGAGAATTAGCCCACCACCGAAACGTCCTCCGGTTGTGAGCGCCGCTTTCCGCGTGGTAGCATCCTAAGTTTTGGCAGATGATGTTGGGCTGGCCTGTCCCTGTCCTAATCCTCTTTCGGGCCTTTTTTTTCCCCACGCCTGCCGAAGGAGCCTACGAGTGAAAACCTATTCCGGGGAAAACATCCGTAATGTGGCGTTGGTGGGCCATGGACATGCCGGGAAGACCTCGCTGGTCTCGGCCATGCTGTACACCGCGGGCGCCACGCCGCGCCTGGGGCGGGTGGATGACGGCACCGCGACCACGGATTACGACGATGAAGAAATTGCCCGCAAGATGTCGATCTCGACCGGGATCGCGGTGGTCGAGTGGGGCAAAACTAAGATCAATCTGCTGGATACGCCCGGATTCAACATGTTTGTCCACGAGGCGAAGATGGTGCTGCCCGTGGTGGATGCCGCCATTGTGATTGTCGATGGGGTAGCCGGAGTGGAAGTTGTCACGCAGCGGGTCTGGAATTATTGCGAGGAATATAAGACGCCGCGGCTGATCGTGGTAAACCGCATGGATCGCGAACGTGCCAGCGCGGAACGCGTGCTGGAGTCAGTGGAGAAGGCGTTTGGGCGAAATGTGATTCCCATTGAGCTGCCGATTGGAGCGGAGAAGAATTTGTCAGGCGTGATTGACCTGGTGCGGATGAAAGCCTACACCTATGAGCTGGGCGGCAACGGAAAAGGAAAAGAAGGGGAGATCCCCGCGAACTTAAAAGAACAGGCGCAGTCGGCGCATGAGAGGCTGGTGGAACTGGTGGCCGAGGGCGACGACCAGCTGATGGAAAAGTTCTTCGAAGCGGGCACGCTGGGGGAAGAAGACTTGATACCTGCGCTGCACAACGCGATCCGCGAAGACAGGATTTTCCCTGTGATCTTCAGCTCGGGACTGGGGAACATCGGGGCCGACCGGGTGATGGATTTTATCGTGGACTATACACCGGCGCCGTCCGAGCACGGGTGGGTCACGGGCGAGGCGGCAGCCTCGGGCAACGGCGATGCGCCCAAGCGGCACGAGTCCGACGCCGAGCCGGTTTCGCTGTATGCGTTCAAGACCGTTTCCGATCCGTTTGCCGGACGAATTTCCTATTTCAAAGTTTTTTCCGGCGTGGTGAAGAACGAGGCCACCCTGCAGAACTTCCGCGCGAACTCGCCGGAAAAGCTTTCGCACATTTCAAGCATGCAAGGGAAAACCGCCGTCCCTGTGCCCGAACTGCATGCCGGCGACATTGGCGCGGTTGCCAAGCTGAAAGACACGCTGACCGGCGACACGCTGGGCGACAAGTCGGCGCCGATTCAGTATCCACGCGTAAAACTGCCGGAGCCGGCGATCACATTTGCGATCGAGCCCAAAAGCCGCGCCGATGAAGACAAGCTGGGCCCGGGCATCCACAAGTTGATGGAAGAGGATGCCATGCTGCGTTTCTTCCGCGATGCCCAGACCAAGGAATTTCTGATTGCGGGAACCGGGCAGCAGCATATTGAGGTCACGGTTTCGAAGCTCAAGAAGCGCTATCACACGGAAGTGAATCTGAAAGCGCCGAAGGTGCCGTACCGGGAGACCATTCGCGGCAAGGCCGACGTGCAGGGACGGCACAAGAAACAGACCGGCGGGCACGGTCAGTACGGCGACTGCAAGATCAAGATGGAGCCGTTGCCGCGCGGCGGCGAATTCGAGTTCGTCAACGATATTTTTGGCGGCGCAATCCCCAAGAATTTCATTCCGGCGGTGGAAAAAGGCATCAAAGACGCGGCGGCGCGTGGATATCTGGCGGGGTATCCTGTGGTCGATTTCAAAGTTGTGTTATATGACGGGTCATATCACGATGTGGACTCGAATGATCTCTCGTTCCAGATGGCTGGCCGCATCGCCTTCAAGAAGGCGATGGAAGTGGCCAAGCCCACGCTGCTGGAACCGGTGATGGCGGTGGAAATCACCGTGCCCGACGAGTTTGCCGGCTCGATCATGGGCGATTTGAACAGCCGCCGCGGACGCATCCAGGGCATGGACAACAAGGCCGGCAACACCGTCGTGAAAGCCGAAGTGCCCATGGCCGAGATGCTGACTTACGGCGCGGATTTGACTTCGATGACCCAGGGCCGCGGTTCATTCAATATGGAAATGCATCACTACGATATGGTCCCCGGACAGTTGCAGGAGAAGATTATCGAGAAGGCTAAGGCAGAGCGGGGAGAGGTGAAGGAAGAAGAAGAGTAGAATTGCGGCCGCCCGAATAAACCTTGCTTAAGATCCGCTACCGATTCCTTTTAGACCTTGCGTTTCCGCCAGCTTGGCCTGGCGATGGTCGAACGTCCAGAAGCACTCCGAACCGAGTTCTATTGCGGATGCGACATGGAGGCTGTCGAGAGTGCGCGTGCCGATCTTAGGCCCATGGTAAAGAGCGAGTTGTGTGCAGAGATCGAATGCATTGTCCGGCAAAGATGCCTCGGTCCACAGTCCGTTGGTTCGATCCTGGCCTAGACCAGCGTAAAGTTGTGCGGCTTGGCCAGAAGTGATCTCCCCCGTAAAGATGTGCTGTGCAACCGCGTGAAACCATTCTGCCCAGTGAAGAGGAGTGAGCCAAAGGGCAGAAGCAGACCGCACCCGCTGTCTGGCTTCGTCGGAATGTTTGTCGGTCAGATAGAGCGATACGAGAAAGCTGGTGTCGACATAGACGGTCAATATCGTCCGCGCTCCTCGATAACGATATCAGCACCCGACAGAATCCGGTCGCCGAAGATCTCCTTCGCGCGCGCTGCAAAATCCGGCCACTTCGCCGGTTTCTCATCCTGTCGCTGTGGCACGATTCGAGCGATAATTTGATCCCGCTCCCGCAATTCGACGATTTTTCCGGCGCGCAGCCACGCCTTGAGCCGGCGCGTGTCACGAAGCTGACGGATATTGACGGACGGCATACTCGTCAATGTGACACATTATGTGTCACATTGTCAAGCGCCTTAGCCCGCATCCTTCCGTGTTAATATCGCGCCAGTGGCCACTGCCAGAAATTTCCCCGATCCTGATCGACAGCGCGAGCGGCTTGTCTCTGCCGCGCCCGTCGAAGACGATTCGTCGTTTGAGCTGAAGCTGCGTCCGCAGCGGCTCGGCGAGTTCATCGGCCAGACCAAGGTCAAAGAGAATCTTGCCGTTGCCATTGAAGCGGCGCGTTCGCGCGGCGAAGCTATGGACCACGTTCTGCTCTACGGACCTCCGGGCCTGGGCAAAACTACGCTGGCCAACATCATCGCCAACGAGCTCGGTGTACACTTTCAGCCCACGGCCGCGCCGCTGCTGCAGATCAAGGGCGATCTGACTGCGATCATTACCAACCTGCAGGAGAAGCAGGTGCTGTTCATCGATGAAATTCACCGCCTGCAGCCGGTTCTGGAAGAGTTGCTGTATTCCGCGCTCGAGGATTACAAACTCGACATCATCATCGGCCAGGGTCCGTCGGCGCGCACACACACGCTGGAAGTGAGGCCATTTACTTTTGTGGGAGCGACTACCCGGGCTGGGCTGATTTCCGGGCCGCTGCGGGCACGGTTCGGGATCGTGCTGCGGTTGGAGTTCTACACGCCGGAAGAGTTGCGCGTCATCGTCGAACGTTCTGCGGAAATTCTGGGCGTGCGGATTGACAAAGCCGGCGCCACTGAAATTGCCAGCCGGGCGCGCGGAACACCGCGTATCGCCAATCGCCTGCTGCGGCGGGTTCGTGATTATGCGCAGGTTCGCGGCACGGGCACCATCGATCAGCCGACCGCGCAGGCCGCACTGCAGATGCTGGAAGTCGACCAATATGGTTTTGACGAAGTTGACCGCCGGCTGCTGCTGACGATCATCGAGAAATATCAAGGTGGCCCGGTGGGCGTGAATACGCTGGCCGCGGTGCTTGCCGAGGAACCCGACGCCATCGAAGAAATCTACGAACCCTTCCTCATGCAGATCGGATTTCTCAATCGGACTCCGCGGGGCCGCGTCGCTACGCAGCTGGCCTACGAGCACTTCGGGATCGCGCCCAACCGGCGGCAAAGCTCTCTGTTCTAGCCGCCAGCGGTCATACACAAGTACCTTGTTCGGCAAACCTGCCCACTCTCTTTTCCTGTTCAGCGAGCGGCGCTGATGGTGTATCTTGCTGGATTCCTCTCGGGCAAGAGGAGTTGTGAGGGCGATTTGAGGGCGGGCCGGCGTGCAGCTACTGCACAGAGTCTTCTGAAGTTCTTCCTCGCCAGCGTGCTGCTTGCGGGCGCGGTGTCGGCTGGCGCCTTTGCTGCTCAGGAGAAGCTCTCCGTAGAAAGATCGGCTCTTGAACCTCCGGCGCTGACCATTCCGCGACTGACGCGGCCCCCATCACTCGATGACTTTCTAACCATGAAGCCGCGCGGCGAAGTGGCCCAGCAGATGGCGAAGGTCACCGGCTTCACGCAGCGGAATCCGCACGATGGAGAACCCGTTTCCGAACCCACCGAAGCCTATCTCGGCTACGACCAGAAGAATCTTTATGTCGTCTTTGTATGCTTCGACGATCCGAGAAAAGTACGGGCGCGCATGTCGGCGCGCGAGGACATCTACGACGACGACGAAGTGGAAGTCATGCTCGATACCTTTCACGACCGGCGCCGCGCCTACGCCTTCCAGACCACGCCGCTGGGCGTGCAATGGGACGCCATCTGGACCGAGGCTTCGCGCGAGGAAGAGACCAGCGGTCACTTCGATACTTCCTTCGACACCGTGTGGGATACGCGTGGCAAGGTGACCAGTCACGGTTTCGTTGTGTGGATTTCCATTCCCTTCAAGAGCCTGCGCTTTCCCGATACGAAGGAGCAGGAGTGGGGAATCATTTTGTACCGCGGCATTGTTCGCAAGAGCGAGGACTCGTTCTGGCCGCACATTTCCTACAAAATGGAGGGGCGGCTCGCCCAGGCAGCGACCCTCTACGGTCTCGAAGGAATTTCTCCCGGACGCAGTCTCGATCTGATCCCTTATGCAATCATGCGCGGCTTTCGCGCTCTCGACACTCTGAACAATACCGGCACCCCCTTCTTTCAGCAGGCTACCGCCCAGGGTCAGATTGGCCTGGACGCAAAGTATGTGATTCAGGACCATTTTGTGCTGGACTTGACCGCGAATCCCGACTTCAGCCAGGTGGAATCGGAAGATCCTCAGATCACGGTGAACCAGCGCTTCGAGGTTTATTTTCCCGAGAAGCGGCCTTTCTTTCTGGAGAATGAAGATTACTTCCGCACGCCTCTTGACTTGTTTTTTACCCGCAACATTGAGGATCCTTCCGCTGGAATCCGTCTTACCGGCAAAGAAGGACCATATTCGGTGGGTCTGATGGCGGCTGATGATCGCAGCCCTGGTCTGGGAGTCCCCGATAGCTATCCCCTGTTCGGAGAACGGTCTTACTTCACGATCGCGCGGGTAAGCCGCGATATTTTCCAGCAATCCAGCGTCGGCGTTCTCTACACCGATTGGGAATGCCCCCAGACGGGGGAATTCAACCGCATTGGTGGTGTGGATACACGGCTGAAGTTCGGCTCCAACTGGACTTTGGATGGACAGGCGGTGGAGAGTTCCAGCAATCTGCTGGGGCTGAATCCCTCGATCAATCTGTACAACACCTGCGAGGCCAGCCTTTATCCGTTCAGTTCCGGCAACCTGAGCCGCGCGGGAAATAACAACTATTTTGCCGGGCCTGCCAGCAAGCTGGAGTTGCAGCGCGCTGGTTTGCACTTCAGCTACGACGGCACCTACCAGGACGTGAGTCCGGGATTCGTTACCGTGCCCGGATTTGTGAATCGGGTGGATACGCGTGAGCTGTATCAGTCCATCGATTACCGTTTTCGTCCGAAGAGCGGCTGGATTGTCGACTGGGGCCCTTCCATCAACCAGCACGTCGTGTTCGACCATAGCGGCCTGCGCCTCGATACCTACTACCAGCCCTACTTCGCCATCGATGGGCGCGGGCAGACGCTGTTTATTATCGTGCCTTACGAGGGCTATCGGGAGCGGCTGCGGCCCGAAGACACAGACTATGTGCTTAGGCAAAACCAGGATTACCATGAGCATCTGAGCGGCGCCTCTTTTCAGACCAGCTATTTCCGCAAGGTCAGTGTCGGAGCCAACTACTACTGGGGAGATGGCGGCAATTTCGTACCCGCAGCCGGTATAACTCCGTTTCTGGCTCGCCAGGATACGGCCACCGGCACGCTGACGTTTCGTCCCGTCCGGCCATTGAAGATCGAAAACACGTACCTGTTTGAGCGGCTACGCACCGGCGAGGGGACTTATTTATTGACGCAGGCGCAAATACCCGGCGCGGGCCGCGGCATCTTCAACGACCACATCATCCGCAGCAAGTGGAACTGGCAGTTCACTCCCAAGCTCGCCCTGCGCGTGATTCTGCAATACAACGGTCTGCTGGCCAACACGCCGGGAAACTCGATTTATCCCTATACCTATTTGCCGACGGAAAAGCAGTTCAATGGCGATTTTCTGATTACCTATCTTGTGCATCCGGGCACCGCGATCTACGTCGGCTACAACAGCGACTTGCAGAATCTTGACCGTGCTCTCGCTCTCGATCCACTGGCCGGGCTATACACGGCCAAGGGCTTAATGAACGACAGCCGGCAGTTCTTCGTGAAGGCGTCTTACCAGTTCAGGTTCTGATCGGCTACTGCTCTGCCCTGACGGCCGGCCGTTGCTGAATCGCGCATCAATCCGGTAGAATCTAATGATTCGAATTGAGGTTGGAACCCTATGAAAGCAGCCATTCATCCCGCTTACAGTGAAGTTCGAGTGCATTGCGCATGCGGCAACACGTTTACGACCCGGTCCACCCACAAGGGCGACATCTCTGTGGAAATCTGCTCGGCCTGCCATCCGTTTTTTACCGGCAAGCAAAAGCTGGTCGATACCGCCGGGCGCGTGGAGCGCTTCCGTCGCAAGTACGCCAAGGCCGAGACGGCGAAGAAGTAACCTCTTTCGCTGGGGATTTACGCGGCTTCGCGGGGATTTACACAGATCAGCCCTTGCTTCGGCGAGGGCTTTTGTTTTGATCGAGACGGTAGAATAGCCCTGTGAAAAAGTTCTGGGATAATTCGGGCTCCGCTGGCGACCCAGACATCCTGGCGCAAGCGGCTCTAAAGCCTGTACCCGGAAGTGTCTGCATCGGGGACGTGACGATTGGACCCGCCACGGTTCTCGCCCCCATGGCCGGCGTGACCGATACGGTTTTTCGCCGCTTCATCCGCAACCTCGGCGGGTGCGGCTTGATCATGACCGAATTTACTTCGGCCGATGGAGTTCTCCGCGCCAAAGACAAAAAGGCCAAGCGGTACCTGCACTTCTACGAAGATGAGCATCCGATTTCGGCGCAGCTTTTCGGCAGCACTCCGCAGGTGATGGCGGAGGCGGCACGCATGGTCGAAGGCCTCGGATTTGATCTGGTCGATTTGAACCTGGGATGTCCCGCCAAAAAAGTTGTGAAGTGCAATGGCGGTTCGGGCCTGCTGCGCGATCTGCCGGCGATCGGAAAGATCTTCGAGGCGGTGCGCGCGGCAATCAAGATCCCCTTCACTGTGAAGTTTCGCGCCGGATGGAGCGACGACGAAATTATCTGTGTGGAGCTGGCCCGCATGGCCGAAGACTGCGGCCTGTGCGCAGTCGCGCTGCATGCCCGCACCCGTGAGCAAGGCTACAGCGGAAACGCGCGCTGGGAGTGGATTGCTGCGGTGAAAGATGCGGTGAAAATTCCGGTGGTCGGCAACGGAGACATTCGCACGCCCGAGGACGCCTGCGCCATGGTGGCACAAACCCGGTGCGATGCGGTGATGATCGGCCGTACGGCTCCGTCGAATCCGTGGATCTTCCGGCAGATTGAGCAGTACTGTGCGTCAATCGCCACCGGTCATATAGGGACAGCCGCCCTCGGCTGTCCAATCGAGCGAAGCTCGTCAGTCGCGGCCAATATCTGCTCGACGTCCCTCCCGAAGACGAACCGGGACGGGCACGACTTTATTCGTGCCGCGAGGGCCACAAAATTGACTGCGGCTTCAGCCGCAGGGAATGCGCCTCCCTACGAACAGCCCACCGAAGCAGATCGCTATGAAATGATCCGTACTTACTTCAGCATGCTGATCGAAGAGGAGCTCCCGGACGCGGTCGGAAAGATGAAGCAGTTCGCTTCGTGGTTTACCCACGGAGTTCCCGGCGGCGGACACCTGCGCAAGGTCATCTACGAGTCGAAGAGCGACGTGGAGATTCTCAGGAAAGTGGAAGAATTCTTCGAAGCAAGACCGTGTCACAACGAGCCTGCGCTCATTGTGAACGAGAAGGTCTTCGTCCCCGAAGTTTAGAACGGACTGTCTCTTTATCTCCGCTGACGATTTGTTCCTTCATGGGAAAACTCCGCGGCAATTTCGCCGCGGAGTCGTAAATTCCGAATTCAGAACTTCACAGTACGGTCACCGCGATCCGGACTCCCGGATGCCTCACGTCGAACAGAAAATAGCCGCCATCGACAAAATCGATGTAGCAGTCGTCGTTGTAAGACCAGCCATGCGGCCAGGGATCGACAATCTCAAAATTGTAGCCACCGTAGGCAAAGTGGCGGCGCCCTCCTACAATGGTCACATGCCGGATTGCGAAATGATGCTCGCGTCCGAAGTGCGCGCGAAAATGCTCATCGTCAATCCTGCGCCTTTCCTCGCGCTTTTCCTCGTGATCATGCCTCTCTTCTTGCCGTGCGTCATCGTGGTGCTCGTCCTGGCCAAAAGCAATCATCGCTGCGCCCATTAGAAACGCGATACAGATGCTGCCAATCAGTAGCCACCGCTTCATAGTGATCCTCGCTTGTGAAGTGTTTTGGAAATCTGGGAGACCCTTATACGGCCCCATTGTCACCCGAGTGACCCGTCTCTGATGCCGAAAGATGGGGCTAATGTTGTCGCGAATCATTCTATGAAAGAGGCCGGGCTAATCCTGTAAAGATTTGTCATTCTGCTCGGCAAAAAACGATTGTGCCGTCGAATACACCTAGACTGCGAGCGCTACCATCTTTCCCGCTTCATCCTTCTCGACAAACGCCCACGGCGTTTTTGGGTCGTGGGTGAAGACCGTCAGCCACTTTCCCGGTATCGAACGCGCATAGTACTGCTTCTTGCTCTCGATGGTTTGCAGCGGGTAAAGGTCGAACGACATGCCCCAGGTCAGATCGATGTGGGCGGTGGTGGGGATGAGGTCGGAAATGTAACAGGCGGCGGTGGGAACAAAGGAGGGGTAGGGCACGGCTTCAGCCGTGCCGCCAGACATCGTCGAAGATTTTTGGGCTTTGGCCCCTGAGGGATCTCGCACAATCACCCCCATCATGCTGGCGGTGTGGCCGGGAAAGGTTTCCACGAAAATTCCCGGCACAATTTGTTCGCCGCCTTTCAGCAACATCATCTGGCCGCTGGCGACCAGCGGATCGTAGTTGTCGGA
>DATKPV010000140.1:0-40337 GCA_035523915.1 Candidatus Aquilonibacter sp. | reverse complement strand
AGCCCAAGTGAAGATCGCGCGCAGCGGCCCCGCAAGGGAAGCAGCGAGAGCAGGTCGAGCGAGGGTCTAGAAAGCGAGCTACTGGCCGAGAGGAATGGACCCAACATCACCTCGGAACTCTCTATTTTTGATTGCGTCGTTCGTCCCATCCGTAAGTTTGATGCTCAGTCTATAATTCCCAGCCGCCCATGAGAACTGCACTCACTCGGTCGCACGCCCGTGCACCGGTTTTCGGCTTCTTCGCTTTAATTGCCGCCCTGTTGCTGGCCCCGCATCCCCTGCGGTTCGACGGAATTGCCGAGGCAAAGGACGGTCTCCGCGTATCTTCTCTCACTTATCACGGCTGGGCAGGTTCACTGGTTTTAAGTAACGGCACGGCAGAAGTCGTGGTTGTTCCGGCGATTGGACGGGTTATGCAGTTTCATTTTGTCGGGGAGGCCGACGTTTTCTGGGAGGGCCGCACGCTCGATGGCAAGCCGGCTGATCCTTCCTCGAAAGAATGGATCAATTTCGGCGGCGACAAGACGTGGCCGCAGCCGCAGAGCGACTGGGAAAAACTGGGTGGCCGGGGCTGGCCGCCGCCCTCGACATTTGATTCTGTGCCGCTGCAGGCCACCATACACGCGCACGAAATCGAGATCGTCTCGCCGGTGGACGCAGTCTACGGCATTCGCACGCGGCGTCGCATCGAGCTCGACCCAGCCAGGCCCGTGCTGACCATCACGACGACCTACGAAAAGGTGAGTGGCGCTCCGCTCAAGGTGGGGATTGCGGTAATTACGCAGCTGCGCCACCCCCAGCGCGCCTTCATGCTCCTGCCCGAAAAGTCTCGGTTTCCCGACGGATACGTTCAGCTGGCGTTCGGTCCGCCGCAGGACGTAAAGCGAGACGGCCGGCTGCTCTCCCTCGCGCGCGGTACAAAAGAAAGCTGTCAGATCGGCTCCGATGCCGGCACGCTCCTGTGGATGAACGACAAATATGTGCTGCGCATCGATTCTCCGCGAGTCGACGGTGGTGAATATCCTGACCGCGGAAGCAGCGGGGTGATCTACACGAACCCGGATCCGGCAGCTTATGTAGAGCTGGAGATGTACGGCCCGCTCCGCACGATGAAGGCAGGAGACCGAATCGAACGAACCAGCACCTACACGCTCTTGCGGCGAACCGAGAAGAATCCCGAGGCGGAAGCGAGAAGAATCCTACAGACGGATTGATGTTGAACCTTGTGCTCTTCTAAGAGCGAACCACTGACCACTGCTCATCTCCCTGCATTCCCCGGCCCTCCCACCGCATAGATTCTCGGGATTCTCTGCTCGAGCGGGGGCAGGGGAGGAAACGCGGAATGCGGCTCGGTCTGGTACCAATACGCCACCGAAAAATAGTTGTCCGACCGGGCGTTGGCGTGGCCGTGCTCAATCGTGGCGCGCAACGATTTGGTAAAAGGAATCGGCGAGTCGAGATGGAACCGATAAAGCGACCAGCGCCCGCCGGCTACTTCATGCCCCACAACCGGAGCTCCAAAGAGTCCGTAGGCGAACGGACGGCCGTCGAAATCCCACGCGCCCAGAAAGTAATCCTCTGAGCCGGTTCCGTTGATCGAGGGCCTCGTCTCGCCATCGACGAAAAACATGTCGTCGCCCTCTCCCCACCATCCGTCCTGATTCTGCAGCACCGACATGGTGACGCCGACAAAGTGCCCGCGACCGGTTGCTTCCATCCACACGTAATTTCCCTCGCCGCTCAGATTCTTTTTTTCGTTCACAATCGGATCGGCGCTTGAATGCCACTGATTCGTCCATCCGTGGGCCGGAGCAGCCTGCCGGTACTGGGCATGGAAATAAAATGGATCACCCGCCAATGGCTTGTTGTATGTTCGATAGTCAATGTTGAAATAGAACGCATCTACCCTGATCGTGCCCTCATTCGTGACGGTTACGCGCGCGTGTTTTTCAAATGGCATGGGGAAGAAACTGTTCAGCGCCTTATCTGGTCCCACCGCAAGAGGGATGGACTGATAATCGTAATAGTCCCCCAAACCGAGCCCGAAAAAGTCTCCGATTGGCGCTTCCACACTGGGAGTCGATTCGCCATCCCAGAACATGCGCAGAACCAGCGCCTTCAAATGATGCGGATCGTCGCTGGCAATCGTGAACCACATGTGAGTGATCAAGCCGGGCCCGGCAGTGTCCAGCAGGGTAAGCGTTTCGCCTGGTGCGATGGTGCGAAAATCGGCGTTTCCGCCGCTGCGGTCATAGCTGGACGCACGGTGCTGCACGTAGTCGTGAGGCTGGGGAAGAGAAGAGAGCAGCGTCGTGGAATCCTGCGAGATGAGTGGGACAGCAAGCAAGCAAAGAACGATTGCGCCAAGGTGCATCTTCATGGAGGGCTCTTGAAGGCTTCGTGTTTATCAAACTAAACCGTAACTATAAATGCAGCGAGGCCGAGCACTCATATAGTCTCGAATTCGGTGCGAATTCAATGCTATAATCAGCCCATGCTCGATGTCTCGCGAGACATTCATTCTCTCACTTCGTTCAAGCGCAACTCCTCCGACTTGATGAAGCGCATGAAAAAGACCGGGCGCCCTCTGGTGCTTACCATCAACGGCAAGGCCGAAGCTGTGGTGCTCGATCCGGCCGTCTATCAGGACGTTGCCGACCAGGTTGATGCCGTCGCAAGGATACGCCGCGCACTCGCCCAGGCCAGACGCGGCGAGGGAAGACCGGCCGAAGACGTACTCGCCGAGCTCGAAGGCAAAGCCTGAGCGGTGCGAATGCGCTACCGCGTGATCGTAACTCCCGACGCTGAGTCCGATTTGCGAGTCACCCATGGTTACCTCCGCGACCGGGCGCGGCGAGCCGCTGGCGAATGGATCCGCAAGATCCGCTCGAGTATCAAGACTCTTTCCCGCTATCCCGAGCGCTGTTCGCCAGCTCCTGAGAGTGCCTCGTTCGAGGAGCCGATCCGGCAACTGCTCTTCGGTTTTGGAAATCGAGGTACTTATCGCATCCTGTTTACGGTGATCGGTGATGCGGTGTATGTTCTGCACGTTCGCCACGGGTCGATGCTTCCACGCGAACCGAGGGACCTGTAAGGTTCGCGGCGCCAGCCGCGCTACAGCGGAATATTCCCGTGCTTCTTCGGCGGGTTTTTGTCGCGCTTGGTTTCCAGCATGGCCAGCGCCTGGATCAGCTTTCTCCTGGTTTCCCGCGGCTGGATGACGGCATCGACAAAGCCGCGGTCGGCAACAACATAGGGATTGGCAAAGCGGTCGCGGAAGTCTTCAATCCTTTTCTGGCGCACGGATTCGCGTTCTTCGGCGCTCCTGGCAAGCTCGAGCTCTCGTTTGTAAACAATATCCACCGCGCCTTCCGGGCCCATGACCGCGATTTCAGCCGTCGGCCAGGCGTAATTCACGTCAGTGCGAATGTGTTTTGAGGCCATGACACAATACGCTCCACCGTAGGCTTTGCGCGTGATCACGGTCACTTTGGGAACGGTCGCCTCGGCGAAGGCGTAAAGCAGCTTCGCGCCGTGCTTGATGATGCCGCCATACTCCTGAGCCGTGCCAGGAAGGAATCCCGGGACATCTTCAAACGTCACCAGAGGGATGTTGAAGCAGTCGCAGAAGCGCACGAACCGCGCACCCTTGATCGAAGCGTTGATGTCGAGCGTGCCCGCCAGAACTGCCGGCTGGTTGGCCACGATTCCAACTGAACGCCCATCCAGGCGCGCGAATCCGACCACGATGTTTCTGGCGTAGTGTTCCTGCACTTCGAAAAAGTAGCCGTCGTCGAATACGGCGTGAATCACGTCTTTCATGTCGTAGGGCTGGTTGGATTGTTCGGGCACGATTTTGTCGAGCACAGCCCCGGCGCGATCAATCGGATCGGTGCAGGCCTTACGCGGAACATCGTCCAGATTGTTGGACGGCAAAAAGCCGAGCAACTCGCGTACCATCGACAGACACTCCGCGTCGTCGTGCGCCAGAAAGTGGGCCACGCCGGAAGTTTCGTTGTGAGTCATGGCTCCGCCGAGCTGATCTTTTGTAACTTCTTCATTGGTCACGGTGCGGATCACATCGGGGCCGGTGATGAACATATAGGACGTTTTGTCGACCATCAATACAAAGTCGGTGATGGCCGGGGAGTAGACTGCGCCGCCCGCGCATGGGCCCATGATGGCGGAAATCTGCGGCACCACGCCGCTGTAGAGCGTGTTGCGCAGGAAAATATCGGCGTAGCCGGCCAGCGACATCACGCCTTCCTGGATGCGGGCGCCACCGGAATCGTTCAGTCCGATCACCGGCGCGCCCATCTTCGCCGCCAGATCCATGATCTTCACGATCTTGCCCGCGTTGGTCTCGGAGAGTGACCCGCCGAACACGGTGAAGTCCTGGGCAAAGACGTAGACCAGCCGGCCTTCAATGCGGCCATAGCCGGTAATGAATCCGTCGCCGTAAATCTTCTGCTCGCTCATGCCGAAGTCGTTGCAACGATGCGTAACCAGCTTGTCGGTTTCCTCGAACGTGCCTTCGTCGAGCAGGAACTCGATGCGCTCCCGCGCCGACATTTTGCCTTCTTTGTGCTGGCGCTCCTGACGTTTTTCTCCGCCGCCTTCCTCCGCCAGAGCATTGCGTTTTTTGAGTTCTGCAACTTTTTGTTCGAGGTTCATGGCGGGAATTATAGCCGCGGGAGAGGCAGAGAGTCGTGGTTCGGATCACGCGGCTTTGTTTAGCGCGAAATGTGTTCCGCCGCGGCTGCGTGGCACTTGGGTAGGCTGAGGTAGCCGAGCGATCCCGCGTAGCAAAGGCTGGCGACGAGCACCATCGCGAGAACCAGGCCCTGGAGAATTCTGGCGATCGGCAACCCGGATTCTCCGACGGCCAGGTAAGCACCTTGTCCTGCTGGAAATGGCCGCGGCTCATCTGGCGACGCGAGCCAGCAGCGCACCATGGCGAGGCAGGTGTCGACGAAAATCAGCGGCCACTCGCCCGGCTCGGCTAATTTCGCCACCTGCAGCATCTCCCCAGCGAAACGTTCTCGAAAAGCCGCAGGGTAGAGTTGGAGCAGCAGACCATATGCGACCAGGACGGCGCGCCGAATGCTCACGCGTCACTCTCCCCGAGGTGGCCGAGCCGGTCAGCCGTGGCCACGACTTGCTGCAAGCGCCTGATTTCTGCCCGCAGCGCCTTTTCTCCCCTGCCTTTCAGAAAATACTCGCGGCGCATTTCTCCATTTTTCTGATTGCGCTCAGTTTCGCCGACGAATCCGGCGGCCAGCAGGCGATCCAGGTTCGCATACAGCGTACCCGGCCCGATCTTGTACTTTCCCGCCGACTGCCGCTTTACGGACTGCATGATCGCATATCCGTGAAGGTCCGATTCCGCCAGGGCGAGAAGAATGTGCAGCGATGCAGTCGAAAGTGGCCTATCCTTGACGTGCATATCTATTATTGATATATCACATTTAGATATATCGAAACAAGATCCACGACTCACATTATCCACTTTGAAGTCGTACTTGTTTTTAGGGGAATCCTGCTCGCAGCACATTCGGAAGGAGCGAATATGAATCTTGGAAAAGATCGTCGCGCTATTTTGTTGCGTGCCGTTTTTTGCGTTCTGTGCTCGACGTTCCTTTTCGCACAGACGAGTTCACCAGCGTCAAAAGCTGAAACTTCGGGCGTAAGTACGGGGCGCGACGGACAACACGATTTCGATTCGCTCGCCGGCGCTTGGAAATGTCATACGAAGTACCGCGCTCACCCCTTCGCTGGATCCGACACGTGGGTCGAGTCCGATGGCACTGAAAGTTTCCAAAACATTTGGGGCGGGCGTGCCATGCTGGACGTGTCCGAAGGCACCAGCGCCAATGGACCTGTCGAAAGCCTGATGTTGTACACCTACAATCCGCAGAGTCACCAATGGTATATCTATTTCGCGAACCGCAAGGATGGCAAGGTTGGGCTGCCGAATGTGGGCGAATTTAGGGATGGGCAGGGCGAGTTCTTCGTTCAGGACACGCTGAACGGCAAATGGCTGCTGAACCGGTATCTCTGGTCGAAGATGGCTTCGAGTTCGCCTCACTTTGAGGAATCCTGGTCGAGCGACGGCGGACGGACGTGGGAGCCAGTCCGGATTGTGGATTTAGCGCGGGTCAGCGACCACACCGGCAATGCGCACTCCACCCCAGCCAAACCTGACGAGAATGCCTGGAAGTCGACACAAGCGAGCGGCAACCTCAATGGTGAACGCGACTTCGATTTCGAATTAGGCAGTTGGAATATTCACCTGAAGCGCAGGCTGCGTCCGTTGACCGGATCGAACACCTGGGTCGACTTTGACGGCACGTCGATGACGAGGAAGGTGTGGGACGGGCGCGCACAAATCGAGGAGTTCGAAACCGATGGTGCCGGCGGCCACATCGAAGGCCTCACGCTGCGCACTTACAATCCGCAAACGCACGAATGGCGGCTCTACTGGGCCAACAGCAAAGATGGGATTTTGGTCGTGCCACAGATCGGCAAATTCAAGGACGGAGTAGGCGAGTTCTATGCGCAGGACACGCTGAATGGCAAGTCGATCTTCATTCGATTTATCTGGTCGAAGACCGATACCAACACGCCGCATTTCGAGCAGTCGTTCTCGGACGATGGCGGCAAGACCTGGGAAGTGAACTGGATTACGAACCAGACGCGGGTCAGCAAATCAACGGAGAAGGGGCACTGACTCGCGCGCACAAAATTGGAGACGGATCGACGACAGTGGCGCGGATGAAAAGTGCAAGTCCGCGGCAGGCGAGCGGCCACTCCGATGACCAGCCGAGTCTGATGGTTGAGTATCTACGAAGGAACGGACCGGCGAACTGGCGCAATCCGGATTGAATTCCTATTCCAGATCCGATCCCAGAATCTGATAGCGATATCGCTTGCCGTCCCAGAACAGCACGGAGGAGGTGTCTTCGCCCTCGCCCTGTTCTTCCATGTAAATGCCGAGGATGGTTCGCTTCTTCAGCTCAAGCCGCTTCACGGCCAGGGTTTTGAAGGGCAGGTTGATGAGCAGGAACTTGGCCTTGGGGTTTTGCGCCCGCCAGCCTCCGTTTTCTGCGCCCTGGATAATCAGAAGGCACACACCGCGTCTGTCGGGCTCATCCGAGGCAAAGGTGGAAGTAACCCGGACGTCTCCGAAGCCAAGAAACCTGTCGTAAGGATCGGCCACTACGAAATCGTGTTCATCGCGATCCGCCATGGGATTCTTGCACCGGGCTGCAATGACCAGATCGTCGATGCCGTCGCCATCGAGATCGCCAACAAACTGCGGCGGCCCCTGCAGCACGGAACAGTTGTCACCGAACTGCTTGTGAATAAAATCGTCGGTGACCGCCGGCCGGGGCGAGCGCGCCGGCGCCGGCGGAGGCAGTTTCTTTTGCGACGCCTGACAGGTTCCCGCGGAAATAATCAAGACGCTGGCGGCGAGCAATGCGGTAGCGAGGGATCGATGCGACATATCACTACTCTAGTCCCGTTGATTCCCGCACGGTAGAGACATGCGTGGTAACCGAAGTAACCAAGGGTCGATGGTGGATTCGCAGGTTCACCTGCGGAAGTATTCCCAGCCGCGCGGTTCTAGCTCGTAGCCCGCACCGCTTTTCGCCTTCGTCAAGATGACGTAGCGTCCGCGTGTAATATGACCAATCAATGTGATCGGCACGCCCGCAATTCTGGCAGGAACCCGCTTTCCCCGCGGAGCACTAAACAGCAGCTCGTAATCCTCGCCGCCGTGCAAGGCCAGGTCGAGATCGACCACGCGCGCCGGCTTGCCCACGGTCGCGCGCGGAATGGACTCCGCGGCGATCTCGGCCCCAACTCCGCTCTCTTCACAGATATGCGCGAGGTCGGTCGACAACCCGTCGCTGAGATCGATCATGGCGCTGGCAAGACCTTTTTCCCGTAGAATGCGGCCGAGTTCGATGCGGGGCTCGGGGAAAAAGTGCCGCGGATATTCCGCCGGCTTCAGCCTGCTTTCTGGCTTTTTCCGTGACTGCCCTTTTCTCATCGTAGCGACGGCGGCCGCCGATCCACCAAGTTCCCCGCTAACGTACAAGCGGTCGCCGGGTCGCGCCCCCGATCGCAGCACCGCTTTCCCCTTCGGTACGCGGCCCACGACAATGATGTCGGCCAGAATGCCATCGGGCGACTCGGCCGTATCGCCACCTGCCAGAGTCACGCCATATTTCTCGGCCAGGCTGATCAGGCTACGCGCAAAGCGCGTCACCCAGTTCTGCGACAGGTTGGGGGGCAGGGCCAGAGAAAGAAATGCAGCCACCGGCTCTCCGCCCATGGCAGCGATGTCGCTCAATCCGCGAGCCAGGCAGCGATGGCCAACCGATTCCGGCGAATGCCAGTCACGGCGGAAGTGAATGCCTTCCAGAGTAAAGTCGGTAGTACCCAGCGCGTCGTTACTTTCGCCCTGACGGGTGGAGATATGCAGCACGGCGCAGTCGTCTCCAATTCCCTTCACGATGCGTGTGCTGCGCCCTCTCCTGCCAGCAGCTTCTCGACTATGCCCCGCCAAGCGGCGGAACTGGGCAATGAGCGCTTTTTCGGGGAGCGGCACAACGCCAACACTATAGCGGACGCGCGGCCATAGATGCCTGTGCCCATGAGAAGATTCCAAACCTGAGGCCAGACGGCCAACGCCTCGTGCCTGCGAGAACACAGTTTTCGGCTACATGCGGAGGGCTTCCAATCTCACGCCCGCCCAGGTCAGCCGCCGAATCTGTTCTCGGACTGCAGAGCTGGAAGTAACCTGTCCTCCGGTGACCCCCGTTTGCCCATCCTTACGTAATGGCAGAAACACCCTAGGGGTCGTTGACAGGGGGAACCCAGTTTGTTACCGTTTACCAGACATTCACAAAGCCTTTGGTCGAGCTAAGTTCTGCATCCGGTTGGAATTGCAGACAACTGCAGTTTTTTGGCGAAGGTCCCGGTTCTTGATAGGGAGGGCGCGTAAGAAAGTTCCAATCCCGCGATTGGAGCGCACCCGGGCAATCAGGTGGTCCGAACAGGCTTCTGCAACCTCAGACTGTGCCTGGAGTTCCGGCCCCTGACGAATCAAACTTTCGAGGATAGACGTTGCAAAAACGTTTCTACATCCTTTTCGTGGCCCGTGGCGACGACGGGCAGCTGCGCAAGATCTCCATTCCGCTGCATTACCTTTATATTTTTGTTGCGGGCGCAGCGATCGGATTTCTCAGCCTCACCGGCATCGCCTCTTCCTACGCCCGGATGCTGCTGAAGGTTTCCCGCTACAATCAGCTGCGCACGGAACAAGACCAGCTAAAAGACCGTTATTCGCGACTGGAGGAGGTCGCCAAAGAGCGCGACGTACAGGTGGCCTCGCTGGGCTCGATCGCTGGCGAAGTTTCCGCACTGTATGGTCTGAAGTCGCAGCCCATCCTGGTGACCGCCTCGCAGGAACAAATTCAGGACGCCGATGTAACCTCCTCTATGGATCAGCTCAGCGCCTTGCGGACCTCGGCCCTCACCGGCGCGGCTACCGTGGGTATTACGCTGGGACTGACCCATAACGCCACCACCGCCGACTGGGTTAGAGCTAATTCCACGCCTAATCTTTGGCCGGTGGAGGGTCAAATCACCGGTAGTTTCGGCGAGCGAATCGACCCGTTCAACGGTGAAGGCGCGTTTCACAGCGGCGTCGACATCGGCAGCACTTATGGACATCCCGTCATCGCTCCTGCCGATGGCGTCGTCACCTTTGCCAACTTCCTCGGCGGATACGGCAAGATGATCATGCTCGATCACGGCCACGGCATCTGCACGCGTTACGGCCATCTTTCCGGCTTCGCGGTAACGCCTGGAGAGCACGTCCACCGCGGAGACACCATCGGTTATGTCGGCCTTAGCGGGCGCTCTACCGGCCCTCATCTGCACTACGAAGTTCGTATCAATGACACCCCAGTGAACCCCTACAAGTACCTTCGCATCACTGTCGCCCACAGCTACGGCTTCCCCGCCGGAGGCTAGATCACCACCGTTCTGCCCAAGAAGCGTTTCTTTCCTCGACAGCCCAGAGACAGATACCCGACTTCGACGCCTTTCCCGCGCATCCCCAACCAGAACCGCGGCGCCTCATCCCGCGCGGCCAGGGATTACCGTATCTCCCCGCTTCCGCAGGCGCCAGGCCACAGCTAGGAGGGCAGCGGGACCACTGCCGGATGCCATTGCGGCAAAGTGACGCGGATCACGTTCATCAGTTCTTCGTTGTCCACCGGCTTCTGGAAGAACATGCTGGCTCCAGCCTTCAGGGCGCGCTCTTCGTTGCCCTGCGGATCGCGGGCGCTCAGTACGATGACGGGAATGCCGGCCAGTTGATTGTTGTTCTGCAGCCGCTCCAGCACTGCGAAGCCGTCGCCGGCAGGCAAGCCCAGGTCGAGAATAATCAGGTCCGGGCGCTCCTTCTGGGCGGTAGCGATGGCGGAGTAACCGTCCGCAGCGGTTGCAATTTCGCAGTTATTGGCCCGCAGGCGCAGGCGCATCGCCCGCAATAGGTCGGGATCGTCGTCCACGACCAGGATTTTTGGCTTCGTCATTGAACGTCTCCTTTGTGAATCACGCTTTGGCGCGGCTTGCCGTTGCTTCGCGCGGCTGATTTCTGTTTTTCCATATTTCCCACGATCATCTCGGCGATCCGGGCGGCCAGACGCTCCACTTGCTCATCCAGCGATTCTCCGGGGAAGGAACCGCCCGGCTCGGCCCGCGGCAACTCGATCGGAGCAGCCGAAACCGCTAATGTCCCTTTGCCGTGCAGGCCAGCGATCTTGCCCAGTTGCTCACGAATCCGTGTGATCATGATCTCTGAGCGCTGCATGTCAGTGCAGGCGACGACGAAAAAGGTCTCATCCGGCCCCGGACTTCCCAACGGGGGCAAAACCAGGTCTTTGTCGAGGTAGACGCAGTGCCGCAGGGTGTCAAGGCACTGCTGCCAGAGGTCGCGCCAGTTGCCCTGCGGCGGGTTGGTCACGGGCTTGAGTTGGACGCGCACCAGCACAAATGCCGGCCGCAAGCGGTTCTGCCAGATAACGACCGGAGACAGCAGCTTGGGGAGTGAATAGACCGGAAGCGTGAAGGTGAAGGTGCTGCCGTGGCCCGGTTCGCTGGTGACCCAGATTTTCCCCTCATGCAGGCGCACAATTTCCCGGCAGATAAACAGCCCGAGGCCGAGACCGGAGCGGTTGTTGTCCACCGCATCGGGATCCTGGTAGAGCCGCTCGAAGATCAACATCTTGGCTTCCGGGCTGATGCCTCGGCCCGTATCGCTCACCGAGCAGTAGACAAACCCGGCATCGGTCTCCGTCATGCAGGCCCGCACCACCACCGATCCTTCTTGGGGAGTAAATTTGATGCTGTTGTCAATCAGGTTGATCAGCACCTCGAGAATGCGATCGGGATCGGCGTAGACCAGCGGAATCCGTTTGTCCACGCCAGCCTCCAGCCCGATGTGCTTCTCCTGGGCCGTGGGCGTCATCATGGCGATCGCCTGCTGTATCAGATCGCCGATGGCAATGCAACGCGGCTCGACCCGCATCTTGCCGCTTTCAGCACGCGTGGCCTCCAGCAAATCGCGGATCATTGCGTGCAACTGGTTAACGCTCTTCAGGATTGTCTTCAGGTGGTCGGCCTGGTCCGGCGAGACCGGCCCGGCCAGACCGTCCGACAGAAGCGTGGCGTATTGGTGGATGCAGGTAAGCGGCGTGCGCAGCTCGTGCGATATGTGCGACAGAAACTGGTTCTTGAATTCCAGCCTCTGTTTCTGCGCCATCTCGATCGAACGCAGCAGGGCCTGCCGTTCTACCGCGTAACGAATGGTGCGCTCCAGGTGCTTGCTGGTGATGTCGCCTTTGATCAGGTAGTCCTGCACTCCCTGGTTCACTGCTTTGATCGCCAGCGCCTCGTCGTCCTGGCCGGATATGACGACTACCGGCACATTCGGCGCTTTCTCCAGCACCTTGCGAAACGTCTCGGCTCCGCGGCTATCGGGAAGATTCAAGTCAAGCAAGACCAGCGAAGGCTGTTCGCGGGAGAGTGCGGAAAGCGCATCCGACAGGCGCTGCACGCACCGCACTTTCACCGAAGAATGCCCCTCGACCAGGCGCAGCCGCATCAGGTCGGCATCTCCGGGATTGTCTTCAATCAGCAATACGCTAGTTGTTTGCGGATCCATCGCTCTCCTTGTTGGGCAGGTTCGCCATCCCGAACCAGAAATCTTCGATCGCGTGCACGGCAAGAAAAAAACTCTTCAGGGTTGTGGGTTTGCTGACGTAGCAGTTCGCGCCCATCTCGTAGCTGCGGACAATGTCGGCTCTGGCGCTGGAGCTGCTGAAGATCACGACTGGGATTCCCATTAAGACGGGGCTGGCTCTCATCTCTGCCAGCACTTCGCAGCCATCTTTCTTTGGCAAATTCAAATCCAGGACCACCAGGTCCGGCCGCACGGTTTCGCTGTATTGGCCTTCTTTACGCAGGAATGCGAGCGCTTCTTCTCCATCCATCACGCTGTTGGTGTGGCATGGATGCGCGCTGCCGGCAATGGCTTCCTGCACCAGGGCAATATCAGCGGGATTGTCATCCACCAACAGAACCTCGGTCTGGGGGCTCATGCCTGCACCTGCCCGCCCCGGTCGGCCTTTTGGATGGGAAACGTGAACCTGAAAGTCGATCCCTGGCCCAGGTTCGACTCAACCCAGATCTTTCCTCCGTAGCGTTCGACAACCTTGCGGCAGATCGCCAGCCCAATGCCGTTTCCTGCGTACTCCGTCCGTGTGTGGACCCGCTGAAACACCGCGAAGATGGTTTCGGTGTGCTCCTGGGCAATGCCGATTCCATCGTCCACGACAGTAAACAGCCAGAACAGGCCGTTCCGTTCGACATTCACGCGAATCTGGGGCGCTGCGCCTTTCTTGCGGAACTTGATGGCGTTGCCGATCAGATTCTGGAAGACCTGCGCCAACGGTGCGCGTGCCGCGCAAACGACTGGCAGATCTCCGCAGCTGATCTGCGCGCCGCTTTCCTGGATTGCCGGTCTCAAATTCAGCAGAACTTCCTCGATCACCACATTGCAGTCGACAGCCCCATCATTAGCGTCGTTGCGTCCCGCGCGCGAGAACGCCAGTAGATCGCGGATGAGTGCCTGCATGCGCAGTGCGCCCTCGCTGGCATAGGCGATGCATTTGTCCGCATTGGCGTCGAGTTTGCCCTGGTAGCGCTCCGCCAAAAGCTGCGTATAGGCCGTGACCATGCGTAGCGGCTCCTGCAAATCGTGCGACGCCACGTAGGCAAACTGCTCCAGATCGCGGTTGGAGCGGGCGAGTTCCTCCGCCCTCTGGTGCAATGCCGCCTCTGCTCGTTTGCGCTCAGTAATGTCGTGGGCGATCTTGGAAACGCCAACGATCCGCCCCTCAGCATCTTTTATTGGGGCGATGTTCAACGATACCTGCACCAGGCTGCCGTCTTTGCGGCGGCGAACCGTCTCATGGTGAGTGACGCGCCGTCCTTGAGCGATTTCCTCGAATAAATGATCGCTCTCCTCGAGCTTATTGGCGGGAGTGATGACGCTGGTCGGCTGGCCGACAACATCCGTAGCGGCATATCCATACAAATGCTCTGCGGCCTGGTTCCAGGTAATGATCGTTCCGTTGAGGTCGGTACTGAGAATCGCGTCGTCGCACGACTCCACGATCGCCGCCAACCGCATCACATGCGACTGGGCCCGCTGCCGTTCTGTAATGTCGCGCAGGATGACGGTAAACAGTTTCCTGCCGTTGCTCTCGACGTGCGAGATCGAGGCTTCGATAGGAAATTCCTCCCCATCCGCCCGCCGCCCCCACACCATTCCCAGTCGCCCCATCGTCCGGCTAGTAGCCCCGGTCTGGCCGAAGTACCGGATCTGATCGGCGTGCTGCGCGCGGAAGCGCTCGGGGAGCAAATCGCTGATGTTCAGGCTGAGAGACTCGGCGGCGCTGTAGCCAAACATCTTCTGCGCAGCCGCGTTGAAGATCACGATCCCCTGCTGCTCGTCCGCCGCGACAATGGCATCCATCGCGGTCTGCACAATGGCGTTGAGCCGGTCCTCGCTCTCGCGCAGAGCTTGCTGGGCGTGTTGCAACTCGTCTACCGCGGCACGCAGGCGGTCGGCTGGTCCCTCCGTATGGCCCGGTGGAGCAACGCTGGGGAGGTCGGCTACTTCTTTTATGACCAGTTCGTCATTCGCTGCGGCCTCGCCGATGAGCAAAGGTCGATGCTCGGCTCGGGGATTAGAGACTGTTAATCCTGTGACTGCCATTGGGGTCCCCAGTTCTATGGTGTCGGCGTTCTCGTCGCGGTTTTGAGTGTGTTGTTGGAGATCAGATCGTGCGCGGAGACGCATCCGCACGACTGACTTATCGGCGGACTGGCTGCAATCTTTACCGTAGGAAATGCCATCCCGACCCCAACCGGCGTGTGATCGAGGAGACCGGCCAATGTCCTTCCGGACTTCAGTGGCCGCGATCGGCTCTCGACGCCTGCGGTTCAGACAGAACTTCGCAACCGGCGCAGCTTGTTGCCTCAGGCTTGCGCCTTTCCCTCTCCCTGAGCTACGTTTCATGAGTACAACCTGAGATTTGCATGGTTGGTTTTTTCAAATCCGTGCGCGAGGATATTGCCGCGGTTTTCGAGTCAGACCCGGCCGCGCGTTCTTATCTCGAAGTGCTGCTTTGCTATCCGGGGCTGCACGCCGTCTGGATTCACCATTTAAGTCACTGGCTTTGGGAACACGGCCTGCGCTTCCCGGCCAGGTTCAGTTCCCAGGTGGCACGTCTGCTCACCGGAATCGAGATTCATCCCGGCGCCGAAATTGGCCGCCGCCTTTTTATTGATCACGGCATGGGGGTCGTGATCGGCGAAACCACCATTGTTGGCGACGACGTAACCCTCTATCAGGGGGTAACCCTTGGCGGAACCGGCAAGGAAAAAGGCAAGCGGCATCCCACTGTGGGCAACAATGTATCCATCGGCTCGGGAGCAAAACTGCTGGGCAATATCACTATCGGGGACAACTGCCGGGTGGGCGCCGGTTCGGTCGTACTGCGCAGCGTACCGGCCAATTCCACCATTGTGGGCGTGCCCGGCCATATCGTGCTGCGCGACGGCAAGCGCGTTGTGATCACCGATCCTAAAGACATCCGCGATCCACTTTCGGATGTGATCATCAAGCTGGCGACCGAATTGCACGAACTGCGCCAGAAGTTCCAGGAGCACTCGCACGAGGCCCTGGGCGCCGAGCCCAATCTGCAGATCGACGAGGAAAATGCCGCCAATATTTCACCTGCTGATTTGTTCGTGGAGGATTACCAGATTTAAACAGTTGCCAGCCCCGAGTTGCCAATTGCCAGAAAAACCCGGAGGACCGATCAGATGGCACGCACCTCTGTGTTCGGCTGATGCCCGCCCCATGGGTGAAATTCGAGTTGTTGCATTGGGGTCTTGCTGGTAACTGGATACTGGCGATTTTCTACTGTCTTAACCCCATCCAGCTTTCCGAGACCACCAGAGAGTTTCCCGGATTCTGCGGGTCATACTTCACCGAAGTAGGGAGCCCCAGGCGGCAGGAATGCAGGTTGATCCACTGGCGCAGGTAGGTCACATCCTGAGAGCATTCATAGGAGACGCCGGCCACGTCGTACTTGTAGATCAGAAGCACCGCCGGGCGAGGAGTCTGTCCGGCCGACAGTTCCTGCACGTCGATCACGGTGCCATCGGTGATGCGGCCAATACCATCGAGCCAGTTGCGGCGTTCCCGTTCGAGATCTTCCGCCGTTTTGGGCTTGCCTCGGAACAATGCATAGGTTCCCAGGACCGCAGCTCCCCCGGCGGCCACAAACGAGTACATACGAAGGGCATCCATAAAGATTTGAGTGGAAACGCGGGCGCGGCGCGCCAGCGTACGTTATCAGCATATGACGGAACGTTTGCCGGCGGAAGTAGGCTGTTGGTTACCGAGGTTCATCCCGCAACGCAGGCGGCGAGGGGCGGTCTGAGCTTTCCACTAGGCCTGCCTTACCACGGGTCTTCAGAAATGCCACTATGAAAAGAACCCCCAGGAGCAGATCGGTACTCGCAAATGTCAGATCGCTCGCGTGCATACGCCTTTGTAGAAACAGAATAACTACGGCGATACCATAACTCAGCTTCTCCAGGACTGACGGAATCATTACCGGCCGAAATCGTACCGGATTGATAGCGATAACGAAGAAGGCGAACTGCCAGGAGAGTGCTGCACCCACAAAGCCGTAATAAAACCCGGGGTGCGTTATGGGTGGCGGATCCTGGCGGGCTATTAGGTCGAACATGAAGTAGAGAGGAGTCAGCACCAGCACTCCCCAGATGCCCGCAACCCAGAACACGACTTTAGCGAATTTCATGGTTGCTCCCGCGCAGAAGAATAACGCAGTTTGGACGAAAAACTCACCACTTCACATTTGTGCAAGGAATTCCGGCAACTCTTTGGGTAAATCGGCCTTGAGCGCCAGGCGTTTCCCCGTGCGCGGATGCGTGAATTCCAGTTCCGCGGCATGGAGAAAGTTGCGCGACAACGATAGCGTGGTCGTGGCCCCGTCCTTCTGGCGCTTTTTGCGAGAGGATGAGCTATTTGAGCCCTCTCGCACCTCTTTCGGCGCGCCATACGTCGCATCTCCGACCACCGGATGTCCGATCGAAGCCATGTGCACGCGAATCTGATGAGTGCGGCCAGTATCGATCTTGACCTCAAGCAGGGTGAATTTTCCGAACCGCGTGTCCAAACGCCGCCCTACGCGATAATGCGTGATCGCTTCGCGTCCACCCGCGACCCGCGTGGTCATGCGCGTACGCCGTAAACGATCCCGGCTGATGCTCGCGTAAATCGTGCCGGAATCGTTCTTCACCCACCCATGCACCAGCGCAACGTATTTCTTCTTGATCTTGCGCGCGGCAAATTGTGCCGCCAGCCTGCGATGTGCCTCGTCGTTTTTCGCCACGACGATCAGCCCGCTGGTTTCCTTGTCCAGACGATGCACAATCCCTGGCCGCAACTCTCCGCCCAGGCCCGATAAACCCCCGAAGTGATGCAACAGGGCATTCACCAGCGTCCCGCGATTGCGCGAGTCATCGCTTGCTCCTGCGCCGGCGTGCACCATCATTCCCGCCGGCTTGTTGATGACAGCGAGGTCGTCGTCCTCGTAAATGATGTCGAGGGGAACGTTTTCGGCGACAGCTTTCAGCGCGGGGCGGTGGGCTTCGCCGAAAATTTCGATGCGCTCGCCGCCGCGCAGTTTGAACGAGGCCTTGGCGGGCAGGTCGTTGACGAGAATCTTTTCCCCATTGATCAGTTCCTGCACCCGAGCCCGGCTTACACCGTTCAATCTGGCGGTTAGAAATTGATCAAGGCGTTTGCCGGCGTCCTCGACCCCGGCCACCAGCATCCTGGGAAACGGTTCGATCATTCCAGAGGAAGGATATTAAAAAGCCCGGTTCAGAGGTAGAACCAGCAGTTGGGCGATAGCCGAAAGCTGCCCGTCTGCACTGCCTATCTTGTCGCACTGACTGCATGCCCAGTTACCCGCTTCGCCCCCGGCTTCAGCCACCAGATGAGGCCGCCGGCGATCACCAGGCCGATAGCGATCAATTGGGTGCCGCTCATCATTCCGCCGAAAACCGATCCGCGGCCCGGGTCGTCGCGGATAAACTCCAGGAAGAATCGCGCCACGCCATAAATGAACATGAAGGCGCCGAAGATCTGGCCGTCGAATTTTCGCCGCTTGAGCAGCCACATGAGGAAAAAGAAATTCGCCAATTCCACCGCCGACTCGAACAATTGCGTGGGCTCGAGCGGAACGTTCAGTGGAGTTCCCGCGATTGCCAGAGCCAAGGGATTATGAAAGGTTACACCCCAGAAGTGGTGTGTGGGCTTCCCGTAACAGCATCCCGCGGCAAAACAGCCGACGCGGCCGATGGCATGGCCCAGCGCGAGCCCGGGAGCAAAGGCGTCGCAAGTACTCAGCGCCGGCATATGGTGCTTGCGCACGTACCAGGCAGCTGCAATAAAAGCGGCAATCAGTCCGCCGGAGAAAACTCCCCCGGCCTGCAGCGTGCTGAGGCTGAAAATTTCCGACAGATGCCCCTTGTAGTCACCCCAGTCGTTGATGATGTACAACACCTTCGCGCCCACTATGCCGCATAGCACCACCAGAATGCCAAGGTTCCAGGCCTTTTCGCCGTCAATCCCCAGACGCTCAGAATTGCGCACGCTGACCCACAGACCGACCAGGACGCCCAGCGAAACCAGGAACCCATAGGTCGGCAGAAAGAATCGTCCGAAATGTACTAATTGCGGGTACACACTGGGTTAGATGCGAAAAAAACCAGATTTGCTATCTCTTTAAGTTTAGCGGGTTAGCGGAATTGCGGAAAGTCCCTGGCAGGCGGAGCTGCCAGAACAATGAGCAAGTCGACCCACTGCGCCGTGTGACGGGGCCGAGAATGAACCCGTCGGTAGACGTTGGGAGCCCGCCGAGACCCTTTAGGCATCTCCGCATGGCGGAGCGTCGCTCACCGGATCTTTATGCGAGTCGAGCCCCCGTTCATTCTGCATTGGTTCAAATATCGGTGACCCGTCATCACCAACGTCGCAGGCCGACTTTCAAGTTGGATGCTAGGCAAATCCCCGGGAATTGGCAAGTGGGGGACGGCAAAAAGATGGAACGCGGCTTGCAACCAAAGTAATGCAGGGGTAATGTTTCCGCCTTGCAAATGGTGGGAATGGGACGGTGGCCTACCCAGCCTTACGGCTTTCCTGTAGCACTTCATCCAGTGCATGAGCCAATTGATGCGCGCGCTTCTGATAATCGGTTGCGCCAGTATCCTGGTTTTTCTTCAGCAGATGATACTCATCGGCGATATTTAAGGCTGCCAGCACGGCCAGGCGTACCGTATCGACGGTATTCGTTGCCTCGGCAACGGCGCGCATCTTGGCGTCAACATATTCCGCCAGCTTCAGAATATATTCTGGGTCCGATCCCCGCAGGTTATAGGCCTGGTCGAAGATTTCCACCCGCACGCTGGCGTTCTGCGCGTCCTTTATCAGTTGATCTTTGGTTGCCGTGGCCATATGCCCTCGTGTGGGGACGGCCGCCCTCGGCCGTCCGGCGGAGCGCAGCTCCGCTGTTAGCTTGCCGCCTGCTCTTCGGCAATCGTCTCGATCTGCTCCAGCATTTTCTCCACGCGAGCTCGGATCGTCTCCCTTTCTTTTCGCAATTGCACAGTCTCTCGCCGGAGCGTTTCGATCTGCTCTTCCCGCTCTTCCATCTGCTGCCGAAGGCGCTGCACGTCACGTTCTGCCGCCGCTTGCGCCTGCCGGGCCGCCTTGTACATCTCTATGGTGCGATAAACCTTCTCTTCCAGCGCCTGAAAATCGTCCGCCGGAACCTGTTGCGCCAACTCTACTGCCTTCAATGCCATGGGACACGTCTTTCCTGGGAAAATAATCGGGCTTCTGCGCAGTATACCGCACAATTCTGTGGAAGCAGCAGAGAACAATCCGCTATGTTTCTTGCTTTTTGATCAAAGAGGGACGATTCGGCGAGAAACCCAGAAAATCAGGCCGTGGCGTGAACGCTTAGCTTTCGCAGCCGGCGCGCCGCCTCGTCGAGCGTTTCGACCCGCTTGCAAAAGGCGAAGCGCACTTGTCTCGCGCCGTCCTGTGGATCCTGATAAAAGCTTGATCCCGGCACAGCTGCAACTCCGATTTCTTTCACCAGGTATTGGGTGAACTCGACATCGTTCCTGAATTTGAACGCGCCAATATCGGTCATCACGTAATACGCGCCTCGCGGCAAAAAACATTGAAAACCGGCTGCAGTGAGGGCGGGCATCATATGATCACGCCGCACACGATATCCCTCGGCCAGCTTGGCATAGTAATCGGGCGGCAGACTTAATGCCACCGCTCCCGCTTCCTGCAACGGAGCCGGTGCACCCACTGTCAAAAAATCGTGTACCTTGCGAATCGCGTTGGTGATCGTCTCCGGCGCAACCGCCCATCCCACGCGCCATCCCGTAACGCTGTAGGTCTTCGACATGCCGTTGATGGTTACCGTGCGCTCGCGCATACCGTCGAGCGAGGCGATCGAGATGTGCCGCGTCCCGTCATACAGAATGTGCTCATAGATCTCGTCGGTGATGGCGAGCACGTCAAATCTCAAACACAGGTCGCGGATCAGCTCCAGTTCCTCAAGGGTGAAAACCTTGCCGGTAGGATTGTTCGGCGTATTCAGGATGATCGCCCGAGTGTGCCCGTCAAAGGCGCGCCGCAGTTCCCTGGCATCGAACGTCCACTCGCCGCCCTTCTCCATTGGAGGACGCAATTTTACGAACCTGGGCCGGGCGCCGCTCAGCACCGCGTCTGGGCCGTAGTTCTCATAAAACGGTTCGAAGATCACGACTTCATCGCCGGCGTTGCACACGGCCAGCAGAGTCGAAATCATCGCTTCGGTCGATCCGCAACATACGGTGATCTCTCTTTCCGGATCGACAGCAAGGCCCTGCCACACTCCCATCTGCCGCGCAATGGCATTGCGCAGGCTCTTGGCGCCCCAGGTGATGGCATATTGATTCACGTCGCTCGCAATCGCCTGCTGCGCTGCGTGCTTGATTTCCACGGGAGCGGAAAAATCCGGGAACCCCTGTGCCAGGTTCACTGCCCCATAGAGCATTGCCTGGCGGGTCATCTCGCGAATCACTGACTCGGTGAAATGCCCCACCTTTTCGCTGAGAGGATGCTTGGCAGAGCTCCCTGATTTCGGACGAGGAGAAGGCTTTCGTTGCGAGCGCATTCCTGCGGAAGCTCGAAGCCGGGAGGCTGAAGCTTTTTTCTTCACGCTCTCTGCACTCCACCCAGCCCCTGCAGAGCCGCCACGATTTTCCTGGACCGCGCCGCGATCTGATCGTCGCGCAGGGTCCCTTCATCGGACTGCAGAGTCGCCCGCAGCAGGATCGAATACTTTCCCGCGCCGATGGTGGCGCCGCGGAAAATTTCCACCGGCCGGAACTCGCGCAGTTCATCCAGCGCCAGCCCTTTTGCAGCGGCGTGCATTTCTGCGAATGAGACCGCGTCCGGAAAGACGAATGAGAAATCGCGCTCCACCGCCGGATACTTCGCCAAAGGCCGGTAGTTTACCCGGCGCAGGCCGCGCTCATACAGCCGGTCCAGATCAATTTCCGCCAGAAAAACCTCCTGCCGCAGTTTGCGCGCCGCCGCCACTTCCGCATGCACCTGGCCGAACTGCACAACGGGCGCGCCATTCAGCAATGCCCGTGCCGACCTTCCTGGATGAAAGAATTCCGCCGTCTGCCGGTCATAGGAGATTTCGCCAGCAAACGCCGCCAGCAGACTCTCCACATCGCCCTTGAAGCCGCGAAATGCCTCGGCTGCGGCAGCCTGCTCGCCCTGGCTTACATCAAGAGCCCCGCTCGCAGAAAGCGATCCGCGCACCGCCGCCAGCGTCGCCCCTAAGCACAAGCGCCGAGGCTCAACGCGTTCTCCGTTCACCACCTCATACACTGGAGCCATCTCGAACAGACGAACTTCTTCGACGCCGCGATTCAAATTCCATGCCAGCATGTCGAGCATGCCGGGGGCCAGCGAAGTGCGCATCACCGATGCCTCTTCGCTCAGCGGATTCTCGACCTCCAGCACTGCCGCGGAGGAAAATCTCTCCGCATCGGCGTGGGAAATGAAGGTCAGCGAAACCGCTTCGTTATAGCCCAGCGCCAGCGCCCGCGCGCGCAGCGTCTTATCCGGTGCTGCGCGCGGAGGCTCGACCACAGCGCCGCTATAGGCGGGCAACGTGTTCTCGAACCTGTCGTATCCATGGAGGCGCGCGATTTCCTCGATCAGGTCGATCTCGCGTTCCACATCCAGCCGCCAGGATGGAATGTGCACGCGGAATTTCGCTTCGGCCTGTCCTTCGGGAACCGCCTCGAATCCCAGCTTTTTCAGGATGCGGTAGATCTCGCCGGCTTCGATGCTTCCGCCCAGGATGCGCTGCACCTCTGAGACATGCAGCTCGACTGGAGCCAGATCGATCTGGCGCGAGACGAGATCGACCAGCGGGCCGGCCGATTCCCCGCCTCCGGATTGGAGGATCAATTCCGCCACCCGATCGCAGGAAAGCACCGTCGACTCGAAATCTGCGCCGCGCTCGAAACGATGCGAAGCATCGGTGTGCAGGCCATGCCGTCGCGAGACCTTGCGCACCGTCAGGGGGTCCCACCACGCCGACTCGACCAGAACATTTCGCGTCTTCTCGGTGATCATGGTGTCATAACCGCCCATCACACCGGCCAGGCCGACGGGCTTGTTTCCATCGCATACGACCAGATCTTCGGTGGTAAGTTTCCGCTCCACGCCGTCGAGAGTTTTCAGCATCTCTCCTCGGCGTGCCTTGCGTACCACAATCTTTCCGCCCTCCAGCAAGTCCAGATCGTAAACATGGGTAGGCTTCCCGATCTCCCACAAAACGTAATTCGTGGCATCGACCGCGTTGCTGATGGGGCGCTGATCGAGCAACTGCAGACGGTGTGCGATTTTCTCAGGAGAGGATTTGATGCGAACCTCGCGAATCACGCGCGCTGTGAAGCGCGGGCAAAGCTGCGGCTCTTCGACGATGATGGGAAAAGGTGCGTCGGACGACGGCTTTGTCGGGAGTTGGGAGCTGAGAGCTGACAGCCGCTTTTCGTAAATCGCCGCCGCCTCCCGCGCCACGCCGTAGTGATTCATCGCGTCGGGACGATTCGTGCCGATTTCCATTTCGAAGACAGTATCGGCGCCAGAGCCGCTGATGCCTTCAACGGCGATGCCGACCGAAGTCAGATCTTCGGCGAGACGGCGATCGTTGACGTTCAGATCGACGAAGTCGCGAATCCATTGAGACGACAGTTTCATTTCAGTGCGTTGTCATCCTGAGCAAGAGTTTTGCTTCGCATGAGCGAAGCAAAACCGCCGTCGAAGGATCCCTTTCACGTCTCCTCTCGCGCTGGCATGGTCGGGAGTTCTCAATAAACATCTGGTGCGAATGCCTTACGTAGTTCGTTGATCATTCACCCAAAAGGGATCCTTCGACTCCGTCAGCTTTTCGCGCCTACGGCTCGAAAGACTGCCTCCGCTCAGGATGACATTGTCGAGTAGACCTCTTACCCAAACTGCTCCAAGAACCGCGCATCCCCCTGAAAGAACAACTGCAGGTCATCCACGCCGTACTTCAGCATCGCCAGCCGGTCCACGCCCATGCCGAAAGCGAATCCCGAAACCTTTTTCGGGTCGTAGCCGTTATCTTTCACAAACTCGAACACGTTCGGGTCGACCATGCCGCAGCCCAGCACTTCCATCCATCCTGTCTGCTTGCACGGACGGCACGGGTCTTCTTTTGTTCCAACCCCGCCGCGCCTGCCCTTCCCGCCGCACACAAAGCACGTGATGTAGAGCTCCGCGCTCGGCTCGGTGAACGGGAAAAAAGACGGACGAAAACTCGTTTCCACGCTGGATCCGAAAAATTGCTTCATCGCGTAATCGAGCGTGCCTTTCAGATCGCCCAGCGTGATGTTGTAATCGACCGCCAGGCCCTCAATCTGATGAAACATCGGCGAGTGGCTCGCATCGGGAGGATCGTTGCGGTGCACAATGCCGGGAATCACAATGCGGATAGGCGGCCGCAATTTTTCCATGGTGCGAATCTGCACGGGAGAAGTGTGGGTTCGCAGCAGCAAGCGCTCGCGCGCCGGTTTGGCCTCCTGGCCAGCGATGAACAGCGTATCCTGCGTGTCACGCGCCGGATGGTTGGGGGGAAAGTTCAGTGCTTCGAAGTTGTAGTAGTCGGTTTCGACGACCGGCCCTTCGGCCACCGAATAACCCAGCCGTTGAAATACTGCGACCATCTCTCGCATGGTGCGCAGGATGGGATGCTCCGCGCCGATGGGACGGCGCGCGCCGGGAAGAGTGATATCGATCTCTCGCGCCGAACCTGCGGATGCCGAAACGCCCGCGACCTTGGCTCCATCAACGATTTCCTGCACGCGGGCCTTCAGTTCATTGACTCGCAGGCCGGCTTCTCGCTTGGCCTCTTTCGGCGCGCCCTTCAGCCAGAGATCGTTGATCTGCGTGAGGAGTCCGTTCTTGCGCGCGAGCCAGCGGTCGCGGAAGGCTTTGAGCTCCGCTTCGCTGTGGACAGTGCCGGCTTCACTTTCGCACGCGGCGATACATTCCGCAGATGCTTGTTGCAGCGCCGCCGCCGAATAATCCGTCAGTTTGGGAACCGTGTAAGCCAAGTTGTTTTCAGTCCACGAGGATTGTCATCCTGAGGCTCGCGTTCTTTGCGCGCCTCAGGACCTATGCAACTGCCGGCAGCCTGCATAGGTTCTTCGCTCGCTCAGAATGACAAAGCCAAGAAGAAAACAGGTTGAAGAATGAGAACGCCGAATCGGCGCAGCTGAAGCCGCGCCCCTTCAAAGACGATGCAGTGTTACGCTGCCCCGCCGATGGCGGCCTTCGCCTGATCGGTGAGGCTCCTGAAAGCAGCCGCGTCTTTGACCGCCAGGTCCGCCAGAATCTTGCGGTCCAGTTCTACCCCGGCCTTCTTCAGCCCGTGGATGAACTGGTTGTAGCTCATCCCGTTCAGCTTGGCCGCCGCTCCAATGCGCACGATCCACATCGAGCGGAACTGGCGCTTGCGCTGCTTGCGCCCGGAATAGGCGAACTTCAGCCCGCGCTCCACCGCTTCTTTGGCCGAGCGGTACAGTTTCGATTTTGTCAGGAAGTAACCGCTTGCGCGGTCAAGAATCTTCTTGCGCTTGGCGCGGCGTTTGGTGCCGCGCTTCACTCGAGGCATGGTGTTCTCCTTTTTTCGTTCGTTTTATGGCGGCTGGAGGTAAGGAAAATTCTCTGACCTCTTCACGCGCCGGCAGATTCGCGATCTGTGATGGGTAATTTGTGAATTCCGGCGAGCACCAAAAAGATCACAAATCACAAACTGAAAATCACAAACCGCAAATCGTCTCACTGATACGGAATCATGCGCAGCACTTTGGCCAGATCGCCGTCGCTCACCAAGCCGGACTTGCGCAGCTTCCGTTTCTGTTTTGTTTCCTTCGAGGTCAGGATATGGCGCAGTTTTGCGTGTCCACGCTTCACCTTTCCCGTCGCCGTCTTCTTGAAGCGCTTGGAAGCGCCCTTGTGAGTCTTGAGTTTTGGCATGAAAAACCTCAGTAGTTCAGCAGTTGGCACTTAGCAACTAGCCAAAGCAAGAATCGCCATCGGCATTTAGCGGAATGGCTAAATGCCAAACGCTAAGCGCTAATTGCGGGAACTCTTTACGACGCCGGTTTGGCCACCTGCGCCACCGGCGTTCCGACATCCGGTCCGCTCGGGCCCACGGGCCGCGGCTGGCCACTCTGCCCAGGTTGCTGCGGTTTCGCCTTGTGGCCGCCCTCCACTTTCTTCGGCGCCAGAATCGCGTGTAGCGTGTTGCCTTCCTGCCGCGGACGAAACTCCACAATGCTATGCGGCTCCACGTCTTTAATCAGCCGCTCCAGAATCTGCCGTCCCAGCGAGGTGCGCGTCATTTCGCGTCCCCGGAAAAAGATCGTGGCCTTGACCTTGTCGCCTTCGTCGAGGAAGCGAAGCACGTGATTCTTCTTGGTCTCGTAGTCGTGATCGTCCACGTTGATGCGGAACTTGACTTCCTTGACCGTGATCGTTTTCTGATGCTTCTTGGCTTCCCGTTCCTTCTTTTCCTGCTGGTAGAGATATTTCCCGTAATCCATGATCTTGCATACGGGGGGGTTGGCAGAAGCTGAAATCTCCACTAGGTCGAGATTTTTTTCACGGGCTCTCTTGAGCGCTTCATAAGGGGGCATGATCCCTAGTTGGCCCTCTTGATCGTCAATCACGCGAACTTCGCGGGCGCGAATGCGCTCATTGGTGCGGATAAAACGTTTGTCGATACAATCCTCCCTACTCTAAACCGCTGAAGATAAAGCATTATACCAGTTGCCGTCGCGGACAGGAAGACAATGCACCCGTCACCATCCACCCGTCCGCCCATACGACGGGCAGAACGATAGAGCGGCGGGCTACTTGTGCGGATGCGCCTGCGGTGCAGGCTGTCTTCGCTGCAAGCGCTGCGTCTGCTGCTGCTGGCGTTGCTGCATCCTCTGCGTCTGTTGCTGGTGCCGCTGCTCCATCTGCTGCTGGCGTTGCTGGTTATAGTTGCGCTGCTGCGCCTGTTGATGCTCCCTTTCCTGCTGAGCCTCCAGTTTCTGGCGCTCCTGGTTCTGCTTGTTGTAGAGCTTCTCCTGCTGCTTCTGGTATTTCTCGTCCAGTTTGGGATTGCCGGTGTTGGGCTTGGCTGGCCGCTCAAGCGGCGCCAGATCCTTCACGTGACCCTCCGGAGCATTCGCCGGACGCCCTTCGTTAGCCCGATTCTCGGTCGGGTTGCCCCGGTTTGCCGGCGGATGGTATTCCCCTCCAGCTTCGCGCGCAGGCTCGCCTTTCAATCCGCCTCCGGCGCGCTCCGTCGCCGCAATAGGCGGGCGGCCGTGATTGGCCGACGCGCGCAGTTCACGATTGTCACGCGCCGCATTGACATGCTCGGTCTGCGCAGCCACGGCTGCAATATGATGTTCGCGCGCCGCTGCTTCCTGTTCTGCAGTCGCGTGCGCCACCACACCGCCATTGCCACCGTTGTAGCTCACGTGGTTGACGGTCACATGGGTGACTCGTTCCTCGTAAACATTATGGATATTGACGACGTTAATGTTGGTAACCGAACGGTTGTAGAAGAAATGTCCACCTTGCCATCGTCCGCCGACAAAACCCGAGCCAAAATATCCAAACCCATAGTCGATGCCGCCATAGAAGCCGATCTGCGGCCCCCAATAGCCCGCATGGAACAAGTAGCGGCCGTCGTCCCATCCCCACCACGGTGGCGTCCAGAGGTACCCTGGCTCCGGAGCCAGCACCCACGTGCCTGGAACCCAATAATAATCCTCAGCATCGGGATCCCAGGCCCAATAGCCCGGTGTCCAGATATAGCCGTCGCCGGGACAAACCGGCTGCTCGTAGACCGGCAGGGGAGGCGGGCCGAAGCCTACGGAAATTCCAACCGCTACCTGCCCGAACGACGCCGCTGCCGATAGCGTCATGAAAGCCACTGCGAACAGCAGAATGCGGACCGAGCGCATGCGCATGGTGTTCCCTCGTGCCCGGCGATCCTACGTTGTCATGCCCCGCGACGGCGGGGCTACGTGGAGAAGCCCGGCGAAGATTTGCGGAGGTTCGATGGGAAATCCTCCCAGTTGGTTGATATGCTATCACCCCGCTAGGGTTTCTCTAACATGCGAGGTCCCGACATCCGGGGCTTACCCTAGGGTAAATGCGGACTTCGGTTTCAGTACTCTGCCGCATGAAATTGTTAGAAGAATCTGGCGCGTTGGTTGAAGTCGAAGACTGCCCGGACTCCGGGCTGGCGTCCGATCATGTTGGCTCCATTCAGAGAAACAGTAAAAATCTGAACCTCGCCGCCTCATATCCAGCGCCAGCCTCCTGACACTGTTCGTCTTCGCGAGTCCGCCATCCCGCTCCCTGGCCGGATGCTCTCGTTTGAGATGCCGCAATTCAGCAATTGGTAGGCTTCACGCTTCCCACGAACACACCCTCTTCCATGCCCTCAATCTGCGCAGTAAGCCAGCGATTCGGCGCATGGTGCCCACGAACCCGAAGCTTGAGATAGTTATCGGTAAGAGCGGAGGTAAAGGAAGCGCCTCTTCCGGCTTGGTGCGGGAAAACTGTCCCGTCGCAGGCCTCAGCATCCTGACTATTCATCCCCAGGGTGATGGCTCCCAGAGTCTTGCCAATAAATGTCCGCATAAAGCAGCTTTTCTTTTTTTCACTCAGTTCGCGCAGCACACGGTTGCGCTCGTTGGCAACATGAGCAGGGACTTGCCCGGGCATCGTCGCTGCCGGCGTGCCGGGGCGCGCCGAGTAAGTGAATACGTGCAAATAGGTAAAGGGCAGGTCTTCGACCAGGCGGAGCGTGCTCTCGAATTCGGCGTCGGTTTCGCCGGGAAAGCCGACCATCACGTCAGCGCCAATCGCAGCCGTGGGCATGGCCGCGTGAATCTTCTCAATCTTTTCCCGATAGTGCCACGGACGATATTTGCGGTGCATGCGTCGCAGGACGCCGTCGCTGCCAGATTGCATGGGCACGTGCGCGTGCTTGGCGATACGGAGCGAGCAAGCGGCCAGAGAAATCAATTCGTCGGACCAGTCCATGGGCTCGACCGAGGAGATGCGGAGTTTTTCCAGCTGGGTCTGGTCAAGGATGGCGCGGACCAGGTCTTCGAAATGCCTGCGTGGGCGCCCGCTCAGGTCCCGTCCCCATCGGCCCAGATTGATGCCGCTGATGACAACCTCGCGATATCCGGAGGAAACCAGAGTGTTGACTTCCTCCAGAATTCGCTCCAGGTGTAGCGAACGGCTCTGCCCGCGTACGAAAGGGATCACGCAGAACGAGCAACGGTTGTCGCATCCATCCTGAACCTTCAGATTGGGCCGGGTCCGCTGATTGGGAGCATCGAACACCGGCGCCGCCAGGAGTTCGGTGTGAGCGAAGATGTCAGAGACAAAGATGTCAGAGACAGAGACTGGCGGTCGATCAGCGGATGCCGACCCTCCGAGTAAGAGATCTTCAACCGATATAAATGACGCCGGGGACGAGAACGCGTTACCCAGAGCAATCTCGGCAAGTTCGTGCTTGTGCGAGTTACCCACCACGCAGTTCACTCCCGGCAGGGCTGCGACTTCTTCGGGCGCCCGCTGCGCATAGCATCCGGTGACCACGATTCTGGCCTTGGGATTCCGGCGGCGGACGCGGCGAATGGCAGCGCGGGCGTCCTGATCGGCCGCCGCGGTTACGGTGCAGGAATTCAGAATGACCAGGTCAGCGAGCGCCGGGCTGGCTGCCCGGGTGAGCCCACGTTCGGCAAGCTGGCGCTCCAGCGCGGCGCCGTCGGCCTGAGTGGCGCGGCATCCGAAGTTTTGGATATGGAACGTGGACACTAGTTGATAGTAGCATCCGCGGCGGAATCCGCTGCCTTAGCGGCTGGCTGCCAACAACCTGGCCAGTAACCGCAAAGCCGGAGCACCGGAACCAGAAAACTTGTACGCCGCAGGCTATCAGGCCGACGCGGCGGTCTTGCGTTGCGTGAAACACTCCCGGCAGAAGATAGGGCGTCCCTGGGTAGGCCGGAAAGGTACAGTAGTCTCCTTGCCGCATTGCGAGCAGACGGCGCGCGTTTCCACGCGAGCGTAATGGTAGTGCTGAGTCGGCGCGGCCGCCGTGTTGAGCACCGCTACGCGCTTGGACTTGCAGGACTTGCACCGCTTGGGTTCGTTCTTGAATTGCTTGTCGTGGAAAAAGAGCTGTTCGCCGGCGGTGAATACGAATTCGGCCCCGCAGTCGATACACTTGAGTACCTTATCCCGGAATTCCATGGAGGATGGCTCCCTTTTTGCCCGTAATTGCGCCCGTCCACGCGCAGGGATGCGACGGTGGCGCGGAGCAAAACAGGCTTTCTACGTCTCCCCCTTAAACTGCCCCTGGACTCGGCCCGCCACGCCTGCGGGAAGGCGTGGTTACAACCCATGCCGGAAGAACGGTGATGCTCCCTTGCTGCGGCTCCACTGGTAGGGGCCAGATGGAGCTGACACGCCCCGGGGAGGGGGCGTGTCTTCCTGTTTCAACTCTCAATCCTGTTCCTTGCGCGTCTTCTTGCGCGCACGTTTGCGAGCCAACGCAGCTTTCACGCGTTTCTTCTCGCCAGGCTTCAGGTAAAAGGAGTGGCGCTTGACCTCCTTGATTATGTCTTCCTGTTGAACTTTGCGTTTGAAGCGGCGCAGTGCGTTCTCAAGGGACTCACCCTCTTGCAGCCGAACTTCTGCCAAACAGACACACCCCCAAACTCGTCCGGTAGGACCGGATATTTATTGCAGGGTTTTGACTCCAAGTCAAGGGGAGGTTGCAAGAATTGTCCAAGAGTCGCCCTAGCCGAATGGGCTAATTTCGATCCACGGGGATCACCGGGAATCAACGGATCGCCTCCCGCGGCGGGGAGAGCCGCGTCCAGGCATGGCCAGACCGTCACGCCTTCTGGGCTTCGCGTTTGAGCGCGCGGTCGAGAGTGAGGTCGAGCGCGGCCTTGGCTTTTTCGTATTCTGAAGGCGAGATTTTGCCCTGTCTGCGGTCGAGTTCAAGCTGGAAGAGTTCCTCCTTCAACCCTTCGAGCAGCATGGAGGACGATGACTTCGCTTGGGAGGCAGCCGGGATTTGCCCGGTGCGCGTCTGGGCGGGCGGCATCTCGGCAAACTGCGAATCAGTTTCCTGGAGATCGGCTTCGGGAAATGCCGCTTCGAGGTCATGCGCCTGCAAGCCGGCGCCCGCCTTTTCCCGGACCGTCGCCCGCGCCGCGGCCTGCTGCCGCGAAGCCACAAAAACTCCGCCCACAATCAGAACCGCGGCGAAACCGCCGAGAATGTACCAGCGATATTTCTGCAGAGGATCAGGGGCGTCGATAGGAGGACCCAGCCCGCCGCCCGGACGGTTATTGTTATCGGCCGATGCGCTTTCACCCTGCTCCCCGTTGCCCTCCTGCTGCTCGGCCAGCGTGCCCTCGCCGGAAATCTTAAATGCCAGGTTCTGTCCGACCTTGGTGTTGGAAGCGACCTGCACGTTGGCGTCCGGTTGATTGGGGTCCTTCATTGCCTGGAAGGCCGCGTTCGACACGGCCGGGGTGAACTCCATCTGTTTGGGCAGAATGGCCACGAAGTGCTGCATCGGATACGGAGATTTCGGATCGATATTCGCGCTTCCCGTGTAGGGCAACTGGTACGCGGCCTGAAACTGGGTGGTGCCTGGGCGCAACGGGAAGATGAACGAGTATTTGTTCTTTTCGGCTTCAGGCACCGGCGCGGAGTTGATGGGATTCCCGCCTTGCGTAACCGCCTGGCCGCCGAGAATCTTGGCCCCGTCGGGAACGTAAAACTCGAGATTATGCTCGTTCATCTGCGTGCGCGGCGGCTTGGAAGTGTTGTCGACGGCAAACATGCGCACAACTTCCAACTGGCCCTGTTCGACCTGCATGCGCATGATGTCGGCCACGACGCTGACGCCTTGATCCAGCTTCTTTGCCACGTCGTACACTTCCACCTCCGCCGAAGTGGTTCCGGGAGGCGCCATTTGGTGGTACGTAACTTCCTGGTGAATGACGCGGATGAGGTGGGGCGATTGCGAATCGTCGAGCTTGAAGCTGAAGTTCCCTCTGGCATCAGTCTTGGTGCGCCCCGCTTCTTCCATGCCCTCGCCCAGCTTCAAGAGAACGACCTCGTCGCCAGCGGCGGGCTTGTTTGTGGTTCCGTTCTTGACCGTACCGGTGAGGGTTTGCGCAAAGCCGAAGCATGGCAAGAGAAGCAGGACAAATCCCACCGCGACTCGGACTATGATCCGCGAAGCTCTGCCCGGCTCAAAACGAATATCTTTCACGGCCTGGCTCCTCGCCGGACTACAGGATTTTTTTCCAGACGGGCAATTTCGGCCAGGAGGGTAGCCGCCTCATCCTGCAGGGATGACTTCAGTGACCGATAGTCGGTATCAGGCACTTTTCCCGCCTTATATTCGAAGTTGAGGTCGCGCAGATTTTCATAGACCACGTCCTTGCGCTCGCGCAGATACGCCGCCCGGGTTTTCTCCGGTCCGAGATACAGCTTGCCGGGAAGATAGAAAACATAGAAGAGCGTAGCAATCGTGGCCAGCGCGCAGACGGCAATGACAAGGGTCACAGATCGGTCTCCTTGCGCGCCTGTTCGCGATATTGCTCCAGTTCGGCGCCTCGCGGCGGCCGCAATCCATCAGCCAGTGCCGGAGCGGGCCGATTTTTCCACGCGCGGGCCACATAGACTACGACGCCAAATCCCGCAATCAACGCCAGAAAGGGCGTGATCCACGCCGCCCGGTTTACCGCCCCTTTCGTGGGCGGCGCTGCCAGAACTGTGGGCCCGTATTTCTGGACGAAGGCCTGCTCCACCAGGCTATCGCTGTCGCCGCGGTCGATGGCGGCCATCAGTTCATTGCGCATGCCGTCGGAATCGGGGCAGCCCACATGATTGCACTCGAGCAAGATCTGGTTGCAGCCGCAGACACACATCAGTTGATGGCCGAGGTCGTTGAAGCGTTTGCCGGGATCGCCGGCTCCGAGGAGAGCAAAAACGGCAAGGATCAGGAGGCCGCAGTGAAGCAACCGGGCTGAAATTCGTTTCGTCATCGCAATAACCTTCACGCCAGTCCTAGCTCTTTGCCCGAAACTCCATCTCCATGCGTTTCTTCAATCTCCCGTGACCGCATGGGGTGTGTGCTCCACCAGTCTCGACTGGGGCACGCGGACGCTTGCCATTGCCGGCGCATTGGGCACCAGAGCCAGAATCGTGCCGCCAAGAATGATCCAGACACCCATCCAGATCCAGATCACCAGGGGGTTGAGGTGCGCCTTGATAATGGGCTGCCCCTTTTCATTTTGCCCTTCATAAACCAGATAGAGGTCTTCCTTAAAAGTCGAGCGGACATCCGGCTTGGTTGAGGCCTGCTGGCTCGCCTTGTAGAACTCCCGCACCGGGGTCATGGTGTCGATCTTCTTGCCGTGCTGGTAAACATCGATCACGGCCCACTCGCTGCCCATGTTGGGGCTGTCGTCCTGGGTGTAGGAGCGGCAGACCAGCGTGTAGCTGCCGATGGTCATCTTGTCGCCGTAATCCATCCCCTTGCTGGCTTCCTTTTCCTGGTTGAAAGCCGCGCCGGAAAGCCCGATGATCACCACGACCACGCCGAAGTGGACGATATATCCGCCATAACGACGGGTGTTGCGATGGGTAAGTTGCACCATCGAGGCGAACATGCCCTGGCCGGTGTGTTTCGAGATCACGCGTCCGCCGCGGTAGAACTCGGAAGCAACTGTCAGCGTTACCAGCACGGCCAGCGAGATCGCCATCAGTGAATAGAAATAAGAGATGTCGACCCAAGGTTTCAGGCCGAAGGCCGCTCCCCAACTCGCGGGCGCGAGCATCAGAAAAATCGCGACGGCAATCGCGCCGATCATCGGCCAAAGGAAATTTCGCTTCAGGCTTTCCAGGGAAGTCTTCCGCCACGCCAACAGCGGGCCCACGGCAGTCAGCAGCAACAGAAGCAGAGCCACAGGCACGGCAACGCGGTTATAAAAAGGCGCGCCCACCGTGACCTTGTTTCCCTGCAAGAGTTCGGAAATCTTGGGAAACCACGTGCCCCACAACACCACGAAGCACAGCAGCACGAACAGCAAGTTGTTGAACAGGAAACTCGACTCACGCGAAACCAGCGACTCCAGCCGGTGCTCGCTGCGCAGATGGTCCTTGTTTTTGAAAAAGAAATAGACGAAGACGGCAAAGGTGATAGCCAGAAACCACGCAAACCAGTCTCCAATGGAAGATTGCGCAAACGCGTGGACGGAGTTGATGATTCCGCTGCGCGTTAAAAACGTTCCCAGGATGGCCAGCCAAAAGGTGAGAAAAACCAGCCACATGTTCCACACCTTCAGCATGCCGCGTTTTTCCTGCATCATCACCGAATGCAAAAATGCTGTTCCCACCAGCCAGGGCATGAAGGAGGCGTTCTCCACCGGGTCCCATCCCCAGTAGCCGCCCCAGCCCAGCACCGTGTAGGCCCAATGGGCGCCGAGAAAAATTCCGCAGGTGAGAAATCCCCAGGTGACCATGGTCCAGCGCCGGGTGATGTGAATCCATTTTTCGCCGGGATACTTCATGATCAGCGCGCCCAGCGCAAAGGCAAACGGCACGGTGAAGCCGACGTAACCCAGATACAGCATCGGAGGATGAATCACCATCTCGGGATACTGCAGCAGCGGATTCAAGCCATTGCCGTCGGCCGGGAGACTGCCTTGCATGATGGCGAAGGGATGGGCGGCGAAGTTCAGAAGAAGAAGAAAGAAAATCTGCACCCCGGCCACAACCACAGAGGCGTATGCGAACAAGCGCGGATCGGTTTTGTAGCGGAGGCGCAGCACGAATCCGTAGGCGGCCAGCAGCAGCGACCAGAACAGCAACGAGCCTTCCTGACCCGACCAGAGCACGGCAAACTTGTAGGGAGCGGGAAGATCGCGGTTGCTGTGGTGGAAAATATAGGCGAGGGTGAAGTCGTTGTTAAAAGCCGCCATGACCAGAACTACCGCGGCAAGAAGCACCAGCACGAAGATGGCGATGCCGGCGCGGCGCGCCGACTCGCCTACGCGCTCCAAGCCCTGCTTCTGAAAAATCAGGGAGATCAGCCCGGCCAGAAAACAGTACACGCTCAGGGCGAGGGCAAGCAGAAGTGCATAACTGCCGATTTGCGCCATTTGGGGGAACCCCGAGCTATTTTTTCAGAAACGCCCTTGCGAGGCAACCGGAGAAGTACGCCCAGCTCGCACCGAAGGACGCGCCAAGACCCTCCGATCAGCGTTTCCCAAGCGGCAAAGGGACAAGCAAACTGGGAAAAGCGCCCAGGAACCGGTCGGAAAGCTGGGCGGAACACGCAAAACCTTCCCTGCGCACGGGCAACATAAGTTTCTCGCCGCCCGGCGAAACCTCCAAACACCAGCAACTAGGCGCTGTGCTGGCGATAGCGTTGCATCACTTCCTGCTCGGCCAGCAGCCAGTCATCGGTCTCATGGCCGTTAGCCTGCCCGCGCTGCTCATAGAGTTCGTAAGCGCGGCGCCGGATTTCGTCTTCCACGTTGATCGGAACCACGCTGGCCCGCGCTTCCGTCTTCCTCAATTCGAATTTTCTGGGTTCTGCGTTTACCTTGCTCGATACCGTTTCCGCGACCGTCTTTCCATCGGGAAGAGCGGCCGAATTGCCGACCGCCACTGGATCTTTGCTGCGATCAGCTTTGCTGCCGGGAATAGACTTTGAACGTGCCATATAGGGATACTCCTTACATATGCCGAGATTTAGGAATGAGTTGACTTGTTCAGCGAACCACATACACCTCGCCCCAGACCTCGAAGCACTTGGCAGATGAGTTTGAAAGTTAACTCTACTATAAACCCAAACCAGCTGTGGAAATTGGCCCGGATGCAAGAAAATTCACACGTGATGCAGACCGTGTGATCACGGAATTATGCGGCTCACTGCAGCGAACCCTGTGGACAGCAAAAGAGTGATAAGCGATACGGAAGCGCCGAGGAGGTTGGTAGCGCTACCGGGAATCGAACCCGGGTTTGAAGATTGAGAATCTTCCGTCCTAACCCCTAGACGATAGCGCCTCTCAAGGAGAGTCGATTATAACAAAGCAATGCGGGCGAAGATTTTGAGGAGTTCGGCGCAAGAGCATCCCAAATCGGTCCTCAGCGGATTGAAGGTGCTGCCGGTCTAGGCGACCGGAGGGCCGAGCACCTCGCGAACCTTGCGCGAGAGGCTTTGCAGCGTGAAGGGCTTCTGCAGGAAGGCCTTATTGTCGGTGATGCCCTCGGCAAAGGCATCTTCGGTATATCCCGAAAGATACAAAACCTTGACCTCCGGACGAACCTTGAGCAGTTGCTGCACCAGTTCGTGGCCGCTCATGCCGGGCATGACCACGTCTGTGATGACGAGATCGATCTTCCTCTCGTGGCTCTGAGTGAGCGTCAAAGCAGCTTGCCCATTTTCCGCCTCGAGCACGCGGTAGCCGCGAAGCTCCAGGGTCTCCCGGACAAGCTGCCGCACCGATTCTTCATCCTCGACCAGTAACACGGTTTCCGATCCGCCGCCCGCGGTTACGCTGGAGGCAGGAGTGGCTCCGTGGACCTCCGAGGGCTCATCCACGCGAGGCAGGTAGATGGTAAAGACGGTGCCGCGTCCAACTTCGCTCTGCACAAAGACGTAGCCTCCGCTCTGCTTGATGATGCCGTACACCGTGGAAAGGCCGAGGCCCGTGCCCTTGCCTTGTTCCTTGGTCGTGAAAAAGGGCTCGAAGATGCGCGCCTGCGTGTCGCGGTCCATGCCATGGCCTGTGTCGCGCACCGAGATCATGACGTAGGGGCCCGGCTTGATGAACGTGTGCTCGCGCCGGTAGGACTCGTCCAGGTTGGCATTGTCGGTGCGGATGACAATCTTGCCGCCGTTGGGCATGGCATCCTTGGCGTTGACCACCAGGTTCATAATGACCTGCTCGAGTTGCCCGGCATCGGCACGGGTGCAGCCTACACCCGCGGCCAGGCGCGTGCTCAACTCCATGTTTTCGCCAATCAAGGGGCGCAGCAGGCGCTCCATATCGGCTACCACGGCGTTCACGTCGACGACCTTGAGCTCCAAAAGTTGTTTGCGGCTGAAGGCCAGCAGCTGGCGGGTGAGAGTCGTGGCACGATCGGAAGCCTGCTGAATGGCCTGCGCCTTCAGGTACAGCGGGTGCGACGAATCGAGCTGGGTGAGCAGGACTTCGGTGTATCCGCTGATCACCATGAGCAGATTGTTGAAGTCGTGGGCGATGCCGCCGGCGAGCCGGCCCACCGCTTCCATTTTTTGCGCCTGGCGGAACTGATCCTCCAGCACCCGGCGTTCGGTGATGTCTTCCGCGATGGCTTCCAGCACGTCCGCCGGCTCATCGGCGCTGGCCACAGCCCGGCCGCTGATGCGCACCGTAATTGCGCTGCCGTCTTTGCGCTTCCAGCGCACTTCGAATCCATCCATCCGGCCGGTCTGGCGGAACTCTTCAATGAGGCGCGCATGTTCGCGGGGATCGACGAAAACATCTTTTTCGGGATCGAGAGCAAGAACCTCTTCCGGCGAGTTGTATCCGAGCATGCCGATCAGGGCGGGATTCACATCGAGAAATCGGCCTTCATAACTGGAGCGATAGATTCCATGCACTGCGGTTTGCACCAGCGAGCGATGCCGCGCCTCGGAACGGCGCAGAGCTTGCTCGTTGCGCTTGTGTTCGATGGCGCTGGCCAGTTGGCGGGAAACAAAGGTCAGAATTTCTTTGTCACGCTCGCTGAAGCGGACATCCTTCGAATAACTCCGAACCACCAGCGCGCCGAAGGTGCGGTGGTTGACCTTGAGCGGTGCTCCCATCCAATCGAGTGCGCTCCGGTTCGAGCTTTCAGCCATATCTCGGCCGGCTAACTCGCGAGAGATTTCCGGGGTGCACAGCAGTGGCTCGCCCGTGCGCAGCACGCGCTCGAGCAGCCCGGCCTCAAGCTTGCGTGGCGCCGGTGCAGATTCCTGCTCGTCGACGAAGTAGGGGAAACTGAGCAACTGCGACTGCTCATCATAGAGAGCAATGTAGAAATTACGAGCGTACATCAGCTCATCGACAATCCCATGAATGGCGGCAAAAAACTGCTGCAGGTCGTGAGCTGAACTGGTTTTTTCGGCAATCCGGTAGAGGGCGGAACTTACTGCCTCGGCGCGCTTCGGCTCGGAAATGTCGCGATAGATGGCGTACCAGGCGACCGGACCGCCATCGAGCACCAGCGGAGCGGAAGAGACGGAGACATCAAGCAAGCTGCCGTTCTTGCGCCGGCGCTGGGTCTCCAGCGTGATGCTTTCGCCTCGGCGCAGGCACTCGACGATCCAGTGGGCTTCGGCCGCCCGGTCGGGGGGAAGAATCAGGGAGTCAATGGGCTGGCCGAGCAATTCACCGCTGGCATAGCCGAACATGCCCTGGAACGCGCGATTCACGCACTGAATGCGGTATTCCAGATCCACGATGCACAAAGCATCGGGAGAGCTCTGAAACAGCTGCTCGAGATACTGGTGGCCAACCTCGGCATCTTCTTTATTGTTCCAGGAAAGCGTGGAGGCTTGTGCTCGCGTAGTTTCATCGACCGGAGTCATAAAGGCGGGCGGACTTCCGCGCTCCAGCGCCCGCTTCAAGCGCCGGGCGCGCACTATTTCCTTAGACTGCGACGACCGGGTAGAACCGTCACCCATGCCGGGGTCCCCCTCTGAACACCCGCCAGAAGGCATGGTAGAACGCAGGTCGTTTACTCAAAAGTTACTGAGGTACTCAAGCCTTGGTGGCAAGCATGTCGCAGACGCGATGAATCATGTCGCGCTGGTTCTCGCTGAGTGTGAGGAATTCAAAGCCGTAGTGCAGGCCCTGGCGGTAGCGGACAATGGCGCGCACTTTCAGTGGATAGGGACTCAAGGGCAGAGGAATTTCCACGCTGACGATTTCTCCCGGCTCAAGGTCGCCGGTGAGGGTCGCTCCGATGCCGTCCCGGCCCAGTTCGGTCGAGCGTCCCCAGCAGGTGCGGAATTCGCCGCCCTGAAACATGCGGACCTGCATGCGCACATCGAGGGTGAAGCGCGGGAAACGGCGCGTGTAGGTTCTTGCGCCTGGCACTGCGTTGTCGGGTGCGCGTTTGCTGGAGGGAGCTGCCATGAGGGTTTTTTCTGTGCCGCTTGTTTTCGTCAGTGTATGTTTGGGGTCAGGCGCGGGGCGGCTCCTAGTTTCCGTGCAGCAGGTAACCGGGTTCAAGCGGCAGCTTGCCCGCAATTTTCACCACGGCCACGCTGCTGTTGATGGAGTAGACGTCCACCACCCCCACCGCGCCCGGAATGGATGCCACTTTATCCACCAGTTCTTCATCGGAATTCACCACCATAATCGCGGGATGATTGGCTCGGCCGTGGTTGGCGTTGACAATCAGATCGCTGACTTCGGTTTCCGACAAACCGTAAACTTTTTCCAGAAGCACTCTCATCTCCGGCGCCGAAGGAGCGCGCATGAGAAACGTGACCGGCTTGCCGTCCGGCCAGCGGTTGGTTTGCGCCTTGCAGACCTTAACCAGCTCGGGCAGCGTAATCGAATTGGTAGAGTTGGCCTTGTTCGCCACCACGGCAATGTCGCGCGCCACGGCCGACGATGCGCCAAGCAGAATCAGAATGAGAACACGCAGAGCGTGCCGCCAAGACACTCGAATATCTCCCGCGAGGCTGACCTGACCTCCGCGTCATTGTGCGGGAAACTTTAGGTCGCTCAAAGGTAACGAAGGTCACTTGCCCACGCGGCGGATGCGGACTCTGGTCCCCGAACTTCGCGCCCCTTTCACACGTATCCTTTAGTTAGATAGACGTTTCGCGGAGGTGCCACCCATGTTCTGTTCGCGATGCGGTGCGGAAATACCCCCGGATTCGCAATTCTGCCCGAAGTGCGGCCGGCAGGCGGGAGATCTAACCGGCGCGCTGGCGCGATCGCGTCTCGAGCACCATCTCCACATCCTGGGAGTTTTCTGGATCGCGCTGGGCGCATTGTTCGCCATTCCAGCTACGATTCTCATGTTGGTGGGAAGCTCCATCCACTTCATGGTTCACTTCCACGAGCCGTTTGGTCCGGCATTCGGGCCGTTTCTGGCCTACGCCGTCGGCGGAAGCCTCCTGATCGTAGCGGTGGGAGGAATTTGCGTGGGTATGGGATTGATGCAACACCAGCCCTGGGCGCGCACCGCCGCGATCGTGTTGGGCGTGCTGACGCTGTTTCATCCGCCGCTGGGCACGGCGCTGGGAATTTATACGCTCTGGGTGCTGCTGGCCGACGAGCACGGCGAGGAATACCGCTATCTGGCGCGGTCGGGGTGAGCGATTTTTGTTGCCTAAGTTTTTGCCGCGAGAAACAAATCGGGCGCGACGAAAGCCGCGCCCGCGCACGTGTTCACACTACTTCCTTACTTCTCCGCTTTGTGCTTCCAGGCCACTCGCGCCGATCCTTTCGGTCGAACTCGGGCAAAATGAGACAGCTTCAGCATTGACCCCGCGGAAGAAGGAGTCTGCAGACCTAACGAACCCAGCCCAACCTGGTTGTTGTCCGTCTCCAGGAACAGCAGTGATGAACCATCGATGGTGTAGTAGAGGCCGTTAACGTAGGTCGTGCTGATCGCGCCTCGACCGGATCCCGTGCCATCATCGGCGTAGCTTCCGGTGATCCTATTACCGTAACTGGTAGAGCCTTCGTCATTCACATCGATCAGACAGGTGCCGGTGCACAGGTTGCCGCCGCTGGGCTGGAACTCGGCAATATCATCTTCTTCGTAGCCACCGGAGTTGGAAGCGCTCACGTTGAATCCGTAGCCCTCGGGTGTGGAGAATGACGTGCTGCTTTGGGCGTATGCGGCTCCTGTAGTGATTCCC
>DATKPV010000139.1:0-21346 GCA_035523915.1 Candidatus Aquilonibacter sp. | reverse complement strand
TCGTCGCGGTCGCGGGCTCCGGGGCGTCCGCGGGCGATATCGGCCGCGTGCGCGGAAATCTTGTAGGCGATGATGCCGTCTTTCACGTCTTTTTCGTTTGGTAAACCTAGATGCTCTTTCGGCGTGACGTAGCACAGCATGGCCGCGCCATACCATCCGATCATGGCCGCGCCGATGGCGCTTGTGATGTGGTCATAGCCCGGCGCGATATCCGTGACTAGAGGCCCGAGTGTGTAGAACGGCGCCTCGTAACAGTATTCGACCTCTTTCTCGACCTGCTCCTTGATCTTATCCATGGAGACGTGTCCGGGGCCTTCGATCATGACCTGCACATCGTGCTGCCAGGCTTTTTTCGTCAACTCGCCCAGCGTGCGGAGCTCGGCGAACTGCGCTTCGTCGCTGGCATCGGCGACGCAGCCGGGGCGAAGGCCGTCGCCTAACGAAAAGCTGACGTCATACTTCTTGAAAATCTTGCAGATATCGTCGAAGCGGTCATAAAGAAAATTCTGTTTATGGTTGTAGGCCATCCACTGGGCGAGAATCGCGCCGCCGCGACTCACAATTCCCGTGATGCGCTTGGAAATGAGCGGCAGATATTGAATCAACACGCCGGCGTGGATGGTCATGTAGTCGACGCCTTGCGCGGCTTGCTCTTCAATGACTTCGAGCATGACTTCGGCGTTCAAGTCTTCCACGCGCTTTACGCGCGCGATGGCCTCATAAATCGGCACCGTGCCGATCGGCACGGGCGAGTGCCGCAGGATTGCTTCGCGAATCTCGTGAATGTTGCCGCCGGTGGAGAGATCCATCACAGTATCTGCGCCGTAATGAACAGCGGTGTGCAACTTCTTCAATTCTTCGTTGATCTCTGACGTGACCGCCGAATTTCCGATATTCGCATTGATCTTGCACAGCGAAGCCACGCCAATCGCCATCGGCTCAAGCTCCGGATGGTTGATATTTGCGGGAATGATCATGCGGCCACGGGCAACCTCATCACGCACCGTTTCGGGCGAAAGTTTCTCGCGGTGCGCGACATAGCCCATTTCCTCTGTAATCACGCCCTGGCGGGCATAGTGCATCTGTGAGAAGTTGCCATCGCTGTTTTCACGTTTGCGTTGCGCGATCCACTCCGCGCGCGGCTTGGGAACGCTGTAGCCGTTGCCATTGCCGTAATCATTCGGGGAACTCATGAGTGAGCAAACCTCAAGGAAGGATTTCTCGTGAAGAATCAATTATACGCGTGGCTGGACGAGAGAGGACCCGATTGAACTGGTAGGCGCGCCCCGGAGAAGATGCCCCGGGGCACACAACATGTCTGCGACGGCGCTAGCGCAGGGGCAAAGAAACCGCTCCCTGCATTTGCTCGGCGCACTCGATCGAGGTGCAACCTCCGGGGCCCTGCGTGCGAATATTGCCAACCGCGTTCTTGATATGAATCGCGGTCATGGCCAGCGGATAGGCCCACCACAGTTTGCGAATGACGCGGTCCCCGGGCAGCCAGGAATGAGATTTTTTCATTTCGTAAGCGACAAGAAATTCGCTGCCGAACACGGCCAGATTCTTCGGAATCAGACGCTGATTATGCGGCACGCTCGTGACCCAGGGAGCTCCGGCTGCATATTCATGCTCAATCACCAACTTGCGAGTGGTGAAGCGGAAGCTCTCGGCGCCGCCCAGGCCGCCCATGACAAGGAAAAATTTCTTGTCAAAGACTTTTTCTGGAATGCGCGCGGAAGGTGAGGCGGCCGGTTGGACTGGCTGCAAGGGCGCGGCAGGAAGCGTGTCGGCAGTGATCTTTTTGAAATCCGATCTTTGGGCGGCGAGCGGGGTCACCAGCAGCAACACCAGCATAAGCAATCGGACTCCGAGAAACATCGGTCTCCTTAAAAAATGGATTGAGAGCGGCGATGCATGAGGGAGACTCCGCCGCCTGACTGTGCCCCGGGGAACGCGCAGTTGTCAAAGAGCAAGCGCTGGCCCAAGTCCGAAACACGTTTCTCTACGAAACGCGCTTGTTTGCCAGCTCACCGAAACAGCACATTCTGTGAAAGGTGAAAACAATTTCGCTGTGGGTATGTCTAATGTTTCCAATCCGCTTTTTAATGAGAACGCTCGGTTTGTCCTTGTCAGGCAGGTGCAATGCGGCCTAGGATTTCTTGTTTGTCTTGCGACAGCGCTTGAAACCGACAGCTTCTCAATGAGGAGATGACCCCCATGCGTGTGTTCCGTGTTTTCGCCGTGCTGTTATCTCTCGCGTTCTTACTGGCCCCGGGCAGCTTCGCTCAATCGGACTCGGTCAAACCGGGACCAGCCTTCAGTCTTGACAACATCGATAAGAGCGTCGATCCCTGTGTCGACTTCTATCAGTATGCTTGCGGCAACTGGATCAAGAACGCGGAGATACCGGCAGACCGCTCATCGTGGGGCAGCTTCGCCGAGCTCGATGAACGCAATCTGCAAATTGAACGCGGCATTCTGGAGAAGGCGGCCGCGGGCGGCCCCGGACGTAACGCCATCGATCAGAAGATCGGCGATCTCTTCGGCTCGTGCATGGACGAAAAAGCCGTCGACGCAAAAGGAATCGCGCCGCTCCAGCCGGAACTCGACCGCATCGCCTCAGTTGGCAGCCAGGCTGCGCTGATCGAAGAGCTGGCGCGCTTACACCTGATTGGAGCAGATGCCTTGTTCAACTTTTATTCCAACTCCGACCTGCACAACGCCGACGAGGTCATTGCATATATCGATCAGGGAGGTTTGTCGCTGCCCGACCGCGATTACTACATCAAGGACGATGCCGACAAGGTCGAGGCGAGAAAGCATCTGGTGGAATACGCCACGCAGTTATTTGCTCTGGCAGGCCAGTCGCCGCAGCAGGCCGCCGATTCAGCACAAACCGTTCTGCTGGTGGAGACTCAGCTCGCGGCTGACTCGATGGACAGAACCAGACGCCGCGATCCCAGAAACCGTGATCACAAAATGACTCGCGCGGAGGCCGAGGCGATCGCGCCGAACTTCTATCTGAGCCGCTATTTCGCTGGCGTTGGCGCTCCTTCCTTCACGGAAATCAACGTCAGCAACCCGGACTTCTTCCGTCAGGTAAACGGCGTATTGGCCGCCTTACCGCTCGATTCCCTCAAGACCTATGCCACCTGGCATCTGTTACGGGCGTCGGCGCCCTGGCTCTCCCAGCCGTTTGTCGAGGCCAACTTCAAGATGCGGCAGGCCCTCACCGGCCAGAAGGAGCTCGAGCCGCGCTGGAAGCGGTGTGTCAACGCAGTCGACGACGAGCTCGGCGAAGCCCTCGGGCAGCGTTATGTTGAGCTCACCTTCGGTCCGGAGAGCAAGCAGCGCATGCTCAAAATGGTGGACGCTCTCGAGAAGTCTCTGAGCCAGGATATTCAGAGTCTTGACTGGATGAGCCCAGAGACCAAAAAGCAGGCGCAAATCAAGCTGGAAGCCATTCGCAACAAAATCGGCTATCCCGCCGTGTGGCGCGACTACAGCTCGGTACTCATCAAGCCGGATGACCTGCTGGGCAATGTTGAGCGGGCCGAAGAGTTCGAGGCCAAGCGGCAGATCGCCAAGATCGACAAGCCGCTGGACCGCAACGAATGGGGCATGACTCCACCGACAGTAAACGCCTACTACAACGGCTCCTACAACGAGATCGTGTTTCCTGCCGGCATTCTGCAGCCGCCGTTTTTCGACAAGAGCATGGATGACGCGGTGAACTTCGGCGGCATCGGTCTGGTCATTGGCCACGAACTTACACACGGCTTCGACGACCAGGGGCGCAAGTTCGATCCGCAGGGCAATCTACGCGATTGGTGGACGGCGCAGGATGGCAAGGAATTTGAAAAGCGAGCCAGCTGCATCGCGGACGAGTATTCCAATTTCGTGGCAGTGGACAACCTGAAGCTGAACGGCCGCCTGACCCTGGGCGAAAATACTGCGGACAATGGCGGGGCTCGCATCGCCCTGATGGCCCTCGAGCGCATGATCGCTGACGACAAGTCCGGCCAGGAAGATCAGAAGATCGATGGCTACACGCCCGAACAGCGCTTCTTCTTGGGATTCGGCCGGGTGTGGTGCCAGAAATTACGCCCTGAGCTGCTGCGCATGCTGGTCACCACCAATCCGCACTCACCGGGGAAGTATCGCGTAAACGGAGTGGTGCAGAACATGCCGGAGTTTCAAAGGGCTTGGGGCTGCAAGGCAGGACAGCCTATGGTGTCGGAAAATGCCTGCCACGTTTGGTGAAGTTTCAAGCGAGGAGATCGATCGTGCTTTGCTGAACCTGCTCGGCGGCCTTGACTGTGCTGAGGTCGATGGAAAATTGAGTCTGCGCCGCTATGAGTTCGAGGATGTTTGTGCTGAGGTCTAGAGTATCGAGGTTCGCGCTGCCCGAAGTTCCAGTCGCCGAGTCTACCAAGCTGGAGGCGGCCGCATCCAGCTGAGTTTCGGATTGCGACAATCCCTGCAGCGCAATGCTAGCGACATCCATGTGTGAGTGATCGGCGGGAGCGGCTACCGGCTTTAGCTCCAGCGTAACCCAGCGGAAGGTCGCGGGGGTAACCGCGCTAATTACCGCGGCTGGTTCCAAGGCCGCACTCGAGGCCACCAGCGGGGCACGTTGCGGCAATACTCCTCGTAGTCTGCTCCGAACTTCGCGCGCAGGGTAGGCTCTTCGTAGAAGACCACAAAGAGATGAACGCCAAGCACTACGGACGCTGCGAAAGCGATCAAAATAGGGTTCGCATGGCCGAAGATAACCCAAAGCCCAATCCATCCCGCGAAGAAGCCGACGTACATGGGATTCCGCACATAGCGGTAGAAACCCACGACCACCAATCGTTGCGGGGGAGCGATGGGTGCGGGTGTTCCGCGTCCGGTCCAGCCGAAATCCCACATGCAGCGGAGGGCGACAGCGAAACCCAGCGCCGAAGGGATCGCCGCCAGCAGCCGCCAGCGCGCCGTTCCTGACAAATTCACATTGAAGCTCAGCCAGCGCGGCAGCAGCCAGAACCACAGGCCCAGAAACAGGAAGCCGACTGCCAGCGAAACGAGGGCGGTTAACCAGGAATAACGGCCGCCCTCTGACCGGCTCGGCGAAGCCGGATCGTTTGCCATCGGAAACTCCTCGCCGGCGGAAAGTCGAGGCCGAACTCCTGTGGGAGCTACGCGCGCTAATGTTTGACCGGCGTCTTGAAGCCCTTGCGCCGCTGCTCGCTGTAGCGGTGCAGCGCGTCGAAAATGATGGGGTGCGCTTCTCCCGCAGGCCGTATTTCGTCCACTTCAACCGCCTTGCCCTCCAGTTGCTTGTAATCCTGAAAGAATCTTCGCAGCATAAGCATGCGGTGGGTTGGCATCTCCGAAGCTTCGCGGTACGAGTTGAACTCCGGATCCTCGGTGGCGACGGCGATGATTTTATGGTCTTTCTTGCCTGAATCGATCATGGTCATGAGTCCGATGGCGCGCGCGTGAATGATGGTGAGCGGCACTACCGCCTCCTGGCAGAGGACCAGAACGTCGAGCGGATCCTCATCTTCGGCCAGCGTTTGCGGGACGAAGCCGTAGTTGGCCGGATAGTAAACCGCCGAGTAGAGCATGCGATCCAGCTTGATCAGACCGCTGGCTTTGTCCAATTCGTACTTCACGCTGGAGCCGAAGGGAATCTCGATGACGCAGTCGAATTCCTGCGGAAGTTTGTCGCCGGGAGTTACGTCGTGCCAGGGATGGATCATGATGTGCGAACCACTCACATTCTAGCCGAGATCATTGATTGAAGAGACCATGAGGCTTGAGCGGACTCATCGCAGAAACGGGAAAACGGCTCCATGCCCACGTCCCTGCAGAATCTTGATTCCGGTTGCTATGACGCGTAGAGTTCTGAAGGTGGGGTTGATTCTATGTCGAGCCAGGCAAAGACTTACTTGAAATTCGGAGCAGCCACCGGCGTCATTCTCCTGCTGATGGGCTATCTCGCCTACACAGGTGTGCAAGACAGCAAGAGCTACTATGTCACGATTAAAGAGCTGCACGCGATGGGCAATGGCGCCTACACCAAGCGGCTGCGGGTGGCGGGCAATGTTCAACCGGGATCGATCAAGCGTGATGGAACCCATGTGCAGTTCGTTCTGGTCGAACAGGACCAGAAGCTTCAAGTGGACTACACCGGCACGGAGGCTCCCCCGGATACATTCAAAGACGACTCTCAGGCCCTGGCTGACGGCAGCTTTGGCCACGACGGCGTGTTTCATGCCAAGGCACTGCAGGCCAAGTGCGCTTCGAAGTATGCGCCAAAGCAAAATGGCGCGCCCGGCAGCACTCCCGCCAACTCAGCCGAGCCTGCGAAGAGCATGACGTAGGCGAACGGTTTCAGCGGGCCCCAGTCTTCAGTCTTTGACCACTTAGGTCTTTTTCAGCCTGCCTGCGTGAGCTATGCCAGCATATAGATCTCCCGCGATTGTTAATTTTTTTCCACAGCGATAGCCCGAAAGGTGTAAGTTCTCGCCAAAAAGGGCGATTGACGGCCCTCCTGACGAGGGTTAGTTTTCTCCGCGAGTTCGTTTGCGGAGAACTCCGGGCCTAAGCACTTTCCAACAAAAATTCTTGAGGAGGATGTGTTATGCATTTCGATGTCAGTCTTGGACGTGTGTCTACCCGGCTCCTATTGCTCGCAGCGTTGGTTTCTGTTCTCCCCCTGGGCGCTTTCGGCTCAACCGTAGCGGTGGGCACGTGCACGAACCTACCCTTCTACTCTACGATTCAGCTGGCGGTGAATTCGGTTCCAGCCGGGTCGACAATCAAGGTTTGCCCCGGAACTTACCCTGAGCAAGTGATGATTACCAAGAAGCTGACTCTGACCGGCGTCGTTGCGGGCACGATGGATGCCGCCGTGATCGTGCCACCGGCGGGAGGTCTGCTTCAGAACGGCTCTGACATCTTCGGCAACCCGGTGGCCGCTCAAATCTTCGTAGCCAGCACGAGCGGCGGCGTTACCATTTCACATCTCACCGTGGACGGTACCGGGAACGATGTGGCCAGTTGCGGCCTCACGCTCGAAGGCATTTACTTTCAAAACACGCCTGGAACGATTACCAATAATGTAGTGCGAAACCAATATCAGACCGATTACGCGGATTACGGAGGTTGCCAGAATGGCCTGGCCATCAACGTCGAGAGCCTGACCCCCAACGCGGTAACTGTCTCCTTCAATTCCGTGCGGAGTTACCAGAAAAATGGAATTACGGCCACTGGCGCGGCTACGGGTCCGGGTTCGAGCGGGCCAGTGGTCACCATCAGCAGCAACTACATTGTGGGCCTGGGCGCAACGGCGAGGAACTGGCAGGGATTCTATCTGAATGAAATAAACGCGGCAGAAAACGGCGTTCAGGTGGGTTTTGGAGCCACGGGCAAGGTCATGGCGAACGTTGTGAACGACAATATCTGGGGAACCGACACCAGCAGCGACACGGGAGACGCGGCCAGCGGTATTCTCATTTTCGCTTCGGACGCAGTCATGGTGTCCGGAAACGAGGTGGGGAGCGCGCAGTTCGGCATCGTTGCTGACACCGACACCTACAACCTTTGTGACGGGGCCTCCTGCGGTCCCGCTGACAACAACATCATCACTAGCAACAAGGTGGCTGGAACGCAACTGTTCGACGGAATCGACTTGTGCGGAAATTCCAACACCGCACATGCCAATAGCGTGTACGGCAGCAGCGAATCCGGGGTGCACATCGATTCGACCTGCGGCACCGGCAATAACAATACCGTAACCAACAACACCATCAACGAAGCTTGCGCGGGAATTCTGCTCGGGTCTGGTTCGGGCAACACGACTACGCCTGACACATTCAACAACGTGACAAACACCACGCTCGGTGGGGATGTCTGCCCCGCGACAATGGGTGATGTTGCGAAGGCGGCAGGCCAGTCAAAGAGACATCTGGCACTGCGGCCATCGCCTTACAAATCAGGAAAGTGAACACTCGGTAGCCAGAAACGATGAAGGTGCTGGACTCAGCGGGTCTGCACCTTCATCGCCCCTCACCCCGAATCCCACCAATCATATCGGTTTCTTCAAACGCCACTTTGCAAATCTAGGGGCAAATGCATAGAGTCGCTATCGTAGCGTTATCCCTTATTCTGCCGCTATACTTTGCGACTCGTGACCGGTCTCCCCATTCCGTCCCGACTTCCTATCGTTTCGGTTAGCAACCTCATCAAGCAGTTTGGACGCTTTGCGGCTCTCCGCGGCGTAACCGCAGAGTTTACCGCGGGCAAGCTTTACGCCATTCTGGGGGACAACGGAGCAGGGAAGACAACTCTGCTGCGCACACTGGCCGGACTGGCCCATCCCACGCGCGGGCAAGTGTCGATTCTGGGCGCGAGTCCGCGCGCCGCCTGTCGCGATATCGGCTACATGGCGCATCCTTCGCTGCTGTACGACGAGATGAGCGGCATGGAAAACCTGCGCTACTTTGCCCGCTTGTATGGCATTTCGGGCGATGAGCGCTGCCAGGCAGTCATTCGGGCTGTGGGACTCGATCCCGCGCTCGCGAGGCCGGTAGGCCAATATTCGCAAGGTATGCGGCAGCGTATGTCCCTGGCACGGGCGATTCTTCATGACCCGCAGATTCTTTTGCTTGACGAGCCGTTTTCCAATGTCGACGTCCACTCCGCCGGTGAAATGGTAGGTCTGCTCAAAAGGGTGCGCGACTCCGGGAAGACGGTGTTTGTGGTTACGCATCAGGCGTCGCTGCTGACGGCAACAGCCGACGAATTCATCTGGATGCAGGCCGGCAAAATCGTGGCTCGAAGCACGCATTTTTCCCCGGCACATCCATCCGCTGAGAGTTCAGGCCAGCAGCCTCCTCCGGAGGCGCCATGAGTTCCCTCTGGCGCCTTACGCTGGCGACGCTGGCAAAAGACATCCGCCTGGAATGGCGCTCCAAAGATGCGCTGAACGCGATGTTGTTTTTCTCGTTGCTGGTGGTGGTGATCTTCAGTTTTTCCTTCGATCCACTGGCAGAGGAGTCGCGTCACATTGTTGGCGGCCTGGTGTGGGTAGCATTTCTCTTTGCCGCCGTGGTGGCACTCAATCAAACCTGGGCGCGGGAGTTGCGTAACCAGGTGCTCGATGCCTACCGGGTTTCTCCTGCTCCGGCCAATGCTCTTTTTCTCGCCAAAGTGCTGGGCAATTTCATTTTCGTCAGCCTCCTCGAAGCCCTGATGACGCCGTTGTTCGTGGTCTTTTACAACCTGCACGTACTGGGACCAGCCTGGCAGTTGATTCCCGTAGGGCTGCTGGGAACCTGGGCGCTGGTGGTGAACGGAACTTTTTTTGCTGCGATGTCGGTGCGCACGCGCAGCCGCGAACTCATGCTACCGTTGCTTCTGTTTCCTATCTCCATTCCAGCCGTGCTCGGAATGGTCGCGGGTACAACCGCAATTCTTACCGGCAACAATCCCGCGCACTTCTACATCGTGTTGCTTCTCACCTACGATGTGGTGTTTACTACAGCTTGTCTGGCCTTGTTCGAGACGGTTTTACAGGCAGAATGAAACGGGCGTTCCCCATCCTGGCGGTGCTGACAGCGTGTCTGCTGATCTATGCCGGGTATCAGGCCCTGATCGTTGCTCCAACCGACGCGTTACAGGGTGACGTGTATCGCATCATCTACTATCACGTGCCCTCGGCATGGACGGCATTTCTCCTCTTCTTCATCAATTTCATTGCTTCGGTGCAATACCTGGTCAGGGCGAAGCCGTCGACGAAGCGCGCAGCGAACTGGATTGCCCTCGCGATCGGGATCGTCGGACTCGTTGCCCCATTCATCCCTGTAGTGGCTCAGCAATTGCCAGCCGGGATGCGGCCGAGCGCGATCGCAACCACGATCGTCCTGATACCAGCCTTCTATTTTGCGATCGGGAAGTGGTTTCCCGGTCAGGCGCTGGACGTTTTGGCCGTAACCAGCGCGGAAGTTGGCGTGGTTTTTTGTACCGTCGTTTTGGTCACCGGGCCGATTTGGGCGCGTCCAGTGTGGGGCATCTGGTGGGCCCCAGGGGATATTCGGTTGACCTCGACGCTAGTGCTGTGGCTGATTTATGTGAGCTATCTGATGTTGCGCCGCTTCTCCCATAGCGCGCAGACCCATATGCTGGCCGCGGCGCTGGCGGTCTTTGGAGCGCTCGATGTGCCGCTGGTTTATTTTTCTATCTGGTTTTTCCGCACACAGCATCCGCAACCGGTAATCGGGGGAGGCGGATCGATCGATCCCCGCATGCTGCAGGTGCTGCTGCTCAACTGGCTGGCTTTTCTATGCTTTGCCTTCCTGGTGTGCTGGTCACGCTATCGGCTGGAGCGGCTGCACCGCGAAGTGGAGGAGGCGCAGGCCTTGGAATCCCTGAACGGAGTGCCGCAATGAACGCCGTCAAATTTCTATATGCTGCCTACATCGCTACATGGACGATTCACGCGCTATATATCGGCAGCCTGGTGCGCCGTTCGGCCCGCCTGCGCCGGCAACTGAAAGAGTTGGACGAAAGCAGCCAAAGATAGCTGCAAGTCGAACGGGCGGAAGCCGCTTCAGTTCGCCGCTTTCCACTCTCCAGGCAGCGAGTTGAGCAGATCGGGAGTTCCACCGGAGCGGAGAAACTCATAGTCTTCGATCATCGCGGCCGTTCCGATGCGGGCCGATGGCAGCGGATGTTCGATTCGGATCACGCGTGCCGTGAAGCGCACCCGGACAGCGTCAGTTAGCGTGATGTGGGGCGGGAAAGTGAGAGTGACTTCGAAGCGTGTTCCCGTCGGTAGAGGGTGGTCGAGGTAGAAGAAAACTCCGCGTGCGCTCACGTTCTGGGTTTCGGTGTGGAAATCACCTTCACCCTCCACGGACACGATCGCAGGCAGGCGCATGTCGAAGCGCCGCATCATCCTGCGTTCTGGACTGTCTGTCTCCATTCGAGGTGTCATCCCGGAAAGCAACTATTTCCTCCCAAGTCTGCTGCAACGATCCGCCGCAGGTTGCAGCCGGATCGAAAATAACCCCACTCCGGCTTTCCTAGCCCCAATTTATAGAAATGGCATCTGTTTGCAAGAGCAAAAAGCTCCCGGAACTGCATCGGTAAATGTTCCCGGGAAGCTTTCCGACCCAGCCTGCAATTATCAGAATCGGGGAGAGGCATGCTTCGGCGGCAGCTTCGAATGATGTTTTTAGCAATCGCGGTGCCATTGTTGCGCGCCAAGCCGGGACAGTTGCTGGCGGCCAAATCAGCAGCTTTGCCGGGAATCGCAGGCCGCAGGCAATGGCAGGGTGCAATGCTTTGCAGAAAGCGCACACGGCGGTGCGCTCTGCAAGCTCGTTCAGCCACTTTCGTGTTAAGCAGAATGTTCTACATCGTGGGTTGTAGCTCGTGGCATCTTTCAGTGGACTCTGCTGCATCTGACGAATCTTGAAAGCGGGCAGGGGCGAGCCTCGCTTGACTTGGCAATCCATCGGATGTTTAAGTAGTTGTTTATTTTTCCGCCAGTCATCGATAGGAAACAACGGGCGGCTTCGCCGGCGCCGGGTTAAGGCTGACCTGCGCGCGGTTTCAATTCTCTCCAAGATCTGAACAGGTTCGGTTATAGCGGGACGATCTGGATGAATCGGAGGATTGCGTGATAGGAAATGGTTTTGGTTCGACTCGCAGGCGGGCGCGGGCTCTTGGCGCTGGATTTACGCTGGTGGCGGCTGGTTGCCTCTTGCTGGCACCGGGCATCCGCCACTCGCCCACTGCGGCTAACAACCTTCCCGATTCTCCGATGGTACAAACGGCCTTTTCTGTGCGTCGCAACCCCGCGAACACCCAAGCCAATCTTCGCTCATGGGGCGGCGGATTGCCCCTGATTTTCGAACCAAACCAGGGCCAGGCCGCGGCGAACGTCCGCTTCCTGGCACACGGCATTGGCTATGGACTCTTTCTCGATTCCGCGGGCGCTGTGCTGGCCGTGCCCGCGCCACCGGCGAAATCCGCGTCGCGTGTTGCCGCGCTGCGGGTGAAGCTGGTGAACGCCAACCCGCATGCAGCGCTTTACGGAACCGGATTGCTCCCCGGCCATAGCAACTACTTGCTCGGCAATGATCCCGGAAAATGGCGCCGCAACATCCCGCAATTCGCTGGCGTGCAGTACAAGGACATTTATCCCGGCATCGACCTGGTCTTCTACGGAAATCGTGGGCGACTGGAATACGACTTCCACGTGGCGGCGGGTGCTGACCCCTCCCGCGCCGAGATCGAATTTGACGGCGCAAACGGTCTCGCGCTGCATAACGGCGACCTGATTCTGGACGGCGAGGCAGGTGACCGCGTACTGTTTCACGCTCCGCACATTTATCAGCGCTTTGGAGACCGTGAGCAGAGCGTCTCCGGCGGCTTCGTAGTGCATGCCGGCAATCGTGCCGGATTCGAGATTGGACCTTATGACCGCTCCCGCGAATTGATCATCGACCCGATACCCGAAATCGAATCGTACTTCGGTGGTAGCGGGTCGGACACATCGCCGTCTATCGCGGTCGATCTTTCGGGGTCGTTTATCTATTTGGCGGGTACCACAACCTCGCCGGCCAACAGCTTTCCTTTAACTGGAACGATTCCGACACAGCTCGGTCCCGGCGCCAACGTTTTCGTCGCCAAGATTGAACCCACCAGCCCGCCCTCCGTCTCTTACATTACGTTCCTCGGAGGCAGCACGGCGGGCGCCGATAGTGCGACCGGCGTGGCGGTAGATGGTTCCGGCGACGCCTATTTGGTGGGCAACACGACTTCGAGTGATTTCCCAACCACGCAGACCACGGCCTACCAGACCGCTCCGGAGACAAAAACCGTGACCTGCACCGCCACGTGTTCCTCCATTTTTGTCAGCGTGCTGAACCCCACCGGCTCCGGCTTTTTGAACTATTCTTCCTATCTGTCCGGCGACGGTAACGACGTTTCTAGCGGCATGACCATCGACGCCAACGGCAACGTGTTCATCACCGGTACCACGACCTCCAACGATCAGCCGAGCATCACCGATCTGTTTCCGGCAACCGAGGCGCCACCGGCAGCGCAGACTGGATTTCAGACTTTTCCGCTGGCCCCCTTGCAGTTTTTTGTGACCAAGGTCAACACCGTGACCGCAGGCGGAGCCAGCATCGCCTACTCGACTTATTTCGGTGGCGAAACCCCGAGCGACGCCACCGCTGTGGGTGGAGGCATCACAGTAGACGCGTCGGGCAACATCTATTTTTCGGGAACGACCAGTTTTGTTTTCACCGGAACTGGACGCCCCCCGGATTTTCCCATTCTCAATGCCTATCAGCCCTGTCTCGATACCCCGCCGCCCACGGTCATTACTAGTCCTGTGACATGCCCGAACACTACGTCTACCACGAATGCCGACGCATTCGTGGCCAAGCTGAATCCCAACACCGTGCAAGGTCAACAATTGAAGTGGTCCACGTACCTGGGGGGCACGGGCACGGACTCGAGCACAGGCGTGGCGATTGATTCCGGCGCGGCTAACGTCTACATCACCGGGACCACGAACTCCACCGACTTCATCGTCCCCACCGGAACGGCGGCCTTCCAGTCCACGTGTGCACCGGCCAGCGGGGGAACATGCGCCTATGTAGGCCGTTTCAATAACCCGAGTTCCACGAATATGAACCTGACCTACTTTTCCTACATCGGAGGAAACACGAGTGACGGCTCTACGACCAACGGCCTGGCCCTTTCCGTCGACACAGCCAGCGGGGCGCTGGTGACCGGCTCGACCAATTCTCCAAACCTGCCGGTTACTGCCGGGGCGTTGCAGAGCGTTCTGAACGGCACCGGCGGCGGGACACAGACGGACGCATTCTTTGCTCGGATTGACACCGCCACTGTCGCCGGGCAGACGGGAATCGGCTCTTACCTCACGTATTTTGGGGGCAGCGGAAACGACCGCGGTACCAGTATCACCACTGACCGCAACACCAATACTTATTTTGCCGGAGACACAGACTCTACCAATCTCCCCACCGATAACCCGCTGCAGTCCACCCGCAACGGCGCCAGCAATGAGTTTTTCGCGAAGCTGGGTACGGCTGCGGATTTATGTATGAACTGTGTGGCCCCAACGGTTTCTCCCATAGGCGAGGTGGGCGCCGGGAATCAGGTCACGACCAAGTTTACTGTGATCAACAACGGTCCGGATCTAGCTACGAACGTCGTGGTTACCGGATCGACTTCATCCTCCAGTGTTGCCTTCAAAAGCGCTAGCGCCACCACGGGAACCTGCACGACGCAGGTGAGTGGCGGCAACATTACCTGCACGGTCGACTCGCTGCAGCCGGGCGCGAGCGCAACCATAACATTCAACGTGGTTCCCAGCGCTTCCGGAAATTACCAGGTCACGGCCACCGTATCCTCGTCTCTCAACAGTGACCCGAATCCTAATAACGACACCGCGCAGGCGCCCTTTACCGCATCCGATTTTTCTGTGGGTGTTGCACCCAGCAGCCAGCCGGTTTCCGCCGGCCAAACCGCGACTTACACCGTAACCCTTACCCCGAACCCGGTCTATTCCACCAGCATCTCCTTGAGTGCGAGCGGCCAGCCCAATGCGACGACCGCGAGTTTCCAAACCAGTTCACTCACGCCAGGACAAAGCCCGGTCTCAACCACGCTCAGCCTGGCCACCACGGCGCGAACCCAGCCGACGGCCAACCTGAAGATGAACCACAGCCTATATTACGTGTTTTGGGTAGGACTCCCGGGCCTCATGTTTGTTGGGCTCGGAACCCGCGGTAAAGGAAGTCGGAAACGCATTTTCGGGGGACTCCTGGTACTCCTGGTAGGTACGCTGATCCTCCTTCAACCCGCCTGCAAGAGCAGTACACAACAGATAGCGGCCGCCGGTACGCAACCAGGTACGTATACCATCAACGTCATAGCAACCTCCGGTTCTGTAACCCATACTGCGACCTGCAACCTAACCGTGCAGTAGAAACGAGCTGGGAGCTGAACTGGGAATCAAGCCCCGGCTGAGAGCTTGTGGTGTGACTTGGTCTCGGCGAGGCCATATTGCCGGATTTTGTAGAGTAAGGCCTTGTAGCTGATTTGCAGCAACGCTGCCGCTTGTTTGCGGTTCCAGTTGGTCTGCTCCAGAGCCTTCCGGATTGCCTCAGCCTCGGCTTCATCCTTGGCGCTGCGGGCCAGCGACTTCAATCCTCCGCCTGCCTCAGTGCTTCGGCTGCGCGAGTCGCTGCGGGCGCCCCCAGTGCCGTCATCGCGAGGCTGTAGTTCGGCTACGGCCAGCTTCTCGTCTCCCAGAATCAAATAGCGTTTCAGAAAGTTATTCAGCTCACGCAGATTGCCCGGCCAGGGATGGGCCTGGCAAGCCTCCAGCAGCTGGGACGACAGGGGCAACGGAGAGCGTGCGTAGCGTTCCGCCATCCGCGTCATGAAGTGCTTCAGCAGGATGGGAATTTCTTCCTTGCGGTTGCGCAGGGGCGGCAGTTGCAGGGTGAATGCGTTCAGGCGGTAGTAGAGGTCTTCGCGCAGCCGCTTGGTCGCAAGAGCCTGTGGGATGTCGATGTTAGTCGCCGCCAGGATGCGCACGTCGACCTTGATTACCGACCGGCTGCCCAGCCGCGAAAACTGCTGGTCCTGAAGCACGTGCAACAGCTTGGCCTGCAACAGAGGCGGCATCTCACCGATTTCATCGAGCAGGATCGTCCCCTTGTTACACAGCTCGAACTTCCCCGGTTTGGAATGCGTCGCTCCGGTAAATGCACCGGGTTCGTAACCGAAAAGTTCGCTCTCCAGAAGATCTCCGGGAACGGCGGCGCAATTTACTTTGAGGAAGGTGCGATGAGCGCGCGGGGAAAGCTTGTGAATCAACCGCGCCAGTACTTCCTTGCCTGTGCCGCTCTCACCCAGGAGCAGGACCGGAATATCCACATGGGCTACCAGAGCGGCCTGCGAACGAATCTTGCGCATGGCAGGGCTGGCGGCAATGAAGAAAACATCATCGTTGAGTTCTTCGACTTCTCCCGCAAAATTTTCTTTTCCCTGGCCCAGGCATTGGTCGAGCACTGCATCGAGTTCGGACTTCTGAAAAGGTTTCGTCAGGTAGTCTTGCGCGCCCAGACGCATCGCCTGGACCACTTTACGCGTATCGCTCACACACGACAGCATCACCACCTTCACCCCCGGCTTCATCTGACGAAGCCGCTCGAGAGTCTCCAGGCCGTCGATTCCCGGCATCAGGACGTCGAGAAGCACCAGATCCGGCTCCAGGCCCTTTTCCACCTGGCTCAGCGCTTCTTCCCCGGTGGATGCGGTTTCCACCTTATAGTCGTCAACTTCCAACAGAGTCCGGATGTAACGCAGCATCCCGGGTTCGTCATCCACCAGCAGAATATTCGAGGCCTTGCTCATCGCTGTTTTCCCTTACCGGTTGAGTTGATGGGTGCTTTCAAGGGAACGAGAAAGGAAAACTTGGAGCCGGTCTGATCACTTTCCACCCAGATCTTCCCACCCATGCCGTTAACCAGCCGCCGCGCGATAGCCAGTCCCAGACCCATGCCTTCCTGACTCTCATTGCTGGGCAGGCGGAAAAAATCGTCGAACACTTCCAGGTGGAATTCCGGCGGAATCCCAGGTCCGGTGTCGGAGACGCTGACCTTTACTGAATTCGGCTGGGCCAGATTCTGACGCCGCCGTTCTCCTGAAGTCGCCGGCTGCGCCGCAGCTCGCCGCTCCCACATGTGAGGTTCGGCGTGCAACCAAACTGTGCCGCCCTGCGGTGTGAACTTGAAGGCGTTCTCCAGCAGGTTTGAAATTACGCGCTCCAGCTTTGGGGAATCGAAGGGAAACAACGGCAGCTTATCGTTAGCCAGAAAGTAAAGAGCCAGCCCTTTTTCCTGGAAACGGCCCGACCATAAGCGGCAGACCTCCGAGAGGCATTGATTGATGTCGCCCATCTCGAATTGCATTTTCAGGCCGCCTGTTTCCAGAGCGCTGTAGGTGAGGAAATCCTGAATGAATTGCTGCAGGCGCTTTCCGCTGGCTTGCATGTCGTGGAGAACTTCGCGTTGGCGCTGGTTCAAAGGGCCGAGTTTCTCGCTCTGAAGGATATCGACATATCCGTTGAGAATGGCCAGCGGAGTTTTCAGATCATGGGCGGCGGAAGCCAGGGCATTGGTGGTGCGTTGGAAACGCTCGCGGAGATCGTCGTACGCCCGGGCTAATTCCTTCGCATCGGTATTCTCGTTACCGGGTGCAGCCGACAGGGGGTCAACGGGGCCCTCGCGAGGATCGGTTATCCGCATGTTCTTCTGCCCAGTAGCCATAGGGAAACCTGCATCGCGGTCAGACGCGGGGAGGGAAAGCACTCAACTGGTCAGCGAAGAATGCCGTTTTGTGATCGTAAGCTGGGGTCTGAAAGTTGTCAATGAAAAATGCAAGTTCATTTCCCAAGTGTAGCAAAACCTTGCACTTATCTCCCGGATGGGACTAACGCCTCTAGCCCTTGGTCCTTCGCCATCGTGAGCCACGGAACAGGGAAAAGCTCCGTGATTTTGTGACTTTGGGGGTGAAACACCGAAGGAGCGCCCTGAAGTTCGGTGAATGGCCCGGCTTGTTTTTGTAATGTGGCCCCTAAGATGCTTGAAACACAAGGTTAAAGCGCCAGAAAGAGGGATATTTGCAGCGGAGAATTCCAGGAACGGAGCGTCGCCGGTGGCCGCGGTTGCCCTTGGCGATACCGGTTTTCATTCGCGGCCGCGAAGGCAGCGAAGGAGAGATTTTGGAGTTCACCACGGCGCTAAACGTCAGCGCTGGCGGCATGCTGGTTGCCTTGCGCCGTGCTTTCCCGTCATTGGCGCGGGTTACGCTCCAGATACCCAGTTCCCCACTCGCGGCATCAACTCCACTGCCCAAGGCTGCCCGCAACATTCGGGCTAAGGTTCTACGCCTCGAACATGCCGAAGGCTACAACCTGTGCGGGCTGGAGTTTTCCAAACCTCTGGTTACTTCTCGCTTGTTACCGCCGGTGGGCCGAAGGAAACTGGCTTCTTCCGTGTGAAAAGTATTTCATACCCCAACCTATCCAATTGGAGGCTTTTTCCTCCGTTTGCCATTACCCCGTCGAACGTCTCAGCATCTTTGGTAAGTTTATTTTCTTCAATAAGATAGTGTAACTTTGGTGGCCAGGGGAGTCTCCGCTTGGGGGTTTGGCTCCAGGGGTGCATCGTCCGATTGTGAAACCGTCTGCACATCAACGTTGAATCACGCTTAGCCCGATGGCTATGAGCAACTCCAACCCGGTCAGCTCGTTGATTCAACCGCTAGGGGAAGTGCCTCCCGAATCGGTCGTCTTCGGACGCACCGAACTGATGCAGACCGTCCGCGACCGGTTGACGAAATTGGCTGGCGCCAATGTGCCTGTGCTCATCCAGGGTGAGAGTGGCACAGGGAAGGACATCATCGCCCGCATGATCCACGCGGCTTCTCCATGGAGGAGCGGGCCGTGGGTCAAGGTGAATTGCCCAGCCATTCCCGGAACCCTGCTGGAAAGCGAACTGTTCGGTTACGAGAAGGGCGCATTTACCGGCGCCTTCGGCACAAAACCAGGCCGGGTGGAAATGGCGCATCGCGGAACGCTGTTTTTGGATGAGATTTCAGAACTTGATCTCTCTCTGCAGTCGAAGTTGCTGCAGTTGCTGCAGGACGGCCAGTTCTGCCGAATCGGCGCGCAGGAAGATAAGAAGGTGGAAGTACGCGTGGTTTGTGCCACGAACCGCAAGCTGGAGCAGGAAATCGACAACGGCAGCTTTCGTGCCGACCTGTTCTACCGAATCAACGTGGTGAACCTCCACGTTCCACCGCTGCGGGATCGCGCAGCCGACATCCCCGATCTGGTGCAATACTTCCTCGAATATTACAACCGCAAGTTCAACGCGAAGGCCAAGCCGATTTCCAGTGAGCTGATGGCAGTCTTACGAAAGTATCACTGGCCTGGAAACATCCGGGAGCTTGAGAATCTGATGAAGCGGTACGTGATCCTGGGAAGCGAAGAGGTTATCTCCAGCGACCTGCAGCCCAAAGCGCCAGATTTTTTCAGCGCCGAGATTCCACTGGACGGCGAGATTTCCCTGAAAAAACTCACTCGACAGGCAGTGCGCGAGCTGGAGCGCAAGATCATCCTCAAAGTCTTGCAGAACCATCACTGGAACCGCAAACAAGCGGCGCGAGCTCTCAGCATCAGTTACCGGGCGCTGCTCTATAAGATTCGTGACGCTGGGTTGCCATCGAACCGCATTTCAAGGCGCAAGCCAACGGACGACCCCGGCAATCAAGGCGCTGCCGCTGATTGACGCAGCAAGGCCGGTTCGTTCGCTGCTCGTGCCCAGCTCCGGCCTGACCACCCCCCAAACGGTGGACCTGACAGAGCGTCAAGAGAAAAGGCCTTGACGATGCTATAAAGCCTCAGGCCATCGATTCTGTGGAATCCCCGATACCCGTCTCGTCAGCAGAGCTGCCGGAGCCCCTCTCGGCAGCATCGACCGCGGAGTCGCGCCACAAGACTTCTCTCTCCCGCCAGTGCCCATTGGACGGAAGCAATACCACATAAGCCAAGCCCTGGGCAGGCTTATCGGCGCCGGTTGTCTGTTCGATGTCAGAACCGTTTACGACCCGTACGATGTGGCCTTCTTCGCGCGTGATTCGATTGCGGATTACGTCCCCGACTTGAAACACGATTGCCCCTTTCTTTCTAGGATTGCTTTGCTTCTCGTATCAGTTGCCTGCTATATCGATCACTGCGACGAGCCATGTCTCGCGCGACCGGAACCGCGACCTCGCCATCATCACGCCCCGATCAGCGCTAAACCAACAGCGATTCGTATCCCCACCGTAGTTTTGCGAAAGGTTAGGAGATGTGAGTTGAATCACGCTCATGCGTGATGGGTTGAACTGTGAGTTGGTGTGTTGCTGGGGCTTCAGAGATCGGCCGGCGAATCGCGCCGACTTCCTCGCGCTTGGGAGGGCATTTCCACAGATCGCGTGTGTTGCACCGTCACAGCTTTGCTATCGCCAGGCGATCTAAACTGATGTTATTCCGAACTGCCGCGGGGCCGTGGTGAGGAACCTGCTGTCTGCACCGGAGATCACGAATGCCAAAGGAAAAACTGTACTACGTCTACATCCTAGCCAGCCGTAGCCGCGCCATTTATTCGGGCATGACCGGATTTCTCATGAACCGCGTTCTAAGCCACAGAGCCGGTGAGGCAAGTGACTTCACGCGAAAGTACAGAATTCGCCGGCTCGTTTACTACGGAGTATTTCATAGCGTAGCCGCGGCGATTGCTGCCGCGAATGGCCTCGGGTGTCCGAGGCCGTTTGCATCTTCAGCTGAGTAGCGAAGTTCCCGAAACAAAACTCAAATGAGAAAATTTTCCGCAGCTGGCGCTCACCAGAACGGCGGAGAGACATAAGCTTGCGGCGTGGGCCTGTGGTGTAAATGGCAGCACAGTTCCCTGCCACGGAAACGGTGAGGGTTCGAATCCCTTCAGGTCCACCTTCCTTCGGGAAGATTGTCTCTCAGGGACAAGTGGAGGGTTCGTAAGGCAGGGTACGACCCTCCTTAAAGTAACTTGATTTATCGGATGGTTCTTTCGATAATGATTTTGTACCGTGGCAGGGAACTAGTTACTCGCTGTCGCGAACGGCTCCCGAAATCCGGGGCCGTTTGTGTTTCGGCGGCCGTGTAGGGAAACGCGCCACCGGCTGTCCGTCAACCCAGAATTATCGGCTGTCACGCATATTTCCACAGATGCCTCGTGAGCATCGTCACAGCTTCCATTCTGTCCGATCACCAAACTGATGTCATTCCGAACCGAGCCGAAGATTTCGGTGAGGAACCTGCTGCTTATTGGGTGCGTGATGGCAGAAAAGCTTTACTACGTCTACATTCTTGCCAGCAGAAGCCGCATTATTTACGTCGGCGTGACTGCATTTCTGATGAATCGCGTTTTAAGCCACAGAGCCGGTGAGGCGAGTGACTTTACGAGAAAGTACAGAATTCATCGGCTGGTGTGCTACGAAGTGTTTCACAGCGTGGCGGCCGCGATTGCGCGCGAGACCGAGATCAAGAAGTGGAGGCGCGAGAAGAAAGTCGCTCTGATCGTGCAGAACAATCCGACCTGGGAGGATTTGGCGGCCGAGTGGGGACGGCCGGCCGTGATGAGAGTGCAAACGAAAGCAGGTTCCTCACCGGGCCTTCGGCCCGATTCGGAATGACAGGATTTGTTCGGATCGACGC
>DATKPV010000138.1:0-31754 GCA_035523915.1 Candidatus Aquilonibacter sp. | reverse complement strand
CTCGAATTTTTCTTCCCCGAAAACATTCGCTGCGCTTCTTCAGGGTATAAGCTTCCTTTCACAGAGTCACGCAACTTACGCTGTGCGTTCTCCCAATCTGTTCTGTAAAGGAGAAAGCCAAGATGTCGCAACACGCCCACGCCCAACTCGCCACTACCCAGATTTCAGTGATCAACGAAAGCACCGTTCTCAGCGATGAAGAAATCACGCCTGTCATCGCCGCTTTGCAAAAGCAGGTCACCAACGATTTTCGCCCGGCCTGGGGGACCGACGCCGAAATTACCCTCATTCCCAAGAACTCTCAGCCGCCAAGCGGAAGCTGGTGGCTGGTGATCCTCGATGATTCCGACCAGGCCGGCGCCCTCGGATATCACGATTTAACGTCCGAAGGCTTGCCCATGGGCAAGGTGTTCGCCGGCAGCGATCTCAAAGCTGGCACTTCCTGGACGGTCACAGCCAGCCATGAACTTCTGGAGATGCTGGCTGATCCCAACATCAACCTCAATGTTTTCGTGCAGAAGGAGAACACCGCGGGAATCCTCTATGCCTACGAAGTGTGCGATGCCTGCGAAGATGACAGCTTCGGCTATCAGATCGACAATATTCAGGTTTCCGACTTCGTCTATCCCGCCTGGTTTGAGAGCTTTCATCCGGAAGGGTCCACTCACTTTGACCGTATGAACAAAATCCAGAATCCGCTGCAGTTGCTTGCCGGCGGCTACATTGGAGTCTTCGATGTGACCGCGGGCAGCGGCTGGCAGCAGCAGACTGCGGAGAAACGTCCGGCCAGCTTGAAGTACCGTGGCCCGGTCGGTTCTCGCCGTGAGCGCCGGATGACGCCGCGAACGCAGTGGTTGACCAGTTTGCCGCAGCGCAAGATCGTCAGCAATGCGCAGCAGTACAGGCAGCATCTGCAGACCATCCAGCGCCGCCGGGAGGCTGCCTGAGTTTTTTCAGGTTTGTGCAGAGGGTGAGCATTGGCCCCGCGTTCTGCTTGGGCGCGGGGCCGTTTTTTCCGACTCGGGGCCGGATCTAAGGGCTATGCCGGAGTGGCAGCTTCCGGTGGCTGTCCCGCCGGGATCATCAGCAAAACCCGCAGATCCACCAAAGCGTGCGCCACCATCGGAATCAGCAAACTCCCGGTCAGGACGAACACCACCGCCAGGGCGAATCCGAGAATCGCCGTCGCCAGCGCGCCCTTGATGCCCTGATACAAGTGCCCAATCCCGAAAATAACCGAGGCCACGATCAGAGCCCGCGTCAACGTGAGATGAAACGGCGCAGTGTGGAAATAGTGCAGCAGAAATCCGCGGTAGAGCACTTCTTCGCAGACTCCCGCCGTGATGCACACCGGCCACCACCAGAGCCGCTCCTGCGGCGTCCACGGCAGAAGATAGCTGAGTGACTTGGCAGCTTTCGCAGCCTTGACTCGAACCTTCTCACTCCAGATCGCCAGGATTGCGGGCAGCAACAGGACAACCACAATCGTACTCACCATCCCGGTCATGAACGCGCTGCCCCTCGATCCCTTAGCCAGCCAGGCAATTTCACCGGGCCTGATCCGGATCGTCATCAATGCCGTGAATCCCACCGCCAGGAGTGCGGTCAGCGCGCAGATCCACTCCGCAGCGATGATTTTCTTGTATAAGCGAACTCTTTTCCCCGGATCGGTGCTCGCCTTGAGCCGCGGAATTTCGTAATGATCCCAGAGCGGGAACACCACCACCAGGATAACCACGAGCACATGCTGAATCAGCACATAACCTCCAACGCCGCACGCCAACTCTCAGCGCCGCAAAAGCTGAGGATTTCTGGCTGCCCTATTTCATGCCCAGCGATGCCGCCACAGTCTTTCGGTACTCGCGCGCTTTCTGCAACACTTCTTCCTCATTCATGGTAAGCAACTTCCGGTCCCGCATCACGATGCGCCCGCCGATGACTACGGTCTCAACATCGCTTCCCTTCAGCGAATAGGCCAGCTGCGAGTAGACGTCATACATCGGCACAGCGTTCGGTTCGTCCAGACTGATAAGCACCAGGTCTGCCTTCTTTCCCGGCTCGATCGACCCGATGTCTTTCTCCATATGCACGGCCCGCGCCCCGTCGATGGTCGCCATCTCCACAACGGCTTTGGCGCTTAGTGCCAACGGATCCATTTTCGTGATCTTGGCCAGCTTAGCCGCCAGATCCATCTCTTCCATCAGATCCTGATCGTTGTTGCTTCCCGCGGGCCCATCCGTTCCCAGCCCCACGGCAACTCCCTCAGCCCGCATCTCCGGCACCGGGGACACTCCGCTGGCCAGCATCATGTTGCTTGAGGGATTATGCACGCATCCGACCTGCCGCTCCGCCAGCAGTTTGCGATCAGCCTCGTCCACAAAAATGCAGTGCGCCGCCACCAGGTTCGGCCCCAGCACTCCAATGCTTTCCAGATACTGCACCGGCGACATGCCGTGCTCTTTCTCGCTGTCCTCCCATTCTTTCTTCATCTCCGCCACGTGAATCAAAATCGGCGCATCATATTTCCTGGCTAAGGCGGCAGCATCCTGCAGCGTTTTTTTCGAGCACGTGTAAATGGAATGTGGAGCCGGCGCCGCATGAATCAGCGGATCGCCCCGCCATTTCTTCAGGAACCGCTCGGTATAGGCCAGAGTTTCGGCCTCGCTCTTGTTGTCAGGAGCGGGGAAGTCGATGAAGGTTTCGCCCAGTATGCCGCGCATGCCGGCTTTCTTGGTCTCCTCGGCAACCGCATCCTCGAAGTAGTACATATCGGCAAAGGTGGTTACCCCAGCGCGAATCTGCTCCGCCGCGGCCAGCCTGGTCCCCCAGCGCACGAACTCTTCATTCACATTCTTCGCTTCGGCCGGGAAAATGAATTTGTACAACCAGTCGTGCAACGTGACATCGTCGTGCAGACCGCGAAACAAGGTCATCGGTACGTGCGTATGACCGTTGATAAATCCGGGAAGTACGAGCCTGCCTGCCGCCTCAATCGTCTGCCCGGCGGTATACTTCGCTTCCACTGCACTCCGCGGACCAACCGCCACGATCGTATCGCCGCGGACCGCCACGCTCCCGTCTTCGTAGATCGTCCGCTGCGGGTTCATGGAAACCACCATCCCGCCGCTGACGATCAGGTCGACTTTTTCCTGGCTGGTTTGTCCCGTTGCTGGCGCCAGAAGGACGGATGCGTATAAGAGACTGATAAGAATCGCGAGTGTGGTACTCGTTTTCGTTTTCATTTTCTCGTTCGCTTAAACTGTGGAGTTGAACACAGCGCCGCCGGGGTGGTCAAATGACCGGCCGCAAGAAGGTTTCCGAAGCCACGTTATCCAACCGTACAATAGCGCAGCCGCATCCGATTGGTTCATCTTCGGATGGTATCGCCAGCACGGCCAGAGGTTAAGCACTTTTGGATCTCGCCTACAGTATCGTGATTCCCGCGTACAACGAAGGCACGCGCCTGCGCGCCACTCTCGAAAAGGTGCTCGCCTATATGCGGGAGCAAAATCTGGATGCGGAAGTCATCGTGGTCAATGACGGCTCGCGCGACAATACCGCCGGCATTGTTCGCGAGTTCGCTCAAACAAATTCCCGTCTGCGGCTGTTGGAGAATCCCGGCAACCGGGGCAAAGGCTATAGCGTACGCAACGGCATGTTAAACGCGCACGGGGAGATCGTCCTGTTCAGCGATGCCGATCTCTCCTCGCCCATTGAGGAAATGGCGAAACTGCTCCAGGCCTTGCAATCCGGAGCCGACATCGCCATCGGGTCGCGCTGGCTGCGCTCGGAGCTACAGACCCAGCGGCAGCCTTTCCATCGTCAGGTTTTCGGCCGCATCTTTAATCTGCTGCTCCGCCTTACTCTGGGCTTGCAGTTTGCCGACACGCAGTGCGGCTTCAAAGTCTTTACCCGGCGGGCGGCGCAAAAGATTTTCCCCCTGCAGCGCATCGAGCGTTGGGGCTTCGATCCGGAAGTTCTCTTCCTCGCCCGCAAGTTCGGCTTCCAGGTGAAGGAAGTCGCGGTGCTTTGGGGACACAGCGGAGGAACCCGGATTCATCCCCTGAAAGATGGCTCGCGCATGTTTCTCGAGATGCTGCGCATTCGCTGGTATGACCTGACCGGCAAATATGATGGCGAGGCAGTGGCTTCCGCCCGCTCGCCTAAGACGCTTTCCTGAACGGCGGTTCCAACGGTTTCAGAATCATTCCCTCCTCGCGGTGGTATTCCAGCGTCATTCGAGCCGCGCAATCGTCGCAGAGCCAGAAAAACTCTGTCCGCCGGGGCCCCCGATTCCCATCGGACGGCGTTTTGGCGTGTAGTGGCCCAATCTCCACCCGGAACAGCTTTCCTTTGTGCCAATAGCGAAAGACGGCGCCGCACGACGGGTTGGCACACTTCGACACCATAACTTATTGTTGATCTTCTGATTGCGAATCAGCGCAGGTAAATTAGTAGGATGCTGGGAGCAGAGGTTCGGAAACGGGAAAAGTTTTTCCCTTTCCACAGGATTTGCCCAGAGACGAGTTTCCCGCTCAGGCTGACTCTTGTGCCGAGATGAAGGACGAGGAAGACGCTTTCACTGCCTCCACAACCTGCCGCCCCATTTCCGAAGTCGAAACCGAATCCCCGCCCGCGCCGGCGAGATCAGCGGTGCGATAGCCGCCATTTAGCACTGCCCTGACTGAGCTTTCAATGCATGCCCCTTCACCTTCCAGTTGAAAGGAATGACGCAACAGCATGGCGGCGGAGAGAATGGCTCCCAACGGATTCGCGATCCCCTTTCCCGCGATACCGGGCGCGGAACCGTGAACCGGCTCGTACAATCCAATCGGCCCACCGATGCTCGCCGAAGCCAGCAGTCCGAGCGATCCCATGACTCCGCCCGCCTGGTCGGAGAGGATGTCGCCGAACATATTTTCCGTGAGCAGTACGTCGAAGTCCCGCGGCGACTGCACCAGAGCCATCGCCGCTGAATCGACATACACGTGCGAGAGCTTGACCCCGGGATAGTCTTTTCCAACCCGTGTGACCACCTCACGCCACAGTCGCGAGCACTCAAGCACATTTGCCTTGTCTACCGACAGAACTTTCTGGCGGCGTTTCTGCGCCAGATCGAAGGCCACCCGCGCGATGCGTTCGATGGCCGGCTCGTCATAGCGCATCGTATTGGTGGCCACGCGCGAGCCGGGCACACCTTCGATCGAGCGCGGTTGACCGAAATAGAGTCCGCCAAGCAGCTCACGGACAATCATAATGTCGGCCCCGCGCACGATTTCGCCTCGCAAGGGGGAAATATCCTCCAACGCAGGAAAGCAAATCGCCGGGCGAAGGTTGGCATACGCCCCCAGCTCGCGGCGAAGGCGCAACAGCCCAGCTTCGGGACGAAGATGGTTGGGATAATGATCGAACGCCGGACCTCCCACCGCCCCCAAAAGAACCGCCTTTGATGAAAGGCAGGCCTGCAGCGTATCAGCCGGCAGAGGATCGCTCGCCGCTGTCAGCGCCGCTCCTCCAATGGGCTTTTCCTGTAGCTGAAGTCTGTGGCCGAAGGCCACGGCCACGGCTTGTAAAACCAGAACGGCTTGTTCGGTGACTTCAGGGCCGATTCCGTCGCCGGGAAGGATGGTCAGATTCAGAAGCATGCGGGAATCAGTCTAACGCGGAAGCAAGCCTTACCCAAGAGCGCCGCTGCGTAACCTATTTCGGCTCCGACCCGATCCGCAACACGTTGCCATCCGGATCTTCCACCCGCATCTCCAGCGCCCATGGGTAATTGGTCGGCGGAAGGATGATCTTCACCCCGCGCGCCTTGTATTCGCCATGCAGCTTTTCGACGTCGTCCACGCCGATCCATACCCAGGCGCGGCCTTGTCCCTGATCACCGCGGCACAAATAGATCGCGGCACGGTCGCGCGATACGCTGGTAAAGTCGTCTGTGCCCCAGCTGACATTCTTGAACCCCAAAAGATCCACATAGAAGCGGAGGCTGGCCTCCATGTTTTCCACGCGCAGGATGGGCTGACTTCCTTCGAAGCGAACCATGGCCGGATCAGTCTTGCTCATGTGCAACGAACTACACGCCCCAGAGGTAGTCTTCCTGTTCGTGCGGATGCGGATCGGGCGGCATGGGCAAGGGCACGCCAAAGGCGTTGCTGGCCGGCGCCATGGGAAACGGCTTGCGCGCTTCGCCCGTACTGTCCTTTCCCGCGGCAGCAACTGCCGCAGCTAACGGTTCGACCAGAGGAGTCGCAGACGACGCCGGCTTGTGAGTGTCGCGAATCAGCTCCAGCAGATGATGGTCTTCCACGTGCTTGATCTTGTCGGCCAGCCGCACAAACCTGCGATAGATGTCATCCAGCGCGCGGCGGTCGAACTGGTAACCAAGTTGCTCGCAACGCATGGCCAGGGCGTGGCGCCCGGAGTGCTTGCCCAAAACCAGCTTGGAATCCGGCACGCCCACCGACTTGGGTGTCATGATTTCGTACGTCAGCGGGTTCTTGAGCACGCCATCCTGGTGAATTCCCGCTTCATGGGCAAAGGCGTTGCGGCCGATGATGGCCTTGTTCGGCTGCACCGGCACACCCGTAATCTCGCTCAGCAACTGGCTGGCGGGAAAGAGTTGCTCGCCCACCACGCCGGTCTCATACGGATAGCGGTCGCGGCGCACGCGAATCGCCATCACAATCTCTTCCAGCGAAGCATTGCCAGCCCGTTCGCCGATGCCGTTGATAGTGCATTCGACCTGCCGCGCTCCCGCTGCTACTGCCGCCATGGTGTTCGCGACCGCCAGGCCCAGATCGTTATGGCAATGCGCCGAAATGGTTACCTTCTCGATTCCCTTTACTTTGCGGCGAATGGTCGAGATTAAATCACCAAACTCAGCGGGTACCGTGTAGCCGACGGTATCGGGAATATTCAGCGTAGTCGCCCCGGCTTCCACCACCGCATCCAGCACCTGGCAAAGAAACTCGGGATCGGTGCGGGTCGCATCCTCCGGGGAGAACTCGACATCATCGCAGAACGATTTGGCCAGGGTAATGGCCTCTCGCGCCTGCTCCAGGCATTGCTCGTGCGTAATGCGCAACTTGTATTTGAGATGAATGTCGGAAGTGGCAAGGAACACGTGAATCCGCGGCCGCGCCGCTACCTGCAAGGCTTCCCACGCGCGCTCGATGTCTTGCCGGCAGGCCCTTGCCAGCCCCGCTATGATCGGCCGGCGAATCGTAGCTGCGATCGCCTTGACCGCTTCGAAGTCGCCGTCGGAGGCAATGGGAAAACCGGCCTCGATCACGTCCGCGCCCAGGCGGTCGAGTTGCTGTGCCAGGCGCAACTTCTCCTGATGGTTCATGCTACAGCCGGGAGATTGCTCTCCGTCGCGAAGGGTCGTGTCGAAGACGGTAATTCGAACTTGCTCACTGGCCATGGAGTTCCTCGATCGAAGCAACGCCAACCTTCATCGTACGAGGAGCCGGCCCAGAAGAAAAACTTATAATTATGTAGATGATATCACAATTCATAATATAATAAGCAATGCTAATGGACATTCAATAATCTATAAAGGAATAAATCCGTTGGAACTCTCCCAGCTCGAGGTTTTCCTGGCCGTTGCGCGTGAGCGCCGCTTCTCGCGCGCCGCCGAGAAACTTTATCGCACCCAGTCCGCAGTCAGCCAGACGGTTCGCAAGCTGGAAAACGAGCTGGGAGAAGCCCTGTTCGACCGCTCTTCGCGCGAAGGCGTTCTCACCGATGCCGGCCAGGTCCTCTACGAATACGCGGAAAAGCTGCTGAATCTGCGCAACGATGCCCGCGTGTCTCTGGTCGAGTTGCGGGAGCTGCAAAAAGGCAAACTGGTGATCGCGGCCAACGAGTTCACCTCGCTTTATCTGCTTCCCGTGCTCGCCGAATTTCGCCGCCTGCATCCCATGATCAAAATTACAGTCCTGCGGGCCCTGGGCAGCCGAATCCCAGACGATGTTCTCCAGCACACTGCCGAGCTTGGTGTGCTCTCCTACGAACCGCAGGAGCCGCATCTCCACTCCATTGTCGTGTACCTCGACGAGCTGGTGTTGGTCGTGCCTCCCAAACATCCTCTGGCCTCGGCCGCTGAGGTCAGCATCCGCCAGTTGGGCGCAGAGTCATTTGTCGCCCATATCGTTTCATCGCCATATCGCGACAAAGTCCTGCAGACCTTTGAGCGTCACAAGACCCCGCTGCATATGGGTTTGGAACTGCCCACACTGCAGGCCATCAAACAGTTCGTAGCCATGGGAAATGGTGTCGCGCTCATGCCAGAAATCAGTGTGGAAACCGAGGTCGCACGCGGCGAGCTGGTGCGAATTCCCGTGCGCGAGTTGCACATCCAACGCAAACTTCGCCTCGTTTACCGCAAAGAAGCCAGCCTTTCGCACGCGGCTCGAGCTTTTCTGAAGGTGGCTGAGGCGGTGGCGCTGGAGCGAAAGGGACGATATCGCTTTCAGCGGGAGAGCTAGTCACGTGGCGACGTATGAGATGGATGAAGCCCGAAGAGACGCACGCGGCGTCTCTTCGGGTCAGTGGAAAGCGAGTCAATTGAGAAATTCTCGCGCGAAACCAGGCGGCAGATCAGCAATCTGCGCTGACTTCATCTGTGCGGAAGGCGGCCAGCGCCTCCTGCACGCTGGGGTGAATCTCCAACACCGAATCCAGGTTGGTAAGATCCAGCAGGTGGCGTACGAACCGGTTGGGGCCGGCACACTTCAGGTCAGCATTCCTCTTCAGAGCCCAGGTTTGCAGGAGCGCCAATTCGCCAATGCCGGCGCTGTCGATGGAGCTGACAGCTCCCAGGTCAAGAACTACTTTGTCGGTATTTTGCAGAACTTCACCCACCACTCGTGCCAGAGCTGCGGCTTCGTCGCGGTAGACAACGCGGCCCTGGCAGTGAACGATCATCACATCGCCGCAATTGCGAGTTTCCAGACTAAGCTTCAACTTCAACTCCTTCGAGGTTCCCCAGGTGGCCCAGCAGCCCGGCTGCGGCCACGTTTGCCAAACTCTATCTATGGATTGCATGCTAGGTACATAGACGCGCCTGGGAGCGATTCGGAATCATGAAAAACAGGTAAAATTTCTGTCTCCTGGCCGCGCTGGTCTGGCTAGCCAATTGCGCAATTTTTGCGGCCCAGGACATCTTGACTCTTCGTTACACTGCATCTAAAGGATTTCGTTCATTCAGGTAGAATTTGCTGCCGGCCTATTTGCCGGGGAGGGTTCATTTTCGTGTCGAAAACCGCGGCCGTGGTTTTGGCATTTTTGTGTCTGACCTTGATCTCTACTGTATCGCAGGCGCAGATTCTTCCCAGAGGAAATGTTTACCTTGGAGCTTCCTACGCCGACGCTCAGGATATAACCACGCGTTATCCCTTCAAAGGCTGGAATGCGTCGGCGGAAGATTTGCCCTTCGCGCGTTTTCCCAAGCTGGGATTCGTGCTGGATGGGAGCGGCTTCTATCGCTCCGGCCTCACCGAATACAACCTTCTTTTTGGTCCACGTCTGTCCATCAACTACGGCAAGTGGCGGCCCTTCGTGCATGGCATGGGAGGCGTCCATCGCCAGCCCATCAACGGCATCATTCACTATCCGGTTGCTTACGATATCGGCGGCGGCGTGGACTATAAGCTGTTTTTTAAAAATTTTTCCTGGCGGCTCCAGGGCGACTACGTTCATTCCCGTCTGCTCAGCGCGGAACAGAAAGACTTCCGTGCTTCTACGGGTCTGGTCTGGCGTTTCTGACAAAGCGGTCCATCCTCCACTCCAAGCGTCCTCAGTCGTGCCCCAGGCACGGCATTGGCCACTTTGCGATTCGCCTCATCTGTCTTCCCGAATGAATTGAGGGGTTTTTCCGAAGAACCGGCAAGGCCCGTTGGCCCCTGATCAATCAGATTCACCCGCCACATTTCCTTCTGCTTTTTGTGGCGCTGCGGCATCTAACGACCTTGTCTTGAGCAGCAGATTCCCTTAACCGTAGCCAAGGAGGTCAGGCCGTGATGCGCAGAGTCGTAGCATTCATTGTTCCTTCATTTTTGTCTGTGCTCTTGTTAGGTGCCGTCGCGAGCGCCCAGGCGCCCGCCGGCAACGTCTTTTTCGGCTATTCCTACTACAACACCGACATGTCGTCGATCGATCGCGCCAATACGAATGGATGGGAGGCGTCGCTCGAGGGCAAAATGCTGCCATGGATTGGCATCGTGGCTGACTTCGATGGCCACTATGGTTCCCAGAACTTTCCCGTCCTCTGTCCGGGAGGCGCGTGTACATTCAACGCCAGCTTCAGCGAGCACAATGTCCTCTTCGGGCCCCGCGTCGGTGTGCAGTTGGGTCGGATTCGTCCTTTTGGAGAAGTCCTGATCGGCGTGGCTCATGTGCACGTGAATGGAGTCAACAGCGATACTTCCTTCGGCACGGCCATCGGCGGGGGCCTCGACTATCGCCTGATGCATCTCCTCGCCTGGCGCTTCCAGGGAGACTACGTGCAAACACGTTTTTTCAGCAGCACGCAGAACAACGTGCGGTTTTCCACCGGCATCGTACTGAGATTCTGACCACGCGGTGCGCTACGGAACGTAAGGCCTGCCGCTATGCCCCCGCTTGAGTTCAGAGAAACGTCCAAAGACGCTCAATGGCGGTTACAATCACGGGTGAAAGGTGGGCCTTTCCATACTTCTATGCGAAGAGCCGGATTTGTCGCGCTTGCCTGGTTGCTCTTTGTCCCGCTCGCTCTTTCCCAGATCCCGGATCGAGCCAACATTTTTGCCGGATATTCCTATTCCGACGTGAATTCGTTTTCCTGGGCCAACGGCAATTCTCTCCATGTCGGCGGATGGGAGGGGTCAATCGAGATCAAGGCCTATCGTTGGGTAGGATTCGTGGGCGATTTCGATCGCCGCAGCGGGACGCTCTGTCCGGGGCCGGTTCCTTCCTGCAGCCCGGGCAGCGTCAATGTTACGCAAGGGGACGTTCTGTTTGGTCCGCGTCTCTCGCTGCCCATCAACCGGTTTCGCCCGTTTGTTCACGGTCTCGCCGGATTTCAGCATGTCACCACGAGCTACCTCGGCCCGGACAAGTCTTTCGCCAGCGCGCTGGGTGGAGGCGTCGACGTCCGCTTTGCCCGCCGGTTTTCGTGGCGCTTCCAGGGAGACCGCATGCAGACCCAACTGTTCGGCACCACACAGAAAAACCTTCGTTTGTCCACAGGTCTCGTGTTCCGATTTTGAGATCGCTCCCGGACTCGCGCGCCTCCGCACACAGCAAAAACAGGACCAGCTGGTTGGCTGAGTCCTGTTCTGTGTGGCCACGACAAAAACTTTTTTGCTGATCTCAGGCTCTCGGCGGGGAGTCCGGCTCGGCCTGCCAGTATTTGTGATCGCGCAGGAAGTGGCGTTCGTTCCAGTAGTTCATTGCCGTCCACAAAAATAGCCAGCCCACGCGCAGGTGCCCCATCTTCTTGAAGCGGCGGTTGGTCGTGTAAACGCCGCCGCGCACAATGCCGAAGCGCCTGCGCTCAACTTGCTGGCTGAGCAAGTAATCCTCGGCAAATGCGACCTGTTCGTGAAATCCGCCCAATTCCCAGAATTTCTTGCGGTCGAACAGCATGAACATGCCGGTGGCAAACGGATGGTGCAGCCGTGACAAGTACTGGAAGAAGTCGTTGCCGGCATAAAACAGCCGGTCTACCCAGCTGCCGCCGCGGCACAGAATGTTGGTGGTAACGCAGTGCAACTGCTTGCTCTCCGCCAGTTCCATTGCCCGGCGGATGAGAGACGGATCGGCAGGTTCAATATCCGCATCCATAAAAAGAACGAACTCGGTCTCTGCCCGGGCCGCCCCCAGATTGCGCCCCACCGAAGGCATACCTCCGCGGATCATGCTCACATTCAACCGGTCGCGAAAGCTCATGACGATCTCAGGCGTGCCGTCGGTGGAATTCGCGTCAGCGACCAACACCCTCGTACTCGACATTTTCGAGTAGTCCTGTTTCGTCAGCGAAGTCAACAAATTCGGGATCAATTTCGCCTCGTTCTTCGCCGGAATCACGATGGTCAGCTCGTTCGCGGTATTCATGGATTTGTACCCCCTGTTGGTCGACCGTCGCATACGTCAGCCGGGAATCCACCCAGCCTCCCGTATTGCAATAAAGGATGCCGTCTTTTTCCATCTGGATTGCTTCATGCGTGTGTCCACAGAAAACGCGATCGGCACCATGCTGGCGCGCGTAATGCAATGCCCCCGAAGCCACCGTCGGCGACATGCGCAGCCAGCGCGTGTTCAGCCGGTCAATCAGCCGGGCGATCGGCTTGCTCTTGAAATCAAGTTTCTGCAGTTGCAGATAAAGCGACGTGCCCAGCTTGCTCAGCCTCACACTGTTCACCTGAAAGCCGTCGAACTGATGGCCGTGAATCGCGACGTGGTGCAACCCGGCATAGTTCCATTCATAGTGCTGGTAGACCCGCACTCCCACCAGGTGCGACATGATGTTGGCCAGGCCGTGATCGTGGTTGCCTTCCACCCACACGACTTCAATGTGGCGCTTGGGATTCGACAGCTTGCGAATGTAGCCCAGGAACTTCCAGTGCTCCTTGGTGAGGCGCGCGAAGTTAAGATCGGCAAAAATATCGCCCAGCAGGATCAGCCGCTCAAAGCGATTTTCCTTGAGCACGCACGTCGCTTCCCGCGCATGACTGGTCTCCGCACCGAGGTGCAGGTCGGAGAGAATCAGCGTGTTGTAGATAGGCTGATCCATAATCCACTTGTAACAGGCGAATGTTACGGGCTGATGAAATGTGCATCAATATCAGTGCACGAGTAACCATTCTGGTAAGCATAAGAAAACGAATGGATTATCAGCCACAAATCACAGGATTTCCAACAATGACCAGACCAGGAGTTCCAGAGACCAGGGACACCCGCGCAGCGGCCGCAGACGGCGATTACTGAGATAGCCACAATTTGAGTTCCTCGCACTCTGGAGAAGATGAAGGCTATTTCTGCGCCGGCGGTACGTACTCCTTGGGCAGAGCCGAACCTTCGCCGAAGAAAAACATCTCCAGTTGCCGAACAATCGCCTCCTGATCCTCGCGCCGCGCCGGGTTCAGGCGGTACTCGTTGAGCAGCATCTTGCAGTGTTCCATCCACATCTGCCAGGCCTGCTGCGAGACGTTTTCATACACCTTCTGTCCCAAAGCATTGTCGAACGGAGGCTCGTCGAGCCCCGGCAGTTCTTTTTGCAGTTTCACGCAGAATACAGTGTGCGCCATAAACTCTCTCAGTCGCCCTTTTTAGGATCGGTATTGTCTCAATTATCTTACACGCAAGTCAGGCAACGGGCCGGTAGCCGTGCAGTTTGCCGGTCATCCTGAAGGAGCGCTTTTGGAGAACTGAAGGACCTGGGCGGGCGGCGCGATGCGTCGCGGCCCGCATGCCGGCCACAGTCGTGGCCGGCCCTGGCTTTTCAACGAAGGTTTGTTGCTACTCGTTGATGTGCGGCTTCTCATCGTTCGTTGGCGGTGCCGCATTCTGATCCGGAGTCCGGCCCTTAATCGAGAGCAGCTCCACTTCAAAAATCAGAGTTGCGTTGGGGCCGATGTCCGGGCCCGCGCCCCGTTCCCCGTAGGCCAGATCGGGCGGAACAAACAGTTCCCACTTTGAGCCGACCGGCATCAATTGCAGGGCCTCGCTCCATCCCTTGATCACTCCATTGACGGGAAAAGTCGTCGGCTCGCCGCGCTTGTAGGAACTGTCAAATTCCGTGCCGTTGATCAGCGTGCCGCGGTAGTTGCAGACCACCGTGTCGGTGGAGGCCGGCTTGGGACCGGTTCCTTCCTTCAAAATCTTGTATTGCAGGCCGCTGGGCAACGCCACGACGCCCTCTTTGGTCTTGTTGGCGTCCATGAAGGCTACGCCTGCCTTGCGGTTTTCTTCTCCCGCTTGGGCCATCTTCTCCTGCTGGTGCTTGCGCAACTCGGCCTGCTCCTGGCCGATGACGGTGTGCGCTTCCTCCTCGGTCATCAATGTTTTGCCGCCGGAGAGCACATCCTTCAGGCCACGGGCCACGATATTGGGGTCGATATCGACCTCCTGGCGTTTCGTGTTCATCCCGATGCTCATGCCGAGGGCATAACTGATCTTCTCTTTCTGTGTGGTCAGGGCGAGAGGAGCCGCGCTCTTGCCCGCGGTCGCCGATTTGTGGGCAGTAGCGTGGGTTTTCGCCGCTGGAGCCGATTGAGTTGTAGCCGCCGAAGTCTGCGCCGCCAGGCTTCCTGAGAGCACGAGTCCAGCCGCCAATAGGTTTGCCGCCAAGATGGGAAGTTTTCGCATGGCAGTATTGTCCCATGGGTTGGCAAAAGCGTAAACCGCCGCCGGTAACGGTAGTACGGCTTGATTGATCGGGGAGCGGCTGACGCCCTCGTCCGCCGGCCTTCGACTGTGATTCAGGCGGGCATTGCTTGCGCAGCGCCAGCCTGCCGGCTCAGCTCTCTCCGAGATAGTGTTTTTCGGACAGCCCGCGCAGCCTTTCCGCCGCCTGCTCCGGGGTCATATCGCGTTGCGGAGAGGCCAGCAGCTCATAGCCGACCACAAACTTTCGCACGGTCGCCGAGCGCAGCAGGGGAGGGAAGAAATGTGCATGCAGATGACACTCGCCGTGTTCCTCTCCATCCGTGGGACGCAGATGAAATCCCATCGAATAGGGAAACGACGTCTGGAAAAGATTGTCGTATCGCGTGGTCAGGCGGCGCAGGATGTCGGCCAGCGCCGTTTGCTCCTCCGTCTTCAATTCACTTAACTCGCGAAAATGCCGGCGGCTTATCAACAGGGTTTCGAAGGGCCATTCCGCCCAGTAAGGCACGACCACCAGGAAGAACCCGTTCTGGCAGACGATGCGCTCTTGCTGGTTTTCCTCCAGTTGTGCGTAGTCGCACAGAAGGCAACGTCCATGCTTCTGCTGATATCCGATCAGCGACTTCTGTTCGCGCAGCGGAATGTTGGGAACATTCTGGCTGGCCCAGATTTGCCCGTGTGGATGCGGATTGCTCGCGCCCATCATCGCGCCGCGGTTTTCGAAGATCTGCACATAATGAATTTCTTCTTTGCTGCCCAGATCGCGGTACTGTTCGGTCCAGACTTCAACCACGCGTCGAATCTCCTCCTCCTTCATCCGCGCCAGAGTGAGATCGTGCCGCGGGGAAAAGCAAACCACGCGGCAAATTCCCGGCTCCGGCTCGGCCATCAGCAAATCGGACTCCCGGCGCGCGACTCCCGCCTGGGCCGCATCCAGCCGAAGCGCGGCAAAATCGTTATCGAAAACAAATGTCGGGGAGTAATCGGGATTGCGCGCTCCCCCGGCGCGGGCATTTCCCGGACAGAGATAGCATTTCGGATCGTAGCGCGGCGCTGTGGGCTGCTCGGGATTCTCGATCTGTCCCTGCCACGGACGCTCGGTGCGCTGCGGCGAAACCAGCACCCACTCCTGCGTCAAAGGATTGTAGCGGCGGTGCGGAATCTGCTTCAGGCTTTTGAGTTCCACCGGTCGTTCCGCTCGTCAGGCAAGGCTTTGGTGGGCCCTCCAGGATTTGAACCTGGGACCAATGGATTATGAGTCCACTGCTCTAACCGCTGAGCTAAGGGCCCGCGCGCTGGCGAAAACCATCATAAACCAGCCGGGTGGCCCAAGCTTTGAAAGCCGACGCCGGTCGTCACGGTGGGTATAAAAACTTAAGGATGGGCGTGGTCCGCGCCCACTTAGACCACTTTCCCGGGAAGTGGAAACTCGTATTCCTCCGGTTCCAGCGCTTCAAACACCTCCGGGGAATGCCTGCGCACGTCGATGAACCAGCGATTTTTCCAATCGATGCAAATTCCCTCAATACTTCGATGGAGTGCTGACACCGACGATCGTAACTCGCTGCGCAAGGACTGCATTTGCGCCCGCAACGCTCCCATGGTCTCCAGATTCTTCCTTATGTCCTCCAGAGCGGCGGCTTTCGCATTCATCTTGGAGAGAACAAACTGCTCGCGAATTGCGCCGGCCGCCACCCAGGCATCCACCTCAGCCCGGGTAGCGATTACAGCAGGGCGTGATTTGGAGGCAGGCCGCCGCACGGGAAGGCCGTCTTCCCGCTCATAACGCTGCACCGTGCGAACCCCCTTGCCGAGATAACCCGCGATCTCTTTCCATCCGCTCAGAAATTTTGGCGCTTCACTCATGTGCCGCGCGCGTTTCATGGCCCTCCTTAAATTCGCTATGGGAATGGAAGTGAACCGGTCCTGTTGCAAACAACAATCTTACCTCTCTAAGCCGGGATTGGAACAGCCGGAATGGATAGTGGGTGGCGGGGCTACTTTGCTTTTGTCATCCCGAACCAGCTTTCATCGAGCCGCGTAATTTTCATCCCGAACGACGTCAGGGATGGTGGGTTTCCGGTGAGGGTTCTTCGAGGTCGCGCAAGGAAACCAGCTTCAGACTTTCTCTGGCGTGATAGAAGCTTAGCCGGCGAGGTTAGGCGCGAGTCAAACTCGGCCTTCGCAGCCGGAAGCCCGGCGGTGGAATGGTGGGTTACTTACCTGGCTGGTACTGATTCTGCTGCAGCAGGCGGACGTAGCACTCCTCGTGGACTGCGCGGCCATGCTCGTCGATCTTGCAGGTCTCCAGGTGCACCGGTTTCTGGCATAGAGGGCAGAGAACGCGGCCTTCCGAGTCGTAGGTGAACAACGGTTCTGAAATAGACATCTGTGTTTGCCTGGGACAAGGAAAGTATAAAGCCGCATAAACGCCTGGAGCACGCCAAGATGCGCCACGGCCGGAACTCCAACCGAGGTCTAGCGGGTGCAAGGATGAGGGCAGAAAGGGATCCGCGACCGCGGCGCGCCCGGTATCCGCTGTAGCATTCGGGGTCGAAGCGCCCGGGACGCTCGGTCTAACTAGAGAACCGGGTTCCCTCGATCCGGCGGCTTCCCTTCAGCAACGGGCCCGCGATCAGATCGCTGATGTCGAGCAGGACCAGCACGACTCCGTCGATCTTGTTTTCCAGCGTGCGATAGGGCGTGATGCGAAGCTTGTAGTACTTTCCGTCACTGGCCTGCACCTTCTCGTCGCGCGCAAGCACATCCCGCATCACGTCGAGCATCCAGCGCTCCAGTTCAGGCAAGTCGAGATGGAGGGGCAGCTGGGTAAGGGCTTTGCCCACATCGTTATTCCCGAAACCAAAAATCCGCTCCGCTTCCGGAGTGAAGCGGCGAATGTGCAGATCCTGGCCCAGCATAATCATCGGGATGGTGGCGCTGTTGAGAAGGTTAATCAAATCGTTGCTGAACTGGGCCAGTTCCTGATTGCGGTGCTGAATCTCTTCGTTCACCGTGTTCAGCTCTTCGTTGGCCGACTCCAGCTCTTCTTTGGAAGTCTGCAATTCTTCGTTCGTGCTCTGCAGTTCTTCATTGCCCGATTGAATCTCCTCGTTGGCCGACTGCAGTTCCTCGTTGGTCGCCTCCTGCGCTTCGATGATCGACTGCAGATATTCCTTGGTGCTGGCCAGTTCCTGCTTCAATTGCGAAATCTGCACCTCTTTTGCGTCCGCAGCTTCTTTTGTCCGCCGCAGGAGGTGTCTTGGCTCGGCCGCCGCCTGCGGCCGCTCTTTCCCTTCGAACAGAATCAGGAAATGCCGCTGGTTGCGGACCGGCGTGCGAAATGGAATCACCTCCAGCCGTACTCCCTCGCTCTCGTTTCCATCTTCCAGGACTACACCGTCCTTGGAGATCGGCACCGCCTCCTTGCGCGCCCTATCGATCAGCGAGCGCAATTCATAGAGCAGCCCCGGGCGCGCCATCTTGAGCAAATTCAGGCTGGCCCGGCCGGTTGGAAGTTCGAGATAACGGTTGGTTCTTCCCCGGCTTTGCAGAATCTCGAGATCGTCATTCACCACTACGGCGGAGGGAACATACTTGGTGAGCAGAAGACGGTCGGCTTCGCGCTGCACGTCGGCCGGCGTCTTGGCTATTTCCTCTTCCTTGCCAAGGCGATGCGGCTTCTCCCGGCCAATCTCGGCAGTGGCCGCAGCGCTGATGGTCAGTCCGAACGTTACCGGGGAAGGAACCGGCTTTTTCCGGTAAATCTTGGTCTTGCGGTCCACCAGGTCGAAAATCTCCGCGCCCGAGCCGAGCAAACCCTCGGTGTTGCCCACCAGGAGAAATCCACTGGGTTTCAAGGCGTAATGAAAAATAGGGATGACCTTCTTTTGCAAAAGCGGGCCCAGATAAATCAAGACATTTCTGCAGCTGATCAGGTCCATGCGCGAAAACGGCGGATCGCTGAACACGTTCTGCCGCGCGAACACGCACATATCGCGAACCGATTTTGAAATCTGGTATCCAGCGGGCACTTTGTGGAAGAAACGGCGCAGACGCACCTCGGAAACCTCGTTGGCGATGCCCTCTTTGTAGATCCCCGCACGCGCGCGCTGAATCGCATTCTCGCTGAGGTCGGTTCCGAAAATCTGGATGGGAACCTCAATGCGCAATTCGGAAAGTGCCTCTACCAGCGAAATCGCATGGGAGTAGGTTTCTTCGCCGGTCGAGCATCCCGGCACCCAAACTCGCACCGGTTCCTGGGAAGAGCGCTCGGAGAGGAGTTTGGGATAGACAATGTCATGCAGGCTGGTAAAGACCTCCGGGTTACGGAAAAAGCTGGTGACATTGATCAGTACATCTCGATACAACGCTTCCACTTCCTGCGGAGTCCGGTGCAATAGCTTGACATACTGGCGCAGCTCTGCGGTGCGGTTGATGTTCATGCGCCGCAGAATCCGGCGCCGTATGGTCGCCACCTTATAGTCGACAAAGTCCACTTTGCTGAAGCTCTTCAGCAGACGGAAGATGTCTTTCATCAAGGGGTCTTTGCCGTCGAAGGCCTCCTTCGAATCCTCCTGCGTCGCCGCCGGTTGCACGGCAGTGAGCTGCTGCGCAATGCGCTCGGGAGAAAGCACGTAGTCGACCACGCCGGCAGCAACCGCGCTGCTGGGCATGCCGTCGTATTTGGCGGAGTCTGGATCCTGCGCGTAGGTCACGCCGTTGGCGTCTTTGATCGACGCCAGTCCAATCGTGCCATCATTCGCCGTGCCCGAGAGAATCACGCCAACGGCGTTGGACAACTGATCGAGCGCCAGTGACTTGAAGAAGGTATCAATTGGCATGTGTTGCCGCCGTCCGGGCTCCCGCTTCGCCAGATGCAAAATTCCATCGGAGACCGTCATATCCGAATTCGGCGGCAGCACGTAAACCGTGTTGCGTGCAACGCGCATTCCATCTTCCGCCTGCAGCACCGGCAACGCGGTCGTGCGCGAGAGCAACTCCGCCATTGCGCTTTCGTGGGTCGGGTCCAGGTGGGGAATAAATACCAGCGCCATCCCGGGCTCGGGAGGGAGCGCCCGCAGCAGTTTGCTGAACGCTTCCAATCCGCCGGCGGAAGCGCCGATGGCCACAATGGGAAAACTCGGTGGAACGGACGTGCCGTTGGCAGACTTGCGTTCGGCGCGTGGCTTCGAGCCATTCCCTTTCTTCGTTGATTTTTTCGCCATGGAGTCTCCGCAACCGGGCGTGGGAAAAATCGGGAGAATCAGTCAGGCCGCCATTTTATTCCAGTTTCGCCCAACATTTACAACTGGCGTGGAAGTTTCGCAGGAACTGTAGAGCGTGAACGCGACGGTCAGAGCGCCGGCTGCCGGCAGGCGGTTGCGCGAGAAAAACGTCAACTCGATCGAGCCTTGGGTTTCTCGCTGTTCAGCCGGTCAGTCTGCTGTTTCAGTTCCTTCGCTTTGGCAATCAGAAACTGGCTGCGCTGGATGGCCTCACGCAGCCGCTGGACCAACTCATCGTCATCGGTATTGTATTTCCGCCCCGTGTCCATGGCCCGAGCTTGTTCTTTGATTGAAACACTGCCAGAAACAGAATGAAAACGCTGTGATTGAAATCACCGTACCGGACGCAAACTCGCTGGAACAATGGCCGCCGGAAACCGCCTGCTCAACACTTTCAGTCGCGGATCGCTTGCTTTTCGTGCTGCTCCCAGCGCCGGGGGGCGGCGCCCAAACTGGATTGTAAACGGTAGATCAGTTCTTGCTGTCGAGTCCCCAATGACGCGATCTCACTCAGCAATTGTTGCGTCGTGCGGCGCGCTCTGCGCTGCACCTGGCGAAGTTCAGCCAGTCGCGTCACCAGAAATCCATTTGAGGCCGGTAGCGCCGCATCCTCTTTGACGTTGCGGGTGCGCGCCCACAGTTCAAGTTCATCGGGGATCGCAACCACCGGACTGCAGGCGCTGTCAGAAACGCGGCGAACCGGCAGGCCCAGCCGCTCCCACCGCTGCGCTGTCCTCACCGTCAGATGGAGATGTTCCGCAATTTCCTTCCATCCGCTGAGAAGCTCCATGACTTTACTCCTGCCGGTCGGGCGCCGAAATCAGATCCGCGCGCTCGAGGCTCAATTCTTGAAGCCGTTTACAAACATGTCGTGCTTTGTCGCTGTTACCGCGCCACTTCATCGTGTAACTTACCTGGCAGGACCGAAACCCACAGCGCGGCACCGCTACGGGTCGCGCGCTCCAAAAAGACGCGATTCCTTTCCCGGTCAGGACCTGACCCTACTGGGGCTCCGCATTTTCGGACCCTTCGCCCTACTGTGCAAAGGAATCGCGTCTGGCATTCTAACTCCAAATTCGCAACGGCGGGCTCGGGTTTAACGATCTCAGGTTTAACGGACCAATGAAACGGGAGGTATGGCGGCCCCTTCGGTCGGAGATGTAATTCGGCATTTGCGCACGGGCGAGGAGGGACGGATTGTCCGAACCGTCAACCTGTCGGACGTCCTTCGCGACACGAACGGCAAGCCTGGCAAGGACTTGGGTTACATTGTCTCGCTCTCGCAGGGTCTCTGCGTACCTGCCAGGGAAGCTCTGTGGAGTCAGTTCGACGTGGCGAGCCAGACGCCCCGGCAGAGTTCCAAATCGGGAAAGTCGGATGGGGAGTGACGAATTCAGGCTGAAATCTGAGCGTATTTTAGCTTCGCCGCTAGCTCTGCTGCTGTTGCTGTAAGAAGGATTGCAGGTTGGCTTCCAGCGCTTCTCTTGTGGACTCAGGCAGATCGATAAACCGGAAAGGTTGCAGCCATCCCTGGGTCGCCCACATGGGAAACAGCATCTCCGCCTTTTCGCGCACCGTGGCCTCGCCTATGTGAAAAATCAGCTCCACTTTCAATTTCTCATCCAGAGGTTTTTCCACGTGGATAAGCCCCCCGCTGGTGGAAAGCTGGTGGATCTTGGTCCGTATCTGCCGCCGGTTCGGAAGACGAACAAACGCCAGCACCGACCCGCGCAGCTTCACCCGAAATGGCCGTGGTTGGCCTATTTCGTTCTTGACTGGAGACATTGCGGCCGCCGCTGAATCGGAAGGCATGCTCGTGAAGTATGGCACCAGAGCAAAACCTGCACGAGGTTACGAAAGGCGGGGAGGAAATGTGACTGGAGGATTTACCTGCGGATGAAACGAGCGCTCGGCGGCGCTCAAAAAGCTGACCGGCCTACTTCGCCTTGTGTACCCCATCGCCGTGGCTGGAATACATGTTGTAGGGCCAGGCACCGCGGCCGGCAACCGCCGGAGGATTTTCGGCCGGCTCGGGCGGGTTTGCCTTGGTTTCGCCGCCGGAATTCCAATCCACAGGAGGATTTTCAATTCCCCAGACGTTGCCGTGGTTGTATAGCGCAACGCCGATCAGAAAAGACTTGGCTTCCGCGCCGAGGGGAAGGCAACTCGCTACGTATCCGGTGACGCTGCCTCCGCCGGGCAATTCGCCCAGCAGGACCGGGGTTTCGAGCGGGAGCGGATGCGGGGAGCGAAATCCGCAGCCCTGCGCGCTGACCACCAGAGCGACACACTTTTCGGCAAACCGGTGCAGGCGATCGAGGCTGGTGACTGTCATCGGAATCTCCACCCGCAAGCGCGTGCTGCGCCGGGTGGCTCGGGCTGTGACGATTTCCATGGATGCAACTCTGAGAGAGGCCGGGCGCCGGCCTCTGCGAATAGTGTGCCAGAAGCCGGACCGTCTGGCTTCTCTCGAAAGTAAACATCCAGATGACGAAAGTAATCGACGTCTGAATACGGTGCGGGTTTTGAAAGGGCGCGGCTTCGAGCCCGCGCCACTCAGGCCGGCACGCTTCGCTTGCCTGTTAACATGGCGGCGTGAATCGTTTGTCTTCGGCCGCGAGAGTACAGCCCGCGCCAGCTGACCCGCCGTCGCCGGCTTTGCGCGCGCTGGATTCCTCCCGCCATGATGACCCAACGGCACGTGCTGAGTGGTTGCTGCTTGCCGCCGCCAGCCGTTTTGATCCTGCGTCCGTGGATCTCACACTCCTTCGCTCTCGTGTGGCGACACCGGTCAACTGGGATGCCGTGCTCGATCTGGCCGGTCAACACGGGACCTCCTCACTTGTCTATCAAAATCTCGCCCGCATCAACGATGCCATTCCCTCCGCCGTGCTTGCCTCGTTGCGCGAACTCCACCAGAGAAACATCCACAAATCGCTGTTCCTGGCGCGCGAGCTGATTCGCATTCTGGATGGGTTGCAGGCGCGCGAAATCGAAACGCTTCCTTACAAAGGCGTGGTTCTTTCGCAAATGCTCTATGGCGATCTCGCTTTGCGACAGGCCGGCGATATCGATTTATTGGTGCGCCCGCAGGACGTCGCACGCAGCAGCGGGGTGGTCGGCGGTCTCGGCTTCGTTCCGCGCTTCACGATTCCGCCCGCGGCCGAAAGAAGATATCTCGATTCTGGCTATGAGATCAGCTTCGACAGCCCCGCCGGCAAAAATGTTTTGGAACTGCAATGGGCTCTCGAGGCGAAGTTTTACGCGGTCGATTACGACATGAAGGGTTTGTTTCAGCGGGCGGGCTCGATCAGTGTCGCCGGCCATCCCATGAAAACCCCCTCGCCCGAAGATCTGTTGCTCGCGCTCTCCGTCCACGCTGCCAAGCATGTCTGGGGAAGGCTGATCTGGCTCTGCGACATCGCGCAGATTCTGAAGCTGCAGAATCTGGATTGGGAATGGATTACTCGCCGGGCAGAAACTGCCGGAATCGAGCGCATCCTGGCGGTAACTCTGTTGCTCGCCCAGCGATTTCTGGACATGCCGATTCCGGGTCCGCTCGAAACCATGGCAGCCAATAAAACCGCAATTGAGCTTGCCGGTCAGATCAGCGTCGCTGTTGCCCAAGGCGCCATCTACGAGGACCGGCAGGTGAGTTATTTCCGGCTGATGATGCGTCTGCGCGAGCGCCGCATCGACCGTCTGCGCTTTCTCTCGCGTCTCACTTTCACTCCCGGTCCCGGCGAATGGGAGGCGGTGCGCCTGCCTGCGCCTCTGTTTCCTGTTTATCGGCTGGTGCGAATGGGCAGGCTCATTGCGCGATTCGCGCGCGGGTGATTCTGCCGTTCAAACCTCCCAGCCCGGCGAAAGGCGCACGGGCGGCGGACATACCGCCGCAGCGAGTCGTCACCGGCTGGCCAGCCCTCCCGCGGTTTCGCCGCCGTCCATGGTAAAGACCTGCCCGGTCGCGTAGGCTGCATCATCCGAGGCCAGATAGGCGAACAGTCCGGCAATCTCTTCCGGGCTGGCGTGACGCCGCAGCGGAATTTTACGGTTAACCTCGTCCAGCATCTGGTCGGTGTATTCAGCGCGCTGCATGGGCGTGAGCACATAGCCGGGCGCGACCGCGCACACGCGCACTCTCGGAGCCAGCTCCAGTGCCATGGTTTTCGTCAGCTCGATCACTCCTGCTTTGGTCGCGTTGTAGTCGGCGTAGTAGGGCTGTCCGACAATTCCGTTAGTCGAGGCCGTCTGCAAAATGACGCCGCGGCCCGATTCGGATGAAAAACGCTCCCACATGTGCCGCGCGGCCGTCTGGGCCGCGTAAAAAACGCCGGTAAGATTTACTGCCATCACCTTGTCCCACTCTTCAGGAGTGATCTCAAGAAACTTGTGGCGAATGCTGATGCCGGCATTGTTGATCAACACGTCCACGCCACCCATCCGGCGCACAGCATCGGCGAAGGCCGTCTGCACCTGCTCGAGTTCCGACACATCGGCGACTGCGGCTCCGGCCAGTCCGGGCAATCGGCTGCGGATCGCCTCGCATCCTTTCGCGTCACGATCCAGCACGCAAACCCGCGAGCCTTCTTCCAGAAATCGCGCTGCCGTTGCCGCGCCAATCCCGCTGGCGCCTCCCGTGATCAAAATTCGCTTGTCCTTTAGACCTCGCATGACATCTTCCCCTCGATCCCCCCGAAGCATTTCAGCATAAGGACAATTTTCCTGGCTAGATCATTCTCATGGTCGCAAGACCCGGCCATGTGCAATAATCAGCGCCGAATCGGAACAACTAGCGCAACGTTTTTGCTGCAACAGACCCCATCCCTCCGGAGGCGGAATCATGAGCAAGCATTCCTTGACGCGACGTCAGTTCATGCACATTGGAGGAGGCGCGTTGGCAGTCGGCGCTGCCGCGAAAGTTACCTTGCTGCAGCCGCGCCTGCTGTCGGCTGCGGCGCGGCCCGTCGCACCCAGCGACACATTGCGTTTCGCTTCCATCGGCACCGGCATCCGCGGCTGCGAATTGCTTGAAGCTTCGCTCCGCGTGCCGGGAATTGAATGCGTTGCCGTCTGCGACTTGTACGACTCGCGCCATGAAGCGGCGCGGGAGGCCGTCCAGAAGCCAAGCGTCCCCGTCACCCGCGACTACCGCACCATTCTCGACCGCAAAGATGTCGACGCCATTATCCTCGCCGTGCCCGACCATCAGCATCGCAGGATTTTTCTCGACGCCTGCTCCGCCGGCAAGGATGTCTATTGCGAAAAGCCCATGTCGCACACCGTCGAAGATGGTTTCGCTATGATCGAAGGCGCGCACCACTCCGGCCGCATGGTGCAGGTCGGCAGCCAGCGCGTCAGTTCGATTCTCTACGCCAAGGCCAAAGAAATTTACGATTCCGGCAAACTGGGCGATGTTTATTGCATCGAGGCCTACTGGGACCGCAATTCGCCCAGCGGCGCGTGGGTCTATCCCATTCCGCCGGATGCCAGCGAGCAAACCATCGACTGGAACGCTTTTCTGGGCAGCGCGCCCAAGCGACCTTTCGATCCTGTCCGTTTTTTCCGTTGGCGCTGTTTCTCCGACTACGGTGAAGGACTGGCCGGCGATCTATTCGTTCACCTGATTTCCGGAATTCACTTCATCACCGGCACCGATGTGGTGGCGCAGCGCGCGCAATCCAGCGGCGGTCTTTTTCATTTCAAGGATGGCCGCGATTTTCCCGATCTCATCGAAACGTTTTACGACTATCCCAATTTCCGCGTGTACCTGCGTTGTAATCTGAACAACGATGGGGGCGAGTTTATCGCCTTCTACGGCAAGCAGGGCACCCTGATCGTACGTGGCACCACGCTGACCTACACCCCGCAGGATACGCGCCCGCAGCCGGAGGGCTATTCCATCTTCGGCTGGCCGAAAAAACTGCGCGATCAATATCTCAAACAGTGGCATGAAGAGCATCCGCTGCCGCCGCCACTGGAGACCAAGGTTGACACCGACGCCGAAACCTTCGCCCTGCCGGAGGGCTACAGCGACATTCCGGACCATCAGGCGAATTTCTTCAACGCCGTGCGCACGCGCAAGCCGACGGTGGAAAACGAGGTTTTCGGCAATCATGCCGCCCTCGGTTGCCACCTGGCGAATTTCGCCTATTTCAACCACTGCGTCGCGGTGTGGGATGGAGAGGCCAGGAAAATCGTGAAGGGATAAGGCCTGAGGCTCACATGGTGCAATAGCTGTGTGAACCGCACACAGCGTGCGCACATCCTGATTCCTTCTGATCTCTGGGTGAGATCGACGCGATCGTAGGGCCCCGGGGACGCACTGCCTTCCTTCTGGAGACCGCGCGAAGAACTGCGGCGCATAAAGTTGCTGCGGTTTCTCGAAAGTGGCGACTCTGCGTAGGAAACGCAACACCTGGTTAGATCGGTTTTCCCCGGAATATCCAGATCAGCTCGATGATCAGAATCACCACCACCATCAACTCCAGCACAAACGCCCGGCTCTGGTTGAACTCGTCCACCATGAAGCGGTAAAGCTCCTCGGCGGTTTGCAGCTTCTGCTGCACCAGGTCCTTGTAGTCGGGCACGCCCACCTTCTGCGCCGCCAGCTTGTAGAGACGCGCGGAAAACATGTCGCTCAGGAACTTGATGGCGTTATCGGCACGCTCGGTCAACTCGCTCACATCGAGCAGCACGGTATGCAGCTTTGAGGCTGCCCGCGCCGTGCGCCAGCGTGACCACATGCCGTGGCCGCCGGTTTCCAGAAAGTCGTAGACGCCTTCCAGCTGGTGAGTCAGCAGCTGATCATAGTGACGGAATTCCAGAAGCTGCGAATTGGCGTATTGCAAGAGCTGAATGGCAGTTTCGGCACCGGAAGGACTGTCATAGATAAAAGCCGCGTTCCAGCCGATTACCGCCAGATCGTTTGGATAATAAGAAATCCTCGATTGCAGGATTTCCTGCCGCTCGCCGTCGGAAAGTGGAACGGTTTCGCCGCGCACCACCTGCGCGATCCGCGCTCCCTCCGTCGCCAGCAGCTCGGAAGCCGAAGGCGCGCCCTCGATCTCCCGCAGATGAAAGATGAAATAGTCTTCCTGCAGCCAATCCGGCTCGCCCGGCTTTCCGCCGTAAGGTTTCACCAGGGCGGGAGCGGCGCGCTCCAGCGTCTGCTTCACAATCCGCGTGGCCAGGCTCTCGAAGTTCGTGTCCCAGACCCAGCGGCTGGAAAGCTGCACCAGGCGATCCCAATCTCCCGAAAACGGCAGCTCGAAGACCACGCTGACCACGCCGTAGTCGTAGTACTTGATTTCGCCCTGCAACCGCTCTCCGCTTTCCAAGACCAGCGGTTCCAGCGCCTCCTCCACCGGAGGACGCTGAAAGCGGACATAACCCGGCGCCAGATGCTTAAAGCTGGCCTCTGCCTGCCGTGCTCCCAGAATGCGGCGCAGTTCATCCAGGCGGATCTCCTCGCATACGTCGAACTGGATCACCACCAGCACCGAGCCGCACAAAGGGGCATCGGGCGGCTTGGCTGCAACCAGCGTGGGCAATGCCTCGGCCGGAACCTTGCCGACGACTGGCACCGTGGCTGTGAGGTCGCGATCCATGATCTATATGTTCTGTTCGGCCGGGAAAGAATCGGCGGCCAAACTGAGGTTTCCATCCCCGGGTCGAGAACCCAGGCAAGGCGAGACTCCTACTATTTTCCCAGAAAAGTGGCGGTCTGGCGAGGGCAGGGCAAGTCCGGAATTGGTTCGATGTAAGTCCTGCAGAATCAGCAAGATTGTCGGTTTCTAATCGGGGCGTCTCCGCATGGATTGTTCTTTGGGCCAGGCTCGGCGCCCAGGCGAGCCTATTTCAGCAGCGAGGCGCCAGGCCATTCGCCATAAGCTCTTCGATTACGGCCGGGCTGCCGGGCTTGGAGAAGAGATAGCCCTGCCCGACTTCGCAGCCGAGTTCCTTAAGCATCTCCATCTGTTCCCGGCGTTCGATCCCCTCGGCAACCACCTTCAAACCCAGGTTGTGAGCCAGCATTACTATGATGCGGACGATTTCCCGGGTTTCGCGGTCGCGATCCATGCCAGAGACAAAAGTCCGGTCGATCTTCAGAGAATCAACCGGAAAGCGTTGCAGGCGGCACAGGGAGGAATAGCCGGTACCGAAATCGTCGATGCTCAGGTGAACCCCCAGCGATTTCAAGTCAGTCAATACTATGGCCGACTTCCCGGCATCGGCCATGGCGATGTTCTCCGTAATCTCCAGATCGACCAAACCAGGATCGACTCCGGTTTGCTGAAGAATTTCGCCGATCTGCGCAGCCAGATCGGGCTGCGCAAATTGTTTAGCCGTGATGTTGGCGCTGATGGCCATCGGCGGATCAGAGGGAAACATCCGGTTCCAGCGAAGAAGCTGCTCGCATGCCTCGCGAAGAAGCTTGCGGTTAATGGAGAGAATTAGCCCATTTTCGTCCGCGACCTGGATGAACTCCCCCGGCATGATCAAACCTTGCGGGCGTTGCCAGCGGGTAAGGGCTTCAAAGCCCACGATCCGGCCGCTCTGCAGGGAGACCAGGGGCTGGTAATGTACGCGGAACTCATCCAGTTCGAGCCCGCGGCGCAAGTCCGTTTCAAGCTGCAGCCGCTTGACGGCATCGGCTTGCATTGTGGTGTCGAAAACTTCATAGCGAGCCTTGCCGGCCCGTTTGGCGCGATACATGGCGATTTCGGCATCGCGAAGCACGTCACTGGCCCCGGTGGCACCGGCGTTGCTGAACGCGATGCCAATGCTCGCCGTCACCACGATCGATTGCGAAGCAATGTCAAACGGGATGGCTAGACGCTCCTCGATGCGCTCGCATATGCGGATGGCGTCGCCCGCATCGCGCAGTTCTTCCGCCAATACGACGAACTCATCGCCGCCGGGCCGGGCCAGTGTGTTCTCTCCCATCGCGGGTTGCGTCTTTCCGTTTATCTGGGAGCGGGACACGGTATCGGCTCCGCGGAGGCAAGCGGTCAGGCGGCGGGCAATCTGGATCAGAAGATCGTCTCCGACAGCGTGCCCCAGGCTGTCGTTGAAGACCTTGAATTCATCAACGTCGATAAACAAGACGGCGAACCTGAAGTCGGTGTGGCGCCGCGAGACTCCAATGGCCCGCTGCAGACGATCGAGAAACAGCGCCCGGTTCGGCAGGTTGGTCAAGCCGTCATGGAAGGCGCGATGCTCCAGCAGCGCTTCGGCGCGCTTGCGCTCGGTGATATCCCGATTGACGATGACCAGGCCTTCGGTCCCGCCATCACTCCCTGGAATTGCGCTGGAGGTGGATTCGAGCACGCGCCAGGAGCCGTCTTTGTGACGAATCCGGTATTCCAGGCGTTCGCCGCGGCCTGTGAGGTAGGCCTTCTCCGCGGCTTCGACCACGCGGCTGCGGTCATCGGGATGAACCTGCTCGATGGCGCCGGTAGCCGCCAGTTCGGCTGCGCTGTAGCCGAGCATCTTCTCGTAAGCCGGACTGTTGTAGAGACGCCGCCCCTGTCGGTCAACGACCGCGATCATATCGGCGGCGTTTTCGGTGATGATCTGAAAGAGCTGTTCGCGCTGCGCCAGGTGACGGCGGATGCGCTGCAGTTGCAGATGCTGATAGACGGTGTAGATGTCGAACAACAGGACCAGCGCAGCCAGGGCCCGAACCCATTCCCGCAGGTTCAGCGAATAGAATTCTTCCCGGGGCAGATGAAAGCCGGGAAAGGTGAGCGAAAGAATACCGAAAGTCAGAACCAGCGTGACTGCGACCGCAAATCCCCACAACCACCACTCGCGGCCCTCCACCTGGCGGAGGTCGACGGGAGCAGGCTCGAGTCCTAGTTCCTGTTGCAATTGATGAGTCAAGTGATCCAAGCCTGCCGGTTCCGGCACAGGCATAAACAGCGCCGAATGCTGCCGTTACTAAGCTCCGACTCCGGGGGCACAAACTGCTGATTACCCGTTGTTACTACCTTCTATTACGATCTCGCAATTGTCAGAGGGTCTTTCACCGACGTAATCTCGACACATGGTTGACAGCAACAAGTCAGTGGCAAACGGAAAATTCAACTTGCTGCGGCCGCTTTTATTCGGGGGAGAGGAACTTATGAAATCGATCTTGCATACCGCTTTTGCAGTGCTGGCGCTGGCTGGAATCTCTGCTGCGAAGGAACTGCCGAATGCTCCCGTTCCCGCTGCGTCGCCGAGCCCGTTTGTTTCTGAATCGGCCGTCGCGGCTCCGGCGCCCACTTTTGCCGAGAGCAAGACCGTGGACAAGAAGTTTGTCAGCCTGGCAATAATTTCGACGGGCAGCACTTTTGCCGATTCTTACACCACCCTATTTGCCCGGCAGAACTGGCTGGCTGGCAAGAAAGGCGTCTGCAACATGGAGGTTCAGTCTGCCTATCTCTATGGCACTCACCCCACCGTTGGCCGCGCCTACGCGGTGGCTTCGGCGAAAAGTGCCCTTTCGATCGCTGGCGCCTATATTCTGCGCAAGCATCATAGCCGCTTCTGGAGCCTGCCTCTGGTCGGAAACTCGGTCATCAGCCTGGAGGGCGTCACCCAGAACATGGTGAACTGCAACTAGCTGTTGATCGAATTTGGCTGAGCGATTCATGAGTTCTTGTTCTTGCCATATATCCTAGAAGCACGAGGGTTGCCAACTCCGCCATACGCCGGAAGACAGGTTTAGAACCGGCTAACTCCATCAGGGATAGCCTCTTAGAACAAAACGGCGAAAATCCTGACGCTTTCCGTCCTCCAAGCGAAGCGTCTATTTCTCAGACTCGATTCTGGTTTCAAGACAGGGCCGGCGCCACATCACCAGAACCGTCCCCTAATTGGTCATAACGCGGGTCACACTGGCCACAACTTCCGGTGAACCGACAAGCCACCATCCGGCTTCGCTTGCCACATCCCTCGTACTGATCCGCTGTGGCGCACCGGTCTACTTCTTCATTTCAGATTTCCAGTTCAGGACCACAGACATTGGGTGTGCCGAGCCGTTGCTGTAGTTGGTGTTGTTGAGGAAGCGCTGGCCGTCGCGGCTGACGTCGTAGACGATCACTTCGGTGGTCGCGACTCGCTCACGGGGATCGGCCTGGAAGAGAACTGTCGGCGTGCCGGACTCGAATTCGGCTTTCGTGTCGACGGAGGCCGCCATCAGTTTCGCATCGGCTGACAGAAAGTAGATCTCTTTGCCATCCCCGCGCCAGCGGGGCGCTGTGTCAGAGAATCATCCCCTTAATTGCTCATACGCGCGAGGCCCGCGCGCAGTTGTATCGAGCCACTCCGTTTTGCTAGTTTGGCGTAAATGCGCCAGCCTGTGCCCGAACCACTCGGCAAAACCATCGAAACTCTTTACCGCTTCGAGTCGGGCAGGATTTTGGCGACGCTCGTGCGCCTCCTCGGAGATCTGGATCTCGCCGAAGAGGCGATGCATGAGGCCTTTGCCGCCGCTCTGGAGTCCTGGCCCCACACTGGTATTCCCGACAACCCGCGTCCATGGCTGATTTCAACGGGACGCTTCAAGGCCATCGACGGGATACGCCGGCGCGCGCGCTTCGATGGAGCACAGAGAGATCTTGTTGCCCACATGGAATCGCGCGTCCACGACGTTCCCCTCAGAGATGAAGAGGTCGAGGACGACCGCCTTCGTCTGATCTTCACCTGCTGCCATCCCGCTCTGCCCCCGGAAGCGCAGGTTGCGCTCACCCTGCGCGAAGTCTGCGGGCTGACCACCGAGGAGATTGCCCGGGCATTTCTCATTGCGCCGGCGACCCTCGCCCAACGCATCGTGCGCGCCAAAGCGAAGATTCGAGAGACGCCGATTCCTTATGAGGTGCCGACGCCGCAGGATTTGCCGGAGCGGCTGGACGCGGTGCTTCAGGTCGTCTATCTCGTCTTTAACGAGGGCTACTCGGCTGCGGCGGGAACCGAGGTAACACGCGCCGAGCTAACCGGCGAAGCGATTCGACTGGGACGGCTGCTGACCGAACTCCAGCCGGCGCCGGAAGCCGGTCACCCGGGGGAAATCATTGATCCGGAAATTTTGGGTCTGCTTGCCCT
>DATKPV010000137.1:0-89599 GCA_035523915.1 Candidatus Aquilonibacter sp. | reverse complement strand
TTCATCGAGCAGTGTTCGGTCAGCCGGGTGTCTTCGGCGTGCTGCACAACCGGAAGATTCAGCTGTGCGCCCACATGCAAAGCCGCCCGCATGACTTCATCTTCGAGAATGGGCTTGCCATCGTCGGTGACGGCGACAGCTCCGGCGCGCTGCAGGGCGGCAAAGTCGGTCAGGGCCGCGCCGTGTGAGCCGTGGGTCGCTGCGGCAATGGGAAACACATGGACCACAGCTCCGCGTTCGGGATGGCGCAGCCAGGCCACCCACTCGGCATTGTCGACCACCGGCGTGGTGTTGGGCATGGTGCAAACGGAAGTGAAACCTCCCGCAGCTGCCGCAGCTGTACCGGTGGCAATGGTTTCTTTGTAGCTCTGCCCAGGCTCGCGCAGATGGACGTGAAGATCGATGAAGCCGGGAGAGACGATGAGACCACGAGCGTCGATTTTTTCCTCGGCGCTGCCGCGAGTTTTGTTGGGCAGGGCGACCTCGGCCACGCGGCCCTCGCGCAAAAGAATATCCATGGGGGCGTTGATCCTGGCGGCAGGATCGATGAGATGGCCGCCTTTGATAAGAAGGCTTGCAGGTTCGCGTTGTTTAGACGTTGGCATCTAGCAGTTAGCACCCAGCATTCAGCCGCTTGAATCGAAAGATAAAGCCCTTGTCATCCTGAGGTAGTCTTTGCGCAAAGGATCCATATACCTCGCCCGGTGACAAGCTGCATAGATTCTTCGCTTCGCTCAGGATGACAAAGAATTAAGTCCGTGCTGTTAATATCCAGCTCACCTCGCCTTTCCCAGCGCCCGCACCAGAATTGCCATGCGCGTGGGAACGCCGTTGTGAACCTCTTCCACGATGGCGGATTGCGGTCCGTCGGCGACTTCTGCGGTCAATTCCAGACCGCGAATGATCGGCCCGGGATGCATGACGATAGCGTCGCGTTTGGCCAGCTTTAGCCGCGCAGCCGTCATCTGGTACCGGGCGATATAGTCCTGCAGGCGAATCTTCTGGCCAGCCAGGCGCTCCTTCTGCACGCGCAACAGCATAGTAACGTCGCTTCCGCGTAGAGCGTCTTCCATGTGGCGGGTAACACGGAGGCCGGGCGCCAGCGAGGCCGCTACCTCGGGAACAAAATCCTGCGGGCCGCAGAGCGTAATCTTCACTCCGAATTTCGTCAGCAGATGGCAGGCGCTTCGCGCCACGCGGCTGTGGACGATGTCGCCAATGATGGCCGCCTGCAGTCCCTTGAACGATTTCTTGTGCCGCAAAATCGTGAAGGCATCGAGTAGCGCCTGGGATGGATGCTCGTGCATGCCATCGCCGGCGTTGATGATGGGGATATCGAGATGCCGCGCCATCAAATGTGGAGCACCGGCGGCGGGATGGCGAATCACGATGGCGTCGGCACCGACGGCACGCAACGTATAGCCGGTGTCGAGCAGGGATTCGCCCTTTTCGATGCTCGATCCTGAAGATTGAACCAGAGTGGTGATCGCGCCCAGCGACTTGGCGGCAAATTCAAAGGACGAACGGGTGCGAGTGGAGGCTTCGTAAAACAGAAGCACGATCCGCTTGCCCCGAAGAAGAGGGCGAGATTTCAGGGGATTCATGCGGCGGGCCAAATGGAGCAGGCCGAGAATCTCTTTGGGCTCCATGTGCTCGATACCGAGCAGCGACCCGCGCGCAGGCTTGTTCATCGGAGAAAAAATGTAAACCCAGCATGATACGCGGGGCACGGGGTGGCCGCAAGCGGGCTGAATTCAAGCGCTAGCCGTTCGCGAACCGGCAGCAAGCAGAGGTCCCTTAATGGGAGTTTCGACGGCCGAAAAAGGCCCCGGTAAGGGCGCCGCCAAGGGAGCTGAGAACGACAAAGAGGACGAAGCCAAAAAACAGGGCAAACAGCATCATAATGGCCAGGCCGGTCGGGGATCGGATGAAGTCCAGGGCAGCCTGGTATTCCGACGCCGGATAGCGGGAGGCGTTCTCCTGGATGCTCTTCACCATGAAATCTCTCACTTCCGCCCCTTTGTGGAACATGGTCACAACCACGGCGGATAAAACCGCGGAGATGGCGAAGCCAAGAAGACCGCTCAGCGCGCCGAGGCGGGCGCCGGCTCCTGCACGCATAGGGGCGAAGGGGTTGCGATAACGATAAAAAACCACGGCCAGCACTCCACACGCGGCCATGGTGACGAATGGATTCAGCCCAAGCAGCGTCAGCATGACGGCAATAGCTGCGGCCAATGCGCACGGTCGCACTGCATGGGGAGTCGAGATTAAGGCGACACCGGGAGACCCGGGGCCGCTAGTGCGTTCCGGAGGGAGATAGGCATCGTCATGGAGAGGCGTGGGTTGGACGGGAGCGGCAATTGCGACGCGAATCTGGGGCGCCCCGCAGAGCGGACAGAAAGCCGTGCCCTCCTCGATCATCTGCCCGCATTTGTAACAGGAATGTTCCATGGAAAGCCCGCACTGGCGTGGACTTCACAGTAACGCAGCAGGCAGAAGGACGCAAACGGCGAGACGAGAAGCAAGCCGGGGCCCGGACAACTCTCAGACGGGCTGAGGTGGCCCACCCGCGTAGATCTCCATCCCGAGGCTAGATGTCCGCGTGCCGGCCGTGCGTGCGCACATACACCAGAGAGAAATTTGATCCTTTGCCTTCAGGTTCGACCTCCACGATGTGTTGATCGTCTTTCTTGCCGACTTTGAGTTCGATCTTGGAACCGCTGGATTGCTGGCAGACCAGTTGGTCGGATTTGTCGGAATCGCTGTCATGGATATCAGTGTCCACATCGAAGTCGTTGGTGCGGCACTCGAGAACCTTGCCGTATTTCTTGAGCTGATCTTTATAGAAGGAAACGATCTTGGCAGGAGCCGCGTCGGACTGATATTCCAGGGCTACAACCTTGATGCCGAAGCCAAAACCCGAGATATTGACATTGGCACTCTTGCTGTCGTCGTCATGCTCTTTGGGCTTGAGCTGGGCACCGGGATAGAGTGCAAGGCCCACGTCGGAAGCGTCGGCCTGCTCGGAAACGTGAATGCCGCCGGCCGGAGTTTTGATATCGACCTGCTTATCTTCCCCGTTGGCCTCTTTCTTGACGTCGACGCTGCAGCTGGAAAGCGTGAGCAATGCAGCCAAGGTTGCGATGCATATCAAGACGCACGATTTATTGCTGCGCATGTTGGGACCCTCCTTTTACATTCTGCGCCGGACTCTCGATACCGGCGCCACGTGCGGCGATGCCAGGAATCGTAACGGGCAGATGCCCATGAATCGGAATTTCCCCAAACAAGGCGCGAACCGCGGCAATTTCTGAGACCGGAGCGTTGGAAAACGTGCACATATAATTTTCGATCCCGGGGAAGTCCGCGGCAAGATACGGATTCCCCATGGCCACCACCTCGGTCTTAGTCGCGGCGCGATCGAGCAGTTGCCGGAACAGCGCGCCGGTGGCATCGGCCATCGCGGTCGAACTCCCGACCTTGCCGGGGGTGGGAGTGACGTAGACCGCAGCAATCACCTTTTGCGCCTCGTCCACGGCTTTCAAGACTTCCTCGCTCATGCCGGCCGCGATGCGCGGGTCAACGTAAAGAACGTTGGCATCCGGAATACGAGCGCGCAATTCACGAGCGAAGGCTCGACCGGCCTCGGTACGCACATCGTCGGAAAAGACCACAGCGACTGTCTGGTTATGTATCTCCTCAACATTTGTATACGGAAGGCCAGCCTTTTGGGTTCCCTTCGATTCGAGGGGTAAAACCCGGCCGTTGGCGCGCACCAGGGTGATGGCATCGTCGGCAACTTGTTGCCCGAAGGCAAGGTTCTCAGGTTTGCCGACCACCGTGGCAAGCGCCTGGACATCCACAAGCCGGGCCTTTTGCAAATTGAGGGCGGCCTTTGCCTTCAGAATCTTAAGGACGGAGCGATCCAGCCGCTGCTGGGAGATCTCGCCGGAGTGCACGGCCTGGAGCATGGCGTTATAAGAAGCGCCCAGGTCGGCAGGGATCAGCAGCAGATCGTTGCCGGCTTTGAAGGCTTCCACCGCAGCGCGGCCGATGTCATTGGAAAACAGTTTGGTCAGCCCAGCCATGTCAAGGGCATCGGTGATGACGATTCCCTGGAAGCCGAGTTGCTTCTGGAGCAGATCGGTGACGATTGCCGGAGAGATGGTTGCGACATGGTTCGGGTCGGGATCGAGGGCAGGCACTTTGAGATGCGCCACCATGATCGAATCCACTCCGGCTGCAATGGCGCGGCGGAAGGGCGGCAATTCGATAGAGTCGAGATGGGCGCGGTCTCCATTCACCACGGCGACGCCGAGGTGAGAGTCAGTCGCGGTATCACCGTGGCCGGGAAAATGCTTGGCGGTGGTCATCATGCCGGCTTTGTGTGCTCCCTTGATGTAGGCAGCGACAAGATCGCCGACCTGTATGGGGTCTTCCCCGAATGAGCGCGTGTTGATGATGGGGTTGGCGGGATTGGAATTGACATCGGCGTCAGGAAAGAAGTTCCATTGCACGCCGACCGCGCGCGCTTCCTCGCCCGTGATGCGTCCGAAGGTTTCGGCGTCCTGCAAGTTGCCGACTGCGCCAAAGGCCATGGCATGGGGAAAGTCTGTCGTACCCATCAGCCGGGTAGCAACGCCGCGCTCGAAATCGGCGGCGAACAGCAGAGGCAGCTTCGATTCACTCTGCAGACGGTTCAGCAATTCCGCCGCTTCGTAAGGTTCGGTGCGCAGAAGGAAGGGCCCATCGGCGTGTACCGACATGGCAAAAGAACCCACGTGATATTTCTGCATGTCCTGGAGCCACTGCAGATATTCGGGGTTGTCGACGTTGAGGAAGCTGGCGCGGCACCAGATCATGAAAAGCTGGCCGACTTTTTCCTCCAGCGAGAGCTTGCGGAGCGTTTTTTCCGCCCATTTTTCACCTGCATGAGTGACGTGGATCGGGCCGGGTTGCTGGTATTTGTCCTTAGCAAGCAAGGGAAGACCCATGATCAGAATGAGCAACACGACAATCGGCTTTCGAGGCATAGAAGAAACCATATCAGAGTCTTCCACGGAGTCCGTCGCAGAGATCTTGCTGGCTGCTTCCAATGCGAGCGGCAAACGCTAAGACTGGAGAGCCGCCGCGACGCACTCTCCAGCCGCCGCCTGAATCTGCGGATCATCTCCGAAACCGTGGAGCCAGTTTACAGCCGGCTCACGCCGGAACCAGGTCATCTGGCGCTTGGCGTAGTTGCGATGGGCCTGCTGTGCCGCCTGCAGAGCCTGCTCACGGGTGATCTCCCCTTGCAGTAATTGCACGGCCTGTTTGTAGCCCAGCGAAGTCAGTGGGCGCGCCGCGGCGCCGTAGCGCTCACGCAGACGGCGAGTTTCGTCGAGAAGGCCGATTTCAAACATTTGCTGCGCGCGGCGATTGATGCTCCTATACAGCGCCTCGCGATCCGGATCGAGCCCGATGCGAACCATGCGAAAACCACGCAGCGGATCGCGCCCCTGCTGCCAAAGCCTGGTCATCTTCTGGCGCGAGGCCAGGCAGACTTCAATGGCGCGAATGAGCTTGGGCGCGTCGTTGGGATGGATTTTTTCTGCTGCCGCGCGATCGAGGCGCCACAAAATCCGGTGCAGATAATTTCCAGGTTGCCGATCGGCACGTTCGCGCAGCCGTTCGCGCAGCTCCTCCGAGCGCTGCGGGCCGTGAAAGAGCCCTTCGAGCAGCGCTCGCAGATAAAGTCCGGTGCCGCCTACGACCACAGGCAGATGCCGGCGCCGGCTGATTTCTTCGATGATCTCGCGGGCGCGGCGGGCGTATTCGCCGGCGGTGACGTAGTCTGCCGGTTCCACAACATCGAACAGGTGATGCGGCGCGCGGGCGCGTTCGTCCGAGGTAGGTTTGGCCGTGCCGATCTCAAACTCGCGGTACATCGCCACCGAGTCGCAATTGACGATTTCTCCGCTAAACCGCTCGGCCAAATAGAGCGACAGAGCTGTTTTCCCACTGGCAGTGGGACCAAGAACAACCACTAACAGCGGCAGCGGTATCGGCTGCGCCGGAGGCACGGTTAGCGGAGGCTCCAGTGAATGGCGTGCCAGTAACGGACGATGGTTAAGGCGAGCAGCAGAAAAGCAATCACGAGCAGGCCCGTGGTTTCCGCGGCGTAGGCCGCGTGCCGATGGTGTTTACCCGAAGAATCGGGAGGGCGCTGAGTTGCGGGCACTGTCCGTATTGTAACGCCGACCGGCGGACAGGGCGATTTCCCGCAAAGTCGAGCCGTGGCGTGGAATGCTAAACTACGCCCGGCGCTCCATGTCCGCCCCGCAGCCCAACCACGCCGGCAAGGTCAGGCGCTTCGGTGTTTTTGAGCTCGATCTCGTGGCCAGCGAACTGCGCAAGAGCGGAGTGAAGCTGCGCCTGCAAGAGCAACCTCTCCGGGTGCTCGCAGTGCTTCTGGAAAGCGCCGGCCGCGTGGTCACGCGCGACCAATTGCGAGAGGAGCTTTGGCCGGCCGACACCTTTGTCGATTTCGATCATAGCCTGAATACCGCAGTGAACAAGCTGCGGGAGGCGCTGGGCGATTCGGCGAACACTCCGCGGTATATCGAGACCCTGGCGCGACGGGGATACCGGTTTATCGCTCCCGTAGAGAGCGAACCACCCGCGAACTCTCACACCGCAGCGGCGTCATCGGCGGCGGGCGACGAAAATGCCCAGGCTGCCTTCCATTCCGAACTGGAAGTCCCAGTTCCGCGCCGCAGCCTCACTCGCGGGCTGTTCGCCCTGATCCAGGGCATGTACCTGATCTTCTATGTCTCCGCGCTTTTTCGTTTGCGGGCGGTGCAGGCTGTTGCAGATTCGTCGTTGCCGCTCTGGGGAGCTATAGCCCTCACCGGGGCAGTGCTGGTCACCGCCGGAATTGGCATTCCTCTGCGTTGCTACCTGATTTCTGCAGTGGGATTTGATTATCGGCGCCTGGGGGAGAAGTTCCGAAGAATCTTTCCTTTCGTTCTGGCACTCGATCAATTGTGGGCAGTCGCGCCCTTTCTTTTGGCGGAGAAGATCGGGCTAGGGCCGGCGTTTGCCGCGACCGCGGCGCTGCTTTATGTGCCCTTCTCGGAGCGGACCTTAATTCGGCTCGCCTACCGCGAGCCGGGAAGCTCGGGGAAGGCCGAAAGATCTGGGAACCGGCTGCACAAATGACGCGTATATAGCCCAGGGCGGGACTGTATCGCTGTGCCCGCGGGGGGAGGATCGCATGAAGCGCATTGTCCTTGGAATTCTTGTCTTGTGCTTTACCGCTGGCCTGCAGGCTAGGGCCGACGAGTGGTCGAAAACGTTCTCCATCACCGGCAAGCCCGACCTGCGAGTGGACACTTCCGACGCCACCATCCATGTCTACACCTGGGACCAGAAGGCGATCGACGCCAAGGTTACAACCGAGCGCTACAAGATAGGCGCGGGCGGGATCCAGGTCGAGGATCATCAGAACGGCGATTCGGTGGAAATTGACGTTCGCTTTCCTCATCCCTATTTTGTCTTCAACTACGGTCAGCGTCGGGTAGATATCGAAATCCACATGCCACGCGAGGGCCGCGTGAACTTACATACCGGTGACGGCAAGATCGATCTCAGCAGCTTCAAAGGCGAGATGGAATTACAGAGCGGCGACGGCTCGCAGGAAATCGACGGCGTCGACGGCCGGCTGCACGCAACCACCGGCGACGGACATATTCGCGCCAACGGACGATTTGACGAACTCGATCTGAAAACGGGCGATGGCCGCGTGGAAGTGCGGGCCGCGGCCGGATCGACTGTTGGCACCAGCTGGAGCCTGGAGGCCGGCGACGGCAGCGTGACTCTGGAAGTTCCCGAGAACCTTGCCGCAGATGTTGATCTGCACACGGGTGACGGACACATCGACCTCGAAATGCCGGTTACAACAGAAGGCAAGATTCGGGAGAATGAAATCCACGGCAAACTGAATGGCGGAGGAAACCTGCTTCGAATTCACACCGGGGATGGATCGATCCGGCTGCAACGGGGATGAGGATGCTGACTGGAGCGCGATTCTGACGCAGGCAGCCTACTGCAGGTCCTCAATGCTGGGGTTGTAATAGAAACGGAAGCGGAGTGCGAGATATTGTCCGCCGAAGTCGCTGGGCAACGGCGGGAATGGATTGGATGCGGTAATCCCGCCCCAGGCAGCGCGATCGAGAGCTACGTCACCTGACGACGCCACAAGTCTCATCCCCGCCACATGGCCGTCCTTCGTGATGGCAAACTCGATAGCCAGTTTGCCCTTCTTCATCTCCGCCGACTCAGGAATCAGGTCGTACCAGTTTTGTTTGACATCGTGCAGAATGCGCGCGAGGTAAGGGCCAAAATCCACCCCCTGCGTGTCGCTTAGAATTTCCAGGTTTCCGAGCTGGCGGCCGTGCGCCCCCGTGCCCAGACCGAAGTCGCCGTTGTCGCCCCCGCCACCTGCGCTTTTGGCCGCGGCGGCGGCTCGAGCAGCCTGGCGAATCGCGTCGCCCGCAGACATCTGACCGGCATACTTGGTAAATGGATCGACGTTCGGCTTGGCCGGCATCTGCAACTGCGCGATCTGGTTCTGACTGTTAGGGGCGGGCCGTTCGGCCGGCGGAGAATTTTGTGCGACTTCAGGAGGCGATGGCTGGGCCGGTGCCGCCACTTTGGGACCGTTCATTCCCGGCGCTCCAGGCAGCGGCGTAGCCAGAATTTTGCGCAATTCTTTGGGATCAAGCTCAGGATGGCGCGTGGTGGCAATGCGATCTTTATCCGAAATAATGTTCGTGTTCGGCCGGTGCTGCAGTTTCTGCAAATCCGGCGGCAGCTCGAGGAAGGTGACGTTTTTGTCTTTGCTGAGATCCGACTGTCCGATCACGATCACAGAATGCATCCAGGGAAAATGCTTCTCCAGCCAGCCGAAATTCACGACCAAGATGATGAGCAGAAGGTGAGTGATGATCGAAATCCAGGCTGCCTCGCGCCGGCGGGAACGGGCCAGATCATCCTGCAACTGGATGAGCAGATGAGGCACGCTGGCTTCATCGAAAGTTTTGTAGGCGGTTTCCCATCCCTGGGCGTCGTAGAGACCCATCTGTTCCGGCGGTTTCGGCGGAGGCGCTACCGGATCCTGGAATGGAATTTGGGTGATGGGCATGTGCTGGGTCTGACTCGTTTACACCTGGCCGTTAGACACGAGTTCGCCTTGCCACGTTGCATCGGGCCTTCCAAGGGATGCGGGCGGGCAAACCATCACCAGGTTAATCTTTATTCTCGCACCTTTCGGGCAATTCTGCTTAGGCAAACGGGTTGAGACTTAGGTGTGTAAACATTTGTAAAAGCTCTGTGTCGGCTTAAAAAAAAATCGGGCGGCGGCCGGGGAGAGGCGTCATCCGCGACCCTGAGCAATGGCGGCGAGGTCTACTTGCAATCCATGCTCTCGAATCGAGTCAACGATATTGAGCGCAAGCGCGAGAGCCCGGCGTCCATCCTCGAGGGGAACAGCCGGCGCCGATCGCTCCCTTACAGCGCGCAGAAAGGATTTCAATTCTGCATGCAACGGCTCTTCGGAAGTCACTGGTGGCTTGGCGACTTTGATCTCGGGGTTCACGGAGGGAGCGCCGGTTGCTTCCTGACCGACGGTAAAGACCAACACCTCCTGACGCCCATAGTCCACCGATACATATTGCCGAGGCTGAAAAAAACGCAGCTTGCGCACGCGCTCGGTCGAGACGCGGCTGGCCGTGAAGTTGGCGATACAGCCGGATTCGAGCTCCAGCCGCACATTGGCAATGTCGACTTTTCCGGAAAGGATTGGCAAGCCTACGGCGCGCACTTCCTTCACCGGGGACTTCGCAAAGGAAAGCACGATGTCCAGATCGTGAATCATGAGGTCAAGCACAACATCCACATCGAGCGAGCGCGGGGTGAAAACGCTGAGCCGATGCACCTCGAAGAACATTGGCTGAGTCAGAAGTGGAAATGTGGCCTGAATGGCGGGATTGAAGCGTTCGAGGTGTCCGACCTGCGCGATGCGCTTGTTGGCCCGGGCGAGTTCAACAAGCTCGTTGGCCTCATCGAGTGAGGTGGCCAGGGGCTTCTCGATGAGCACATCGAGGCTCGCCTCCATGAGAGCGCGGGCCACCTCAAGATGATGGACGGTGGGAGTGGCAACGGACGCGGCGCGAATCTCGCTGTGGGTGGTGACCATTTGCTCGACGGACCCGAAGGCGCGGCATCCAAACTCGCGGGCAACGGCATCGGCGCGATCAAGATTGAGATCAACCACGCCCGCCAGGCGTACCGGCTCGCCTTGCTGTTCCAGTTCTTTGTATACGCGGGCGTGGTTGCGTCCGAAAACGCCCACACCAACGACCGCGACGGGAATCGGATCTCGAGCTGGCAGGAGGAATTCTCTCCGGCGAATTGCCGCGAAAAGATTGTAAATGCAAAGCCTGGAAACGGATCCTCAAAAGTATTTCAGTACGTTCACTTTCTGGGGCCGCTCTGAGCCTTCTTCAGGATGGCAATCTGGCCGGCGTGATAAAGCTCATGCTGGACCACGCCGTGCAGCATGTGGCTGAAGTCGTATCGTTTGCCGGGAACGCGATCGCGGAGACGCGAATCGGACAGGCCGGCAACAGTCCTCACCAGGGCATCATGGGTGAACGTTGCGTCGGCCACCGCCTTGCGCCAGGCGGCTGGCGCGGGTTCAGGAGGGAGAGGAAAATTGGCACGTCCGGTTGGCTGAAATTTCTCCCCGTTCAACCGTCGGAGAGCGGCGGCATCCCAGACTTCGATATGCAGCACCAACTCCCAGACGCTGTGGACCTTGGGCAAAGGTTTGGCCGCGGCGGCAACCGGATCGATGCCTTCCAGCAACTCGAGCAAGGCTGGGCCATGCCAGGCGCTTCCATAAAAAGCGCGGCGAAGCTGATCGGCGATAAGGGAGGATTCGGACATAATGGCTCCTAATTCTCGGCTTCCGCCGTGATCGCAATTTCGTATTTGTCGGCGACTTCAATCACTTTTGCTCCATCCAGAAGCAGGCACTTTTCGGCGTCAACGGCGAGACACGTCGCTCCCGCGGCCTGCATCACTTCAATGGTTTTTATGCCGATCACGGGAACGTCGAAGCGCATGTCCTGATGGGGCTTGGCGATCTTTACAACAGTCAGAGCGCGGCTCAGAGTGGAAGCATCGCCGTGCAGCGAGCGCATGATCTGCCCGGCGCGCTCGATAGTGGCGTCGGTACCTTCCATGGCTTCGACTGCCACGCAGGCCGCTTCGGCGATTACGACGGTCTGACCTATATCGTATTGTGCCAGATGGCGAGCCACAACCCGGCCGTAGTCAATATTCTTGCGCTCTTGTTCTTCCGGCGAGCGCCGCGTGAGTATGCCGGACTTGGCGAGCAGTGGTTCCAGAAGATGGGTTGAATTCTCCAGCATGATGCCTTCATCCGCGAGAACTTTGGCGACCGCGCCGAGCAGCGCATCGGTATTGCGCGTGTTCAGAGAGAGCAAGAGCTTGGCCAGTCTCCAATCCGGGCGGATCGCAGAAAAAATCTGCTTGTGCTTGACTTGCCCGGCCATCACGGCGCGGCGCACGCCCTCGCGCTGGAAGGTCTCGATCAACTTCGAGAGCTCACCCAGGGACAGCCAGTGGACCGCAGCGGCCCCGCGCGACTCGATTTCCGCGGAGGCTTCTTCCTTGATCGCAGCAACCACAACTTCGTATCCTTGCGCGCGCGCCGCGTCCAGCACGAGAAAAGGGAATTTGCCATTGCCGGCGATCAGGCCGATGCGTTGCATAGAGGAGGTGGTTATTGGGTGGGGGGATAAGCTCTCAGCCCAGTTATTTGATCACCCCCCGCTCCGAACTCTCGATGAATCGTATCAGCATCTCCACATCGTCGCCGTGATGCGGTTCAGCCTTCAGTTTTTCCAGCGCCTGCGAGGTATTCATCTTTGAAGCCAGCAGAATCTTGTAGGCATGGTGAATCTTGCCAATACGCTCTTTGGAAAAGCCGCGCCGCTCGAGGCCGACTTTATTCATCCCGTAGGCATGTGTGTCGCGCGCAGCCGAGGTCATGGAAAAAGGCAGAACATCCTGCGTGATGGTGGTCCCGCCGCCGATATAGGAATGAGCGCCGATGCGGACGAACTGGTGCACCGGACAAAGCGCTCCTACGACCGCCCACTCCTCCACTGTAACGTGACCGGCCAGGGTCGCACCGTTGACCAGCATGGAATGGTCGCCGATCACCGAGTCGTGCCCGATGTGGGTGTAAGCCATGATCAGAATGTGGCTGCCCACGCGGGTGACTCCACCGCCCTTGATGGTTCCGCGGTTGATGGTGACGCATTCGCGGATCTCGTTACAATCGCCGATTTCGAGCCGCGTAGGCTCACTTTTATAAGTCACATCCTGCGGGTCCATACCGATCGCGGCGAACGGGAAGATGTTGTTTTCTCGGCCGATCGTTGTGGGTCCCGCGATCGTGACGTGCGAAACCAAACGGCAATTTTCGCCCAGTTCCACTTCTGAACCAACTACGCAATAAGGGCCGATCGTGCAAGAGGCCGAAACTTTTGCACGAGGGTCGATGATTGCCGTGGGATGGATCTTCATCGTTGACCGTTTGGAGGGTCCAACCGTTGCAGCGACGGATGCCAAAAGTCGTTGTCCGCCGCCGAGCACGACCTCATGCCGGTGCGCCGCCTTCGCCGGAGTCATCAGAACTCCCGCTCCGTCCGCGGGAGCTGTCGATGAGCTGGCAGGAAACCACGGCGTCAGCCACCCGTTTGCCGTTGACGGTGGCCACGCCTTGCATTTTTGCCGCGGTCATATGGGCCATCACTTTCCAGCCGAGCACCTCGACTTCAATGCGCACCTGGTCGCCGGGGCCGACCGGACGGCGAAAGCGCGCGCGGTCGATGCCCGTGAAAACCATCACCTTGTTGTTGCGGTCTTCGACTTCGGTAAGCAACAGCGCGCCGCCCGCCTGAGCGATAGCCTCCACCAGCAGTACTCCCGGCATGATGGGCAAGCCGGGAAAGTGGCCGTTGAAATAGGGTTCGTTGATGGTGACATTCTTGATGGCAACGATGCGTTGCTTGCGTTTCAGCTCCAACACCCGGTCAATGAGCAGCAGCGGGTAGCGGTGCGGCAGTATTTTCAAAATCTCGTGAATGTCGAGCGTAATCTTCGCGTCCCTCTCTGGCGCTTCGCTCACGGGAGCAGTGCTCTCAGTCATGGATTCGTCTCAATCAGCCTGAAGATTATACTTTACCGCGTGGCCTTAGCGGCGTAGATCGTGCCCTTCCAGCCAACAGAGAACTGTGCCAGGAAGCAAACAAAAAAACGCAAGAACCTCCAATCCGCCGGAGTGGCCCGATCGCCTGCGTTATTTCGAGCAGCGTAAGGACGAGATGGTCCAGGTCATTGGGCGGCTGGTGGAAATCGAATCGCCCAGCGACCACAAAGCAGCCGTGGACCGCATCGCCGCGTTTCTTGCAGCCAAATTTGAAGCGCTCGGCGGAGCAGTACGATTCCATCGCAGCAATGAGTTTGGCGACAGCTTGCAGGTGAGTTTCACGGGGCGTAAGAAAACGAAGCCCGTGATGCTCCTAGGACACTACGACACGGTGTATCCACTGGGAACGCTGGCCGGGATGCGCTGCGAAGTTAGAAACGGCTGCTTGCGCGGGCCGGGCGTTTTCGACATGAAATCGGGTATTGCGCTCATGCTTCATGCCATCGCCGCTCTCAAAGACTGGCATGGAGAAGTGCCGCGGCCGGTTAGGGTTTTCCTGGTGTCCGATGAAGAAGTGGGCAGCTACTCTTCGCGGAAGGTCACGGAAGCTCTGGCGAAAGAATCCGCCGGCGTGCTGGTTCTGGAGCCGGCCGCCGGACTTCGCGGAGCGGTAAAGACCGCGCGCAAAGGCGTGGGCGAATACACGATCAAAGTGAATGGCGTGGCGGCGCATGCCGGACTCGATCCCGGCAAGGGACACAGCGCGATTCTCGAACTTTCACGGCAGATCGCGTTTATCTCGAAATTCAACAATCTGCGGCAGGGAGTGTCGGTGAATCCCGGTGTGATCCGGGGGGGCACGCGGAGCAATGTCATCGCGGCAGAGGCCTCGGTGGATATCGACGTGCGTATCCGATCGGCGAAACAAGCGGCGGGAATCGATCGCAGGCTTCGCTTGCTTAAGAGTTTCGACAAGCATTGCAAGCTTGAGGTAAAGGGCAGTATCAATCGCTTGCCGATGGAGCGCAGCGCTGGAGTCGCGGCGCTTTACAGAAAAGCGCAGACAATTGCACAACGAATCGGCTGGAAACTCGAAGAGGCCGCTGTGGGCGGCGGATCGGATGGGAACTTCACTGCCGGCCTCGGTATTCCTACGTTAGATGGCATGGGAGGAGTGGGCGACGGGGCTCACGCCAGGCACGAATTTATCGTCATCTCTGAATTGCCCAAGCGAGCTTTGTTGCTGGCGGGCATGATCGAGAGCGTGTGAGGTTCCACTTCATCGCTTTCGCTTGGACGCCTTGCGCGGTGCGCGGGATTGTTCTTCGACGACTGCGAACTGAATTTTCTTCTCCACCGGATCGATGCGATCGACCAGCACCCGGACTCCGTCACCCAAGCGATAAGTCCGACGCGAACGCCGGCCTATAAGTTCGCGCGTGTTTTCATGAAAGATGTAGTAGTCGTCGGTGAGGGTGTCGATCGGCACCAGGCCTTCCACGAACAGGTCAATCAGCTCAACGAAGAATCCATACTTCATGACACTGGTGATGAGCCCTACGAACTCATCTCCGATACGATCCTGCATAAACTTTACTTTCTTCCACTCCATCAGTTGACGCTCGGCGTCGTCGGCGCGGCGCTCCGCTTGGCTGGACTCCTCGGCAATGTCGTGCAGTTCGTCCGACGAAATCGGGCCGCCGAGAGGCTCGCGAGCTTCCCGCTGGGCGGCGTGATCGCGGCGCTTCGACCAGGGTGAAGGCGCCTCGTCACTCCGGGAATGGTTCTCTCTTTCTCGAAGAGCGTGCGTCTGATCGCGCAGAACCTCCTTCAGAATCCGATGGACGATCAAGTCGGGATAGCGGCGGATGGGCGAGGTGAAATGCGTGTAGCTGGTGGCGGCAAGGGCGAAGTGGCCGAGATTCTCCTCCGAATAGCGCGCCTGTTTCAGGGAGCGCAACATCAGGTAGCTGAGGATGCGTTCTTCCGGCTTGCCGGCAATTTTCCCGGTAAGTTTCTGATACATGCGCGGCGTGATGTGAACTTCCTGCGGCACTTCAAGCTCCCTAACCCGTTGGCCTGTGCCCCGAACGGCACGACGGTCGGCTTTCATCTGCACGCGATGGATAGGCAAGGGGCCAACGCCGAGAGAATATCCGAAGGTGGCGGCAATCACTTCAAAGTCGTAGACCCGTTTGGCGTCTGGCTTTTCATGAATGCGGTAAAGCGACGCGATCCGCCGCTGTTCCAAATATTGCGCGACGCACTCGTTGGCGGAGAGCATGAACTCCTCGATCAACCGGTGCGCGATGTTGCGTTCGGAGCGCGCGATGCTTTTCATCAGCCCGAATTCGTCGAACTCAATCACCGGCTCGGGCAAGTCAAAATCAATCGATCCCCGGCGTTGACGCTTGCCGTTGAGAATCAAAGCCAGATCACGCATGAGTTCAAAGGTTTTGACCAGCGGAGCGTAGCGTTTGCACAGCGCGGCGTCGCCTTCCAGAATCGCGTTGACTGCGGTGTAAGTCATGCGCTCCGCCGAACGGATCACGCCCTCCGAAAGTTCGCAGCCCACAATGTCGCCGCGATGGTCGATCTCCATCACGCAGGACATCACCAGGCGGTCTACGTGCGGACGCAGGCTGCAGATGTCGGTGGAAAGCTCGAGAGGCAGCATGGGCACCGCGCGGTCCGGAAAGTAGACGCTGGTGCCGCGGAGGCGCGCTTCCCGATCGAGCGAGCTTCCCGTGGCAACGTAATGGCCGACATCGGCAATGTGAACCTGCAATTCGTAATTGCCGTTGGCCAGCACGCTGACCGTGACCGCATCGTCGAAATCACGCGCTGTTTCACTGTCAATGGTAACGATCGGAAGGGAGCGAAAGTCACGTCTCCTGCTAATCTCGTGCGCCGGGATAAATGCTGGAGCGGCTTGTGCTTCTTCCAGCGTTTCGGGTGGAAAACGATGAGGCAGATGAAACTTGCGAATGGTAATCTCTACATCGACGCCGAAATCATCCTCGCGTCCGAGAATTTCGACAACCCGTCCGCGTGGATTCTGCGTGGGCGACGGCCAATCGGTGATTTCGACATCGACGGCGACACCTTCCAGATCTTCCCAGCCGCTGTGGCGGGCAGCTTCCTCACCAAGAACGCGGTCCACAGATCTTCTGGCTGATCTATGCGCCTTGTACGGTTCAGCTTGCCGAACGTTGTTCAACACTGAGGGCACAGAGGGAACAGAATCCGGCGGATATTCCATGCCCGGGGGGATCATGATCTCCTGCGTGATCTTGGTATCGATGGGCTTGACGTAGTTGCGACGTTCGCCGTAGTGAAAAATTCCGACGATCGTCTGGTGCGCCCGCGCTACCGAACGCACAATGCGTCCCTCGGCACGGCCATCAGGCCTGATCGTGCTCACCTCCACCAGCACGCGGTCACCGTGCATGGCATTGCCGATCAGATGCGGCGGGATGAAAATGTCGCCTTTGAGCTGCGTCTTCGTCCCACTCAGCGAACTCGCATCCGGAATGACGAACCCGAAGCCGTCGCGATGCATGGTGAGGCGTCCGACGATGACGTTCTTGCCGACCGCGGCCTGGGGCAGAGCATAACGGTCAGAGTTGAGCTCAACCAGTTCCCCGGCCTTCACCAATTTTTCCAGCCGCGATTCAAGTTCGCGGCGGCCATCGGCGTGAAGGCCAAGTTCGCGCACGAGCTGTTTGAATCCCGCGGCGCGTTTGGGCTGACGCGCGATGTGTTTCAAAATGGCGGAGTCGGAAAGCATGGAGGGCAAACTCTGGGCGGTCACCGTCACTATCAGGATACGTTATCGGACGCTCCTTGACTTGTCGGAGGTTCATTGGCGGGATTCTTCGACTCGCGCACTCTCAGAAGGCCGCTACCACGTGTCTCCGCCACCCCGGGGCGGCCAGGCGCCCAACACGCGGCGGATGGCGGCAATCTGCCCCGTGTGGTAGCTGTTGTGCGCCACCAGTTGTGAGAGCACATTCTCCAACGTTCCCGAGACCTTCCCGTCGCCGTCGTTCGTGGCTTCGACCTGGCGCTGCAACTCCTCCGGGGAAGATCTGGCCAGCGCGTCGAGCTCGCCCAATAAGACAGCGAACGTCCTTTTCAGCAGTTCCCATTCCTTCTCATCCACGGGCGAGGGTGACGGCGGGAAGCTCTTGGAATTATGTTCCGGATACGACGGCCGCTCGCCACGAATGCGGCGCAGCTCGTAGTCCATCCAATAGTTCATGTGGAAGACGAGTTGCCCAACGGAGTGGGGGAAACCCGCCATATGTTTCGCAGCCAACCCGGCGGAAAGATCTTCGACGCACGCCATGGGATCGGCATGAGCGCCTTTGCCGCGGAGAAGCTCCGTCAGTCCGCAGGAGTCCATTTTTCGCGCCGCTTATCTGCGGCTCGCAACGAAGTATTTCTCTTCCAAAATCCGGCGGTGGTGCAACTCGTGGCCGGCGATGATGTAAGCCAGCGCGCGGACTGTGATTTCATTATCGCTGGCCGTGCCGCGGCGGTTCCACGCTGCCTCATCCAGCCCACGCAACAGGGACAAAGTCGCACGCCGGACAGCCAAATATTCTTCGATCAAATCGCACAGAGCAAGGCGGGAGAACGGACCGTGGCGTACATAATCATCCTGCTCAAAACCGGGCATTGGCGTGGTATCGCCGCGGGCGATGCGCAGCGCCCGATAGGCGAAAATGCGCTCCGTGTCGCAGACGTGGCCCAGCACTTCCTTGGCCGTCCATTTGCCGGGAGCGCAGCGGAAATTGCCCTCCGCCTCGTCCCGGCCCGAGAGAAGCAGCATCGTACTTCTGCGCTGATCTTCGAGGGTGGCGAGAATATCGCCTTCGCCGACGAGGGAAATGTATCGGTCATAGTAGGGCGCGTATTCGCCGGCCTGTGGCCGGGCTATTGCGTAGGGCACGTGGCTGGGATTTGGGCTGGCAATAGCGTGGTCTTGCATATGTCTGCTCCTGAGACGCGAATCTCGATTTTCGATAAATCTTCGATCTGAGGAGCATACTCTCCCGCCTTGTGGAATGGTTCAGTACCGAGGAGATTTTTCACGGAATCCTTACACGGTGAGGCTCAGGCACCCTGGTGGCTTAGGCTTGAGCCCACTTCGGGTCGAGTGTACCAACTCAGGAAACGTCATTGAAAATAAAGGAGTTTTCCACAGCGCTCATTTTGAGACTGGGGGGTACAATGCAGTTTGGTCACGGAAGTGCGGCTCGTGATCCTCAACTCCATAAAGGAAAGGATTGTCTAAACCCATGTGGAAGCCGACAAATCAGCCCGCGACTCCTGGCCGGCCTGCCGAGCCAGAGCGTCCCACGTCTTCTCCCAGCGCCCCGGCAACGACGACGATGGCCAGTGAACCGTCCATGGCGCCGCGGCCGACGACGACCACCACCGCCGACCAAGCGACCATCGGGAAATCTCTGGTGATCAAGGGCGAAGTGACCGGTTCCGAGTCGCTCTACATCGATGGCCGGGTGGAAGGCTCCATCAATCTTTCCGGCAACCGGGTGACCGTGGGCCGCAATGGTGTCGTGGCGGCCAACATCAACGCCCGCGAGATCGTGGTGCTGGGCAAAGTGCGCGGAAACCTGACCGCCAGCGACCGGGTCGATATCCGCAGCGACGGCTCGCTCACCGGCGATGTTGTCGCTGCCCGCATCTCCATCGAAGATGGAGCGTACTTCAAGGGCGGCATCGATATCCGCAAGGCCGGCCAGGGCCAGGCCAAGGTTAACGGCGAAGACAAGGCTGCGGCCAGCACTCCGGAAAGCGCGGCCGTGGGCGCGAGAGCCTAGGTTCCCGGGGTTTCCCGCCTCTCCTTGTTCCGCCATCAGAGGCCTCGGCTGGGGCAAATTGTCGATCGCGGAGGCCGCCGGACGGCGGACCCCGCCGTATTGTCGTAAGGGGCTTCGAGACCCAGGTTTTTCCCCATCCGTGCAACTCAAACACCCGGGTTGTCGGGGTGGAAAGAGCCAACTATTTCTTGCACTTGCGAACCTATTTACCCTCTGGCATCTGTTGTTGCTCTACCCGCTGCTTCGCATTACCATTAGAGCACGGCCGTCTTCGTCGGACTTGCCTGGGGTTGCGTGTCTTCGATCGTTTGGTTCGCACCGAGTCGCGTGCTCATGACCTTCCTGAACCCTGAGGGGGAGTAGTGGTTTGATTCGTTTGGGCCATCATTTTCAGATTCTCCTTTCCGGCTTCCTCACACTAGTTTTTCTGGCCATGTGCCCGCCGGCTCTGCGTGCGGACGGAGCTGCTTTTGACCTGACCGGGCCAAAGGTCCAGGTTCGGGTGCAGAGAAATGGCCATACCCTCCCTGTCTCGGAGGTTCCCAATCTCCAGCCAGGGGACCGGTTGTGGGTTCACCCCGACCTGCCCAACAGTCAATCCGTTCACTATTTGATGGTGATCGCTTTTCTGCGCGGAGCCACCAACCCCCCACCCGACTCCTGGTTCATTCACGTGGAAGCCTGGAGCAGGCCCGTTCGAGAGGAAGGGATCTACGTCACGGTTCCGGCTGAAGCCGAACAGGCGATCGTTTTCCTTGCCCCGGAGACTGGCGGAGCCTTTTCTACCCTGCGCAGCGCGGTGCAGGGGAAGCCGGGTTCTTTCGTGCGCGCCGCTCAGGATCTTGAACAGGCGAGCCTGGACCGGCAGCGGCTGGAGAAATATCTGGATGCCCTCCGCGAAGCGCCCGTCGGCGATGCCGGAAAAATGAAAGAGCGCACGACGCTGCTGGCGCGCAGCCTGAACATGCGTCTCGATCAGCAGTGCTTCGATAAGCCTACGGCACAACAGGTCCCTTGCCTCACTCAGAACACGGATCAGTTGGTGCTGGACGATCCCCACAGTGAGACCATGGTAGCGGCATTGACCTCGGGGTCACCCGCGGATTTGCTTACGCAGGTGAGCGCCACCCCTACGGCGCGCGGCGGATACTACAGTGCTTATGTTGGGGCGGTCGTGGATGTGGTGCGCATTCTGGGGAGCGCGCACACCGCGCAGTATCAGTACATTCCGGCTCTCTCGCTGCCGAAGCAGGACGATCTGAATCTGCGCCTGAACTATCCACCGTCATTCCGCAATCCGAAGTCGGTGATTGTCATAGGTCTCCCCCTGGTGCGTCCGGCAGCCAACCCGCCGTTGCGGGCCATCGACGAGACCCAGGTCTTCTGTGCGGACAAGCCTTCTCTGGTGCTGCCTGCAGACGGTGCTCCGCTGGTTTTCGCCACTGAACTGACGCGCAATTTTGTTCTTCACGTGGAAACCAAGGCGGGGGGAATCGATCTACCAGCGACCCCAGATGCGGCGCGGGGCGGCTTTGTGATCGACACCAAGGCCATGCAGTCCGTCAGCCTGGATGGCGAATTCAGCGGCGTCCTCCGCGGAGACTGGGGCTTTCATTCTTTTGAAGGGCCTCGTTTCCGCCTGCGCACTTCCAGGCCCGGGCAGTGGATTGTTGCTTCCAAAGACGCCAGCGCTTTAATCGTAGGCCGGGAAGATATCCTGCATCTCCAATCGGCAGAGGTCTGCTGCGTCAGCGCGGTGAAGCTGCGTGATGAGAAGGGCAAAATGACCGATGCGACGTGGAAGATTGCCAAACCGGAGCAACTGGAAGTAAAGGTTCCTCTGCAGAATGCCATGGCGGGTGCGGTCACGATGGTGATTCACAAGTTTGGCGGACACGAACCGGATGAGGTTCTGCTGCACACTTATTCCGAAGCCGGGCGCCTGGATGCATTCACCATTCACGCCGGCGACGGTGATGGCGTACTCAAGGGCACGCGACTCGATCAGGTTACCTCCCTCGAACTCGACGGCTTGCGTTTCACTCCGGCGGGTCTTTCCCGCGCCAACCAGCAGGATGAACTGAAACTGGTGTGCCCGGACGCCGGGGCTGCTTCGCGTCTTCACTTCGGAGATTCGTCTGTCGCCAGTGTGGCCCTCAAAGACGGCCGCTCGCTCGATCTCAAGACGATGATCGAAGCTCCTCGCCCGCGCGTCACCCTGCTGAGCAAAAGCGTGCAATTGGAGCCCTCCGATAAGCCGGGCACCGTTCAGCTCGAGAGTCCAGATGATCTTCCCCAGGATGCCCGCCTGAATTTTTTCCTGAAAACCCAGGTACCGGGTAGCTTTCCTCCTGCCGAGAAAATTGAGATCGCTACGGCTGATGACTCGTTCAGCGTCATGCTGAGCGAGAAAGACGGCAATCTGACGCCGCAGGATGCCAAAACCATCTTTGGCGTGCTCGATCCCATGAAGTTGCTCGGGCCTTCTGCGTTCGGTCCTTTGAAATTTCGCCCGATCTCGCCGGATGGGACGGAGGGGGATTGGCAGACGTTGGTGAATCTGGTGCGCATTCCATCGCTGGCAAGAATTCAATGCATTCCAGCGCCGGAACAACGCTGCACTCTGAGCGGAGACAAGCTGTTTCTGATCGACTCGGTGAGCACCGATCCCGATTTCTCCGACGCCGTGACCGTGCCCGATGGTTTTGTCGAGGCCTCGCTGAACATTCCGTTGCCCAAGGGGAACATTCTCTATCTGCGGCTGCGCGATGACCCGGCGGCGGTGGTGACCGCTAAGGTTCCCGCTTCAACGACGCCCGAGTGACCGAAAGCCCCCTGGGAGCAGGCAGGGGACTTTCAAGGTTCTCTCCCGGCCCCCAGGATTTCCTTACTTTGCGCCTCGGCGACGCCCGGAAAGGCGGTTGCCTTGCGGCGGCGGAGATCGCCGGGCAACTGCGATCGCAGCAGCCACAGTCCGGCCGCTGTTGCGGCCGCCCAGGTCACTGAAACCAACGCCAACTGCAACAGGTCCGCTATGCGGCTGCCACGTCCGGAGGCAGGCAGCGGAACGATCTTGGCTACTTGGAAGCTGATCGCCCCCCCAATGACCGCCGTCAGTGCTGCCTTGCCAAGCTCTCCCCACCGCAAATCTCCCAAGCGTACGAGTTTGCGGAAATGCAGTAGCAGGGCCAGAGCCAGCAGGTTCATCCCGATTCCGCTGTCTGAAGCGAAGGCCAGGCCGACAACCCCGTATTTGTGAAACAGCGCTGAATAAACCGGCAGGGATGCAGCTGTGATCACGGTCACTGCAGCCATAGGCGTCAGCGTGTCCCCGGCCGCATAGAAGGCACGCGCGTAGAGCGCCTGCGCCGACCACAACGCCAACGAAAGGGAAAACCAGAAGAAATAAACGGCCGTGGCCTGGGTGTCGGAAAAAAGAAAGCGCCCCCGCCGATAGACCAGATCGATAAGCGGCAAGGCGGCAGCCATCATCCAGCCAGTGGCAAGAAACGATGCTGCCGACACCCGGTACACCGAATCATTGACGGTGGCTGCGAACTCGCGCAATCGTTTCTCGTTGAACAGGCGCGCAAAAAAAGGCAGCGAGGCCTGTCCGGTGGCCTGTCCGAGTACTGCGATGGGCACGGCAAAGAGGCGTTTGGCATAGTTCAGACGCGCGATGTCCCCCACGCCGCTTGAGGCATAGTGTCGGAGAATCCAGTCGTCGGCGGTCACCAGAGAAACGCCCAGCATCAGCGGAATCGAGAGCTTCACCCACTCCCGGAAAGCAGGATTGCTAACGTCAAACGATGGCCTGTAGCCCGTGCCGATGCGGGCTGCGCCGATTACGCTGGCCAGGAAGGGGCCGACGAAACTGCCCACGATCGCACCGTAGGCCAGAGAGGCAATCCCAAGATGCCGCCCAGCTATGACGCCACCCACGATGATGAAGATGTTGTAAAGCAGCGGCCCCAGTGCCGGAAAAAGAAAGAGCCGATGCGACAGCAACACGGCCGAAACCACGCCCCCAACGTAAAAGAAAATCTGTGCCGGGAGCAGGACGCGCGTCAGGTAAATGCACAATTCGGTCTGTTGTGGAGAGAAGCCGTGAAACATCCAGCGGACGAATTGAGGCGCAAAGATCTCGCTGATGACCGTGCCTACCACCATGACGGCGGTCATCACGGTGATGATGATGGAGAAAGTCTCTTGCGCATCGGCCTCGCGCTTCTCGGCCAGAAAACGGGTGTAGATGGAGATGAATGTGATGGAGGCCGCGCCCCCCGCGACGATGTAATTGAGCCAATCAGGCAGGGTGAAGGCAGCCACGTAGGCATCGGTCTGGCCCCCTGCTCCGAAAGCATAGGCAATGTATGCCTCACGGATGTATCCAATCACCCGGGAAGCCATTACCGCGCCCATCAGGAGCAGGGTGGCCGAAAACGCCGTGTGCTGATGAGAGGGGCGAAAGAAGCGCAGCAGTCTGTTCATGGGCCGCACGCTGGAATCCCAATCTTATAGGAAGGCGAAATCCCCGTTGTTTATCAAAGGGTCACAGCCGGTGATCTTCCCTTTCCGGCTTCCGCCCGCGGTTTACCTGTATCGCTAACCGCCACGCGACAAAAGGGTTGGCAGGTGACATGGGGTTGAGCTGCATTTGACCGGCAGTGCATTGCCTGGGCTCAAGCATTGCCGCAAAGTGGCCTGCGAGCGGGCAAGGTGATGTGCTGGACCAGGCTCGCTGGAGGCAATTTATGGCAAGCCCCAGTCAGTCGGCTTTTGCATCGCAAACCATGACGGAGTTTTGCGAGCAAGTGAACCCACGGGTTTTGTTGGAGATGCGGTGCGCTGGGCCATTTCCTGACGCCCGGCGAGTGCAGGAAAGCTGGGTTGCCTCCGCCGAGAAAAAAGCTCTGCTGTGGATGGCCGGTCGTACACCGGAATGGATAGGACCGGATCACCTGACGATCCTGGGTTTGGCAGCTCAGATCGGGGCAGGCGTCTGTTACATGCTGGCCCGGTGGAACAGATACGCGTTGCTGGGAGTGATTGCCTGCATCGGGCTCAATTGGCTGGGCGATTCGCTCGATGGAACGCTGGCGCGAGTGCGGCAAAGGCTGCGCCCGCGCTACGGGTTTTATGTCGATCACATGGTCGATAGCTTTGGCGCGCTAGCCCTGATGGGGGGCCTTGCCCTCTCGGGATACATGCATCCTTGGATTGCCGCCGGGTTGCTGATCGCGTTCCTGATGCTGTCCGTTCAGTCGTATCTGGCCACCTACGCTCTGAGCGAATTCCGGCTGTCTTTCTGGCGCTTTGGTCCGACAGAAGTGCGCCTCCTGCTGGTGATCGGGACCCTGGCTCTTCTGTGGAAGACGCGGGTGCATTTCCTGGGCAGAGTTTGCCGTCTCTTCGACATCGGCGGGGCAATCGCAATCGCGGGCATGATGCTGATGCTTATTTGCTTCGCAGCGAAGAATACGATGCGACTTTATTGCGAGGAGAGGATTGTACGGTGAAGAATCGAAGAGGGCCTGCGGCTTCGACCGTTCCGGTGCACCGCAAGGCAACCTTTCTGCGCTGGTGCCGATTCAACCTTGTGGGCGCCGTCGGCATTGGCGTGCAACTGGCTGTGCTGGTCCTGTTGAAGAGCGTCTTGCACTGCAACTATCTTGCCGCGACCGCCGTGGCCGTTGAGGTTGCCATCGTTCACAACTTCGCCTGGCACGAGCGGTTCACCTGGGCTGACCGCGTGCAACCGGCCTGGCGACGATCGCTTCTCCGGTTGGCGCGCTTCAACTGCACGACCGGCGGAGTCTCTATCGTGGGAAACCTGGCGGTGATGAAAGCAATGGTGGGCTTGGGACACATGAATTACTTTGCTGCCAACGCCGTTGCTATCGCCGCATGCTCCGTGGTGAATTTTCTAGTCAGCGATGAATGGGTCTTCGACAAATCGCTTCGGTAGCAGGGCGCGCTGACTGGAAGTGTGCACATACGCTTGCTGCAAGGCGCAAGTCCCTCCATACTCGAAACATGCTGGGGCAGCTAGCGATGGTAAGGTGCTTGCTTTGCTGGGCGCTCGCCACGGGGTGGGTGATGCCCTCTTGGGCACAGGCGGCTTCCTCCCCACCGGCCACTTCTGGTTCCGGTTCGACCGCTGCGAAGCCTCCCGGCCAGACCGGTTCCGTGCATATTCCCCACTTTGCAGGACAGAAGCTGACAGTCACGGTAACCGACGAAAACGGTGTGGCTGTGAGTTCCGCCCGCGTGATGCTGCAGGGTCCTCCTCCGGCCCTACCCTTGCGCTGCGGAACGGATTTTGCGGGGCGCTGCGAATTCACGGCACTGCTTGCAGGAAGCTACGAAATTCACGTGGAGAAAGAGGGATACTACGCCGCAGTTCAGCAGGGCGTGGAAGTTGGCACCACTGCTACGGTGGATGTGACTCTTTCCCGCCAGCACGAAGTGCGTCAGGTGGTAAATGTGGTGGAGTCCGCGCCCGCCATCAACCCGGCACAAATCTCGAGCAAGGAAGAACTCAGCGGCACGGAAATTGTTGACATTCCTTACCCCGCCACCCATGACTACCGCAACGCTTTGAACTTCGTTCCGGGAGTAACTCCGGACTCCTTTGGCCTGCCCCACATCGCGGGGGCCGAGAGCTATCAAACACTTGTATTGCTCGACGGTTTCAACGTCACCCAACCAACCAACGGGCAGCTGGTGGTGCGGACCAGCGTCGAATCGTTTCGCTCGATCGAAGTCATCCCCAGCCGGGAACCAGCTGAGTTTGGTAAAGGCTCCGGCGGAATCCTTGCGCTGAACACAAAAATGGGCAATGACCACTTCCATGCCACCTCGACGGATTTCATTCCCGGATTGCAAACCGTCAAAGGAATTGCCCTGGGCGAGTGGAATCCCATCGTTACCCTCTCCGGCCCGATACGCAAAGGAAAGATGTGGTTCATCGATTCGCTTGACGGGGAGTACAACAACGCGATCATCAAGCAACTGCCGTCCAACACGGACAGCGATCATCTGTGGCGCCTGGACAATCTGGCAAAACTGCAGTCGAACCTGACAACCCGCAATATCGTGACGGCGAGCTTTCTTAACAACTATTACCACGATCAGTACGCCGGATTGTCTTATCTGCAGCCCCAGCCGACCACCCCCACGGATTCTGAGACGGCCTACATTGGCTCGCTCAAGGACCAGTACTACTTTCCCGGCGGGGCGCTGCTCGAAACCGGCTTCGGAGTTGACCAGTACACGGTTTTGCTCACTCCGCACGGAACAGGGTCCTACATCGAGACTACGCAGCAGGCTGCAGGCAACTACTTCCTGAACCAGAACACTCTGGCCCGCAGAATCGAGGGCCTGGCCAACCTCTACCTTCCGCCGCATCAGTGGCATGGACGTCACGACGTAAAAGTTGGCGTCGACCTGGACCGGCTGAACTACGACGCCGCGTTTCAACGGCGGCCAATTTCCTTTCTGCTTCCGACGCAGCCGCCAGCAGGCCAACTGGCCCAGCCCTGCGCTACCAACGCGGATGGCACTCCGATATTTCCCTCGACTTGTGGCCGTTATTCAGTCTTTTCCGGAGGCGCCTACTCCACCCTGTACAACTCGGAAGCCAGCGCATATGCGGAGGACCGATGGCTGATCACCAATCGCTTTCTCGTCGAACCGGGTCTGCGGTTCGACTGGGATCAGATCGTGCGCACACCTCTATTCTCGCCCCGGCTGGCGGGAACTTACACGCTCGATGATGAGGGCAATACCAAGCTCTCAGCCGGCATCGGGATTGTCTATGACGCAACCAGCCTGGGTCTGATCCACCAACCCCTGGAAGGACAAAGAATCGATTATTTTTTTAACCCAAGCGGGTACCCCACCGATCAGAACGGGAACCCAACGAATCCGCCCATGCTGGTGCCCGTTCCAACCACGTTCACCGCGGACAGGAACACGCTAAAAGCCCCTCGCTACTTGAACTGGAGTCTCGGCCTGGAGAAAAAACTGCCTTATTCGATTTTCCTTAAACTTGAGTTTCTGCAAAAACGCGGCGTTCACGGTTTCGCCTACAACACTCTAAATGACGCCGTGAATGGCAATTTCTTTCTGGAGAACGACCGCGACGACCGCTACGATGCTTTCACCGTCAGCCTGCGGCACCACTTCCACCGACAGTACGAGGTATTCGGAGCGTATACGCGCTCCAGTGCACGTACCAATCAGGTGTTCGACTTCAGTGTGGATGTGCCTGTGCTGAGTCCACAGTTGCCCGGTCCCTATGCCTGGGATACCCCCAACCGGTTCGTGGGATGGGGTATCTTACCGTTTTTTAAGTTGCCTATCCTTCACAAGGTGGATCTCGTCTATTCGGCGGAAGCGCGTACCGGACTGCCGTTTTTCGCGGTCACTGATCAGGGACAGGTTTATCCCGGTTACCCTCCAGGAACGTTTCGTCTGCCCGCGTATTACACTCTCAACGTGCAGTTTGAAAAACGCTTTCACCTTTTCGGACGCTATTGGGCGTTGCGTGGCGGCTTCGACAACATCACCAATCACGCCAACGTTGCATTAGCCAATGGCACACTGGACCCGGCCCACCCACTGCCGACCTTCATCGACGGAAATGGGCGGGCATTCACGGGACGAATCCGGCTTCTTGGAAAGCAGTGAGGAGAACGGTCAAATCCTGAGCACAATCTTGCCGTAGTTTTTGCCCTCATAGAGGAGTTCATAAGCTTGTCGCGCTTGAGCAAGGGAGTAGATGTGACCGACTTGCGGAGACAGCTGCTTCTGCGCGATCCAGGAAGAGAGCTGGTTCCAGGCCGCCTTCATGATGTCGCTCTTGCCCGAAAGATAGGTGAGCCAAAGACCTTGCAGAATTGCCGACTTGGCATAGAGCGCGCGCACATCGAGGCGAGGCGACTTTCCGGTCGCGGTGCCATATTGAATGATGCGTCCGAAATCGCAAAGGCAGCGCAGACTCTTGGCAGTATGCTCGCCTCCCAACATGTCGAAGACAGCATCAACCCCCTCGCCGCCGGTAAGTTGCTTGATGGCTTCTTCGTAGTCGCGCTGCTTGTAGTTAATCCCGTGCTGCAAGCCAAGTTCCTGCACGCGCGCCAGCTTCTCATCGGATGAAGAAGTCCCGAACATCTCCACGCCGAGGATGCGCCCGATCTGAATGGCGGCCGTGCCTACGCCGCCGGCGGCTGCGTGGATCAAAACACGAGGGCTGCGCCGCGTTTTGCCCGGCACAGCTGACGAAGGCGGCTCTTCCCAGGCGGGTTGCTGCCGTTTTCCGGCCATCCCAGCCTGCCAGTATGCAAGGTAAGCAGTAAAGAAATTGACCGGGAAAGCGGCAGCCTGCTCATCGCTCCAATGATCGGGGACGGGCCAGAGCAGCGCGGGGTTGGCAGCGGTTTTTTCGGCGAAGGCAGCCCACTGGGCATACCCCATGACGCGGCGGCCGCTGGTTTCCTCCACTCCGGCGAATTCGCGCCCCGCAATCAGCGGCGGAGGCGGAGTTCCGGGATAGCCGCCCAATGTGGTCATGACGTCGGCAAAGTTAAGCCCTCCTGCGGCGACACGAACGATCGTTTTCGGGGAGGTCGCATTCGGTTCCCGGGCAGGCTCAGCGACATCCTGAAGGGTGAGGGCGTCGAGGCCGGAGAACCGGGTGATCACCAGGGCTTTCATTGAAGCAGTTTAGCAGCGTACACGCTGCCGCAAACGGAGGCGCCGAAACCTCCCTGCCCGCTTGGTCATAAGGCCCGCCCCACCGTGTCACTGGGGTGTAGGCTTGGTTTCCACGGGAGTGGAGGCCACGGCCGGCGGCGGAGCCGAAGCGGGAATCGGCACGGTCACCGGCGACGGCGGAACTGGTTGACTGCTACGCCCATAAGCCCGCTCATCCCACTTGCCGAAAATCATCTTCCCGGCGGTCGTCTGCAAGACAGACGTAACCGAGACATCGATCGTCTTGCCTATCATCTTGCGCGCGTTGTCCACCACGACCATGGTGCCGTCGTCGAGATAAGCTACGCCCTGGTTGTATTCCTTGCCCTCTTTCAGAATGAAGACGCGCATGGTCTCCCCGGGAAGCACGATAGGCTTTAAAGAATTGGCCAACTCGTTGATGTTCAGCACCTCGACTCCCTGCAGCTGTGCGACTTTGTTGAGATTGAAGTCGTTGGTGATGATCTTGCCCTCATAGACCTTGGCCAGTTCGATCAGCTTCAAATCCACTTCGCGGACAGCGGGAAAATCGTCTTCCACGATCTGGATCTGCAGGCTGGCGGTTTTCTGCAGGCGTTGCAGGATGTCGAGGCCACGCCGTCCCCGGTTGCGCTTGAGAGAGTCAGCCGAATCGGCCACCAGTTGCAACTCGCGCAGCACGAACTGAGGGGTAACGATGATGCCATCGAGAAATCCGGTCTCGGCAATGTCGGCGATGCGGCCATCGATGATGACGCTGGTGTCGAGGATCTTGTAGCTTTTCTTCCCCGTCTTCTCGCCGCCAAAGATGCCACCCAAGGCGGCCAGGTTCAGCAGATCGCCCTTGTTGGCGCCGACGATGAGACCAACGTAAGCCATGAGCAGCATGACCAGAATTTGCAGGAAATTGCGGGTAGGCCCTTCCGACACGCTGCTGCGAATCACCAGGGCGAACAGGTAGGCGCCGCATATGCCGAGGATGCTTCCGATGGCGGCACCGATCAGCCGCTTCAAGCTGACCCGGCGCAGCTTCCACTCAAACAGGATAATACCTGTTCCGACCAGTGCCCCGACGGCAGCGTCCCGCAGCGGAGACAACCCAAAGGGAGCAATGAAGTAGCAGGTGATGGAAACGACTATTACAAAAATAAGGCGTACAAGAATTAAATCCATGGGAACCTCCCCCGGGTGTTACTGCGCACAAACTCTAGTTGCGACACCCGTGCCGTCTGCTCGCCGCCGCCGGCGGAGTCGGCCTGTTAGCTATGCGGGGCGCGCATGAATTAGGGGAATGAATGTACGCCCCGGCCCGGCCCACGGAGGCGCGGGCGGGCTGCAGCAGGAATCCCGAACGACCAAAGTATATACCCGGCGGTAACTGGGGAGAAGAAACTAAGGTCGAAAGGCCGGCTTGGCCTTGGGGCGCGGGGGCTTCCGTTCGTCGCCTCCAGGTTCCAAGGTTGAGCTGCATTTGAAACTCCCCGCTGCAGGCTCGTATACTTGCAGCCCGCTATGAAGGTGGTGGTGATTATTCCGGCTGCAGGGTTGGGAACCCGTATGGCCCCGGTGCCCGGCGGCATGGACAAACAGAAGAAGGCGCCGCCCTCAAAGCAGTTTACCGAGTTGGCTGGAGCGCCAATTCTCCTCCATACCTTACGGAAGTTCGCCGCGGTGGATATGGTCAACGAAATCTGGATTGCTTTGCGGGAGAGCGAGATATCCGGCTTCCGCAGGCGGTTGGAGGAAGAAGGCAAGGATATCCTGCAGAAGAAAATTGAACTGGTGGTGGGCGGCGAGCACCGCCAGCAATCCGTGGGAAATGCGCTGAATGCGATTTCAGCCGGAGCAGACGATATTATTTTGGTTCATGATGCGGTCCGGCCTCTGGTGACGGCACAGATTATCCAGGAGGTGATCGAAGCGGCGGAGAAATACGGCGCGGCCATCGCCGCATTGCCAGCGGTCGATACCGTGAAACAGGTCGAACGCACCGCCGAGGGCGCTCTGATCAAAGCTACGATTCCGCGGGCCGGGGTGGTGATGGCGCAGACGCCGCAGGGCTTTCGCTACGGCGTCATCAAGAAAGCCTTCGACGAGGCGGCCGCCGACGGATTCCTGGGCACGGACGAAGCGTCCTTGGTGGAGCGCTCGGGCCACGACGTGGCTGTGGTGATGGGCTCGCCACGAAATATCAAGATCACTGCGCCAGCAGATTTAGAACTGGCAGAGTTTTACTTGAAAAGTGCGGAGTGATACCACCTCTCGATGCCAACGAACAAAGCCACACGGCCAACGACTCGGATCGGCTACGGGTTCGATTCCCACGAATTCCGCCCCGGGATTCCATTGAAAATTGGCAGTGTGGCTCTGGCGCACGATCAAGGCCTGGGCGGGCACTCCGATGGCGACGTGCTGCTGCACGCGATCACCGATGCACTGCTCGGCGCGATTGCAGCTCCCGACATCGGCGCGCTCTTTCCGCCTTCCGATCCAAAATGGAAGGATGCGGACTCGGTGATTTTTCTCCGCGAAGCGCTGAAACGCGTCCGGGAGGCTGGTTATAGCGTCTCTAATCTGGACGCCAGCCTCATTCTGGCTGCGCCGAAGATTGGCCCTTATGCGGCAGCGATTCGCTCGCGCGTAGCGGAATTATTAGGCACGACGGCGGACTGTGTTGGACTGAAGGCTAAGACTCCGGAAGGGCTGAATCTGGAAAATGCTGCGGTGGCGCAGGCGGTAGTACTCCTGACAAGGCGCACCAGCCCCAAGGCGTCGTCTCGCGGAAAAAAGTAACCGCGTCAATTCCACCAAACTGCCCGGCAATCCTGGCTTTTCAGCGCTCCGCGGACTCATGCGCTCGGTCTCGGGCCGCCTCCACCAACCCTCGAAAGATAAGCCGCGAGAATTCATCCTGATCGACCGATCGTTCCGGATGCCATTGCACCGCCAGCACGAAATGATCGGGAGAAGTGCTCTCGATGGCTTCGATAATGCCGTCATCAGGGCAGCTGGCGACAATGCGCAAGCCGCGGCCGATCGCCTCAACGGATTGATGGTGGGACGAGTTCACCGGGATCACCAGCTGTTTTGCCGAGCTGCCGGTCTGCGCCAAACTCGATGGCCGGCCATGGCCGTCTGAAGACAAAAGTCCTGCCAGCCCGGAGTCCCGTTGAATCGCAGCGTTGTGCGCCACGGCGACCGTTTTTCCTGCTTCGTGATTCACTCGGGTGCGCAAACTCTGCGGAAGAAAATCGGGGATGTGCTGTACCAGCGAGCCACCTCGATAAACATTCAGGCTTTGCAAGCCATAACAGATGCCGAGAACGGGCTTACGGAACTTGTAGGCGTCTTCAAGTAAGCGGTCGTCGATGGTCTCGCGGCCGTGGTCGGCAACAGCGGAGTGCGGGGAAGGCTGGCCGTTGAATCTGGCGGGATCGATGTCGGCCTTGCTGCCGGGCAGCAGCACACCGTCGCAGCCCCCAACTATTCTCGCCACCGTGGCTGGTGCGGCGTCAAGCGGAATGCGCACAGGCTCGCCGCCGGCCAACTCAATGGCGCGTTCATACTGCGGAATGGCGCGCTCGGCATACTCATGCTCGCTGGAATGCGGCATGGGAAGAGCGATGCGGGGCGCCATGCTCAGCTCATCCTTTCAATCGCAGTCAAAGCCTTCACCTGGCGGTAATGGCGGATTTCCATGCCCAGCGCGAGCACCAGAATGATGCTCCCCGCCACCAGCGCCGAGGGAACGGCGAACACACGGTACGCAATTCTCATGTCCGGATGAATGCCGCGCGACCAGCCCATCATTACGGTTCCGATGATTCCCAGCAGCAGGCTCACCGCAAAAGCGATGAGGGTGCCTATGAACGTCACCAGCAGGACCCGCACCGGGATCAGATACCAGCGTGGCGGCCGCGGGGTGGATTTCGCAGGCATCTCTTTTAAGCTACACCTTTTTCGTTTGCTCCTCTAGGAAGCGAGGGCTTGTGCGGCGGCGTCGCGGCCGGAACGCACGCAATCCGGCACGCCGATGCCGCGGTAGCCATTGCCGGCGAGGGCGATGCCGGGAAGCCTCTGGCGCAGGCGCTCGATGCGATCGAGGCGGTCGAGGTGCCCCACGCCATACTGCGCCATTGCCGACTTCCATTTATAAACGCGGGCGAAGCGCGGCTCGGTCCGGAGGCCAAGAATCTGCTGCAGTTCCTGGCGCACCTCCCCGATGATCTCGGCGTCCGAAAAGCCCCAGAGGGCCTCTGCATTCGCACCGGCAAAAAAACAGCGCAATAGGGCACGATCCTCGGGAGCGCGGTGGGGAAACTTATTGTGCACGAAAGTAGCAGCCAGCAGACGCTTGCCTTCGCTTCGGGGGACGAGAAAGCCGAAGCCGGGAGGGAGCGCATCGCGAACTTCGCGGTTGTAGCCCAGGCCGACCGTAATGGAAGAACTGTATTGAACCGCTGCCAGTTCGGCGGCGAGCTCCGGACTGCAATTGCGCAGCAGTTGCGCTGCGGCATGAGCGGGCACCGCCAGAATGACGGCGTCGAAGTGGTCCGCTTTCGTGTCCGCCGAGACTGTCCATCCATTGGATTCAGCTTGAATGGACTCCACTCTGGTTCCGATGAGCAGTGATGAACGGTTCAGACGCGGCAGGAGCGCATCGACGAGTTGCTGCATTCCTCCAATCAGAGAAGTGAACAGCGGCGGGTTCTTCGCGGCATATGAGATTTTCCTGCGGGCCGCCAGCATCGCACGACCCAGGCTGCCATGGTTGCGTTCCATGTCGGCAAAGCGGGGAAGGACGGCGCGCACGCTGAGCGCGGCGGCTTCTCCGCCATAGACGCCGGAGAGCAGCGGATCGGCAAGGCGATCAACCATCTCAGCGCCGTAATGGCGTATGACGAACGAAGCGACGGTTTCATCTCCGTTGCTAGCTTGCGGTGGATGCATCCATTCCCGCGCCATGCGAATCTTCGTTCGCCAGGAAAAAAGAGAGGAAAAGGCAGTCGGAAGAATTTTGGTGGGAACCAGAAACATCAGGCCATCGGGCATGATAATGAGGCGGCCGCGGACGAGAATATAGGTTTTGCGGTCGGCATCATGGGAGCCGATCAATCGATCTCCCAGCCCGAGTTCACGGCAGAGATCAGCAGCCCAGGGCTTTTCGGTAACGAAGGAATCGGGGCCAGCCTCCACCAGGCAGCCATCGACATGTTCAGTGCGAAGGACCCCGCCGAGCCGCGGCGACGATTCGTAGAGAGTGTATTCGAGGCTTCCCGCGCGGCGATGTTCTTCGAGCGCGAAAGCAGCCGACAGGCCGGAAATGCCGCCGCCGACAATGGCGATGCGCTTCATGAACGGGGACTTCGGTGTCCCGGTTCCGGGCTGCCTTTCGAGCCGGCAACCGCCGAGTGCTCCTGCACGAAGTGAGCAAGATTCTTGACATTCTCCACTGGCGTTTCCGGCAGGATGCCGTGGCCGAGATTAAAGATGTGGCCGGGGCGTTGCCCGGCACGCGCCAGAATGTCCTTCGCTCGCGATTTCAATTCCTTCCAGTCGGCAAAAAGCAGCACCGGGTCGAGATTGCCCTGCACGGCGCAGCGATGCTCGAGAGTTTGCCAACCCAGGTCGAGCGGGATGCGCCAATCCAGGCCGATTACGTCGGCGCCGGTCTCGTTCATCGCCGGCAGGAGCGTTGCGCTGTCGGTGCCAAAGTAAATAACCGGTGCCCCGGTTTTTTGCAGCAGCTTTACCATGCCGTTGACGTGCGGCAGTACGTAACGGCGATAATCTTCCACGCTGAGACAACCCACCCAGCTGTCAAAAATCTGAATTGCATCCGCGCCCGCCCGTACCTGATCGGCTGCATATGCGGCGGTCACGGCAACCAGCTTGCGCATCAGCTCATCCCAGACGGTAGGCGAGTTGTACATCATTTTCTTGGTGTGAACGTAGTGGCGGGAGCCGCCGCCTTCGATGATGTAGCTGGCCAGCGTGAAGGGAGCGCCGCAGAATCCGATAACGGGGACCCTGCCGGCGAAATGAGTGGCTACAAGGCTTACGGCTTGGGAAACATAACCAAGATCGGCGGTGCGGTCGGTGCGCAGGAACGCAACGTCTTCTTCGGAGCGGACGGGGCGCTCAATCACCGGGCCTTCACCGGCCGCAAAATGGAAGGGTAATCCCATAACCTCAAGCGGCAGAAGCAGGTCAGCAAAGATGATGGCGGCGTCGACGGCCAGAATCTCAGCCGCGGTGATCGTCACTTCTGCGGCGAGCTGCGGCTTCCTGCAGATTTCGAGCAGGGAATGCTGCTTGCGCACGGCGCGGTACTCGGACATATAGCGACCTGCTTGGCGCATGAACCAGACGGGAGTGCGCTCGACAGGCTCCATTTTACAGGCGCGCACGAAGATGGAATTGGGCGCGGACATGAACCGTTCAATGTAGCATTTTTGCGGCTGGGCGTGCCGTCGCCGCGCGTTATGCGAAACTGAGGAGAAGCCGCCGCCAACATAAAGTAATGAATCGGCATCCCCAAACATGGACAATCTTAAGCAGGCTGGGAACTGCCCTGCCTGTTCTGCTGTTGCTCTTAGGCGGAAATCAGCTTTCGCAAGTGGAAGCGGCTGCCAATCGGGCAACCGAGGCGCCAACCTTTTACAAGGATGTCCTTCCCATTTTGCAGGACCACTGCCAGAACTGCCATCGGCCGGGTGAAGCCGCGCCCATGCCATTCGTGACTTATCAAGAGACGAAGCCGTGGGCGCGAGAAATCGCCGCTGCTGTCGCGACGAAGACGATGCCGCCCTGGTTCGCCGATCCACGCTTCGGACATTTCTCGGACGATCCTTCGTTGAACTCGCAGCAGATTGCCTCGATTACTGCCTGGGCGAAGGCGGGTGCGCCGGCTGGAGACACTAAAGATGCACCTGCACCCCGTCACTGGGTGGAGGGGTGGAACATTGCTCAGCCCGATGTCGTCGTCACGATGCCGATGCCGGTGCAAATTCCGGCACGGGGACAAGTCGAATACACCTACGAAATCGTGCCCACCCATTTCACGGAAGACAAGTGGGTGAAAATGGCCGAGGTGCGGCCCTCAGCCCGGGAACACGTGCACCATGCAGTCGTATACGTTCGCCCCCCGGACTCATCGTGGCTGCGGCATGCGCCAGTGGGCGAACCCTTTACCGCCTCCATGCTGAGCGACCCGCAAGAGCGGTTGCAGGCGCACGAAACCACCAGCGATCTGCTACTCGTCTATGCGCCCGGAAGTTCGCCAGACAAATGGGCAGATGGGATGGCGAAGTTTATTCCGGCGGGTTCGGATCTCGTGTTTCAGATGCATTACACGACCAATGGAGCTGCCGCCAACGACCAGACCAGCGTGGGCATGGTGTTTGCCAAGGACACTCCCGCAAAACGCGTGGTCACTTTGCAATTGAACGATCACGCTCTGCTTATTCCGCCTGGGGCGAAGGATTTTCGCGTGGAGGTCGAAGGCACGCTGCCCAACGATGCGATATTGCTGAGCTTGTTTCCCCACATGCACTTGCGCGGCAAGCGCTTCGAATATGACATTGTGCATGACGATGGCAGGGTCGAGACTTTGCTGCGAGTTAACTACCACTTTCACTGGCAGCTAAGCTATAAATTGGCGCAGCCGCGCGCATTGAAGGCGGGGACACGTCTGCGAGCAGTAGCCTGGTACGACAATTCGAAGGACAATCCGCACAATCCAGATCCGACGAAGCTGGTGCGATGGGGTGATCAGACCTCCGACGAAATGATGGTCGGATTTTTCGACGTGGCCATCCCGGCCGGGATGGATAAATGGCGGTTCTTTGTCCGGCACGGATCACGCGCGGAGAGCAGTAAGCGGGCGGCACAGCGCTAGTTGCCCCGGCCATGCAATTTTGTCAGACTAAAACAGGTCTATTCCTTGAACGCCATTTCGACCTCTCCAACAATCGTTGCGCAGCGCGGACTGGTTCGTCACCGCATCTTGTCATATTCGGCTCTGGCGGTGGTGTTTCTCGCCGTTTATTTCGGATCCCTTTTCTCTCCGCCGTTACTCGATGATGCCGACAGCACCCACGCAGAAGCGGCGCGCGAAATGTACGTCACCGGGGACTACGTCACGCTGCACGTGAATGGCGTTCGTTATCTGGAAAAGGCGCCTTTGCCCTATTGGCTGGTGGCGTTCAGTTATCGTGTCTTTGGCGTCAACGAGTTTGCCGCCCACTTGCCAATGGCCCTCTCGGTAATGTTGCTTGGACTGCTCGGTTTTTTCTGGGCCAGCCGCGCATTTGGCGAGCGCGCGGCAATTTACGCTGCCCTGTTCGTTTATACCTGCGCCGGCGTCTTTCTGTTCACTCGCATTCTCATTCCGGATGTGTTGTTGAGCTTGCTGATTGCGGCGTCGCTGTACTTCTTCCTGACGGCCCTGGAGCCGGGATCGGGCGCATGGAGATGGTATGCCGGATACGCAGCCGTGGCGCTGGGCGTGCTCTGCAAGGGCTTGATCGCCCTGGTTTTTCCGGGCCTGGCTGCAATTTTTTTTCTGTGGGCTAGCGGAGATTGGCGGCGCTGGCGGGAGTTCCGGCTTGGTTCCGGATTGTTGCTGTTATTTGCGATTGCCGCGCCATGGCATGTACTAGCTGCGTTGCGCAATCCCGCGGGAGAAGGTCATCATGGTTTTCTGTGGTTTTATTTTGTCAATGAACACTTCTTGCGATTCCTGGGAAAGCGATACCCCCGCGATTACAACAAACTGCCAGCCACGCTTTATTGGTCGTTGCATCTGGTGTGGCTGTTTCCCTGGAGCTTCTATCTCCCCGCGGCGATCCGCACTGCGATGGATGAGCGAAAGGCGGGATTTCGTTTGGGTTCCCAGCAAGGGTCGGCATGGGGAGCGAACAACTTTGCGGCGCGTACACTGCTCCTCTGCTGGATTCTGGCCGGCGTGATTCTGGTGTTCTTCGCCATCTCGACCAATCAGGAGTACTACACGTTCCCAGCGTATCTACCGCTGCTGATCTTGTTGGCCGACGGGATTTCGCGCTGCGAGTGGAGTGAATGCGAGGGAGGAGCACGTCGAGGTTGGTTGAGAACTTCTGCAGCAGCTCTGGCCATGATCGGAATCGCCGCCAGCGCCGCGCTAATGATGGGCTTGTGGCGTTCGCGTCACCTGCCCTTTGAGCCTGACATCGGCACAGTATTGTCCAGGCACAACATGAGCGAGGACACGCTCTCCACTTCGCATATGCTGGATTTGAGTTACGCCTCGTTTGCCGCGCTGCGGCTTCCCGCAGCGCTGGCGGCAGCGGCATTGTTAGTTGCGCCACTGTTGTCTTTGATTCTGCGGCTGCGACGCCGGCACTATCTGGCAACCTGGACTTTGGCCGTGGGCATGGCAGTTTTTCTGGTAGCGGCTCATATCGCGCTCGGAAGGTTCGGGCCTTATCTCTCTTCGCGGGACTTGGCGCGCGATATTGCCGCTCAGGCCCGTCCGCAAGATAAAGTGATGATCTACGGAGATCAGGCGTTTGGTTCGTCATTATTGTTCTACTTGCGGCAGCCCGTGGACCTGGTAGAAGGCCGGACGACCTCGATGTGGTTCGGATCGACATTCCCCGACGCACCCAAGATTTTTCTGAGCGACGCGGATTTGCTGCGCATGTGGCTGGGCAAGGAGCGAATATTCCTCTTTGTCCCCTCGTACCGCAAAGCGCGTGTAGATGCCCTTTTACCGCGAAGATTCGTGGTAGCAGAAGTTTCCGGAAAATACGTCTATAGCAATCAGCCCAACTAAGGTGGCGTGCCATGACTGGCAAAAATGTGGGGATGTGGCTTGTAGTTCTTGGTTTCCTGACTGTTTGCGGAGCAGTTGGCGGCGGAGCGAGGGGCCAGGCTGACGGAACCGTCGCTGCCGCCCGGCAACCGAAGCTTGCCGAAGAGCAATTCAAGAACATTCAAGTGCTCAAGGGCATCCCCGCGGATCAGTTGATTCCAGCCATGATGTTCATCACTGCATCGCTGGGGGTGGAATGTGATTTCTGTCATGTGGAGGGCGCTTTTGAAAAAGACGACAAAAAGCCAAAACAGACCGCACGCAAGATGATGGAAATGATGTTTGCCATTAACAAAGAGAACTTCGACGGACACCGGGAAGTAACGTGCTATTCGTGCCATCGCGGTTCGACCAAACCACTTGCCACTCCGATGGTTATGGCCGAGGAGCCGAAAGAAGTCGATACAGCAATGAGCGGCGCCAATAAGACTGGAACTGCCACAGGTCCAACCGCAGATCAGCTATTTGAACATTATCTAAAAGCCACCGGTGGTGCCGCCGCCATCGAGAAAATTACAAGCCGGGTAGAAAAAGGAACAATCGAGTTTGCCGGAAAATCGTTTCCGATCGATATCTATGACAAGGATCCGGACAAGCGGGTCTCGTTCACCCACATGCCGCAAGGCGACAATATTACCGATTTCGACGGACATGAAGGATGGCTGGCCCCGCCGGGACGTCCGGTGCGTGATATGCACGGCCCCGATCTCGACGGTGCGGCGATCGACGCCGACCTTCACTTGCCTCTGCATCTAAGAAATATGTTCAGCGGGGTACGAGTAGCGCCGGGGGCGGAGAAAATCGAGGGCCGCGACGCATATATTGTGGTCGGACAGCGGGACGGCAAGACTCCGCTGCAGCTCTATTTCGATCAACAAACCGGCCTGCTGATTCGACTTGTCCGTTTCGGTGACACGCCACTTGGGCTTTTGCCCACGCAGATCGATTATGAGGACTATCGCGAGGTGGGCGGCGTCAAAGTTCCATTTCGCTGGACGCTGGCGCGCGCGACCGGCAGATTCACGATCCAGGCCACTGACATAAAACAGAACGTTCCGGTGAACGACGCCAGATTTGCCAGGCCTTCAGAGCCTGCACAGCATCCCAATTCGGCGAAATAGTGGCTTCCGGCCCACAATGTCTGCCGCTGCAATAACAATTCCTGATAGGAACGATAAATAGTTTCGATTTCCGTGGAGGCGCGCAGAACGATAGAGTGAGCGCGTCGTACTTGTCGCAGGGACAATTCTGTTCGGGGAGCACGGAAACCATTCATGGGGACACGGCCGATTCCCAGGTTCGCCATAACCTTCCTCATTCTTTTCCTGGCGCACATTCTCTTGTTGCAAGTCGCTGCCGCCCAGGCCTCCGGGGAAACTCCGGACACGAACGCCCGCCTCGCCAAGCTAGAGCAACAGACCGCTGACGCCAAAAGCTCCGCCGACAACGCTTGGATGCTGACCAGTGCGGCGCTGGTGCTGATGATGACCGGTCCCGGCCTGGCGCTGTTTTACGGCGGGCTGGTCCGAAAGAAAAACGTGCTCGGCACCATGATGCAAAGCTTTGCGCTCATGGCCGTCATTACCGTGCTGTGGGGCCTGTTCAGCTTCAGTCTTGCATTTGGCTCCGGCAACAGCTTCATTGGCGGGTTGCACAATTTGTTCCTGCATGGGGTGGGAGCGGCGCCCGATGCCGACTATGCCGCTACCATTCCGCTGCAGACCTTCATGGTCTATCAATTGATGTTTGCCATTATCACTCCGGGTCTGATCGCCGGTGCCTTCGCCGAGCGCATGAAGTTCAGCGCCATGCTTGTGTTTATGATTCTGTGGTCGATTGTGGTCTACGATCCGATGGCGCACATGGTGTGGGGCAAGGGCGGCCTGCTGAATGCCTCCCTCGGAGGCAGTTTCCCTACGCTCGATTTCGCCGGGGGCACGGTGGTCCACATTACGTCAGGAGTGTCGGCGTTGGTGTGCGCACTTTACCTTGGCAAGCGCGTTGGCTACCCCAAAGAACCCATGCCCCCGCACAGTGTGGTCTTGAGTTTCATCGGCGCATGCTTACTATGGGTAGGATGGTTTGGATTTAACGCGGGCAGCGCGCTCTCTGCGGGCAGTCTGGCGACGAGCGCTTTTGTGGCAACTCATTTTGCCGCCGCTGCTGCCGCCATAGGGTGGGCCGGCGCGGAATGGCTGCGCAACGGCAAACCTAGTGTTTTAGGAGCGATTTCAGGTTCGGTAGCGGGACTGGTGGCAATTACTCCGGCGTCCGGATTTGTCAAGCTCATGCCCGCGTTGCTGATCGGGTTGCTGGCGGGTATCTTCTGTTATTGGATGGTCGCCAAGGTGAAAGCCGCATTCGGCTACGATGATTCCCTGGACGCATTTGGAGTGCATGGTGCGGGCGGCACTCTGGGTGCCCTCCTGACGGGCGTTTTCGCAACGAGCGCAGTCAATCCGATCTTCAAGGACGCCAACGGGAAGGTCCTTCCCTCAGGCGTGCTGGAAGGAAACGCGCACCAGTTGTTCAATCAATTTGTTGGCGTGTTGATTTCGTGGGTTCTCGCGATCGTCGGGACATTGATTATCCTGAAGATCGTGGACATGACCATAGGCCTGCGAGTCAGCGAAGAAGAAGAGATTCAGGGCTTGGACCTGTCGCAACACGGCGAAGAAGGCTACTACTGGGAAGCTTCGGCGTAGGGAACCGAGACGAACAAATATGACCAAGGTTGAGGCGATCATACAAAACTCCAAGCTGGAGGCGGTGAAGAGCGCTCTTCAGGAGATTGGCGTCGAAGGCATGACGGTAATCGAAGTGCGGGGCCACGGCCGGCAAAAAGGCCACACGGAAGTTTATCGCGGCCGCGAATACAGCGTGGACCTGATCCCCAAGACCAAGCTCGAAGTAGTGATGGCGGATTCGCTGGTGGAGAAGGCAGTACAAGCCATTTTGGGCGCTGCCCGAACGGGCAAGATCGGCGATGGCAAGATTTTTTTCTCTCGCGTGGACGATGCGATTCGGATCCGCAATGATGAGCGGGGCGAAGGCGCGCTGTAGGGACGATAACGGAGCGATAACTTGACTGCGTGTCACCAGCCCTCTCCCGCATGGCACGCGGATGCAACACAAAACGGACCGATCTGTCGTCATGGTGGCGGCCTCTTCTATTCTCGGTGAGTTGCGCGAGTCGCTGACCGAACAGTCGGCGCGGATTCGCCGATCTTTTGAAACCACCGGGGACGGCCGGGCTGCGGTCGCTCAGCGCACGCGGCTGATCGAGGATGTTCTCAGGAGGTTGTGGCGGGAACTGATCGCACCCGATGAGCAGGAGCCGCAGGACTTTGCTCTGGTGGCGACCGGCGGTTTCGGGCGAGGCTGGCTTTTTCCCTACTCGGATGTGGATCTGCTCTTTCTTTCTGCCGATAACCGCAATGAAGAAAAATATAAGAACTTCGTTCGGCGCTTTTCTCAGGAACTCTGGGATCTGAAACTGCGACTGAGTCCGGCGTCGCGCACGCTGGCGGAGTGCGACCGCTTCGATCCCAACAACACCGAGTTCACAATTTCTCTTCTCGATTCCCGCTTTCTCCAGGGCGATCGGGACTTGTTTGCCTGCCTGTACGACAAGGTGATCCCCAAACTGGTGATGCGCGAATCGAAGTCCCTCCTGCAGGGCTTGGCCGAGGTTACGCGCGAACGGCATGCAAAGTTCGGTGGCACAGTTTTTCATCTCGAGCCAAACATTAAAGAAGCTCCGGGCGGGCTGCGGGATTACAACGTTACCTGCTGGCTTGCGCTGATCTCGGCCATCGACAAGCTGAAGGATTGGCCCGACGCCAGTTCTCTGCGAGCCCCTGTGCGCAGACAACTTGATGCGGCGCTGCAGTTCCTGATGGCGGCCCGCTGTTTCCTGCACTTCCGGCACGGGCGCGACGACAACACCTTGAGCTGGGAGGCCCAGGACGAAGCCGCCGCCAAGAGGATTGGCGCAGCCGATTCGCGCGAGCTCAGGCCGGATGATACTACTGCGCCTGCCCTGACGGCCGCGGATTGGATGCGAATCTACTTCGGACATGCTCGCGCCGTGCAGCGCACCATGTCGCAGTTGCTGGAGGAGATTCCGGAAGCATGGTCTTCGGTTTACCGGCAATTTCAGAGCTGGCGGTCGCGCTTATCGACTCCCGATTTTTCCGTTGTGGATGGCATGATTTTTCTGCAGCAGCCTTCTTCGCTGCAAGATCCGGAAATGCTTCTGCGCCTGTTTCACTTCATGGCGCATCACGGACTGAAATTCAGCACCACGACGGAATACCGCATTGAGCAAGCCCTGCCAGCGCTCGCCGCGACTCCGCCACGTGGCGCTGAGCTTTGGCTCTATCTGCAGGAGACGCTTCTGCAACCGCATGCGGCCGATGCGCTGCGCGCCATGCATTCGCTGCGGCTGCTCACGCTGCTATTGCCTGAGTTGAAGCCTATCGATTCTCTAGTAGTTCGAGATTTCTATCATCGATTTACTGTCGATGAGCATTCCTTTTTGGCGATCGAAAGTTTGCACCGCCTCAGGCAATCGCAATCGGAGTGGGACCAGCGCTATGCGGAGTTGCTGGACGAACTGGAGGATCCCGAACTTCTTTATCTGGCGTTGTTGCTGCACGATACCGGCAAGGGCGTTCCCGGCGGCAATCACGTGGAAGCGAGCGTGGAGATTGCCGGCCGCTGCCTTGACCGCCTTGATGTTGATCCCAGCGAGCGCGCGACCGTGCAGTTTTTGATCGCGAACCACCTGGAGATGTCAGCGGTCCTGCGCCGTGACATTTTTAACCCGGAGACGGTAGCCGCATTTGCCGAGAAAATCGGGACCCCGGAACGGCTGAAGATGTTGTGTCTGCTCACCTACGCCGATATCAAGGCAGTGAATCCCGAGGCATTGACGCCTTGGAAGGCTGAGAACGTTTGGCAGCTCTATATCTCTTCTGCCAACTACCTCAACCGCAGCGCCGATCAGCGCGTCCACGGCGATGTGGGCGATGAGAAGCTTGCCCGTCTGCGCAGCCTCGCGCCGGTCATTGGTGCTAAGTTCAAGGACTTCGTAGAAGGTTTCCCGCAACGCTATCTGCGCGTGCATTCCGCCGAAGAAATTATGCGGCACATGGAGATGGCAGAGCAGCTGGGCAATCAACCGGTACAGGTCGACTTGAAGCGCGGCCGGCACTGGTACGAGCTGAATCTGATCACGGAAGACCGGCCGTTTTTGTTCGCCAAGCTGACAGGAGTCCTTGCCGCGTGGGGCATGAATATCGTCAAGGCAAACGCCTTTTCGAACCGGGCTGGAACCGTGGTTGACACGCTCTATTTCACCGATCGGTTCCGCACGCTCGAGCTCAACCTTTCGGAGTGGCAGCGCTTCAAAACCAGCATCGTCGATGTCATTCTGGGCGAAGCCGACCTGGAGAGCATGCTTCGCGACCGCCAACGCAGCGAAAAGAACGTCATTGCCAAAGTGAAGGTAGAGACCAAGATCGAATTCGATGACGCCTGCTCCTCGACCAGCACTTTGCTCGAAGTAATCACGCAAGACCGTCCCCGTCTTCTGCACCGCATCTGCTCCTGTCTGTCGGACGAAGGCTGCAATATCGAAATTGCGCTGATCGATACTGAGGGGCAAATGGCGATTGACGCTTTTTACTTGACTTCACGCCACAAGAAGCTTTCCCCCGAGTACCGGGCGCGGGTGGAGAAGGCCTTGGCCGAAGAGTTGAAAGACGAGTAGAGAATTCTGGGCAGGCCTACGGCCGCGTGGCACTCAGAGGATTCTGCACCGCCTCCCCGCAGTTCCAGGTCGCCTGCGCGCGGCAAACCTCGCACGGCTTGGTGTCCCGCAGGTCGATCCATTCCACGGCGTGCGCAGACGCCATCGCGCAACGATAATCTTCGCAATGACGCAACCCAAAGGTGTGGCCCAGCTCGTGCACAGCTTCCTTTGTTAGACGTTCGCGAAGCAGCTGCCCATCCGGCGGGAGGCCGTAGAACTCCTGGCGCAGCCGAAAGTACGAAACCACCGCGCACGGGCCGCCGATTTGCGCCTCACCGAAAACGTACTTGAGAATTGGAATGTACAGATCAGCGCTGGCAACGCCGAGCACGCGCCAGCTCGTCGACTCAACGGCTTCCTGCATGCGCTGCAGCAACTCCGAGGAATGATACTGCTGCCGTTCGGGATGAAAAGCGGGGGCAGGATCAAGAGAGTTGGGAAGAATCTCGCACGAGACCTGAAGGCATCTGGGAATGGCTTCGGTCAGCTCCCTCAACAATGCCTGGTCTATCTCACCCACCGGAAGCAGCTGCACCAGCTTCATCGGGTTTCAACCGGCGTGCGTGTCCAACCGTATTTCTTGAGCTTGTGATGAAGGGTCACGCGGTCAATATCGAGTACCTCAGCAGCATGGCTCTGATTGCCTCCGCAATCGTCCAATACCCGTAAAATGTGAGCGCGCTCGATTTCTTCCAGGGTTCTATCGGCGGCCGCAGTCACGGGCTGAGACTTGAAGATGAAATCCTGCTCGCGTATTTCGGGCTCCTGAGCCACCACCATCGCCCGCTCCACGGCGTTTTCCAGTTCGCGAACATTCCCCGCCCATGCCTGCGTTTGCAATTGCCTCATGGCATCTGGAGAAACGCGCGTGATATGCCGATTCATGGCCAGCGCGAATTTGTGAACGAAATGCTCCACCAGCAACGGAATATCTTCTCTCCGCTCGCGAAGGGGTGGCAGCTCAATGTGAAAGACGTTGAGCCGGTAGAAGAGATCGGGGCGGAACTTGCCTTCTTCGATCAGCATTTCCAGGTTCTTGTTGGTAGCCGCGATGCATCGGAAGTCCACCTTGACTACCTGATTGCCGCCCACGCGCGTGATTTCACGCTCCTGCAGCACTCGCAGCAGGTCAGTTTGCGTCTTCAGGGAGATGTCTCCAATCTCATCGAGAAACACCGTTCCGCCTTCGGCGATTTCGAATTTGCCTTTCTTGCGATACTGCGCTCCGGTGAATGCTCCCTTCTCATGGCCAAAGAGTTCGCTTTCGAGAAGCGTTTCCGTGAGCGCGCCACAGTGGATAACGACCAGAGGATGAAAGCGACGCATGCTGGCGGCGTGTATGGCGCGCGCCACGAGTTCTTTGCCGGTGCCGCTTTCGCCCGTGATGAGCACTGTGGCGTCCGTCGGACCAACCGTTTCGATAGCATCAAAGACCTTGCGGATGGCCGGGCTTTGCCCCACCAGTTCGCCGGGCCGCGTCGCTTCGGAGACCGTTTCCCGCAAGCGTACGTTTTCCCGCTCGGCGCGGCGGTGAGCCAGTGCCTTTTTGACCAGGTGTGCGATCTCGTCCGGATCGAGCGGCTTGCTGACGTAGTCGTACGCGCCATTTTTCAGCGCGGTCACTGCCGTTTCGACCGATGCATATCCGGTCATCATAATAACGATGAGGTCGGGGTCCAGCTCGTGCATGCGTCGTTGCAGTTCGATGCCGTCGGTTCCCGGCATCTTGATGTCGAGCAAAGCAATATCCCAGTACGCCTCCGCCATGCGGGTGAGCGCCTCGCTCGCGCTCTCCGCAGTCCCGATCTCATAGCCTTCTTCGCGAAACCACTTGGCCAGAGCGTCGCGCACGCTCAGTTCATCGTCAACGATCAACATTTTGCCTGCTGCTTCCACGTCCCTCACCTCCCGGCACTACTGGCGACAGCTTCTGCCGGAGAGACGGGCGTCCGAGCCTTCGTCTCCCCGGGTAATGTCATAGTAAATGTGGTGCCGCGTCCGGCATCTGATTGCACCTCGATGCTGCCCCCGTGACGTTCGAGGATGCTGCGACTGATGGCGAGCCCCAGCCCGACGCCGGTTTCTTTCGTAGTTAGGAATGGCTCGAAGATGCGGGGCAGAATGTCGGCCGGGATTCCAGGTCCATCATCGCGCAGCACCACACAGACGTTTTGCTCCTGCCTGCCAACGCGGGTGGTAATCCAGATGTTTCCGCCCGCCTGAGGCATCGCCTGCATTGCGTTGACCAGAAGCGCAAGCAGGACCTGCTCGATCTGAGAAGCGTCGCAGCAGACTGGCGGCACGTTGCGATCAAGCTGGAGATCCAAATGAATAGCGGATAGATCGAGTTGATGTTGTACCAGCCGCACAGTGTGTTCCACGATCTGGTTCAAGTCTGTTACTTGCAGGTTCAGCGGGGTCTCGCGGGAGAGTGTGAGGAGGTTTTTCACCAGATCGCCGCAGCGGCGGCTTTCCGAGGCGATCAAATCCAGCGAGTCGCAAATCTCCCGATGGTGCTGCTGTGCTTTGTCGTCGCGGTCTATCCATTTGCGCAACAACTTGGCGTAGGTAAGAATGCCGGAGAGCGGATTATTGATTTCGTGCGCCAGAACGGCCGCCATCTTGCCGATCGACGCCATCTTTTCATTGTGTAACGCATGCTCGTGGGCCCGTTTGAGCTCGCGGGTTTTTTCCTCGACCCGTTGTTCCAGGGTCCGCGTCCAGGCAAGGTTCTCCTGATGTGCGGCCCGCAGTTCGGAACTCATCTGGTTGAAGGAGGACGCCAGTTCTCCCACTTCGTCGTTGGAGTGGACCGCGATGTGATACCCCAGATCGCCGTCAGCCACGTGCTCTGTACCATGTTGCAATGCTTTCAGAGGGACGCCAAGCATGCGCCACACAACAAACCAGCTTACGATTCCGATCAGTAGCAGAGCGAAAGCGGTGTATGCCGCCATCCGCCGCGTGCTTTCCGCCAGTTGCTGGTCGGTTCTGGCAAGAGACAAGTTCGTGTCGAGCACACCGAGTATCTTCTGCTCTGCCGGATGGGCATGGCACGCGGCGCTGGAGCAGGAAGGCTGGTTTTCGATAGGCGTGATGATACCCAGCACGCGAATTCCAGCTGGGTTGCGGTAAATGCGAAAACGATCGGGGCGGTTGAGCCGGGTTAGCGGCTGCGACTGCGCATGGCAGGCATAGCAGGCCTCGGCCCGCTTGTCGACGGCGTGGTTGGCCTCTTCCGGGTCGGTGGTATAGGTGATGCGCCCTTCCTGGTCGAAAATCCGTACCTTCACGATTCCAGGCTCATCCGCCATGGTTTGAATGGAGTGATAGAGGCCCTGGCGATCATTCTGCAGCATGTAGTCGGTCGTGCTTCGCCGAATGACGTCGCTCACGCGCTCGGCGCTGAGCAATGTCGCCTGCTCCAGATGCTGACGATGCAAGCGTATGGTCAGATACCCCAGCAAACCAAAGATCAGCACCATGCCGCTCAGCAAGAGCAGGTTCAGCTTGCCGCTGAGTCCGATCTTAATGCCCAGCCGTGCAGCCCGAATTGATTTAATCTCCGGCATGTTGCAGCTCGGATACGACTCCCACGGGCAGCGACCGCGTATTCTCATGCACCGCAATGAATTCCTCTTTGGGGAAGATCGGCAGATATTTGACCGCCAGCCCAAATAGCGCAAAGCCCGCGGCAATAATCATTCCGGTCACTGCCAGCTCGGTCCACTTGGGAAAGTAACGCACGCCGGTCGAGCCTTCAAAGCCTGTGATGCTTACGTTCATCCGGTTGGTGATGAAACCGAGAACAGTCAAAACTGCTGCCCAGTACAGCCCGTCAGGATTGGCCCGTACCCTTGGCTGCAGGAGCAGGACTAGCGGAAGAATGATCGACAGTGCGATCTCCAGCCAGAAGAGATACATCTCGTAGCTGGGTTTCAGAGTAAGGCCGAGCACGCCGCGGTGCAGCAAGTCTTCAAAACGGAGGATCGCATAAACGGAGAGAACCACGACCAGTACGCGCCCCAACTCCTGCAGCACCGGCAGTTCCAGGTGCAACCCAAAATGCTTTGCACTCATGGAGGACTCAAAAATCGTCATGGCCAAGCCCACGGCGATAGCGGAGATGAAGAAGAAGACCGGCAACAGGGGGCTGTACCAGAAAGGATGGAGCTTTTCGGGAACGATCAGATATAAGGTTCCCAGCGATGATTGGTGCAGCGTGGAAAGAATCACGCCGCAGATCACCAGCGGAATCAGAATGGCGCGAATGACCTTCAGAGGCTTCTGAAGGTTGAAGCGCTCGAGCACAATCGGGGAAAACTCCAGCGCCAGGACCGTCGTGTAGAGCATTACGCAATACGCCACCTCAAACATCACCGAATGTGGATTCCGCATGATCAGCGGATGCCAGATGTTGTACGGTTTGCCCAGGTCATACATCAGGGCCACGCACACCAGAACGTAGCCCAGGAAAGCCGTCAGGATCGTCGGCCGGATGATGGAGTGCATTCGTTTGATGTTCAAAATGTGCACGGCTGCCGTGAGCGTGAATCCCCCGGCCGCAAGCATGACGCCGCAGAGCACATCGAAGCTGATCCATATTCCCCAGGGAAATCGATCGCTGAGATGAGTGGACGCTCCTAGGCCGCGAGTGAAGCGGATGAAGGTAGCGTAGGCCCCTGCCGCCATCAGAAATAGAAACACAGTCTTCCAAAAGCTCAACTTGACCTTCATTGCTTCCTCCCGTTTTTCTTAACGGCTTCAGGTTTGCGGCCTTCGGCGAGCGCCACCTCTTCGCGACGATGTGTGATCCACCACACTCCTCCCAGCAGCATTCCGCCCAGCGGCACAAAGTCGGGAATGTGGGAGAGAACGCGGTAAGTCAGCATGGGAAGAGGGTCCTTGGAGACGTCGGTGCGGTAGCCGAAGGTCTCGAAAGGCACGCTGGAGAGCAGCAATACCGAGGTGCCGCCAACCTCACTCAATCCATAGATATGGTTGACGTATTTCCCCGGGTTGTCTCGAATGCGCTGTTGAGCTTCGGCGATGAGCTCATCCCGCTCGCCGAACTTGGTTGCTCCCGTCGGGCAGATTTCCGCGCAGGCGGTTTGTTTGCCGGCAGCCACGCGATCCGGGCACATGACACATTTCTGCACCTTGGGGAAGAGTTTGCCCCATTCATATTTCGGAACACTGAAGGGACACGCCACCATGCAGTAGCGACAGCCCATGCATTTGGAGGCATCGTAAGTGACCGGACCCAGGGCTGTCTTCTGAAGCGCGCCCACCGGACAAACTGACGCGCAAGAGGGGTCCTGACAATTCATGCACAAGCGCCGCATGAACTTCTCCTCACGCGTGAGCACCACGGTGAGCTTGTGGGCGGATTGATAGTCCTCAGCCGCAATGGCGTCGTCGTAAGGAAGTTTGTTCTGATTGGCGCAAGCCTGCTCACATTGCTTGCAGCCGATGCAGAGGGTGGAATCGTATAAGAGTGCTTTGCTCATGAATGATTTCTCCGCAACACGCAGAAACTTTCTGATCGCTGGATAAAGGGATTCTTCGGCAGTACTGCAGCAAGACGGGGGCAGGCGCAGTCGGATAACCCGAGCGTAGCTGGACGTTGGAACGCAAGCTGCCTACCTCATCAGAGAGGCTGTCGAGAAATGCAGCAGCTTCACGGCCTCATCTTCGGACAGTGGTGAACTTTTCAGCCGTGACGAACGTCACGATTGTGCGTGATGCTGATCAACACTTCAGTTCTGCCGCGACGCACGTTGCGTTTCTCAGCATCTCCGTTGCAGGACGCAACAGTTGCCTGGCAGGCTCACAAACCCATACTGCACATGGGGTTTCCAGTTCCATACTGAGCTTGTGTTCAATTAAGCCTGTCGCACCTGTGGTAATTCTCATCGGCGGCTCGCAGATTCGCTTCGTTGCCAAAATCTGTCACTTACAGGTGAGAGCTGCGCTATGGGATTCAGAAGGCACGAGATGCAAGAGACTCGGGAACACGGGTGAGTCTGCTGCGGCGATTTGGAAAGCTGATTGCCCTAGGAAGGGCAGTGGGCGGCCAGAAAGCAAAAAAGGCCCTCCGGCGAGGTGAGTTATGACAGTCGTTCTGGTTCTTCTTACTTTCGCAATCTTTCTGCTCATCGATTACGTTCACGCACAACGGCTCGCTGTAAAACAGCCGGCTCTGCAGGCGGCGAAGCGAGAAGCCATGCCTCATGTCGTTCCGGCGCTGGTCGCGGGTTTCCAGGTGCCGACCAATCTTCGTTATCATCCCGGACACACCTGGGCACTGAGTGAGAGCCCCGACCGCGTGCGGGTGGGTATGGATGATTTTGCCAGCAAGCTGGTCGGAAAGATTGAGCGCATCGCTCTGCCGCAGCGGGGGCGCTGGATTCGGCAAGGCCAAAAACTCTGGACGATCTTCCGCGATGGCAAATCTGTCGATATGGTTTCGCCCATCGAAGGTACCATCAGCGATATCAACGAAGCCGTACTGAACGATCCAGATTTGGCGCGGAAGGATCCTTACGGCGAGGGCTGGTTGCTGGCTGTGCAGTCACCGGATGCAAAGACAAATTTCCGTAACCTGCTCGGCGGAGCCCTGGCCCGCTGGTGGACTGAAGAGTCCGCACTGCGCCTGCAGAAGAGATTGCCCGCCATGGCGGGCGCGCTGGCTCAGGATGGCGGCGTCGCGGTCGATGATCTCGCCGAGCACATCCCTGATCAGGATTGGGCTGAATTGACAAAAGAGTTTTTTCTTGGCTGAATCTGGCACTTGAAGCACTTCGCCGGAAACTACAACCGCCCGGGACAAATCCCGGGCGGCGCTTTTCTATACCAGTAATTTCCGAAAGCTGCAGGCGGAATGACAGCCTTGGCGCCGGTGGCACCTCTGGACTCGAGGTGGTACCATCGCCTGCGATGAAAATAAACCTGTCATGGTTTCTCTCTGTCGCGCTGCTTGCGGTTCTCCTGGCTGGTTCTATCCCTTCTCTTAGAGCGCAAACGCCATCGTCGCCAAAAGGCGCAATCGTTCTACACGCCGCACGGCTGCTCGACATCAAGACCGGCAGCTATATCAAGCCCGGCGAGGTATTGATCGAAGGCCAGAAAATCGTCGAGGCCGGCGCTGCCGTGACCCATCCCCCCGGTGCCCAGATCGTCGACCTCGGCGATCTCACACTGCTTCCGGGCCTCATCGATGCCCACGTTCACCTTTTCCTGCACCCCGGGGCTGAAGACCTGCAGACTGTTGAAGAGTCCGTGCCGCAACGCACCATCAGGGCGACCTTGTCGGCGCGAGATGACTTGATGGCGGGGTTCACTGCGGAGCGTGACATGGGAACGGAGGGCGCGGGCTCAGCCGACACCGCGGTTCGCGACGCCATCAACGACGGGAGCATTCCAGGACCGCGCTTGCGCATCAGCGGCAACGCCATCAACATCCTCGGCGGACACGAAGACGCCATCGGCTACAACCCGGCGCAACACGTACTGCCCAATGCCGACTATGCCAACAACGCCGACGAACTAGTAGCGGTCATGCGCGAACAATATAAGGAGGGCGCGGACTTCACCAAGATTTACGAAACCGGGCCGGACACGGTGCGCGACGGCCGCTTTTCTACGATCTACCAGTACACGGAAGCCCAACTCGCGGCCGCAGTGCAAGAAGCTGCTCGCATGGAACGCCGTGTTGCCGTACACGCGACAGGAGAACCCGGGGCGTTGTTTGCTGCTCAGGCCGGCGTGGCTTCCATCGACCATGCCAACCAGCTCAGTGAAGAAACCATACGTCTGATGCGCGAAAAACAGATTTTTGCCGTGCCCACGTTCACCATCTTCGAGTATTTCGCCGACCACGCGGCGACTCCGGCGCAGGCCGCGCACGAGCATGGGATGCTCGATCTGAAGGTCCAGGATTTTCGCAAACAGGTTGCGGCGGGAGTACCCATGGCTGTGGGCTCGGACGTCGGCCCGTTTCCTCACGGAACACAAGCCCGCGAATTCGTTCTGATGGTGAAGTATGGAATGTCGCCGCTCGCTGTGATGCAGGCAGACTTGATTCATGGAGCGAAACTACTGAACTGGGACGGTCAGATTGGATCACTGCAACCGGGTTATTTCGCCGACATCATCGCTGTCCCCGGCGATCCGCTGCAGGACATCAGTGTCCTTGAAAAGGTGGCATTCGTTATGAAAGGTGGCGTGATCTACAAGAAGTAAGAAATCTTCTGTTGGACTCTTCAAAAAAAGGAACCTTACCCTACCAGTCTCTTTCCGAGGAAGAAGGATAGGGTGGGGCGCTGTTCTGCTCCCAATCTTGCTCCCACTTGTCGCCGCCGTCGCCTTCCCGGGTCTGGTTGCGCTTCCGGTAGCAGACAAAGAGCATTCCGATGGTCATGAGCGTCGGGGGCCCAATGAGAATCAGGATGCCGCTTTTCAACGCCTGAATCATCCGTGGGCCGGAAGCAGCCGCTTGCGTATAACAGAGAGCGCAACCCTGGGCAAGCGCAGGTAGAGGAACCATAAGCAGGATCACCCCTAGCGCACACCCGAGAATTCCGATTTGTCGGCCGATCTTCATGGTAATGCCTGTCTGCCTGGGACTTACCTCGCCCAGGGCACGCCGAAAAGTTGCCGATAACTGTCGCTCCAGCCGTATTGCATGCCCAAGATCACCGCGATCGTGAAAATCAGCACAAAAAACCGAAGGCCGCGATTCTCCCACAAATGCATGAAGAAAAGCACCGCGAGTCCGCCCTCGATGACGGCCGCTACCAGCATGCGAACCAGCATCTGCGAGCCGCCAAGGTTCTGATAGGCGATAACGAATTGGATCGCCGCCAGGGCCAGCAGGCAAAAATAGATAACCACATCCCTCCCCGCTCCGCTCGCCTTATGGTCTTCAGTAGTGGTCATAGAAATCAGCTCCAGCGTTCTTGGATTTCTAATGAGAGAGATTCAACAGGTACATCAACGGCACCACGAACATCCAAACCAGGTCCACAAAGTGCCAATAAAGCCCTGTGATCTCCAGATCATCGGCGCTATAACGGCCGCCTTTATAGCGAATGCCAACCGCGATCAAGGCGATCACGCCGCCGGTGACGTGCAGCAGATGCAATCCCGTAATGCTGAAAAAGGTTGACCCGAACAGAGGCGTACCCCACGGATTGTGAAACATTGTCATGCCTTCGCCGATCAATCCGAGCCATTCGCGGATATGCAGGAAGGCAAATAAAGCGCCGGCCAGGGCTGTAATCATCATCCAGCGGAAAGCCCCCGCCTTGTCGCCTTTTTCGCCCGAGCGCACGGCAAACAGCATGGTTAAGCTGCTGGTCAGCAGGATGAAGGTCATCAGCGCCACATTTGTGATGCTGTGGAAAGGTCTGGGCCAATCGGTCGTGCCGTTGCGTATGAATCCATAAGCGACAAGGCATCCGGCAAACGTGGCGCTATCGGCGATGATGAACAGCCACATGCACAGCTTTTTCGCGGGAACAGAGAAGGCGGGAGCGGTCATTACATCGGTGGCTCCGGAGCGCGATACCTGCGCATGGATCGAAAGATCGGCTTGGCTCACTTTGCCTCCTACCTTTGACTGGACTAGAGCTTCATCCAAAGCAGCAAGAGCAGATACAGCCACAGCAAATCCATAAAATGCCAGTAACGTGCGGTAGCGACCAGGGTGCTTCGCCGCAACACACGCTTGTTCAATTTTCCTATCACGCGCACCAAACCACCCAGCCCTCCAAAGACATGCAGAGCATGAGCCGCGGTAAGAACGTAGAAGAAAGAGCTGCTGGGATTGGTGGCGAGATAGAGTCCCTGGGACTTGAGTTGAAGCCAGGCGGCATACTGTCCAAGCACAAACAGAAGTCCGAGGAGCAAGGTCACGTAAAGCCAGAGAGCCGGTCTCGTAGACTGGTCCCTCGTCCCACCCATGAAGGCGGCAATCCGGCGGCGCGCTATCTCCAGCGTGAAGCTGCTGGCGAACAGAATCAGAGTGTTCAGGTAAAGAATCGAAGGAAGAGTAAAGTGCCGCCAATCGTTCGACGCGCCCTGACGCACGATCATAGCGCTGGTCAGGGCAGCAAACGTCATGCTGATGGCTGCCAGTGCAACCCAGATGCCTGTACTCGAGGGCGCAGGCGAGTGATCCTTGACCCGTCTCAAGTCTCCCGCGGCGGGAACCAGATTCCGCCAGCCGCCGTTACCGGAGCCGTGGCTGGGTAAGCCTTCGAGATCGATTTTCGGCGGTTCGTGAACCGTAGTTGCCATACTGCCGATCTCTCCTTGGGTCGAGGCCCGCTTTCTCTAGAAACTACTTTTCCTCGTGCGGATTCGTGTATTGCTCCGGGGAGGTCTGCATCACATATTCGCTGCTTGCCCCCTCGATGTTGTACTCATACGGATCGTGATAAACCACCGGCATCTTGTCGCCAAAGTTGTTATGGGGCGGGGGAGTCGCCGTGCTCCACTCCAACGAGGTGCCTTCCCACGGGTTGTCCGGAGCTGCTGCGCCCCAGAACCGGCTATGAACAAGATTGTAAAGGAAGATGAACTGAGCCGCCCCCGTGGCCAACGCCGCCACCGTGATGAACTTATGTACCGGGATGAGCGGAATCAGATAGGGATCCGTAAAGGCCTGGTAGCGGCGCACATTGGCCGCGATTCCCAGGTAGTGGAAGGGCATAAAGATGCAGTACGCGCCCACAAAGGTAAGCCAGAAGTGAAGCTTGCCCAAGGTCTCATTCATCATGTGTCCCGTCATCTTGGGGAACCAGAAATAGGTTCCGGCGAAGATTCCGAAGATGGCTGCCACCGCCATCACCAGGTGGAAGTGGCCGACCACAAAATAGGTGGCATGCAACATGATGTCAATTGACGGCTGAGCCAGGAAAAAGCCGCTTACGCCGCCGCTGATGAACATCGAAATGAAACCTAGCGCAAACAACGACGCGGCGTTGATTCGCAGCTTGGAACCGTAAAGGCTGCCGATCCAGATCAGCACGATAATGGTTGCCGGAATCGTGATGATCAGTGTCGGGAAGGAGAAGGCCAGCGACGAGGCCGGATTCATCCCGCTCACAAACATGTGATGCCCGTACACCATATAGCTGAGAACCCCAATCGATGTCATGCAGGCGATGATCACGCGATGGCTGAGCAACGGCCGGCGCATGTTGGTGATGAGAACATGAGAAACGATCCCCATGCCCGGCACGATCGCGATGTACACCTCGGGATGCCCAAAGAACCAGAACAGATGCTGCCACAACAGAGTTGACCCGCCGGAGTGGTGTAACAATTGGCCGCTAATGACCAGGTTCGAAGCGATGAAGAAGCTGGTCCCGGCAACGTGGTCCAGAATGAGCAGGATGCACGCCGGCATGAGCACGGCAAATGCCGTCAGGCCCATCAGCGAGGTGATGAACCAGGCCCAGGAGGTGAGCGGCATTCTCATCAACGACATGCCCTTGGTCCGCATGTCCAGCGTGGTTGTGATGAAGTTCAGCGACCCCAGCAGCTGGCCCACGCAGAAAATTGCGATGGACGAGGCCCACAATATTTCTCCCAAGCCTTGGCCGGGACCGGCGACCGAGCCCACGGCGCTGAGCGGAGCATACTGGGTCCAGCCGGCCAGGGTTGGTCCGTCGCCCACAAAAAACGACGAGATCAGAACCAGGAAAGCCACAAAGGTGACCCAGAACGACATCATGTTGAAATGCGGGAACGGCATGTCTTCCGCGCCCACCTGAATCGGCAGAAAGAAGTTGCCGAAAGCCGCGAACGGCGCTGTGGTGAGCACGAAGAAAACCATGATGGTGCCGTGCATTGTCATCAGCTGCAGATAGTACTCCGGCGTCATCACGTTGCCCGGAGCGCCGGTCTTGGAGAGCAGGTGCAAGCCCGGAATGGCGTAATTCGCGAAACCCAGGTGCAGCCGCATCAGCCAGGAGAGGAACATTCCGACAAAAACCGCCACCAAGGCCAGCGCGTAATACTGTTTGCCAATAACCTTGTGGTCAAGACTGAAGATGTACTTGCGGATGAAACTCGTCGGAGCGCCGTGCGCCGCGTGTGCTGACACCTCGTGCATTGTGCTCACCTCGAACGGGGTTTGTTGATCCAGATGCCCTGCCGCAGGCAGCTACTGCAGTGCCGCCTGCTGTTTCAGCCAAGTCTCGTAATCTTCCTGCGACTTAACGTCGAGATACGCCGTCATCGCGTAATGCCCCAACCCGCATAGTTGCGTGCAGACAATTTCGTATCTGCCAATCTTGGTGGCCGTGAAATGAATCGTAAGATCCAACCCTGGGACAAAATCCTGATGCACCCGCAATTCCGGCACGTAAAACGAGTGTCCCAGATCCCTCGAATGCATAAAAAGGTGAACCTCCCGGTTCACGGGAACGGCAATTTCGGCGGTTACGATATCATCCTTGGAGTCCTGATCGTTTGTGGTATCGAGGCCAAAGTAGTTCCCTTCTGCATCATCGATCAGGTTGGGGTGAATCGGGCCAAATTTTCCGTCTGGACCTGGATAACGGAAGTAAAACGCAAACTGCTGGGCCTGAACCTGGATGGGGATAGCATCGGCCGCGGGAGGAGTGAAATAAGCCATGCCCCAGGCTTTCGCGCCAAACACGCCCAAGGCCACGACCTCGGTGCCGACCAACAGGAAGCCGGCAATCACCAATACCCTGGCGCCGCCGGGAAAGTACTTAACCTTGGCGTCGGGTTTGGGATGGGAGAATTTCCAGATGAAAATCGCAAGCAGAATCTGAGAGCTCAGGAATGCCAGCCCCGCTTCCATCATGGTGTCGGCGTACTGCTCGTCGATAAGGTGGCCGTTAAGCGAGATGTCTGCCGGCATCGGCCACATATGCATCACGATAGGAATGGCTGAGCCGATCGCAATCAAGATGATGGTCACCGCAAACAGCTTTGCCATGTCGCCCCGCCTTTGGCCACCTGGAGTGGATTTCTGTTTAGCCCTTCATTTGCGCGCAACTCTTCCCGCTACCTGCCTGCCTTGAAACTGAAATTGGCGGTCGCTGCTTGCCCGCTCGCCACCGTGACCTTCGCAGTCTGGGTCATATCAGGCTCGTGCCACGCCGTAACCGTGTAGCTGCCCGGCGGCACATTGTTAATCGTGTATTCGCCCTTGTCGTCAGTAGTGGCATAAGGTCCCTTAACCACAACGAACCAGCCGTGCATCCAAGGGTGGATATTGCACTGCACAGGAATCGCCACCTCTTCATGTTTCCAGTTCTTGACGATGGGAGCAGCGCCCGGCGGTTGTGACTCATTCCAGGGAATGTTGCCGGTCATCGGATTGGGCAGCGGATGGATGTTATGCGTCGTCTGATCGCTGGTGATGACCTTGTAGTCCTGACTCGTGTCCATGGCGAGCACGTGCGGCACATACATACAGTTTTTCTGGTCGAAGACTGGCACGCTCTTGGGTACAGCAGCCATTTCGGTTCCGTTCAGTCCCTGGGAGATATAGAGAACCACGTTCTCCAAAGCGCCATCCGAGCCCACCACCCAGGTCTCTATGTGCGCTGGACTGTTGGCGTGCTGTTTCACGCACCACGGATCCTTCGACATATCGATCCCCCGCATGTGCGGGGCTGGTCCCTCGAGCTTTACCGTTCCTGTGATCTTCCCTTCTCCAGCTGCGTTGACCTTCTGACCCAGAATCAACGCACCGCAAGATATCAAAACTACCGTCGATAGTACAACCGTGAAGTTACGTCCGTTTCGCATGGGAGCCTCTCCTTACGCAGGACAACGATGATGACGACCACAACCGGCTCGCTCCGTCGGCCTCTGTTATTGCCCCGCCGCCGCGTTCGGATTCACCGGTCTCAGGTTGAGTTGCTTTGCGAGCTCTCGTTCCTTGCTGTGCTGGGGCATAAATGTCCGCAAATAGAAGACCAAATCCCACGCCTCATCCGGCTTGATGTTATCGGCAAAAGACGGCATGGGAGTGCCATCCAGACCGGTCATGAAAATCCTGTAAATGTCACGATCGGTGTTGCCGCACTTGGGTGGGGCTCCACTAGTAAAGTTGTATGGGGCGATGGGACGGCCCAGATCATCCGTGAGCGTGGCCGCTGAAGGCCCGTTGGCCATGCCCTGCACGCCATGACATTTCCAGCACTGCACGCGTGCAAATACCTCCCGGCCTGCCTTGATGCGCTCGGCGGTTACTTCCGGCTCAGGAGGAATTTGAATTGGGGTACCTGGCTTTTCGTTCTGCCAACGTGGAGAAAAGTGCTTAATCCAGGCAACCAAATCCGCGCGTTCTTGCTTGGTGAACGTGCTCCACTGTGGCATCGCCGAGCGATCCAGACCGCGGGCGATGGTGTCGAACAGATCTTCGTCCGTTGGCAGCGTTCCGGTCGGAGTCGAGCGGCACTCAAACGTGGCCAGTTGAAAATCCCGAGGCTTGGGCCACATCGGCGGATCAAGCCACTGCGCGACTTCGCCGTTGCCGTCCCCTAACTCGCCGTGGCAACCGACGCAATACCGCCGGTAGTCGTCCGCACCATCTTTCGCGTGACCGGTAATATTTCCGATGTGGCTGACCGCGGCCGGCGAATTCAGCCATGTCTGAAGCTGCTCAGTCGTCAGCTGGGCACGGGCACCCAACGGGAGCGCCAAAACCGCAGCTGCGCCCACTAGCAGCGACCACTTCTGCAATCTTGTCCGCATGTCCGTTTCCTCTCTAAAAGTCGAAGTCAAAGCCCAGCAACAGTTCGCTCACATTGAGGTTGGGGCTGGCTGGATTGGGGCTCATGCCGTCCCAATGGAACCAGTTGTATTCGTTGTGCCAGGCGAAGCCCGCCCGGCTGGTCATGAACGGGTTGTAACGATATCCCACCGTGAAGGTGGAAATGTTGCCCAGGTTCGATGGAGACGGTCCGATAATGCCCGTCGGTCCGATCCCCGTGTATCCGGAGCCATTCGCCTGCTGTGACATCCGGATCGTCTCGTAGCGCCCGATGAAGATCAGCTGAGGACTGTAAACGTAGTGCGGCTCAATTAGGACTCCGTTCCAGCTTGGCGCTCGGGCCCCGACGGGCAGGGTGGTTCCCGGCGTATTGTTCAGGCCGTTCAGCAGATCAACCAAGTCGCCATAACCTTGGCCGAACCACGCGTTGTCCCAGCCGTGTTGCGTAACCACCGTTACATCGGCGTGTTCACCGAAGTAGAACGTACCCACAATGCCTTCGCGGTGATACGACTTGTTGCCGATTCCTGACCCTGCAATCGGCCCGCTGGGACCTCCGGCGGTCAGCCAGGTGGTAGGCGCTTCGCCGACCATCGCGTATGCGCCAATGCGCTCGACGCCCAATCTCCCAGCGTCGAAGGCCTGACTGGCCGTGAAGAATCCGGAGTAGGAGTTGGCGCCATAGATCAGTCCTGGGCTGCCATCAGAGGAACTCAACAGCGACGCCGAATACCGCGTACGGTCATCGTAGGAGTGGCCCATCAGCTCCAATCCCAGTTGGTTGTCGCCGATCTGGCCGAAGATGTTGCCGTCTCCAACCGGAATGAAGTGGTAGATCTGGTAGATGCCGCCATTGCCGGTCAAGGTCAGGATGCGCTTCTCGGAAAGCAGGTTGTCGAGTTCGAACTTACCCAGCTTGACGTTGATCCACGGGCTCCCGAACACATTGTCCAGGCGCGCCATCACGGTTTCGAAGTGGAAATTGCCGTCAGAGTCCGACGAGGGCAACAGGTAAAACGAGAAGTTCTTGAACAGCGTGCCCGCGGTGTGGAAGTCGAGACCGCTCAAATCAAACCCCGAAGAAGTGATTCGCTGGATGCCAGTGTCAGTTAGATTTTTGCCCGTGCTCACGCGGTGCCAGAACACTGTCATGCGGAAAGTCGCCGGCCAGTACGAAGGGTTCTGCCAGATTGGAGCATCGCGGTCGTTCATGATCTGGTAGCCGTTGTCTTTGAATTTCTGGCCAAAGTAATTCAGCATCGGCCAGGACTCGTGACAGGCGGAACAGCGGAGGCCGTACTTTCTGGCAAAAGCGGGGATCGCGTTTGCCGTAGGGCTGGCGCCAAGAAAGAGAAAGAGCAGAACCAGCCAACTGGTCAAGAGCGAAATTGTGAGGGAAGATTTCCGGCGAAATTCAAGCTTTTTGCAAACAAGCATGGTCGCACTCCTCGGCGCGTCTCTCGTGAAGCGGAACTGCCAACCACGACTTGAGGGGAAAGCAGAAAATGAACGCGAGGTACCCCGTCCTCGTGTTGCCTCTTAAGCAACCCCAGAATGTCCCACAGAGGTCCTACCACCTTACCGGGTGTGAATCCTACTACGGCGTGTTGGCCGACTTCAAGCCGCTTGGGGAATTTATTTTACAAATTTCTTACATCTTCATTGCCGCAAGGCTTTGATTTGGCACTCTACGTCACGAAGCTAAGCGGGCGTTAGTTGACAGTCTCACGCCTGACGGATAAGACTCTGTAGGTAATCGGGGGCTCAATGGCAGACCGCCTGGGTACTGCAAATGGATCTGCACCTCAAGCTCTGCCCGCTGGGCGGGCCATCCGTGCTCGCTTTCGCCTCATGCTGCTCGTTCCTGTGATGGTGCTAGTCGCCAGCCTTCCCGTTCATGCTCTTCATCCTTGGAGGAGCAAAGACAAGGAAGACTACGGGATGGGGCTCCTCGTCAATATTCCTCTGCCCGAGAGCGAAGTTGAAAAAGTAGTTGCCGACGTCGCTCAGAATGGCATCATTCGCGGCACCAAGGAATACAACAAGGACCAGTACGTTGACGGCGCTATATCGGCGGCTTCTACGGATGCGTTTCCTCGTTGGACCGATGGCGGCAAGGTCTTTTTCAAAGTTCGCAAGGAAGCGCTCGACCCCCGCAACTTCAAGGACAGCAATGATGTCGGCACGCTCGCCGTGCGCTATGTCCTGCAAAAACAGGGCGAGAAAAATACGATCCTGCGCATCGACGCGATTTTTGTGGAGGATTTCCGGCGCGGAGTTCATTTGTCCAACGGTTCGGTAGAAAGCGCCGAGTACAAGGACATCAAAGGCCGTCTCGACGCGATTGAGGTGATGAAAACGCAAACTGCCGAGGCGGAAAGAGAACAACAGGAGGCGCGCGCAAAAAAAGAGCAACTCAATAAGGCGCTCGAAGTCCCACGGGAGGATTCGTCTTCACCGCCCGTTACCGATGCGACCCGTGTCGAGGTCAGCGATGACACATCTTTGCCCGCTGCCACTCCTCCCCAACCTGCCGAGACCCTGCAACAGCGGGTTCAGGATCTGCGCCGGCAAGTCGAGCGTGTCGTGAGAGCGCCCGGCGCACCGCTGAAGTCGGCGCCTTTCCATACCGCCAGCACGCTTCAGTCCCTTGCCTCGGGGACGCAAGTGGTGATCATGATTTCCACTCCCTACTGGTACGGAGTTCAAACCCAGGATGGTCAGCTCGGCTGGATTCCCCGCGACGAACTGGAGCAATTGCCGTGAAGCCCCATGCTACCCGCAAACTTGCTCTGTACGGACTGATCTTGATGTTGATGTGTGCCGGCTTCGAATGCAGCCGAGCCCAGGGTCAGGTCTATGAGCGCAAGTTTCCTCAATCCAAAGCCACGATCGAAAGCGAGCTGAAGGATTTGCAGGCAGCCCTGGCAGGACGGCTGCCCACACTCGAGGGGTTCGCGATGCCCGGGGACCATCCGCTTGACCGCTATGCGCGCGGATACTTCCAATCGACCGTGCAGGTGATCCCGATTGCGTCGGGCGGTTCGGTGGTGCGGGTGTCGACTAAGGTGACGGCTTGGTATACCGATTCCGCGCCTTCCCGTTCCGGCTACCAGCTGCTGACGTCGAACGGACGGATCGAAACAGACTTTCTGGATCAGTTGTCGGAACAACTCGCGGCTGGCGCGCCGGCGCAAAGTGGTCCGCCTAAACAAGGCGAGTCTGCCCCGGTGACCGCCGAAGCTCATAAACCCGCGCAGCCGATGCTGTCTGCGCCTGTGCCGCGATTTCCGGACAACAGCGGCGAGTATTCGTCGTCGCTTTCGCAAAGTCTGTCTGCCAAGGAAATGGGTACGGCCTCTGCCAGGAAAAACGCCAACGGCGATGAAAGCGATTTGCAGCAGGAAGCCGAAAGCCTCCAACAGGTTCTGCAACACCAGGCGCATCCGAAGAATCTTGTCGCCGTGAAAAATTCCGGCACGCCGGTGGTAGCAACTCCCAGCCTGAAGGCCAAGACGCTTTTTCTGGCCAGCGCCCATGACGAATTCGAGATGCTGGACTTCAACTCCGATTGGGTGCACGTGCGCATTTCCGGGCTGTCGCGCGGATGGATTTGGCGGGATAGTCTGGAGATGCCCGATAGTATTCCGGATAATGCCACAAAGAAAGCCCAGGCTGCGGCGCCGACGGCGGCCCAGTTGTTTCACGTAGTCCGTGAGGAAACGGCTCCCTTTCCGGGGGACTGGGACGCGCTTCGTGACAAGACGGTGAAGATCGTTTCCGTGCAAAAAAACGATGACCAGGAAAAAGGTGCGGGAGCTCAAATGAAATTGGAGTTTGCCAAGGCTGTATTCGACAAATACTACAGCGACCTTGCCGGCAAACCACAGGGCGTTGGCGGAGTCGTCGTGATTTTCGATTCCGCCGACGGCGGCATGATTGCCGCGTCCATGCCGGTGCTGGAGCAATGGAGGGCAGGAACATTGTCCGACGCCGCCCTGTGGCACCAATGTTTTTTCGATCCGCCGGAGACGTTTGATTCCACAGGCACTTCTGCCAGCCGGTAGGAATGCAGCGCATGTTGTGAGCGGGTTGAATTCGGTTTTGGCCTTGACTTTCGGACCCTGATAAGAGTACGTATGCAGTTCTTGGGCCTTTTCGCGGCCAGTGGGAGACTGCGAGGGAAGCCCGAAACCACGAACGCTGTCTTCATTGGTACGGCCTACTTCCATGAGCGTGATTACGGTGCAAACCTTTCCCCTGCGTCAACGCGTAACGTCTCTGCTTTGCGATTACGCCGACCTCGCGAAGTTGCGCGTCACCAGCCTCATTATGATGACGGCATGGTGCGGATATTTCTTCGGCGCTCAGAAAGCGGGCGTCCCCTGGCTTAGCTGGGGGCTATTCCATGCCTTGGTGGGAATCGGCCTGGCTTCCAGCGGAACTGCCGCGCTGAATGAAGTGATGGAGCGTGACATTGACGGACGCATGAGAAGGACTGCGCAGCGTCCACTGCCTACGGGGCGTATGAGTTTATTGCACGCTACCATGATCGGCCTCGCGGCGACTGTCGGCGGGTCACTCTATCTGGCTTTCTTCACCAATTGGCTCACCGGCCTGCTTACGTTTCTGACTTCTCTGGTTTACCTCGCCGCCTACACGCCGTTGAAACGTGTTTCCCCCATCTGCACTTTTGTGGGAGCGTTTCCAGGAGCAATGCCCGGTGTGCTGGGATGGGCGGCGGCTCGCGGTCGGCTGGAGTGGGGCACGCTGGTTTTGTTCGCTGTTTTGTTTGCCTGGCAGTTTCCCCATTTCTTTTCCATCGCCTGGCTGTACCGCGAAGACTACGCCAGGGGCGGCATCCGCATGTTGCCGGTTGTTGAAGAGGATGGAAGGTCGACGGCTAGACGAATTCTGCTCTATTCTCTGCTCCTGATTCCGGTAAGTGTTTTTCCCAGTTTTCTTGGAATGGCGGGGGATGTTTACCTGGTTGGGTCTCTGATTCTCGGAGCCGGTCTTCTGTATTTCGGCGCTCGTTTGGCTTTCTTCCGCCAACCACTCGCCAGTGCCCCATCAAAAATGCGCGCCCGCCATTTGTTGCAGGCGACGGTGATCTATCTTCCGCTTTTGTTCGCCCTCATGATGGGTAACGCCACGCGCCGGTAACGTCGCCGAGGTGCCACTGCCGGGGCCTTGCTCCGAGCCATGGCATTGGGCGACAAGAAAATTCTCAAAACTCAAAATAGCCGGATGTTCCGGTTGGACGCGGAGAGCCATCCGCCGCATCGTGGTCGGGCAATAGCCCGGCAACGCCCCGCAGATCCTCCCATGCCGCTTGATTTAGAGCGGGATGAGCGCCGACAAGATCCCGGATCATCTTCCACGCTGCCATGTTGAGCGCGCCTTCAGGCGCCGGTCCCATCGCCAGAGAGACGGAGCACTGCGGGCAGAAACAGATTCGCTGGGCAGTTGATTTTTGGCGTGGGCGAATGCCCACCGTCTGAGCGAAGAGATATACCGCCACCGATTTATGTCCCGGCTCCAGTTCCCGGTTGCAGCGCAGGCAAAATAAATGCTCCAAGGCTCTCCTTCCGGCTGGCACGCAGCGAAGATAATGCTGTTCCCGGAGTCTGCTGCGGGCAAGTATGTAGACGGATTCCCCTTCCTTTCTGCACGCTGGCGCGAGGCGTGTGGGCCGCGCGCGCCCCGCCAGAATCAAGATTGGCTCTAGCCCGGTTGAGCTGCTTCGAGCAATCTAGGGCGATGGGTGCAGGCGAAAAGAAGTTTGGCTTTGGCGCATTGGATCGCTCTGATCGCGTCTCCGGCAGGGAAGGAAACTTTGCGCGCGTTCGGCGATCGCGGGAACGCATGCAGGTCGCGGCTGTCTGCTATCGCATCGGAGCGAAGGGCATCGAATTTCTGCTGGTGCAAACCCGCCGCAGTGGGCGTTGGACTTTCCCGAAAGGTGGTGCCGAGCCGGGATTGACGCACGCCCAAGCGGCGGCCCTGGAAGCCGTTGAAGAAGCCGGAGTTCATGGCCGGATGGAGCAGGCTTCCTTTGCGCGTTATGTTCGGTTCAGAGGAGATCGGAGGAGAAACTTCAGGCCGGCGGGGCTCACGACCAATGCGTATCTCTGTGAGGTTTTGTGGCTTGACTCGCCCGAAGAATCCGGGCGCAATCCAACCTGGTTCTGCCCCGAGAAAGCGAAACGCCGCTTGATGGAAAATCGCTCGGCCGACTTTGCGTCTGCGATTGGTCGCGTCATCGACCGTGCAGTCGCCCGCGTCCACCGGCTGCACAGCTCCGCCGCGAACCCCCAAGATGCATTGCAAAAGGTTCAGTTCGAAGCTTTCGAAGGAACAACTGGTCATGCCTGCCTGCAACACGCGGCGCTATCGCAGTACTCCCCTCGCTCGCTCCGCCGCATGCCGCGCTCCGCAGCCATTGAACTGGCGGTTCACGCACAGCTCTCGAAGGTATTGCGGTTTGTCCCGCCGCAGAGTTCTCAACAAGCTCGATCCTTCCGAGGGGGCGATGCGGTCCAGCAGTTCGCCGAAGACGCTGGCGGACCGCAGCGACAACTGCCGATGATTTCCGAACCTACCTCGCCGGAAGGATTGCCTGCCGGCGTGTTGCCCAAGCGGAGGTCTGGGGTGCGAAAGGAAGCTGCGAGAAGCCGAGAGTAAACTCGTATCGGCGTTTGATATTTTCTCATCCCGCTGGGCGATCCGGACGGCGTCTTGCATGCCCATCCAGCTTCATCTTGCCGGAATAAATCGCCATCCCCACAACCGCATCAATACCCATGCGATCGAGTTCGTCCACCTGTTCTGAGGATCCAATCCCGCCGGCCACGATCAACTGGTTTCTGGTTGAAGCTCGCAATCGCCCGACCGTGCCCATTGGAATGCCTTGCATCAATCCTTCTGTATCGATGTGCGTATAAAGAAAGGCCGCGCACCACGACTCTAAAGCCGAAATCATCTCCAGCGCGGTAATCGGCGTAAGCTCCCGCCAGCCGCGTACAGCGACATGTCCGTTCTTGGAATCCACGGCAAAGACCAGTTTGTCGAGACCGATCGCGCGAGAAATTTCCCGGGCGAACTCCCAGTCGAGCTTACCGCCGCGAATGAGCGAAGACCCAAGGATCACGCGCCTCGCGCCCGCGTTCAACGTTTCTTCGGCAGCCTGGATGGAACGGATTCCTCCACCAACCTGGCAGGGAAGACTCTTGGTAAACTCCCGCACCAGCTCCCGATTGTTTCCAGTTCCAATCGCTGCATCCAGATCGATGAGTTGAACGAGTGGGAAATTCGAAAAGCGCGCAATCCACTCCTCAAAATCGCTGAATTCGAGCGCCGTGCGCTCGCCTTGCACCAGTTGCACGATCCTTCCGCCCATCAGATCGATCGACGGAATCAGCATGGCCAGCGCACCGGGACGCCTGCATCTCTCAGTTGCTGCTTGAGTTCTCCAAGACTGTGCAGGCCAAAATGAAAGATGGAAGCGGCAAGCGCAGCGTCCGCCTTCCCCCGCCGGAAAACGTCCAAAAAGGTCCCGGCGTCTCCGCCCCCTCCCGAGGCGATGACGGGAATATGCACGGCATCCGTCACCGCAAGCGTCAGATCGCAGTCAAAGCCTTCCCCGGTGCCGTCCCTGTCCATGGAAGTAAGTAAAATCTCACCCGCGCCGCGATCCTCGGCTTCTCGTGTCCAGGCGACCGCATCGAGGCCAGTAGCTTTTCGGCCGCCGCCGATGTACGCCTCGAACCTTACTGCTCCGTCCTTGCGTTTCGCATCGAGAGCAACGATTACAGCCTGCGAGCCATAGCGTAGAGCTATTCGAGTGATTAATGCGGGATCGGCAACCGCGGCGGAATTGACGCTGACTTTATCCGCACCCGCGTCGAAAACGGCAGCGGCATCCTCGACCGTACGAATCCCCCCTCCCACAACGAAGGGAATGAACAATCTCTGCGCCGTCCGCCGAACTGTATCGATCAGCGTTGCCCGCCGCTCATGCGTGGCAGAGATGTCGAGCAACACAATCTCGTCGGCTCCCTCTAGGCTATGCGCAGCGGCCAGCTCCGCGGGATCTCCCGCATCCCGCAACTGCTGGAACTGCACACCCTTGACCACGCGTCCGCCGGCAACGTCCAGGCAGGCAATGATCCGTTTGGTCAGCATGGAAGCCTGCAGAAATTTGCCAGAAGAGCCTGCCCTACAGACCCAGACTTTTCCGGATGAAATTGCACTCCGAATACATTGTTTTTCTCGACCGCCGCGGAAAACTCCCGGCCATACTCACACCGCGCCACGGTCGCCTCCACCACCGGCGCGCAATAGGAGTGCGTGAAGTAAACGAAGGAGCCCGAGGAAATTCCTCGTAGCAGCGAGCAATCGCTACAGTCCAGGGAATTCCAGCCGACGTGCGGAGATTTGACGTTTGCCGGGAACGGCTTGCACGCTCCCGCCAACAGTCCCAAACCTGGGATGCCCGGGGCTTCGGCGCTCGATTCGAAGAGGACTTGCATCCCGACACAAATGCCGAGGAAGGGCACGCCTCGCTCGATTCGCCGCAGGATCGCGCCACGCAGTCCGGATTGCTCCAAAATGCGGGTAGCCGAAAAGTGGCCCACACCGGGCAGAATGATCTTTTCAGCCTTCGCCACGACAGCCGGATCCTCAGTGACCGCGACCTCAACGCCGAGGCATGTCAGCGTCTTCTTGACTGACGTAAGATTTCCGGCTCGATAATCAACCAGTGCGATCATCAAAGCAAGCCTTTGGTGCTGGGAAGTAAACGCGCCATGCGACGGTCCCGCCAGCAGGCAGCACGCAATGCACGGGCAAACGCTTTGAAGAGCGATTCGATTTTGTGATGGCTGGAGCGGCCATAGAGTACGCGAACGTGAACACTGGCCCGGGCGCCGCGCGCGAATCCCTCGAAAAAATCGTGCACCAGTTCGGTTTGCAGGTCCCCCACCAGGCGCGCCGGAGCTTTCGTATCCACGCTTGCCGAGCTTCGACCGCAAAAATCGACAGCCGCCAGGCCGAGCGTTTCGTCCATCGGCATTACAAAGTATCCAGCCCGCAGAATTCCCCGCTTGGTCCCCAGAGCCTGATCGAAGAGTTGGCCAAGAATAATGCCGGCGTCTTCCACCGTGTGGTGCTGATCGACATCCAGGTCTCCCTTAGCTTCTAGCTGGAGGTCAAAGCCGCCGTGATGGGCAAAGAGTTCCAGCATGTGATCGAAGAACCGGATTCCGGTAGATATTTCGTAACGTCCGCGGCCATCAATGAGCAGAGCAGCGCGAATATCTGTCTCCCTAGTCGTGCGTCGAATCGCCGCTCGTCTCATTGAATCCGCGCCTCCGAGGCTCCGCTCTGTATCAGAATCTCGCGGAATGCGCGGATCATTTGCGCCGTTTGCTCCGCCGTTCCGAGCGTGAGACGCGCGCAACCTTCGCAGCCATAATCGCGGGACCGGTCCCGTACAAGAATGCCGCGCGCGCGCATGCAATCGATAAATGCATCGTTCAACGGACCGAACCTTGCCAGCACGAAGTTGGCCTGGCTGGGCCAGTACTGAATTTCCCATCGCTTCAACTCGCGCTGAAACTCATCCCTCCCCTGACGAACCTGGTCAACGTAGCTGCGCACATAGCTCTCGTCGGCCAGAGCAGCGGGCAAGCAAAACAGCGCTACCCCGTTTACGTTGTAGGGCGAGGCCAGACGGCGGATCATCGATATGTGCGCCCCCTTTCCCAGCAGCGCGCCAATGCGGAGTCCCGCCAGCCCATAAGCTTTGGAAAACGTCCTGGCCACGAACAGGTTCGGCAGAGCACGCCACTGCCTTAGCAGAGTCCTGCCGTAAAACTCGAAGTAGGCTTCGTCCACCAGCAGCGCAGCCTGGGGAGCCCGGCGAGCAAGTTCGAGCAAGTCCTCCGGGCGCGCAACACTGCCGGTGGGATTATTGGGGTTCGCCACCGCGATCAGACGAGTGCGGGATGTGATTCCGGAAAGCAGGCCGGGTGCAGGGAATCGGAATTCCTGGTCCGCCGGCACCTTGACCACGCGAGCGCCAGTCGCCGCCGCGGATATCTCATACATGGCGAACGTCGGCACTACGATTAAGGCTTCGTCGCCCGGCTCAAGATAGGTTTCACAAAGAAGATGAATCGCTTCGTCGACCCCATTGGTCAGCAGCAGTTCGCCCCTTTCAACTCCGAAATAATCCGCAACCAAGGCCTCGACCGGTTCACGCTCCGGATAACATGCGATTTCGTCAGCCGTCATTTCCCGTAGCCTGGCCAGGATTCCTGGTGAACAGCCGGCCGTATTCTCGTTGAAGTCGAGCCGCAAGCCTACCCGTCCGCCCAATGGAGGATGATAGGTGGCGAGATTGCGAATCGCTGTGCGCGCCTCAAGCATGGGCGACCCTGACTTGAATCGACTGCGCATGTGCCTGCAATCCCTCGGCCAAGGCCAGCGTCTCAATGGCTGGGGCGATTCGTCGCAGTCCGCTTTGCGAAAGTTTCTGGACGCTGACGATCTTGACAAAGTCGAGAACACTCAGTCCCCCGCGAAACCGCGCGGTGCCGCCCGTGGGCAGAACGTGGTTGGGACCGGACGCATAATCTCCGGCCGCCTGCGCCGAATAGTCCCCCACAAACACCGACCCGGCGTTGCGCACGTATTGAAGGCCAGAGGCTTCAACGGTCATGTGCTCGGGCGCCAACGTGTTTGCCCAGGTAAAGCTCTGTGCGGGCGAAGCGGAAACAAGAATGACGCCGTTGCGGCGCAACGACTCGCGCGCCACCAAACTCTCGTTACTGAGTTTTTGTGTGCAGCTGGCCACGCGGCGAGCAAGATCTTCGCGCGTGGTAATGAAAACCGCCGTTGCCTCCGCATCGTGTTCCGCCTGTGCCACCAGGTCTGCGGCAATAAATTCAGGCTTTCCGCTGTCACTGACGACGACGGCTTCCGTTGGTCCGGCGAGAAAATCGATGGCGCAGTCGAAGGCCACAAGTTTCTTAGCGGCGGTTACATACAGATTTCCCGGACCAACGATCTTAGCCACCGGCGGAATGCTCTCCGTTCCATATGCGAGGGCCGCAATCGCCTGCGCGCCACCCACGCGATAGACTTCCCGCACGCCAAGCATTCCCGCCGCGGCGAGCAAATCTTTCGCCGGCTGGGGAGAAACCACTCGGATGCCTGCCACGCCGGCAACCTGCGCGGGAATGACCGTCATCAGCAGAGTCGAAACCAGCGGGTGGCGCCCACCCGGAACATAGCAGCCGGTCGACTCCAGTGGACGAACCATCTGTCCGGCCGAAATCCCTTCAGAATTGCGCGTCCAGTCCTTCGGCTTTTGCCGTTCGCAGAAGTCGCGGATGTTCGCGGCGGCGGTTCGCAGCGCAGCTTTCAAATCGCTGCCGGCCGTTTTCCATGCCGTCTGGATCTCTCGCTCGGAGACCCGGAGAGGCATTTCGCCTGACAGGCCATCCCACTTCTCGCCGTATTTGCGCAACGCGGAATCTCCCCGCTGCCTTACGTATTCGACGATGCGCCGGACCTCCGGCTCGACTTCGGCCAGGCGGAATCCGCGCTGGGAGATTTTTCGCACCCTCGCTGCCGCCGCCTCTCCGCGAAAAATCCGCATCACAAGACCACCTTGTTCAAGGGATATTCCACAATTCCCTCGCCCTTCGCTTCCTTTAATCGAGGAATCACCTGCCATGCCAGCGATTCTTCGATGACTGTATTGACCGCCACCCAGTCTTCGTCGCTGAGGGCGGATACTGTGGGCTTTTGCAGTGCCGGCAAAACAGCAAGCACGGCCGTCAGGTCCTCTTTGCGCACATTCAGCATCAGCCCAACGCGATTCTGCGCGTCCATGGCGCCGCGCAGCATAAGAGCCAGATTTTCAATCTTGCGGCGCTTGGAACAATCATTCCAGGCCGTCTTATTGGCGATAACCTGGGTGTTCGATTCCAGAACTGTGTCGATGATCCGCAAGCGGTTGGCTTTTAACGAACTGCCGGTTTCGGTGACCTCGACAATGGCATCGGCGAGCATCGGGGGCTTTACTTCAGTGGCTCCCCAGGAGAACTCCACTCGCACCGCAACATCTTTTCCCTCGAAATAGTTCCGCGTAACGCTCACCAGCTCCGTCGCGATAATCCGGTTGCCCAGGTCTGCCGGCCGCTGCCACGGCGAGCCTTCGGGTACGGCCAGCACCCAGCGCACTTTGCCCCGGCTCTGTTTGGCGTAAATGAGATCGGAGACGGTCACGACTTCGAGCCCGCTTTCGATCACCCAGTCAAGACCGGTCAGGCCCGCATCGAGCACACCGTGCTCGACGTAGCGAGCCATCTCCTGCGCGCGAATGAGCATGCATTCGATCTCTGGATCGCCGGTCGTCGCAAAATAAGAGCGCCCGTTGGTGAAAACGGGCAAGCCGGCGCGAGCGAACAATTGCAGCGTGGCTTCCTGCAAGCTTCCTTTGGGAATTCCGAGTCGAATCTTCACGGCAGCACCGCCGGGGAGACGGTGTCGGCTTTCTCGGCACCGCTTCGAAAAACCGGCTGCGTGAAACACGAACGCGTGCCGTTGTGGCAAACCAGGCCCGCTCCCTCCACCTCAACCTGCAGCAGCAGGGTATCGCGATCGCAGTCCACTGTGGCCGCAATCAGCCTCAGCCGGTTGCCCGAAGTTTCTCCCTTGGTCCAAAGCTGGCTGCGGGTACGGCTGAAGAAGGTCACATAGCCCGTATCGAAAGTTTTCTCGCAGGCCTGGCGATTCATAAAGCCAAGCATCAGCACGTCGCCCGTTGCTGCGTCCTGCACAATGGCAGGAGCCAGGCCCTGCATTTTGTCGAAGTCAACCGTAGCGTCCATCCCTTTCCGATTCACTCGTCCGCCTTTCCCGAAAAAACAGAAAGCCCGCTGAGCTTTGCGTCGCATCAGCGGGCTTCGGAACTTTTAGGTGTTACGCTAGCTCAGCCAAACACCTCCGCCAACGCGCTCTGCGCGTGATGGTGGTGATGGCGATGAGCCAGATGTTTCACATGGCTAAGATAACCGAAGAGACTCTGCATGTCAAAGGCAAGGGTCCACTCGTTGTGGGTGAGTAAGGAGGCGTTTTGCCGGTGCGGGTAGCGAAGGCGGAGGAGGCGCAGGCGGTCACCGATGTGATCAACGCTGCCTTTCGCCGGGCGGAGAGCTTTTTCATTGAGCGGGATCGCATCGATGTGGAGAAAGTACGGTCGATGTTTGGCACGGGAGAATTTCTGGTGTGTTCTAAGGACGAGGCGGTCACCGGCTGCGTTTATGTGGAGATGCGCGGGGAGCGGTCTTACCTAGGATTGCTTGCGGTCGATCCCACGCTGCAGAAATCGGGACGGGGATCGGAGTTGATGAATGCAGCGGAGGATCATTGCCGCAAGGCGGGTAGCCGGTTTATGGATATTCAGATTGTGAATCTGCGGAAGGAGCTGCCCGAGTTCTATCATCGGCGCGGATACGTGGAGACAGGAACGGCACCGTTGACAGCGGGAATTGAAACGAAGATGCCGTGCCACTTTGTGAAGATGGAGAAGGCGCTGGATCGATAGACAAGGTTCGGTGGGAGCGCGAGACGCGCTCGCGACAGCCGGCGAGATTGCCAGCGCTACGGTCCCCGCCGCTAAAAGAAGCGCAGGCTCATTCCTGCACGATCGCGTCGGCTTCGATTTCGACGAGCATTTCGGGCGTGATCAGCGCGCTGACCTGAATCATAGACGTGGCGGGACGAACATCGCGGAAAAATTCGCCGTGCGCTTTGCCAATCTTCTCCCAGTCGGCGATGTTGATGACGTACATGCGGGTGCGCACGACGTCTTTCATGGAGGCGCCGGCTTTCTTGAGCGCTGCTTCAATGTTCTTGAGAGTCTGAACAGTCTGCACATAAACGTCGCCGACGCCAACGATTTTTCCGTCCGGGCCGGTGGCTGTGGTGCCCGAGACATGAACGTAAGGACCGATCTTTACCGCGCGGGAGTAACCGACGATTGGTTCCCAGGGTGCGCCGCTCGAAATGTTCTGGCGTTGCATGGAGTCTCCTCGGATCAGGGATCAATCTTACAATGCTCAGAGGAGGCGCTACCGTCGCACGAAGATACGCTCTTGCGATCTCTACATCAGCAATTCTGATCCGGTACCGCAAGAATTTTAATTTCGTTGGCAGCCGCGATGCGTGACTGCCAGCATTTTTGCTGCAGAAAACCTCGTTTGCCATCGTCACGTCTAATCAGCAGCGAAAATCTTGCCGATATAACAAAAGTCACTTGCGTTTGCTGGAGAAGTGAGATATCAAGGCACGCAAGATAAGGAATTCCGCGCCAGACGCGGGGTTCCGGGACCTGGACGAAAATGATTCCGGAGTCACATCCGCTGCAGCAGCTCTTCCTGGAACTGGTGGGACGGCACTATGCCGAGGAGATCGGCATCCGCGATCAACAGGTGATCGCCTATGTGGCGCACTTGCTGGCCGAATTCTGCGAAGCGGATCAGGTATTCAAGATTCACAATGCCGCCAACCGTCCGCTGAGCGACGTGGGAGAAATGCTGCTGGAGTCGGATCCGGTTTACGGACCTGCGCCTTCGTTTGACCGCGAGCGACAGGTGCGCAAGCACATCGGGGACTACACGCTGTTCTTCACCGGGATGTTTCCCGAGAGCATCAATCAGCTTCGCCTGCGCCGGCAGCGGCTGGAAAACTTTGTAGACTGGATCAAGACGGGCAAGGAAAGCTACTACATCGTTTCCAAGTTTGAGGATTTTGAATACGCCAAGGTCGCCCCGCTGTTCGCGCATCTCTCGCGGGATTTCGAAGGCTGCGTCTACGGGCTGAATATGGTGAAGAACGATCTGGCCGAGATGCAGCACCCCATCATTCGGCAGGCCAACGATTTCATCATGTAGTTTTCGCTTTTGCGCGCCGTGCCGGCGCAGCGATCCCCACTCTACAGCCCGATTTGTCCGCTGCTATCCGGTCAAATCCGGACTCCCGCCAATGCGATAGAAGCTGAGGGCAGAGCTACCCTGCGTGATTCTGCGGAAGCGGCGCAGGGAGCGGAACTCGGTTCCGGGATCAAATTTCTTTTCATGCTCGGCGATCACAATTGACATGGCCCAAACCAGCGAGGAATCGGCGAGCGACCGCAGAGTTTCTCCGTACATATTCTGCATTTGATAGGGCGGGTCAAGAAAGATCACGTCGGCGGCAATATGCTGGCGCTCCATGCGCCAAATGACGCGGGCGAGATCGTCGCGCAAAATTTTGTAGCCATCGATGATTCCCAGACTGTCGAGGTTTTGCTCGATCAACTGCGCGGCGCGCGGCGAGGTTTCAACAAAGTAGACCCCTTTGGCGCCGCGGCTGAGAGCCTCGATGCCAACCGCTCCCGTGCCTGCGAAAAGATCGATCCAAAGACTGCCTTCGAGAGCGCTGGGGTTGCCGGCGGTGAGCACGTTGAACAGCGTCTCGCGCAAACGGTCAGACGTCGGCCGGAGCGCCAGGCCACGAATCGAGCGCAGGGGACGGCTGCCGTACTTTCCGGCAATAACGCGCATGGCGCTGTACCTTCGAGTGCCGGAATCAATATATCCGCCCATGTAAAATAACTGTAGTGGCATTCACCGCCAATACACACTGATGAGAAGCTGGTCCATCCTGGTTGGGCGCCTGTTTGGCGTGGAGGTCCGGGTTCACCTCACTTTCCTGATCCTGCCGCTTTTTGTGTTCTGGACGGAATACAAAGCGCATCACGCGGCCAACGGAGGGCGCGACCTGGCGCTGGTGGGCATCATTCTCGGCTGCGTCGTCGTCCATGAGGTCGCACACATCCTGATGGCGCGGCGCGCGGGCATGGTAGCGAAGGCGGTAATTCTGCTTCCCCTAGGCGGCGTGACGTTATATGACGAATCGCGCGCGGAAAAACTGGAATCGTTATCGGCGTGGAAGCGCGAGGTTCGGCTTGCGCTCGTCGGTCCGCTGGTGAATCTGCTGCTGGCAGCGGGCGCGGCGCTCGTCGTGCTCGCCCTTGCGCCGGGGGTCGAGCTTTGGAAGTGGCCCTTTCTGCAACCGGGCAGTCTGGTGCGCAGCCTGGTTTGGGCGAATCTTTATCTGGCCGGTTTGAACTTGCTGCCGGCGTATCCGCTCGATGGCGGACGCATTCTGCGAGCAGCCTTCGCCCGGGGAGGCAATGCGGGCGAAGCTACCCGACGGGCAGTTTCGATTAGCAACGCTTTGGGAATGCTGTTGATGGTAGCGGGGTTGGTGGGTAATAACTCATGGGTCATCCTGGTTGGCCTGATCATTTTCTCCGCCGCACAACTGGAAGAGCGCGCCGTAATGTTCCAGTCGGTACTGGAGAACGTACGGCTGGAAGAGGTCATGCTTACCGACTTCTTGACGCTTTCGCCCGCCGATACGCTCGAGGATGCGCTGAACAAGGCGGTGCACTCGCTGCAGGATGATTTTCCCGTAGTTCGAGGCAGTGACATGGTCGGCGTGATCTCGAAGCAACGCATTCTGGAGACGCTGCGTATAGAGGGCAACGGCTATGTGCAGGCGGTGATGAATAAAGTCTCGGACGTGTCGGCGCGGCAGGAGTCGCTGGGCTCGGCCTTTCGCAAACTGACCGCCCGCAACATGAGCATCATTCCGGTGGTGGAAGATCAGCGTCTGGTGGGGATTGTGACATTGCAGAATCTGATGCATTCGATGGCGCTGCTGGCCGAGAGCAGGAAGCTGAGACGGAATGAGAGGGAGGGGTAGGGATCTTTCAGGTCCGCGTAGATTTTGAAGCGAGCCAAACGCGCGAATATTGCGTCGCAAAACACGCGACGCTTCGCGCGGCTCGCCCAGGTCGTTCGCGGCGCAAAGTACGCTTGCTCAGGATGACAACGTACCACCTAGAATAACTGCACCGCCTTCGCCTGCTGCACCGCCGGGATTTTTTTCAGCTTTCCCAAAACATCGTCCGGCACATGGCCGTCGACGTGGACGACGGCGATGGCTTCGCGCGTTTCTGTCCCGGGCTCAGCGCTGCGCCGGCCGAGCGAAAAATCGGCGATGTTGATTTTCTCTTCGCCCAGAATCGTTCCCACTTTGCCAATCACGCCGGGCACGTCGCGGTTGCGCAGGTAAATCAAGTTGCGCTCCAGCGGAGCTTCCACGTCGATGCCATCGACGTGCAGCAGGCGGGGCGCGCTACCATGCAGAACCGCTCCCTTCACCATGTGCTCTTCGGCGGCGGTCTTCAGAAAAATCGAGAGCACGCTGCCGGCGCCGCCGGTCGAGGCCTTGGCCTTGTGAGCTTCGTGCACGCGCAAGCCGCGGGAGCCGGCGATGGCGGCGGCGTTGACGAGATTGGCCTTTTCTTCCAGAGCCTGGTTGAGAATGCCTTTGATGGCGCCGTTTCGGATCAGTTCCGTCTTCCACTCGGCGATATGGCCGCTGTAGCGCAGGGAGATTTCCTCCAGCCTGCCGCCGGAAACCTGGGCAAGAAACGATCCCATGCGCTCGGCCAGAACGATGTAGGGCTGCATTTCTGCATACTCTTCAGCCGAAACCGAGGGCACATTCACCGCATTCTGAATCACGCCATGCTTCAGATATTCCTTCACCTGCTGTGCGATCTGCACGCCCACGGCATCCTGAGCTTCGCGCGTCGATCCGCCGATGTGTGGCGTGAGGATAACGCTCTCCATACTCTGCAGGGGCGAATTCTTCAAAGGCTCGTCATTGAAGACGTCGAGCGCCGCGGCGGCTACCTGCCCCTGCTTCAATGCCTCAATCAAATCCGCTTCGTTAACGAGTTCTCCGCGAGCGCAGTTCACCAGGCGAACACCCTTCTTCATTCTGGCGATCGAAGCCTGATTGATCATGCCGGCGGTCTGTGGCGTAAGGCCGACATGGAGCGTGATGTAGTCTGCGGCGGCATAGAGTTGATCGAGTTCCGCCATGGCGATGCCCTGCTCCTTGGCGACGGCAACGGAAACAAACGGATCATGCCCGACGACGGTCATGCCAAAGGCGCGTGCCCTGCGGGCTACTTCGAGCCCAATGCGGCCCAGACCCACAATGCCGAGAATCTTGCCACGCAGTTCGGTGCCTTGCAGAGATTTTTTCTCCCATTTGCCGGCGTGCGTGAGCGAGTCGGCGCGGCAGAGATGGCGGGCCATAGCCAGCATCATGCCGATGGTTTGCTCGGCGACCGCGACCGCGTTGGCGCCTGGCGTATTCATCACGGCGATACCCTGGCGGGTAGCAGCGTCCAGGTCGATGTTGTCGACACCCACGCCCGCCCGCCCGATCACGCGCAGCTTCTTGGCATGCGAGAGCAGTGCTGCATCCGCTTGAACCGCGGAGCGCACGATTAAGGCATCAGCGGACTCCAGGTGTTGGGGCAATTTTCCGTCCAGTTGCTCGGCGGTAAGGATGGTCCATTCCGGTTCTCTCAACTGCTCGACGGCGGCGGCCGAAATCTTTTCAGCGATTACGATCTTCACAACACTTTATCCCTTATCCCGTTGAATTATTGGCAGTTACGCCCTGACAAAAGATTGACAGGAAGATGACACGCCTCTGACACCTGGCCCCGCCCGGCTTCCTAGACTGCTTCCAACAGGCCCCGTCGGGCCAAGGAGAACAACATGAAAATTGCCAAGACAGTCTTTCTAGCCGGGCTTATCGCCCTTGGCCTGGCGTGCGGCTACAGCAAACCGGCAAATACTCCCGCCATGCCCGGAAGCATGCCCAACATTACCCAGCTCGCTCCCAACAACGCAAATTCGGGCGGTCCAGCCTTCACGCTTACCGTCAATGGCGCCAACTTCGCGGGCAACGCAAAAATCAACTGGAACGGCATGGCACTCACGACCACCCCGATGAGCGGGAACAAGCTGGTGACCACCGTTCCGGCTTCCGACATCACGACCGCGGGGTCAGCGATGGTGACCGTGACCAACCCCGGCACGCCCGGCGGTCAATATGGCGGCGGAACGTTGCCCGAAACCTCGAACAGCATGACCTTCACCATCAACTAGAGGAGCGCATATTCTCGCAATCGCTACCACGCGCCTGAAGCGCGCCGCTCAGGCTCCAACCAGCTGTCGTTTGTCGGCCGAGCTGCGGGCGTAGACCTCCTGGGCAGCCCGCAGCGCCACTGCGTACTCGATGGTGCGGCCGGTGGTCCGGGCCAGGACATGCTCAAGAGCGGCCAGAATGCCGATCGTATCCAGGAAATCGTAGTAGCCGATGTGGGCGATGCGGAACAGCTTTCCCTTCATCTCCCCCTGTCCGTTGGCAACGACGGCATCGAACGACTCGCGGAATTCCTTCACGATACTTCCGGAATCGATTCCGTCGGGCGAACAGATGGCGGTCAGAGCCGCCGCGGGAGAGCTGGCATAGAGATTCAGGCCCAGCGCAAGAGCTCCGGCTCGGGTCATCTCCGCGCACAGTTCGGCATTATTGACCAGGGTTTCGCGGCCGGCCGAAAGACTGCCGTTGCCCATCTCGCGAATAAAGTCGAGTGCAGCACCCATGGCGGCAAACAAAGAAGTAGCAGGCGTATAGGCCGATTCTCCTTTGGCTGCGGACTTGCGTTCCTTGCGCAGATCGAAGTAGTAGCGCGGAGAAAGAGTTGTCTCCATTCGTTTCCAGGCGCGGTCGCTTACGGCACAGTAGGCAAGTCCGGGAGGCATCATCAGAGCCTTTTGCGATCCTCCGATGATGAAGTCCACGCCCCAGCCATCGACATCGAGATGAGTTGTGCCCAGGCCCGTGATGGCGTCGACGACCACCAGAGCGTTCTCCTGCAGGCCGACGATACCCGAAATGCCTTCAATGTCATGCCGAACACCGGTGGAACTTTCTGTGGCCTGCACGAAAACTGCACGAACATTAGGCGTTAAACGGGAGCGAACCTCTTCCAGGGAAAAAGTCTCGCCGTAGGGCTTGCTGAGCGTGTCAACACTGCAACCAAAGGCCTTTGCCAGGCCCGTCCAGCGCTCGCCGAACTTGCCAGCGCTCAGTACCAGGACTTTGTCGCCGGGCGAGGTCAGATTTGAGACCGCGGCTTCCATTACACCCGTGCCGGAAGAGGCTAGCACGAGCACATCGTTCCGCGTACCGATGAATTCCTTCAGGCCGGCGAGGACGCGCTGAAACAAAGCGCGGAAATCGGCGGTGCGGTGATGGGCGGTAAATGAAGCCATGGCCGTCTGCGCCGCCGGCAGCAGCGGGGTCGGGCCGGGAGTAAACAGGCGATTTTTGCGCAACATAGAAAGGATCCTTAGGCAAAATAACGATACAGAATCAGTCTACCGGAAGCACGCCTGGCAGGCACGCTTGCTTCCCGCAGGAATTTGATTCAGAGCCATCAGATATCTCGCTGCGACTGGTGCTCCAGCCCAGCGGAGTCTGCCCGGGCAAGGCGGGCGGTCTTATTTCACTGCCAAAATTTCCGGCTTGGCGATGTCGGGCGGCTTGGAGAAAAGGTCCTTGGCCTTGGCGAAAAGCGCCTTGGCGATTTCACCATTGAGATGGGCGTTGCGGCCGTCCTCGTTGGCAAATGTATCGAAAATACCGTACTTCCCTGGGCCCATTTTGACTGCGTACCAGCTCAGAGTGCCGGCTTCGCGTCTGGCCAAAGGCTCGGCTGATTTCAGAAATTCCTCCACTTCTTTTTCTTTTCCGGCTTTTGCTTCCAGCTGGGCCCAAATGGCAAGTCTGGTCATGGCGAATCCTCCGAAGATCAGATGCGCAGCACGAGGTTTTAGGCGCGAAGAATTGACGGTCGGAATGTAGGCCTTCCCCCCGTTTCGATTGGTGTGGCCGAGATTTCTGGTACTGTTGCATCAGTGCCAGATTTCTCGCCCAGAAGCGTCGATCGCGATCCGCCGTCTATAATCCCGTAATGACCCTCGTGGAACAGATTCAGAAGGATATTACCGACGCCATGAAGGCGCGTGACGAGCAGCGCCTCTCCTGCTTGCGCATGGTCAAGACCGCGCTGAAGAATCGCGAAATCGAGAAGATGGCACCGCTCGACGACAAAGAAGCACAGGCGGTGCTCGCCACGCTGATCAAGCAGCGTAAGGAATCAGTCGAGCAGTTCACCAAGGGCGGGCGTCAGGAGATGGCCGACAAGGAAGCCGCAGAGATCGTGGTGATCGAAGGCTATCTTCCCCAAGCCGCGGGGGAGGCCGAGATTGTAGCCGGCGTAAAGGCGGTGATCGCAGAGATGAGTGCCCCGCCCACCACGAAAGACATGGGATCGGTGATGAAGAATGCCATGGCGCGTTTCAATGGCGCAGGCATGCGCGTGGATGGAAAGATTGTCAGCGAGGTGGTAAAGAGGGAGCTGGCGGGGAAGTAGAAAAGCTCTTATTTTTTGCTTCTCTGTAGTTCCCGGTACGCTTCGCTCTTTGAGATTCCTCGCTCCCTGGCGACTTGTTTCAGCGCCGCCTTTTCGTCGAGCTTCTCCTCGGCCATCAATTGCTGCACCCGCTCACTGACGGTAGGACAGCCCGGGGCGGCCGTCCCCGCATGATCGCCTTCGGCTTTGCCGATCAGCAGCGTGATCTCGCCTTTGACCGAGTCGCGCGACTTTAACGTCTCCAGTACTTCGCCGCCCCGCCCACGCAGAAATTCTTCATGCAGCTTGGTGACTTCGCGGGCGACCACCACGCGACGGTCGCTTCCCAGAACCTCGCAAATGTCGCTGAGCGTCTCAAGCACACGGTGCGGAGCTTCGTAGAAAACCTGTGTGCGCGGGGAGTTCCTGATCGCTTCGAGCGCGGCTCTTCGCTCGCCGCGCTTGGCGGGAATAAATCCGCTGAAGCGGAAGGAATCGGTGGGCAGGCCACTGGCCACCAGTGCGGCTAAAAAGGCCGACGCCCCAGGAACTGGCACAACCGGTACATGATGACGGACAGCCAGCGAGATGAGACGAAATCCGGGATCAGAAATGCCCGGCATGCCGGCGTCGGTTACCAGCGCAATGCTCGCTCCTTCCTGCAGCTCTTTCACCAGTTCGGTGGCGCGCGTGATCTCGTTGTGTTCGTGATAGCTGACGGTGCGGGTTGCGATGCTGTAATGATTCAGCAGCTTCTGCGTTTGCCGCGTGTCTTCGCAGGCGATCACGTCCGCTTCTTTCAGCACACGCAAGGCGCGCAGGGTAATGTCTTCCAGATTGCCGATGGGAGTCGCGACCAGATAGAGCGCAGGGGCGACCCGGCCGCTCTCCAAGTGGAATTCTTCGCCTTTCTGCCCCGACGCGTTCATGGGCGCAGTCTACCATTGGCCGAGGAATGCAACCCGCCGCGATTGACGCGAAGAAAGGGCAACTCTAGAATCGAAAGTCGGAACTGTTATTCGAGAACAAAACTACCCGTCTCATGCCACTTTACGAATTCAAGTGCAAGAAGTGCGGCCACACTTTTGAAAAAATCCAGAAGTTTTCCGATCCGAAGCCGAAAAAGTGCCCGGAGTGCGGCGGACCGGTGGAGCAGGTGATCTCCGCGCCCGCGGTGCAGTTCAAGGGATCGGGATGGTATGTAACTGACTACGCGAAGAAATCGGCTGCGCCCGCGTCGCCCGACGGCGCCAAGGAATCGAAGAAGGAAGAAAAACACAAGGCTGAAGTAGCATCCAAAGAAGGGCCAGCGAAGGAAAGCTCTTCGAAGAAGACCGAGAAGATCAAGTAGCAGGTGAGCGAAGTCGCTGGGTGTCGCGGAAAACCTAGATCCCTCGCTCCGCTCGGGATGAAAATCCTCAACGCTGCCTTCCTGTTTCAGTTTGCTTTAGGCTTCAGTTTCCTGCCCGCCTCAATTTCCTGTCTGTTTCAGTTTCCTGCCTGCTTTAATTCTCGCTCGAAGTGATCCTCAATCATCGTGAACAGATGAACTCGGGCGTCTTTGCCAGCGATGCTGTGCGTCTTATTGGGATAAATCATGAGACGGAACTGCTTGCCGGAGTTGATCAGCGCGTTGATCATCTGAATGCTGTTCTGGAAGTGAACGTTATCATCGCCGGTGCCGTGAGCCAGAAACAGAGCGCCATGCAACTGGCCGGCTACCCGGGTCACGTCCGAGCCCTCATATCCTTTCTCGTTGTCCTTGAGCAGGCCCATGTAGCGCTCTGTATAAATGCTGTCGTAGTTGATCTGATTGGTCACGGGTGCCACGGCAATTCCTGCGCGGAAGCGCTCGGAATGAGTCATCGCGTAGAGCGTCATCGAGCCGCCGTTCGACCATCCCCAAATCGCGATGCGATCCTTGTCGAGTTGCGGATATTGAGCCAGAAGCTGGTCGAGCGCGGCGAACTGGTCTTCTAATTCGACGGCGCCAAACTGGTGACGGATTGCGGTCTGAAACTTGCGGTCGCGGCCGGGAGTGCCGCGGTTGTCGACAGAGAAGATGGCGAATCCTTTGCGCGCCAGGATTTCATCGAAGGGGTTGGGCAGCTCTTTCAACACCATCTGCCCGGCAGGACCGCCATAGATGTTGATGATGAGGGGAATCTTGCCGTCCGCGGGCGAATCCGGCGGAAGCAGCAAACGCCCGTATAGGGTCGTCCCATCTTCGGCTTTGAACTCCAGATACTTGGGCGCCCGCAGCCCGTATTCAGCGACTTCATCCCGCGCCTTCCAGACACTCGTGCAGGCTCCGCCCACCGCGCAGAGCGAAATCTGAGTGGAGATGGATGGGCTCTGGAAGGTTTCGGCGAAGTGCTTGCCATCATCGGCAAAGCTGGCGAAAGACAGACCTTCGCGCGGAGTAAGCTGGTGGAAGTCCGATCCATCCAGTTTCACTGAGCAAATGTGCCGCTGACGGGGATCGTCATTGTTGGCGGAAAAAAAGACCGTTCCCGCGGCTTCATCGATGCCTTCGACTCCCAGCATCTCGAAATCCCCTTTGGTAAGCTGGCGTTCCAGCCTGGCCTCGCCTCCAAGGGGATTCTGTTTATCGAAACGGTAGAGATAAAGTTGGGTGGTGCCGTCGCGCCAGCTCGACCAGAGAAAACCGTCCCCGGACTTGAGAATTCGGAAATCGTCGTTCACATTGATCCAGGCATTCGGAGTTGTCTCGGTCAGAACCTTCACAGACTTTCCGGACTTCGCATCGACAAAATAGACGTCCATCTCGTCCTGCGCCCGGTTCAAAAGCTCAGCCCAGATGATGCCGTCGCGCACCCAGCCGAAGCGGGGGATGTAGGTATCTTCGTCGCCGGCGAGTGTGATCCAGCGAACTTTCCCCTTGTCGGCTTCGACCACGCCCAGCTTCACCACGGGATTCGGGTCACCGACCTTGGGATATTTTTCGTAGTCAACCGCGGGGTGGGTGGGCAGCCAGTTGGTGATGGGATAAGTGGGCACCTTGGTTTCGTCCATGTGCAGAAAGACGATCTGCTTGCTATCGGGCGACCAGAAATAGTTGCTGCGCACGGAAAGTTCTTCGGCGTAGACCCAGTCGATATCGCCGTTCAAGAAGTTGTCGCCGGTGTCTTTGGTGAGCTGCTTTTCGCCGCCCTTGCCGGCCAAAGCCCGCACGTAAAGATTGTGCATGCGCACGTACGCGACGCGCTCACCATCGGGAGAAAACTTGGGATCGCCGCTGGGATCGGGAGCCGAGGTGAACTGCACGGCCGTGCCCGAAGCAAGATCGAATAACCAGAGCTGCCCTTGCGAATCGAACAGCAGATGTTTGGAATCGGGCGCCCACTGGTACGCGGCGACGTGATAGCGCGTAAGCCGCTCGCGCTCCCGTTCGTTCTTGATCTTGGTATAGTCCGGCACCAGCATGGCCAGCTTGGCCTCGCCCACCAGCACTTTTTTTTCGCCGGTAGCCGCATCCACATACCACAGCTCCCCGTGTTCGCCTTCGTCATCGCGCTGCACGAAAGAAAGCTTCGTGCCGTCGGGGCTCCACTCCAGGGTTTCGGGGCCGCGACCGCCCAATCCGCCGGGCTGGTAAATGGAGTCGATCGTAAGAGGCTTGGTTGGCGGCGTCGATTGAGCCGAGCAGAAATTGCTGGAGCTAAGAAATAGCAGCGCTGAACAAGCCGGAATCAAGAACGACTTTTTCACGAGTATCCTCAGAAGAGAAAAAATTAAAACAGGATCCAGGGCCGGGGGCGAATTTACGAGTGTACACCGCCCGGCGGAGTAGGCGCATCGGTTCAGAGCGAAGGAGGGATTGCCCGAAATGAATATTCGAACAGCGCAATAGGCGCGGGGATCGCCGGTTTTCGCATGGTAGAATCGAAAAGAGCCACCGGATGCTTCCCGACATAGAAAACCTGTTGCATCTGCAGGAAGCGGACAAGGAAATTGCCCGTCTGCAGCAGGAAATCGCCGAGCTGCCCAAACGAGTGGCTGCCATTGAGCAGAAACTCGCCGGGACCAAAGCGCAACTGGAAAAGGCGCAAAACGCCGCCAAGGCCGACGAAGGCGCCCGCCGCAAGCACGAAAGCACCATCTCCGACCTGCGCGGCAAAATCTCCAAGTATCGCGATCAGTCACTCGATGTAAAGACCAACGAGCAATACAAAGCCCTGCTGCACGAAATCCAGTTTGCCGAAAAGGAAATCGTCGCGACGGAAGACAAGATCCTCGAGCTCATGCTGAACGCCGACACACGCGAAAAAGAAGTAAAGGCGGCCCAGGCCGAACTGAAGGCGGAGACGGCGGAAATCGAAAAAGAAAAAGCGGATGCCCGCCAACGCACGGCTGAGGATGAGAAGCTGTTAGCCGAATGGCGCGGCAAGCGCGACCAGATGCGGGCGGGAGTGGATGCGGACCTGTTACGGCATTATGAACGGGTTTCCAAATTCCGTGGCACAGGAATTTCCGAGGTGCTCGAGCAAAAGTGCACTGCCTGCCAGGTGATGCTGCGCCCGCAGACTTACAACGAAGTGCGCACCGGCGACCATACGGTCGTCTGCGAATCCTGCCAGCGCATTTTGTATTTCAACCCGGCGCACGAAATCAAGGCAGTGGAGAAGTCCGAGGTGAAGCGGCCACGCCGCCACCATCCGAAACTTGATGCTGCCCAAGCCTGGTATTACCGCGCTGAATATGGCGACGCCGGCGAGGTGTTGATTGGCCTGACCAATTCCGGCGGCCAGGCCAGCCGCCGGGTCTACGACATGCACACCGGGCGACTCATCGGCGACATTCTCATCCGCGAAGGCGATTACCGCCACGCTTTCCCTGAGGACATCACCGGCGCCATCCGTTTGAACGGCGACTGGAGCGAAGAAGAACTCGAAGCCTGGGGCACGGAAATGCCTATGGTTGCACTCGACTCCCTGCACTTCGATCTCGACGCGGCGCGAGCCGAGATGAACTCTCGGCCTTCGTCCTCCCACACCCAAACGCCCTCATCGACCCAGCAAGCCGCCGGCTAACAGGCGCAGCGGCAGAGCCTTTCATCCGGCTGTTGCTGGCCAACTCGTCATTTACCATGTATCCGTGCCCCCGACCTCGGCTTCCGCGGCCCTTCCCAAGGTAAAGGTCTCTCCTCGCGGGGCTTCACGCCTGAAAAACGGGCACGTCTGGGTTTATCGTTCCGATATTGTTTCGACCGACGGCATCCCCGCAGGTGCGATCGTCAACGTGGCCGATGAGCGGGGCAAGTCCCTCGGTACGGCCCTCTATTCGAGCGCATCGCAAATCGCTATTCGTATGATTTCGCGCGTGCCGGTGAACGATTTTTCTGCTCTGGTTCGCCAGCGCATTGCCCAGGCAATCGCTTATCGCGAAGGAATCGCGCGAGATACCGATGCTTATCGCGTCGTCTTCAGCGAGGCCGATTTTCTGCCCGGCCTGATCGTCGATCGCTACAACGACATTCTCACGCTCCAAATCCTGACCCAGGCGATGGACTCGGAAGAAGCCCGCCAGGCAGTGATCGCCGAGCTTAATGAGCGGCTGCATCCGGTAGGGATAGTGGAGAGGGTCGATCCGCGCGTGCGGGAACTCGAGAGGCTGCCCTCGCTTACCACCCGGCTGCTGCAAGGAGAAAAGTCCACGACCACTTTCACGATGAACGGCGTGCGCTTTCGCTACGACGGTCTCGAAGGACAAAAAACCGGGGCATTTCTGGATCAGCGCGAGAATTACGCGGCCGCAGCCCAGTATGCCCACGGCAACGCCCTCGATGTCTTCTGCTATCAGGGAGGGTTTGCCTTGCACCTTGTCCCACGCTGCATTCAGGTCACTGGGGTGGACAGCTCGCGTCCTGCGCTGGAAATGGCCGAGCAGAATGCAACCTTGAACGGCCGCGAGATCGAATGGATCGAGGCCAACGCCTTCGACCTGCTCAAGGATTATGCCGCCTCCGGCTCGCGCTACGCCACCATCGTGCTCGATCCGCCAGCCTTCGCCAAGACCAGGCGCGACCTGGAGCCTGCCATGCGCGGCTACAAGGAGCTCAACCTGCGAGCCCTCAAGATGCTGGAGCCGGGCGGAATCCTGGTCAGTTGCTCTTGCTCCTATCACGTCAGTCAGGCTGATTTCCTCGAAATGCTCGGGGCAGCGGCCCTGGACGCACACCGGACGCTTCGTCTGGCTGAAGTCCGTGGGCAGGCGAGGGACCATCCGGTGCTGCTAAACGTGCCGGAAACCGCCTACCTTAAGTGCCTGATTGCACATGTAAGCTAAACAAAATAAGATGTTTTGTATGTTGACAATAACAGGCTAAACTTTTATGATACTTATGTACTAACTATAGCATCTTATGGAGTGCCCGAGCCTCGCGCTTCGGAGCATCCAAAGATTTTGAAGGAGGATTTTGTCATGACCGTACTTACCCGTTGGGAACCGTTCCGCGAGTTTGCCACCCTGCAAGACCGCATGAACCGCCTGTTCCGCGAGTCCTACAACGACGCGGGCCGGGATGAGTCCCTCACCACCAGCAGCTTTGCCCCAGCCGTCGACGTCTACGAAGATGAGCACAAGGTCACGTTGAAGATCGAAGTGCCGGGAATCGACGAGAAAGACATCGACGTCCGTGTAGAGAACAACACCCTCACCGTGCACGGCGAGCGCAAAATCGAGAAGGAAGAAAAGGAAGAGAACTATCGTCGTGTGGAACGCCAATATGGCAGCTTCACTCGCACCTTCACCCTGCCCACCACCGTGGACACCGGCAACGTTTCGGCGAACTACGACAAAGGCGTGCTGAACATCACTCTGCCCAAGAAGGCGGAAGCCAAGCCCAAGCAGATCAAAGTGCATGTGGGCACGGAGAAGGCCATCGAAGGCAAGGCCACCGAAGGCAAGACTCCCAGCAAGGCCGCGTAATTCGTCTCGCGTGACCTGACGTGACGCAATGGGCGCATAACGTGGAAGAGCGGCGCTTCAGCGCCGCGTTCAGGCGAGTAAGAATCGGGGCTTTAGCCCCTGAGTCAGCGGGAGGCGGCAGAGGCGACCGCCTCCCGTTTTGTTTACAGCTTGGCTTGCGTTTGCAGTTAGCTCAAAATGATTCCAGCGAATTCGAATCATGAAGGCCACACTCGAAGCGATTAACCAGATGCAAGCGGATGGCGTGATCGGAAAGTATGCCATCGGCGGAGCGGTCGGAGCGACGTTCTATCTCGATCCCGCCGCCACGGTCGATTTGGATATCTTCGTGGAACTTCCCGATCCCGAGCGTGGGACGCTGATCAGCCTGGCTCCTGTATACCAGTTCTTGAAATCGCGCGGCTGTACCGAGTTGGATGAGTACATCGCAATTGGCGGCTGGCCGGTGCAGTTTCTCCCGCCGGCGAACCCGCTGGAAGAGGAAGCCATCCGCGAGGCTGTCGCCACTGAGGCGGAGGGCGTGTCGACGTGGATCATGCGGGCCGAGCACCTCGTGGCGATTGCCTTAAGCGTGGGGCGGCCCAAGGATCACGCCAGGATTTTGAAGTTCCTAGAGCAAGAGGCGGTGGATCTGGAAAAGCTGAGTGTCGTTCTCGAACGCCACAACCTGACATCGAAGTGGAACGACTTTGGACGCAGGTATCCGGAGGGGGCCGATGAGTAAGCCGAAGTTGCAAGCGCGAATGGCCAAGCTCAGTTTCACCGAGAAGATAAAGATATTGGAGAAGCTGCGCGACCGCGAGAAGGCAATCGCTGCTGCCGGGCTGAGGCGGAAACCTCCGAAGGCCAATGCGGCGGACGAGGAATAATAGGCCCGAAGCTGGAGCGATTGTAATTCTGAGCGAAGCGAAGAACCCATGCAGTTTGCCGGCATCGGCAGAAATGCAGAGGTCCTTCGCTTCGCTCAGGATGACAAAATCGAAATAGGAATACATATATGGCAATTCGTTGGGACAAATTCACAGTCAAAGCGCAGGAAGCCGTCCAGCGCGGGAACGATCTTGCGTCAGAGCACGGTAATCCCGAGCTGCAGCCGATCCATGTTCTGGCCGCGCTTCTGGAAGATAAAGAAGGCATCGTGCCCCCGGTGCTGGAGAAAATCGGCATTGGCCCCCAGGCCGTCCTCGCCGAGATTTACAAAGAGATCGACAAGCTGCCCAAAGTTTCGGGCGGAGGAACACAGGCCAGCCTTTCAAACAACGCGAATAAATTGCTGGAACAGGCATTTAAAGAAGCCTCTAATTTCAAAGACGAATACGTTTCCACCGAGCACCTTCTCCTGGCGATTACCCACCTCAAGCAGGATGCGGCGCAGCAGATTCTCGCGCGCCATGGCGCAACCTACGATGCAATTCTCAAAGCTTTGACGACTGTTCGTGGATCGCAGAAAGTCACCGACCAAAATCCCGAAGCCAAATATCAGGCTCTGGAGCGCTATGCTCGTGACCTCACCGAGCAGGCGCGCCGCGGCAAGCTCGATCCGGTAATCGGCCGGGATGAAGAAATCCGGCGCGTGGTTCAGGTGCTTTCCCGTCGGACGAAAAATAATCCGGTTCTCATCGGCGAACCCGGCGTGGGCAAGACCGCCATTGTAGAAGGGCTCGCGCAGCGCATTATCTCGGGCGACGTGCCTGAGGTTCTGAAGAACAAGCGCGTGGTGGCGCTCGATTTAGGCGCCATGCTGGCCGGGGCGAAATATCGGGGGGAATTCGAAGATCGCCTGAAGGCAGTTTTGAAAGAAATCGAAGACTCGCAAGGCCAGGTCATTCTTTTCATCGATGAGCTGCACACGCTGGTTGGTGCGGGCGCCGCTGAAGGCGCCATCGACGCCTCGAACATGCTGAAGCCGGCGCTGGC
>DATKPV010000136.1:0-22442 GCA_035523915.1 Candidatus Aquilonibacter sp. | reverse complement strand
GGTGGGATTCCGGGCGGCCCATCCTTTCCTGATTTAGGACTTTGGGGTTGCCCCACCCTTCTTTTCGCGTTCTTGGCGAAAAGAGGGTGGGCCTATAATCTCTGTCATGGCGTTAAAGCCCAGACGCTATCAGCACCAGGGCTGTCTCCACTTCGTTACCTTCAGTTGTTATCGGCGGATGAAGCTTCTTGACTCGTCTACGGCGCGGGAAACCTTCGAGCACGAATTGGAGCGGGTGCGACGCTGGTATGGATGCTACATAACCGGCTATGTGGTCATGCCGGAACACGTGCACTTGCTCATCAGCGAACCGGAACGCGGCGAACTCGCGCTGGTGATGCAGATGCTCAAGCAGATCACCTCGCGCAACTTGAGGCCTGCGGAACTTCCGCGCTTCTGGCAGGTTCGTTACTACGATTTTGCGCTGTGGAGCGAAGCCAAGCGGGTGGAGAAGCTGCGCTATATTCACCGCAACCCTGTGCATCGCGGATTAGTCGAAAGACCGGAGGACTGGCCGTGGAGCAGCTTCATTCACTACGCAACGGGAGCGGTGGGGCGAGTGGAAATCGAGTCGCAGTGGACAGCGCGCAGGCGGGAACGAATGGGCGTTGTTCCAGTCATGGTACGAACCCACCCTCCCGCAAAGAACGCGGGCAGGGTGGGGCAACCATCGTGCACAGAGAACGCGCAAGGATGAGCCACCAACACGACCCCACGTTCCTGGTCGGCATAGTGCCGATAGCTGCTCCACGGCCACTCCTCCGGCCTTTTGACTAGTCCGCACTTCACCGGATTGCGATGCATGTAGTGCAGCTTCTCCGCTTGTTTTCGGCGAACACTACAAAGTCGTAGAAGCGCGCCTGCCAGATGTGGCCCGCTTTCCAAGGCGATGTCCCACAGAGTGCCCTGCCGGGGACGTAAACATTGACGAGCGCTTCTAGCGCGGGGCGCCCTCAGGGGCTAAAGCCCCCACTTTAGAAAAACGAGGACTAGATCGCAGCGCTGAAGCGCTGCGCCACCCAAAGGCAAAGCACGTTTGGGTTCCAATTCGTCTAGACTTGTAGCAGATGCCCCTGCCGGTCTATCGCGTGCGGCGTTTGCTGGCGGCGCTGGCCGTGATCTTCACGGTCATCATCGCCGGAATGTACCTTTCGGCGCGCCTGCGCGAACACAACGTCCTCAATGAAGTTCCGGGCAAGATCGGATACGAGATCAAGCAGACAGCCAATGGATTTCAACTTTCAAAGTCTGAATCCGGGCGAACCCTCTTTACCGTCCACGCGCAGCAGGTCAAGGAATTCAAACTCGACGGGCGGGCCGAGTTGCACAAGGTCAACATCGTTCTCTACGGACGCGACTCCTCGCGCTTCGATCAGATTTCCGGAGACAATTTCTCTTACGATCCAAAAACCGGAGACGTTACTGCGCGAGGCGAAGTGCAGATCGATCTCGAAGCCAATCCCCAAGGCATTGCCAGCCCCGACCAGGCAGCGCCTACGGCTTTGAAGAATCCCATCCATCTCAAGACCACCGATTTGATCTTCAACAAGGACAGCGGCGACGCCACCACCGACGCGCGCGTGGATTTCCGGACGCCACAGGCTACCGGGTGGGCGGTGGGCGTGCATTATCTGGGCAAGAGCAAGACCCTGATCATGGATTCCCAGGTGCATGTCACGCTGAATAAACAAGCCGCACCCCGGCTCTTCGCCATACACGGCGTATACACGAGCGAGCCGCATCAGCTGGTGCTCGACCAACCGCGCCTGGTGGATGTCCAGGGCACGGTGCGATCTGATCAGGCGACGTTCTTTCTTGGCGCGGACAACGAGGTCAATCGCATTCTGGCTACGGGAAACGTGGAGTCGGAAAGCGCGCCCGCCGCCAAGAGCGGTGCAGCCGGTACAGAGAAAGGATCGGCCTCTCTGCTCCATGCCCGGGCCGATCAGGCGGATCTTCTGCTCACCGGAACGCATAACGAGGTGCGCCTGGCCACCTTGACAGGAAACGTTCAGGCAGAGCAGACCGGACCGGGAGGAATGCATGGCACGGCTCCGCGGGTGATCGTGAACTTCGCCGCAAAGAACAAGGTTCGCACCGTCCACGCGGCGGAGGGAGTGCGGTTGTGGCAACATGCCGCGGGCGCGACGCATCCGGTGACAGGCTCCGACGCCGGACCGCAGGATTTCGAACTAACCGCTCCCATCGTCGACTTTTTCGTGGCCGAAGGCCGCTATCTGGACCACGCTCTAACCTCGGGCGCGGCGCAGATCACGATTTCTCCGGCACAAAGCCAGGTTGCTGCTGGCGCGAAGTCGACGGGGCAGCAGCTGACGATCATCACGGCGGGGAAATTCGAAGCGAAATTTGTGCCTACGGCCGACGGCCAGAGCCGTCTGGATTCGATGCATGGGGCGCCTGAGGCGAAGATCGTGAACATGGTGCCCGGCCAGCCCGACCGGGTCAGCACCAGCGCAACTTTGGACGCGAGGTTTCTGTCTCAGGGCGGAATCGACTCCATCGTGCAGCAGGGAAACGTGGTTTTCACCGACAACCAGAGCGCGGATAAGCGAACGCAGGCGTGGGGCGACCGCGCTCACTACACGCCGGCTGATCAGATCCTGGTGCTCACGGGCAACCCAAAGGTTGCGCAAGGCTCCATGATCACCACCGCGCGGATTGTACGGCTCAATCGCGCCACCGGGGACGCGTTCGCCGATGGCGATGTAAGGAGCACTTACAGCGATGTGACGGAGCAGCCGAACGGGGCCCTGCTGGCTTCGTCGTCGCCGATTCATGTCACGGCGGCAAGCATGACCGCGCACAATTCCCCGGCCATCGCCTTCTATCATGGCAATGCCCGCCTCTGGCAGGATGCCAATCTAGTCGAGGCTCCTTCCATCCAGTTCGACCGGGAGCGGCGTTTTGTAGTGGCCCACGGAACGGCCAACCAGCCGGTTTCGACGGTACTCGTACAGGCACCGAACGCATCCCAGGTTAATGGCGAACACAATACGAATAAACGGTCCGGGGGCGCGGCTAACAATCAGACTCAGGCAGCAGCGAGCACGGTCAGGATCACCTCTGAAATGCTGACCTACTCTGACGCCGAACACCTGGCCCACTATGAAGGCGACGTTGTGGCTCGTGGTGCGGACTTCACAGCCACCTCCAAGGTGGCCGATGCGTACCTGGTTCCACGCGCGCAAACTTCGAAGCATCAGGCACTTGGAGGCCCTGCCCAGCTCGACCATATCGTTGCCACAGGCAATGTGGTGATTGTGCAGCCGACACGCCGGGCGGTCGGGCAGAAGTTGGTCTACACGGCTGCGGATGACAGGTACGTCCTGACGGGTGGGTCGCCTAGCATTTTTGATGCCGAACGGGGCACTATTACGGGGGTTTCGTTGACTTTCTATAACCGCGATGATAGGGTGCTGGTAGAAGGCGAAGCAAGTACTCCTGTGGTAACTCAAACGCGAGTGGCCCGATGATGGCCCGATAATGGCAAGCTAAATGCGTACCTTGGCCACCGAAGAGATTGGCAAGTCCTATCGTGGCCGCCGCGTTGTGAATGGTGTGAGCCTGCGCGTGCAGCAGGGAGAAGTGGTTGGCTTGCTCGGACCCAACGGGGCTGGCAAAACCACCACATTTTACGCCATTGTAGGTCTGGTCCCTCCCGACACTGGCCGCGTGTTGTACGACGGCCAGGATATTACCGACGTTCCCATGTATCTGCGGGCGCGTCAGTATGGCATCAGCTATCTCCCGCAAGAAGCATCTGTCTTTCGCAAGCTGACCGTGGAGGAGAACATCCTCGCGGTGCTGGAGGCGCAGCCGATTTCCTGGCACGAGCGCCGCGAAAAGATGGAGAAATTTATTGACGAACTGGGACTGGAGCACATCCGTCAAAACAAGGGATATGCGCTCTCGGGTGGCGAGCGCCGGCGCGTGGAAATCGCCCGCTGCCTGTGCATCAGCCCAACTTTTATTTTGCTGGACGAGCCGTTTTCCGGGATCGACCCGATTGCCGTGCTGGATCTGCAGAAGATTATCAGCGGCCTGCGCGCCAGCGGCATCGGGGTTCTGATCACCGATCACAACGTGCGCGAGACGCTTTCGGTAACGGATCGCGCCTACATCATCGACGATGGCAGAATCTTCCGCCACGGGCCGCCCGATGAGTTGGCAGGCGACCCGGAAGTGAGAAGGGTGTATCTGGGAGAGAGTTTTTCGCTAGTTTAGCGCTTTTCTTGGATGTCAATCCGAGTCGGGCTGAAAGCCCGGTGGGGGACCTGCTGGAGCTGGCATATGAAGCAGGTTCCTCCGCCTCGCTTGGCGATCCGTCGGGATGACAAGATCTGGAATCACGAAGCCGAACCATGGTTCTTCTGCAGCACAAACTGAACGTCAAGCTCTCGCAGCGCCAGATTCTTACTCCTGGCCTGGTGCAGATGGTGTCTGTCCTCGCGCTAAACAAGCTTGAGCTCAAGGACATGATCAACGCCGAGATGGTCGAGAACCCCGTGCTCGAGGAGCTTGAAGAGTCGGTTCCGCTGATCGATGAGGTCGGGAAAAAAGAAGAGGACCGCGACCGCGCTGCCGCTGCCACTCCGGAAGAAAATCCCATTACTGCCGTAGAGAAGAAGGATCCCTTTGAGGAGATCGATTTCGGATCGTTCTTTCAGGATTATCTCGACCCCGGCTATCGCACTCACAGTGAGATGGAAGATATCGAGCGCCCGTCGTTCGAGAATTTCCTTTCCAAACCGGGCAATCTCACCGATCATCTCGCCTGGCAACTGGGTGCTTTGAGCCTTCGCGCCGGAGTTCGCGAGGCGGCCGACGCAATCATCGGAAATCTCAACGAAGATGGATACCTGATTGCCAGCGACGAGGAACTGTTAGGCATCGCGCCGGCTGCTGCCCCTGAAGCCGACGCTGTGGCCGCGCACAGCATTGTCAGTGAGGCCCAGGCCCTTGGATTGGCTGACGAAGAGACCGTTCCTTCTGGCTCGATAGCGGATCACGCGCCCAACGATCCTGCAAAAGCGGAGGGCGGCATTGCGGCCGGTGAGCCGGAAGTCGGTCCTGGAGCCGAATCGTCGGTCAAGGAAGACGAGGGTGGTGGCATTGCTCGCTTTCAAGCGTCATCAGACGCGGTGTCCTCCAACGGAGATGGGGCGCCGGCCGCGGGGCGCGAACCGGCTATGCACCCTCCTTACAAGCCGGAGTTCACGCCCACCGACCTGCAGGAGGCTTTGGAAGTTGTTCGCCAGCTCGATCCTCCGGGTGTAGGCTGCCGCGACCTGCGTTCCTGCCTGCTCTACCAGCTTCGCTACCATCAGCAACAGCTCGCCCTGCACAAGAACGGCGAAAGAAACGGCAACGGCACCGCCCAGGTCTTGCACGACGGGGTTGCCATCGTCGATCAGCATTTGCGCGCCGTGCAAAACAAGCAGCACAAGGAAATCGCCAAAGCCATTGGCCGGCCCGTCGAGGCGGTCGAGCAGGCCCTCCATTACATTCGCACTCTCGACCCCCGCCCTGGGCTGCGATATAACAAAGTCCAGCCGCGATTGATCGAGCCGGATGTGGCCTTCGTGAAACATGGCGACGAGTGGCTGGTGGTGATGAACGACGAAGACCTGCCCCAGCTTCGGCTTAATCCGGCTTACAAAAAACTTCTAGCCCGCGACGGGAACGAAAAAAGCACGCGCGACTACGTGAAAGAGCGCTACAAGAGCGCCATCCAGCTGATCAAGAACATCGAGCAGCGCAAGCAGACGATCACAAAGGTCTGCTACTCGATCGTGGCGCGCCAGCAGGATTTTCTGGAAAAAGGCATCGATCAGCTCAAACCCATGATGATCAAGGAGGTGGCCGAAGAAATCGGCGTGCATCCTTCGACGGTGAGCCGTGCCGTGGCTAGCAAGTACGCGCACACACCACAGGGCGTATTCGAGCTGCGGTATTTCTTCAGCGAGAGCGTGCAGGGGCCGGAGGGCGGCAACACGTCGTTGCTGATCCTCAAGCGCCGTGTGAAAAAGCTCATCGAGGAAGAAGATCAGTCCCGTCCGCTGACCGACGAGCAGATCACGCGCATCCTGCAGTCGCAGGGCATTCAAGTCACGCGGCGCACGGTTGCCAAATACCGCGAAGATATGCGCATTCCCAGCACGCACCAGAGAAGAGTGAAGAAGTAAAAACGCTTGTCATCCTGAGGCGACACGGTTTTTGTCGCCGAAGGACCTGAGCGAGCCGCGCGAAGCGTCGCGCAGCTTTTGTTTAAAAAGCCGCGACGCAGAAATCGCGCGCTTGGCTTGCATCCATATGCAAATGCAGTGCCCGTTTTAACTCAACGAACGATTCAGGAGGGGCGCTCATGAACGTGGAATACACCGGGAGGCACTACGAAGTGACTCCCGCCATCCGCAAGGAAGTGGAAACCGGCCTCAACAAGATCCGCAAAATTCTTGGCGACAAATTCGAAACCAAAGTGATCCTTGCGGTCGAAAAGCACCGCCACAAAGCTGAAATCACAATCAGCCCGCGCAACGGCCCGATTGTCGGCCTGGCCCAGGCCAAAGACATGACGATTGCCGTGAACGAAGCTCTCGATCACATTGAAAAACAGGCGGTGAAATACAAGACGCGCTGGCAGGGCAAGAAGCGCTCCGCGCGCAAGAGCGAAGAAGTCAAAAAGTGGAATGGCCACTCTACGCAGGAGGATGTGGTCACCGCCGTAGGCCTCTCCGAGAAAACGGCGGTTCCGGTGATGGTGCACAAGTATCCCGCGGTGGCCAAGACCACGGAGGTACACCTCGTACGCTCGGAAGACGCCGTCGCCATGCGCCCCATGACGCTGGAAGAAGCTATCAAGGAAGCCCACTTCAAAGATCGTGACGTTTTCGTCTTTCGCGATCTCAAGGGCAGGGTAATGGTGCTGCACCGCAAACGTGACGGCAAAATGGAACTGATCGAAGCCCCTTAGGAGGGGCTACGGGCTTCCGGCTTCCGGGAAAGCAAAGGGACGGACGATTTGTCCGTCCCTTTCTCTCTTTCGGCATGCCTCCTGCATGGCGATTCGAGTCGTGTTCGCAAGCTTGCGAACACATCGCATCAGGATGTAATATTAGATCGTAGTGCGATGTAATTGTCGCTTTCCTCCTCAATTTCAGGAATGAAAACATCTCTGCATCAGCAAACTGTACGGAATCTTGCTCAATTTCGCTACAAGCTGCGCTGTTTTCTGCGATTCAGCGAAAATGCCGCGCGGCAATGCGGGGTCACCCCGCAGCAGCACCAGTTGCTGCTCGGAATTGCCGGGTTCACGGAAAGCGGCAGGGTTACCATTTCAGAGCTGGCGGAGTTCCTGCAGGAGAAGAACAATTCGGTCGTCGGGCTGGTCGAGCGCGCCCGGGAGAGCGGCCTCGTGCGGCGGCAAGCCGGATCTTCCGACCGGCGCCAGGTGGTTGTTTCTCTCACGCCCCGTGGAGAGGCGATTTTGACCAAGCTCACACTGCTTCACCGCGAGGAGGTGAAACGCTTGCGCGCTGGATTTTTGAGCCGCCGCAAGACTCCCCTGCACTCGGGCAGGCGGCTGCACTGAGGGAGGGGCAAAAGAACGTATCAGGCATTATGAACGAGAAAAACAAACAGCCGAGGGAACAAGAGCCTAGAGTCATCTGGTTTCTGCGGCACCCTCTGTTTCGCAGATATCTGCCGTTGGTGCAGGAAGACCTCACGGCCACTTATGTGCGCAATCTGCACAAGTGGCTCATCATTGCTCCGGTGATCGGCCTGGTCACCGGCCTGGTGATCACCGCCATCGTCGTAATCCTCCTGGGAAAACTTTGGCCGGCGGTCTTCCATTACTATCTCCATCATCACTGGTCGATCGTCCCCGGACTCGTGCTGGGTTTCGTCGTTACGGGACTGATCATGCAGTACCTGACGCCGGATCCCAATGAACATTCCACCGAAGAAATCATCCGTTCCTATCACGAGCGTGAGGGCCAGGTGGATACGCGGGCCTTTGTACCGAAAATAATTGCGGCCATCACATCGGTAGGCTTCGGCGGCAGCGCCGCGCTCGAAGGGCCCAGCATTTATGGAGGAGGTGCGATCGGGTCGTGGCTCTGGAGGCGCTTCCGGCGTTTGCATCTCACGGAGCGCGACCGGCGCATCATGTTGATCTGCGGCGCAGCGGCGGGAATGTCGGCGGTGTTTCGCGCGCCTCTCACCGGCATCGTTTTTGCGCTGGAGATGCCCTATCGCGATGACCTGGCGCATGAAGCTCTCATGCCATCGCTGATTGCGTCTGTCGTCTCCTTCGTGACGCTCAGCTCCTTCCTGGGCGCTGCCCCGCTTTTCGACTTTGCCGGCTCCACGGCCTTCACCCGCCGCGATATTTACTGGAGCGCGCTGCTGGGGCTGATCGTCGGATTGATAGCGGTGGTCTTCGTGATCACTTTTCGCCGCGCCCGCGGTTTCTTCGTGAGATGGTCGATTCCGCACTGGCTGAAACTTACACTGGGTGGCTCCTTGACCGGTCTTTGCGGCGTCTTCTTTCTGCATCTGTATCCCGGCAATCTCATGCCACTCGGGCCGAACTATGAGGCCGTAGGAGAGATTCTTGGCAACTACCATAGCTCCGGCGAGTTGATCGCTTTCAGCGGATTCAAGCTCGCGGCAACGCTTTTTACGCTGGCGTCGGGCGGAGTCAGCGCCATGTTTGTGCCGCTGTTTCTCACGGGAGGCAGTCTGGGAACGGCATTCGCACAATCGGTTGTTCACAGCTCCAATCTCGGCCTCTATGCGGCGGTCGGCATGGCGTCGTTTCTCTCGGCGGGCTACAAGACTCCGCTCGCGGCAGTTGTGTTCGTGGCCGAAGCAACCGGCGGCCATGCCTTCATCATTCCTGCACTGATTGGAGCGGCAGTGGCATATGCAGCATCGGGGGACGCGTCGGCTTCCGGCGAGCAGCGTCTACATGGCGGGATCGAGATCGAAGCTTAAGAAGGCCGGCTTTGCCACGGAACGAGAGCAGCATCGAAGATTTTTTCTAATTCATCAACGCCAACATGCGGCGGATGGAGAGTTCCATCTGGCGGATATCGGCGGCGTCTGACGCATCGGGAGACATTTCCAGGTATTCGTCGAGATCTTCGGCGGCCAGTCTGTGCAGGTTGAGGCTGTAGCGCAGCAACGCGCGTTGCTTCACGTCTTCAGCCGAACGCGGATAGACCACGAGCATGAGATCCGAAATCGGCAGCGCCTTACGGAAATTCCGTGTCGACAGGTACACGGTTTTCAGGTTATTCAACATCCGGGTAAGGATCTGGCGGTGGCTGATGGGATGGAGAAACTCCGGCCGCAGCGCCATCTCGCCGGAATAGATTTCGTCGAGGCGGCGCTGGCAGTCCTGCTGGCTGAGAATGTCGCCGCGGTTGAAACAGTCGATGAGAGTTTCCTGGCCGTCATCGTTGCAATATTTGAGCAGGAAGTGGCCGGGCATGCCGATGCCGGCGAGAGGAAATCCGATGCGCCGCGCGACCTCCATGTAGACCACCGAAAGCGTGATGGGAATGCCCAGGCCGCGATCGAGCACATCGTTGAGGAAGGAATTGCGGGGATCATAATAATCGTCGCGATTGCCGCGCAGCCGGGCCTCGCCAAAGAGCACTCGATTCAGCGCAACCACGGTCTGCTGGGGATTCAGGTCCGGGACCTGGCTGGCGACCCGATCGGCGAGTTCCCCAACCCGCGCAGCATAGGCTTCGATTTCAAGGTTCGGGTATTCGGTGCGCGCAATGACCAGCGCGGCGCGAAGAAGATCCACTTCGTCTTCCGACACTTCAGGACCGACGAAAACGGAGAACGCGTCAATCAAACCAGGAGATGCAGTGTAGTTCACGCGAGGAATGCTAACAGGAGCCTGCGCGCGCGACATTGGCCCGGATGTGCCATCAAGTGGCACGCGGCGGCTATGGGCCACTGGCTTATCGCTAGACCCACCCGTTCGGCGACGTCTGCCGTGAGGTAGTAATCTTCCATCTCGGGGATGTGGTTCTGGATCATCTCGCGAATGTAGAAGGCTTTGGTGCGGCCGGTACGCTCGGCGAGGGCGTCGAGCCGACGCTCAATATCTTCGGAGAGGCGGATAGAGGTGGCCATTAAGCTATTCTGACTACATGTAGTACGTGTATTCCATATCACGGTAAAGCAATTCTTTGGCCGCACGATCAGGCGAACTGGGCACGCCATAGATGCCGAGCGATAAAGAACACATTGGCCGGACGCTCGCCCAGCCGTCGCATGAAGTAGGGATACCATTCCGTGCCAAAGGGAATATAGACGCGGACGCGCCAGCCCTCACGAACCAGGGCCTGCTGCAAATCGCGGCGGATACCGTAAAGCATCTGAAATTCGAATGAGTCGCGGTTGAGATTCTCCCGGGCAGCGAAGGCCTGTATTTCGCGAACGATAGTCTCATCGTGCGTAGCTAAACCGTGATAGGTGCCGCTCTTTAGTAGAAGCTTCATCAGCTTCAGATAGTTAGTGTCGACCTCCGACTTTTTCTCGAAGGCAATAGCGGGAGATTCCTTATAAGCGCCCTTGCACAGACGGATGCGAATGCCTTCTGCCAGCAGCTTTTCCACGTCGCCCTCGGAACGCTTGAGATATGCCTGAATCACGGTGCCCACGCTCTTGCCACAGCCCGGCATGGCGTGCAGCTCGTGAACAAAATCGAGAGTGCGCTGGGTATAGGGTGACCCTTCCATATCGACGCGAACAAAGCTAGGCGGGTTCATGGATGCAGCCTTGGCGACAAGGCCTCCGACCAGTTCGTGGGCCAGCCGTTCATCCACATCGAGTCCCATGTGGGTGAGTTTGAGGCTGATGTTGGCTTCGAGATGGTTGGCTGCGATCGCCTCGAGAATCTGGTGATAGAGCTGGGCGCTGTGGCGCGCTTCATCCGGGTTGGTAACGTTTTCGCCGAGATTGTCGATGCTCACCGTCATGCCGGAGCGGTTGATGGCCTGCGTGGCGCGAACCGCATCGGCGATTTCGGTGCCGGCGACAAAGCGGTCTGAGACCCGCCGGCCGAGAGAGGAGCGCTCGGCGAAGCTCCGCAAGGCGGCGCTTTCGGAAAGATGGACGAAGAAGGCTCTCAGCATGGCGCACCCTTGAGAGCACGAGGCGAAACCCAAGATCCGTGCATGGCGGTAACAGAGAGTTGTATCACATCAGGCTGCGGGCGAGGTTGGCGCGGCGCGGAAAGCGGTGAATGGTAAACGATTCTTACTGCGGGTCGAACCTGACTTCGATCGTTTCTTTGGTTTCATGAGTAGCGGGAGCAAATTTCCACTCGCGAATGGCGGTTTCGGCAGCTTGCACCAGCAAAGGGTGGCCTCCCTTTACCTCAACCGTCTTCACCGTTCCGTTGGGCTCGACCAGGGCCTCGACTCTGACGTTGCCGCGGATGTTCAACGAGCGGGCCATGCTGGGATATTGGGGCATTACGCGATTCACAATTTTGCGGCTGCTGGCCGGGGCCGCCTGAGCGGAAGAATGAATGGGCGAGATGCCGAGTGAGAGCACTGCAAGCAATGCCGCAAGAGGCAAACGTCGACCCATGTTTTTGGTCACCTTTTTCCTGGGTATTCTTTAGGCCGTTCTCAGGAAGCATACGGTGAGTTCGTCGCCCGGCGGAGATCACGATGGTAACGTCTGCCTGACGCTTTATTCTCATTGGTTTGCAGTGGTCGGCCGCTGCCGTGCGGAAAGACATTCAGCGATTACGGCAGGAAGACCTCATCCGCATAGCACCAGCGCCAGCTCTCCCCGGGCTCGAACGATTGCATGACAGAGTGCGTGGTCTGGTGGAAATGTTTGGTGGCGTGCTTGTTCTTCGACGAGTCGCAACAACCGACATGACCACAAATCAAGCAAAGCCTCAGATGCACCCAGGTATCGCCCATCTCGAGGCACTCTTTGCAACCTTTGCCGCTGGGGGTGACCTCGCGAATTTGTTTCAGGTGCGTGCAGGTAGGTTTGGACATGTTTTCCCTCGGAGACGGGTAAACTTAGCAGAACAGATTACTGCATCCGCCTCCGGGATTCACGAAACCGCCGGGTCTGATCGTTCGTGGCGGCAAGGGCGCTTTACCAAGTGTAGTGTGCGGTGTAGGTAATAGTCTTTTCCTCATCGGGTGCGATGGTTACAGGAAACTCCATCGTATGGCTGTCGGTTTTGTTGTAGTCGGCAGAACTCGAGGTGATGTCCCAGGTAAGCGCCCGGTAAAGGTGTTCGACCACGCGGACTTCGACCGCTTCTTTCTTGTGGTTGCGAACCTTGATTTCAAACGACTCGGTCGCTGTGCTCCGCCCGGAATCCATGATGTAGTTGGTGCGCCGGCGTTCGCCGGTAAGGTCGAAGGCATTGCCGGTATAGATGCGAACGGTTTCATCGGAGGGAGTGTGGTCAATGACATTCTCGCCGGTAAATTCAACCTGGCCATCGTTGTTGCGGCGGTAAAAGCAAACTCGGCCCTTGGGCAGCGGCATGCCCAGATGGTTGGCCTGCGAGTTGCGGAACTCACGCATCACCCAGACCTTGGAATTCGACTCGGTGCCGTAGCTGCGATCGTTACGTATGTTGTCCCAGCCCCAGCCGTTGTAGCGGTTTACATCGACCTGGGCGCCATCATAGATGTACAGCTGCCGGGTTGCCACTCCAGTGGCATGGATGAACTCTACTTGCTTGGTCTCGCGATCGCGTAGGGTGGTAGGACGTTCCAGCGTGTAAAGGTGGTACTCATCAAAGGCCTTTTCACTGACAGCCGGCGCGAAGGCCTTATTGACGGCTTCAGCGCGTGCCATCATGTAATCCAAACCCCCTGCCATGCCGGGCTGGATCTTGTTCACGTCCCCAGCCATGAGTTTGATGCGCGCGTTCTCGAAAGTCCGGCCGGTCTGATTGTCCATGGTGACCCAGCCGACGATATCCACCAGCTCGCCTTTTTCCGGGGCAACGATGTTGTAATCCGCCTTCCACGTCATGCCGCCGGTGACATAGGACAATTCGGCGGGAAATTTTCCCGGTTTGTCGGTAGCCAGCAGCCACTCCAGGCGCGGCTTGAGGATTGTATCGTCGGTAAGGCCGGGAAAAATGGGAATGCCCGGCAGGTTGAACCGCAATTGGCCATTGACTTCGATGATGGGCTGCTCGGAGGCTGCCGTCATTTGCGCCTGATAGTAAGACTGGCCGTAGAGGTTCATCGCTGAGTAGTCGTGCGGCACATATCCGCTGCGGATCACCTTGCCTTTGATGATCTCTTTGCCCTGCGGTGTCCCGACTTCAAAGTCGATGGTTTTGCCTTCGTAAAGGGAGAGCAGCAACAGCTCGGAAACCGGATCGGCACGATAGTTCTGTTCAAGCACCTGCAGAACATGTTTGTTCGTCGGGTCGCGCAGGATGACGGAATCAGGTTCCAGGTGCATGGTGATGTCATTCACGTTGATCTGGTTTTCTCCCGCCGTCAAATCGAGCGGCAGTTCCTGCCGCACAACCGCGAAATTCTGGTTGTAGATGGTGAGCGACGGTGGAGCAGATTGCTGTGCGGCAAGACTGCCGCAAAGAACCAGCAAACAGACGAAGGACGGCTTCATTGCTACCCTCCTATGAGCGAACTGGCGATGTTCCTGAGTTTCCGCAGCATGAGCCGAAGCGCGGAGCTGGCTCCGAAATTCAGGTTCAGGCTGCTTGCCATAGAACGGAGGGGGAAGCGATTCTTGCGAATCGTTAGGCGGGTTGCACGAGGGCGATAGGCGACAGATGACTGAAGTAACAGTGCGCGTTCAAACAACGGCCTCAGCCCGCATGCTCTTCGAGAAATTTTTCGACCTCGATCGCAGCCATGCAGCCGGTTCCTGCTGCGGTGACGGCCTGTCGGTAGCGGCGGTCCTGCACGTCGCCGCAGGCAAAAACTCCGTGCACGCGAGTGAAAACATAGTTGTGGGTCTTGAGGTAGCCGTCGGCATCGGTATCAAGCAGGCCAGCGAACATCTTGGCGTTCGGTTCGTGGCCGATGCCGAGAAAAAGCGCGCTGGTGGGAAAATCCCAGACATCGCCGGTTTTCACATTGCGTAGCTTGAGGCCCGTGACTTCCTGCTTGTTTGCGTCATAGACGTCTTCGACCACGGTATCGGTCAGGAAATGAATCTTCGGGTGCCGCTGCGCGCGTTCCAGCATGATTTTCGAGGCACGGAACTGATCGCGGCGATGAATGATCGTAACCTTGGTGGCAAAGCGGGTGAGAAAAAGCGCTTCCTCCATGGCGGAATCTCCACCCCCGACAACCGCGATTTCCTTTCCCGAAAAAAAGAATCCATCGCAGGTGGCGCAGGAAGAGACTCCATGGCCGATCAGCCGTTGCTCGTGCGGCAGCCCCAGCCAGCGCGCCGAGGCCCCGCTGGCGATGATGAGAGCCTGGGTGTGCACCTGTTGTTTGCCGAGATGCAGCAGAAACGGGCGCTGGCTCAGGTCGGCGCTGGTCAGGTGTGCTGTGCGGTATTCGGCGCCGAAGCGCTCCGCCTGCTTGCGCATGTTCTCCACCAGCTGCGGCCCCATGATGCCTTCGGGAAAGCCGGGGAAGTTTTCCACCAGGGTGGTCAGGGCAAGCTGGCCGCCCGGTTCATGGCCCTCGATCACCAGCGGTTTGAGGTTGGCGCGCGCGGCGTAGAGAGCGGCGGTGTGTCCGGAACAACCGGAACCAATGATGACGACGTTGCGATTTTCGCTCATGTTGTGGACTTGAGTGCACGGATTAGATTACTGGTTTCAGATTTCGATGCATGGCCCACAGCATCCCGCAGGGCCAGGGATTCGCCTTCGAAGACACGGAGAGTCACTGAGAGGATCTCTTTTCGTTCTTGCCGGGCCCCGATTTAGCACTCCGCTTGACTGCCGGCCTGGAAGCTCCATTGCCAGAAACCTTGGCCAATTCCTGGGGCACGGTCTGGTGAACGCCCAGCAACCGGCGGTAATCGGCCAGCACTGCCGAAGCCCGGCGGAAAAGCGGCTGGTAGGCGGATTGATCCGGCGCCGGGCTGTTTTCCGAACCGGTGCAGCGAGCCAGCGCGACCGACGGTTTCCCGAAGCGCTCGAGCCGAACGCGGCTCGCGGGAGTATTCAGTGCAAGCATGGCGGCCACGCTCCCGATCGAAGAGGCGCTGTCTTCCAGAGAAACCTGAATCAGTTCCTTCGGGTCGCGCACATGAAAGACGAGAGTTTCAACCATATTCTGGCCATCGTTGCTGAAGGAATATTGCACGCTCGAGAAGAAGGACTGGCCGGCCAGCTCATGACGAATACGCACATAGCTGGCGACCGATGGCTCGTCCGAGGTTTGCGTGCTCTCCCCCGGTTGCAGGAGATTGGAGGGCGCGGTCAGCGTAGAGCGGCCACGCGAGACTTCAAAATCTGAGCTGAACGAGGGATGTCCGGGAATGTGATCCAGGGCAGAGGCGATTTCTTTCTGCTCCCCGGCCGACGGGGTACACACGTTCAACACATTCACTTTGACCTGGGGCTGGGTTGGGTTTTGATCGGGCACTTGCGACGCGGCGGCGCGGACGGCAATAAGGCCGGCCAGAATCACGATGAGTTTTGCGGGCACGGCAGAATTCTAAATGAGAAAGCGTAGAAACCTAAATCCCCGCGAACTGAGGGGAGAAGTCAGTGTCAGGCTACCCGCGACCGACGGAGTAGAATCGAGCCATGGCGAACTTGACCCTGGTTTATGGCATGAGGCTGCTGCCTGCCGAGGAAGTCGCGGAGGTGGGCGAGGCTCCCGTCAAGCTGACGAACGGACGGCAGGCCCACGTGACCATGCACATTCTGGAAGGCAGCAAGGAAGAAATCGAGAAGCAGTTGCGCACCAGCCTGGAGGCTTTTTTCGATCTCTATCCGGAAATCTAGGTCCGCAAGGATCGATGGAGTCGGGGGCTAGCCGCTTGGGATTCTGCGGATCGATCTGAGAAATCCGCGTCTATAATCCTAGACTTCGCCGGGTTGTCCTTGGCCGGCGGTTTCATCACCATGCAGTGGACGTATCCAGAGCTGCGACGCAGGTTACAACAGGCGGAATTGTGGCCTGAGGGCCGCATGGCGCGCATCGCCTGCTACTTGCTTGGGCTCAGCGTCATTCTTTATCTGCTGCGGAGCTTGTTGCGGCTGTTCGCGCCCGCATGGGGAGAGAGCCTCGGTGGTTGGGTCAGCTTTCTCGTATTCCTGGCGGCTGTGCTGTATTCCGTATTGGCCTTTCGCTGGTTGAAGAAACGACTGTTGTGGCGTCTGCGCAACCGGTTGATTGTGACCTATGTGTTTATCGGGGTGATTCCAGCAGTCCTTCTGGTAGCCATGGCGTTAATCACGCTTTACGGTCTCTCCGGACAGTTTGCCGTTTTCGTGGTCACCTCGGAGATCGATTCCCGTCTGCACAGTATGGAAGCCGTGAACGGCGCGGTAAGCAACGAACTGGCCGCGCGAATCGAAAAGGGTAACACTCCGGCGTCCGAATCGCTGGCCGGCCTGAGAAAGCGCGACGCAACCTGGAGACGCAAGCAGATGTGCGCCTGGTATGGCGATCAACTTTTGCCGCTGTGTGACGAATCCACGGGGCATGACCTCAACCTTCCCGCCTTCGTGAAGGAGGATCTGGGTGAGATCACCCTTGACCATAACGCGCTATACCTGCGGGTGGTGACACTGTTTCCCGTGGGATCGAAGACGCTCACCGTGGTTGCCAGCGAGCCATTCGATAAGGAATTTGTGGGAAAGATTGCCGCCGACCTCGGGGAAATCACACTGTCGGCAACGAGGCTTTCTCCGGAAGGCGCTGCGAGTCAGCAAGACATTGGAGCAGGCAAAACCGGAGTGTCTTCCGGAGAGTATCAACCAGGGATCGTCAACCGCGAAAACGGGACTGCTTTCGATCTGCTGCCTAACTTCACCGTGGGTGCGGTGCCTCCAGCCGCCGGCAGTCTCGACCGTGAAGTCACATTCTTTGCTCCGTTGTCCGTCCTGGATTGGACAAACGGCAAGCAAACCGCCGCCGGCGCGGTGATGCAGGTGCGAACCCGGCCCTCTGTGCTCTATGGCCGTTTGTTCGCGGCGCTGGGCGAGTTTGTGCGCGGCGTGGAGTACATTCTGTTCGGTGTACTGATCCTCTTCGGGATCATTGAACTCATCGCGCTTATCATTGGCACGCGCATGACGCGAACGGTTACCGGCGCAGTAGCCAATCTCTACGAAGCTACCAAACATGTGGACCAGGGCGATTTCAGCCATCGCATTCCGGTGAAATCGCGCGATCAGCTCTCCGAGCTGGCGCTGTCGTTTAATTCCATGACGGGATCAATCCAAAAGCTGATTCAGGAACAAAAGGAAAAGCAGCGTCTGGAAGGCGAGCTTGCCATCGCCCAGGAAGTGCAGGCGCAGTTGTTTCCACGGCAGGTCTCCGATCTAGGGTCGCTCGAGGTGTATGGCTTTTGCCGCCCCGCCCGGACCGTGAGCGGGGACTATTACGACTTTGTGAGTGCAGGCTCGGACAAGCTGATTCTGGCCGTAGGAGATATCAGCGGTAAAGGCATTTCGGCCGCGCTGCTGATGGCCACGATCCATTCGGCCGTGCGCGCCTACAGCATGGAAAAGCTGCCTCAGATGCGCGAACCGCTCGCTGTCGGCGCTGGGAGTGGGGGCAGAATCATGGCGGCGTGGCCTGAGGGCGCGGAGATTTCGCCGGCAGCGTTGCTCGGCCTGCTCAATCACCAGCTCTACGAGAGTACACCGATCGAAAAATATGCCACCCTCTTTCTCGGAATCTACGAAGGCAGATCGCGCCGCCTCACCTATTCCAACGGTGGGCATCTTCCCCCAATTCTGATCGGCGCCGATGGATCCATTCGTCGGCTGGAGTCGGGGGGAACGGTCGTTGGTCTGTTCGACAATGTGGATTACGACGAGGATTCCGTGCAGATGAAGCCGGGAGAAGTCTTCGTGGCTTACAGCGACGGTGTCACCGAACCGGAGAACGATTTCGGCGAAATGGGAGAAGGGCGGCTGATCGATCTGGTGCGGTCGAATCGTCAGCTGCCTCTGCCGCAGATCAGTCAGATCGTAACCACCGCGGTGGACGACTGGATCGGCGACCAGGAGCAACCCGACGATGTGACGCTGGTGTTGGCACGGGCACGGTGAGCCGATGTCAATAATGTCCGCCCAAATTCCCCGAGCTATTTTTTGGGCAACAGGGTTACGCCGGCCGTCACGGCTTGATTCTCGACCATCCCTCCCAGGATCATCGGGCCCACAGGTGTATCTACAAGTCCACCGCTGATTCGCGGGTACTCGGTTTCGTCGCTGATCGTCTCCCAGCGGTTATGGCGCACATCGTAGTCGAAGGTCACCGGGGAGGCTTCGACAGGCTTGCCGTCATAATCCAGGCCCTTGTAGCTGTGCAGGCCAGCCGTACCGCCGGAGAAGAGAATCTTCTTCTGGCGATCCGATCCGCCGCCAACAATGCCGAAACGCGCCGCGCCGGGATGCAGTGGCAGCTTGCTCCACTCGATCTTGTCCGGATCCTTGTGGTCGATCTTGCCCAACCAGCATTCGTCGGAAGGCACATAGCGCGGCCCGCCCGCCGGGCCCAGCTTTGCACCGTCCACCACCACGATCGCGTCGTCAGCAAGCCCCCCGGCGAGTCCGAAGACGGGCGTTCCCGGAAAAGGGGTGGCCTGGGTCCAGGAATCTTTCTCCACGTCATAGACCTGCACATCATTGACCGGGCCGCCGGGTGAAAACCCGCCGACGAGATACACATAGCGATTGTGATTCACCCCCGCCACTGCGCTGTGTACGGGAACCGGAATGTCCTTGGCCCGATACCAGCGGCGGCCGGACGGCACATACACATTGACATCGGGAACCGTCATCCCAATGCCCTTATTGTCCACAACATATCCGCCCATCAGAATGATCTGCCCTTTGGCTCCTGCCGCAGATGCTCCCAACCGGCCTGCAACTCCCGGCACTCGACTCCCCTCGGTCCACTTTGCCGTTGAGAGGCGCATGATAAACATCCGGTTGGTGACTGCATCCCAGCTTTTCTTCGGACCGACTCCCATGATCGAGAATATTTCCAACCCTCCTTCCAGGCTGGCGACTGCGTTGCTGGAAACAGCGGCGGGCATAGGAGGAATCTTGGGCTGATCCGAACCGAAGACAACGGCGCCGGAAAACAGAAGGACAAGCAATACAGATAATTTTTTCATCGCTGAGATATTACGTCTTCAAGCGGACCAGGGCAAAACGCCGCGGGCGTCAGAACCAGGTCCTGCGGCGATACTCGCGGTACTCGTCGCCAAAGGCGGCCTCCAACACACGTGCCTCGCGGCGGGCGCGAACGGTCTGGCCGGCCACGATGATGATCACCAGCAACCAGAGGATGGGTTTCTGCACCACCATCACGAAGCCGGCAAACAGTAAAACTCCGAAGACGTAAATTGGGTTACGAATCTTCGAGTACAGACCGCGCGTGACCAATTTGTGGGCCTCGGCTTTGATGGAAAACGATTTGCCCAGCTGATAGCGCGCGGTGGCGATCCCGGCAATTCCCGCGACCACCAGCCCGGAACCAACCCAGCGCTCCAGATCCCACGGGCTGTGCCAGGTGAATAACAGCCAAACGACCACTCCCATTCCAATGATCTGAAATGCGGTGAAGATGTAAAGGCGGCGGCCTTCCATCGTCCGGCTCCTTTTGTTTCGCTGTAGACCAGCTTACTCGTTTGGAGGGGATCGGCGCAGCGGGGCGCGCAGAACGGTTTTGAAAAGAGGCCACGCTGATTGGTAAGGAACGATCGGGGCACGTCCGGAATCAGGCTCCGCTGGTGACTTGCCGCGCCCACTGTTGCGCCTGCCAATAGGAGCTGGCAACGGCATCGGGATCGAGATGAAGGGTCTCCGCCAGGCCTTTTGCCGCTTCCCATTCGCCGCTTTCGTGGGCGAGGATGAGTTGGAAGACAGGGCGCAGCAGGCTGGGGCGGGCAAGCAGCACATCCTTGGTCGGGGCATCGAGCGGAATCTTGTTCAACACGTCGGCCATCGTAGTGTCGAGCATGGCATCGATCAGGGAGAGCAGCCCCAGGAGGAAGAGGTCGGATTCTCCATGCGGAACATAAGGGGCCAGCAGTTCGCCAAAGCGCGCTCGCACTAACGCGCACAAGACCAAGTCACTGGGTTTATCCTGGCCCGCGCCGACCGTTGCAACCAGGCGCACCCAGCGGCGGACTTCCGAGTCTCCTAGGATCGACAGTGCATGGCGCACCGAGCGGACTTCGCTTCGAAAGGCAAACATAGCCGAGTTCAGATAGCGCAGCAAGCGGTAGCATATGGATGCTTCGGTCTTAATCAGCTTCTCCAGAGCCGAGACATCGAGCTCGGGCTGCGAAACCGCCTGCAATAGCCGGAGATGATTGATGCGGTTGGCGGGTACGTCTCGCGCCGCCACGATCTCCGGACGATGCAGAAAGTATCCCTGAAAGTAAACGAATCCCTGATCCCGGACGGCGATGAATTCTTCGTGAGTCTCGACCTTTTCCGCCAGCATGCGGCAGCGCCACGGTCCGTGGCGTTTCACAAGCTCAGCGCGTTGCTCAGCCGTCGTCAGCCTGAGGTCTACCTTTACGATGTCGGCAATGTCAGTCAGAGCCTCGCGCGGATCGTCGCTGACGAAATCGTCGAGGGCAATCATGTATCCGGCCTCCTTCAGGCGCTCACAGGCGGCCAACACCTCGTCGTCGACGGGAACATTTTCCAGAATTTCAGCCACGGTCGCGTGCGAGGGCAACATTGTAACCAGGCCGCGGACCAGGGTTTCGCGCGTGCAATTGACAAATGCGCGGCGGCCGTCGCACAGAACATCGAGACCGACCAGCAGCGAACTGTCCAGTGTCGAGCGCGAGGCGGCATCGATGTCTCCGCCGTGAAACATGTTCTCCATGTCGTCGCGGAACAACAGTTCGTAGCCAAAGACATTCTTCTCCCGGTCGAATATCGGCTGGCGCGCAACGTAACGCAGAGGTCTGATCCTGCTGCGCGGATCGGCAGCCGGCTTTGCGGCAGATTTTGGCACGAAGTGACTATCGGCATCCGGGAAAGAAAACTAAAGAAAGACTGGCCTGGGTGTTCCCGCCGCCTATGAGGAGATCTTCATGATTGGAGATTTTCGTTTTGTGGTTCGATCCTCAGGATACGCAAAAAAGGCGCTCCATCGCGCGGAGCGCCCTTGCCACAACTCGCACCTTACTGCACGGTCAGATTGAATGACGTCGAGGCGGTAATCGGGCCTGTTCCGCCGGTGGTGGCACTGATGTTCACTGTGTATTGGCCGGCCGGCGTTCCCGGATTGCTGTTGCTGCTGCTGTTCGAGCCGCTACAAGCCCCCAGCCAAAGTGTGGACGCCCCGAGCGCTACGATGAGGCTGAGCAGACGGAGCCCGCGCTTGCCTTTGCCCGAACCTACTGCAAACACCACGCCGAACAAACCGGGCAGCAGCATAGCGTAGAAGATTCGACTGGCGCGTCCGAAGGGCAGTTGCAGCTGCCCAGTGGGGGCCGCAGTCTGCACGAACACAGTTGGATTGATAACACTGGTCGGACTGGTCGGGCTCACGTTGCAACTCGCCCCAGAAGCAGGCGGCGAAATCGTGCACGTGTAGGTGAGCGGCAGAGCCGTGGTCTGGTTTCCGCCGTTGGTCACGAGGAAACCCGTGTTGCCGGAATCCGTCAGGGAGAGATCTACCGAATTGCCCGAAGTGGCTCCTGGCTGAAGGGTCAGGCTGGTGCCGGCAGGATTGGTGGCCATCTGGAAGCTTTCGCCCGAAGCACTCAAATTGAGCGTAACGGATGTGTTGCTGCTCAAGTTTCCCGACGTGCCCAACACTGTAAACGAAGAGCTCCCCGCGGCCATGTTGGCCTGAGTCGACACCGTGACCTGCGTGGAAGTTGAGGTCGTGTTGGTGAAGTTACAGGTCGCGCCTAAAGGCAGACCGGAGCAGCTGAAGGTCACTGTCCCGCTGAAACCGTTCCGCGGCGTGGCCGTGACGGTAGTCGCATTGGTGGTCGCACCAGCCTTGGCGCTGATCATGACGGGGCTGGGAGCCACCGTAAAGCCAGGGAGAGTCGCTGCCCAGGCGACGAACAGGTTGTTGACGTCGACGGAGCCGAGGCCTGTGACCAGGTTGTAGTGGGTGGTTGCGTCGAAATTGGAGGCGCTGTATCCGAGGACTCCCCCACCCGGGCATTGCACCGAGACGGGCTGGTTCGAGGGTTGCCCCGGCGTGCAATATACGTCGTTATCGCCGGCGGTGACG
>DATKPV010000135.1:0-6585 GCA_035523915.1 Candidatus Aquilonibacter sp. | reverse complement strand
CCGAAGCGCCGGACGAACCACTCCGCAACCAGAGGGTGGGCCCAAGTTAGGGAAGCAGGCAAGGACGGCATTGAATCATTGTAACTGGATTACCGACTTTCGCAAAATATTCGCTATCGGAGAAAGCCGGATACTCTTGTTGTGGCAAACCTGGCGGGAAAACAAAAAACCCACCGGATGCTTGCTTGGGGCGTGCTCGGGTCAGCATCCGATGGGCTACCGTTTCTCCTTACTCACCCTGTTGTTTTCAGGAGTAATTACAACCATTAAACTCCATGAAGAGGCCCAAGTTCCGTCTTTTTTTGTAAAAGTTTGTAATTTTTCTGAATTGGCCCCGTGCCCCCCACCGGGCGGCCGGACACGCCCGCTGTAGGAACGGGCTGTCTCAGTTTGGAATCACCGGCGTCTTTTCCTCCATCAATTCGGCAAAGCGTGGGTCTTTGCGCAACTGGGTGAATTCGACGTCTTTGTACACGTCTTTAAGGTCTTTGTATCCATCCTCTCTGGCTCGCCGCAGGTACTCCAGCGAACGATCGGAGAAACCCATTTTGGCGTACAGCTTGGCCACGGTGTAGTCGTAGCGGGCGCGGTCCTCAGGGCTCGGCAATTGCGCCTGCACACCCGAACGGGAGGTCCGCTCGAACACCTCGGGATCCAGTTCCAGAGCATGCTGGTAAGCGACGACTGCGGGCTCAAACTGGCGGCGGGAGAAATAAGCCGCCCCCAGATTGCTGAAAAACGAAGCCGAGGTATCGTCCTTGGCGATCGCATGCCGGTATTGCTTCACCGCCGACCGGTATTTTCTGGCTTCATAGAAAACGACGCCAAGATTGTTGTAGGCATCGGCGAACTCCCGGTCGGCGCGGATGGCCCGCTCGAAGGATTTCTTTGCCTCCCTATAGCGCTGCATCATCAGTTCGGTGATGCCAATCTTGTTCAGCAGTCGTGGATCCTCAGGCTTCTTCGCCAAAGCGGCGTCGTAGTAATCCAGCGCGTCGAGGTAAAGCTTCGACGAGCGCAACTGGTCCGCCTGTCTCTCCAGAGCGGCGGGAGTCGCGTCGGCCGCCGGCGGATCGATGGCCCGAAACAGCGGCGGAACGATCTGCACCTGGTCCGAGGAAACCTGTGCGAGCAATGGCAGGCAGAGGATCGACAGGAGACTGAGGAAAAGCAGGATACTGCGGAGAAGAGAACTCTTGCAGGACATACGCACCCCCAAATACGCGCATTCCCAGCGCCTTCATTTTGCCACAACTCGTCAACGGTGGCGGGTAAATTTTAGAGGGGCCGACCTCCGACCGGCGTCCGTCGTTGCCCGTCCAAAGTCTCAGTGTTGGGGAGTTGGGCTGTTATCCGGGGGTTTGGGCGGCGGGGGTGTTGAGGATTTGTCATCTTTGAAAAGCCCGGCGAGCTTGCCGAAAAAGCCCTTTTTCTTCTGTGGTTCCGGAGTTTGGCCGTCCTGACCGTTGGCTGCCCGAGGTGGGTTCGGCGGGGGCAACACCTTCGGATTCCCATTGAAAATCCGCGAAAAGAAGCCAGCCACGCCGTTTTGCTGGTCGCAGGTTTCGCGCGGCTCGGTGCCGGCCACGAAGGCGGCGTCGTAGTCGTCAGGACAGGTTGGCGTCGCCAGGCGGTTCGTGGCCTTATCGAGTTCAACATCGACCACGCCCGCAGGCTGCGAAAATTCCTTCATGCCGGAATATTGTGGCAGGGTCGCCGCCTTTTTCATGAACTCGGTCCAGATCGGAGCCGCGGTCTGCGCGCCACTCAGGCGCAGATCGCTGTAGTCGTCATATCCCACCCAGACGATGCACAGCAGGTTTGAGGTGTATCCGGCAAACCACCCGTCGTGCGAACTGCCCGTTTTACCCGCGGCCGGCTGCGTAAAACCGCGTAAGCGAACGGCTGTGTAGCCCAATCCGTTGTTGATCACACCTTCCATCATGCTCGTCATGAGGTAGGCGATGCGTGGGTCCAAGACCGTTTTCTGGTCTGTGCTGTAATTGGCCAGAACATCGCCCTTCGCGTTGCGCACCGAGTCCACCAAGATAGGCGAAATGCGCACGCCATTGTTGGCAAATATCGTGTACGCCCCAGCCATGTCCAGGGGCGAAGCGTCATAGGAGCCGAGCGCCATTGCCGGCGTCGGCTTCACCGAAGTGATTCCAGCGGCTCGGGCAAGATCAGCCACCTTGTCATAGCCGACTTCTTCGGCCACCTTCACTGTTGCGTTGTTCAGAGACATGGCCAGGGCGTACCGCAGGGTCACATCGCCGTGATATTCCTCTTTGTAGTTGCGCGGCTCGTAGATTTGATCGCCGTACACGAAGCTGGTGGGGGCATCAGTGACCGTCGAAGCCGGCGTGATGACGGTCTGCGAGCCGTCGAGCGCGGTGTCCATAGCCGCGGCATATACAAACGGCTTGAAAATTGATCCCGTAGGCCGCTTGGCGAGTGCATGATCCAATTGGCTCCACGCATAGTTGCGGCCGCCAACCAGGGCGAGAACCGCTCCCGTGTGCGGATCGAGAGCCACCAGCGCGACCTGAGCCGGTGGACCCGGTAAGACCTTGGTCTCGACCTTCCTGCCGACCTTCACCCGCTTGGTGCGAAGACGCGCGACCTGTTCGTCCACCAATTTCATGCCCATGTCGACCGACTGCGCCGCCGCCTTCTGCAGGTCCGGGTCGAGCGTGGTGTAGATGCGATAGGACCCGTCGTTGAGTTCGTGATCGCTGAACTTGTTAATGAGCGTGTCGCGCACCAGATCGACAAAATAAGGTGCATCGCTGGCTTCCACATTCGGAGGCGCGAGTTTCAAAGGAACAGATTTCGCTTTTTCCGCTTGTTCGCGCGTGATGGCGTGCGTCTCCACCATCGCATCCAGCACCAGGTTGCGGCGCTCCAGCGCACGTTCCGCATGCCGATAGGGAGAAAGGCGGCTCGGTCCCTGGATGATGCCCGCCAGCAACGCTGCTTCCGGCAGCGTGATGTCCTTCAGATCCTTGTTGAAGTAAGCGTGACATGCCTCGCCGAAGCCGCTGATAGCGAATGAACCGCGTTGGCCCAGGTTCACCCAGTTGGCATAGAACTCGAAGATCTGCTGCTTGTTGAATTTTTCTTCCAGCTCTTCGGCGATCAGCATTTCGGTGAGCTTGCGCCGCACTGTCTTCTCGGGGGTCAGGAAAAAACCACGGGAAAGCTGCATGGTGATGGTTGACCCGCCTTGTTCGTGGCGCTGATGGGTCAAATCGACCCAGGCGGCTTCGAACATGCGCAGGAAGTTCACTCCGCCGTGTTCGAAGAAGCGCCGGTCTTCGATGGCCAGGACCGCATTCACCATCACTTTGGGAATGTCGTTGTATTTGACGACTTCGCGTTTGGACCGCTGCTCGGAATCAAACAGCGCGGTGATCAGCTCTGGCTCAAGTTCGTAAGCGGAAAGATCGACGCCCTTGCTGACGATGCGGTCCACTTGGCCGTCCTGAATGGTAATGCGGGCCGCTTCCGGGCTGTGATAAGACTCAGGTCCGGGGCTGACCTCAATTCCATCGTTGAGAACCTTGTAGCTGCCCAGAGGTGAGGCGCCTTCCTTGTCGGAATAACCGGCCCGGCGCAGTAACAGGGCAATCTCCTGAGCATCGATTTTGTCGCCATCGTGGATGGTGCGCGGGATGGCATAGATTCTGGCCGAGTTGCCGAAAACCGGTGCACTGAAGCGCTGGGCGATGATACGGTCGTACTTGATGTAATAGTAGGAAAATAGTCCGCCCACGGCCACTGCAGCTGCGAGAAAGAAGAGCAGCCCGGCTCGCACCACGGGGTCCCGCGTGCCCTTGCGCTTTCCGGCGCCGCCATTGCCCGCGCTGTTCGGAATCTTGATCTTGATGGCCACAGCTGTTTCGAAATCGCTACGCTGGCGGAAAAACCCACCCATTCATCAGACGACGAGGCGCGCCAAAAGGTTTGAATGCCAGCTAATCTTGTGTTAGCCGGCGCTTTCCTTTTTCAGGTCCGGTAATTCCATTGTACAGCGGGGTCCTTGAAAAAGAGACCCGGACAGGCGCGGGTCTCTCGTCTGTCAACGGCCAAAAGCCGAAGTTCGGCAATGAAACGGTAGCGCGGTTGGCCGCGGTGGGTTACTGCGGGTCAGTCACCGCAAAGAAGCCGCCGGAGGTCAATGTCAGAGTGGAAGTCGGCTCCGAGAGTGTGCCACCGGATCCGACATCGAAAGCCCCCATCTGATAAGTGATGGTGTCGGTGTTGATGTTAAAAACTCCGCCGTAGACAAACAGGAAACTTCCGCTCTGATCAAGCGCTCCCAGGTCGCCCACCGCAGCATTGCTGAACGGTGAACCGGCCGCCAGAGAAAGAGTCCCACCCGAGCCGATGGCATAACCCTCGACGTCGTTAAACGCCAGCAACTGATCGTTGATACCGAAGGTGTAAACCAGATTGCCGTTGGTATTTGACTGAACGGCAAGATCCAAAGGCGAGAACTCGGTGGCGAATGGCGAACCGCTTACTTCGGCAATTGCGCCCGCATTCGCTCCGGTTTGTGTAATGCCGAAAACATAGAGGTTATCGTCATCCAATCCACTGAAACCGGCGGCCGCGCTGTTTCCCGTCGTCCCCACCAGGTATTTCCCGCTCGGCTCTCCCTGCACCTGCCACATGGGAAAGCTGAAGGGACTGCCCGGCACAGCAGTCAGGGAGCCGCCGCTGCCGATCCCGTACGCCCCGACTTCGCTTCCTGTGTGATTGCTGAACGTCTCAGTGATGTAGAGATATTTCCCAAGCCCGTCGGTCGCCAGGTTTCCCGGCGAAAAAGGAACCGAAAACGGGGAACCGCTGGCCGCAGTCAAAGTCCCGCTGCTGCCGATTTTGTAAACGTAGATTTTGTCTTGAAACGTGTCGGCGAAGAACAGCAGTGTCCCTGCCGGGTTCGTGATAATCTTTTGCGTTCCAAAGCCGGATGCCATGAAGGCCACAAATGGCGCCGCCAGAGGTGTGCCGCTGATCGGCGTCAGGCTCCCGGTGGAGCTGATCGTCCAGCCAAAGATCTGACTCGTACTGGGGTAGGCAGTGTACAAGAACTGCTTTTGCGCGACGACCATTCCAACTCCGCTGTCCGCCAGAGGAGTTGTGGGTGGGGTGTAGCTGGAGGTCGGTCCAAACGTGCTTAGGCCGCTGTCCAGAACGTAGCCATCGATCGTTCCGGTTGTGCCTGTGCCGGCCGCGTCGGCAACGAATACGAACGCCCCGGTGGAACTTGTCGGGCCTGTGCTGGTGCCAAAACCAGAACCCGAAGAGGTGCAGGAGGATGACGAGCCGAACGTGACTCCGCAATTGTAGTGGCCGCAGTCTGCCAGAAACAGCATGGCCACTATCGCTGCGCTGATGAGAAAGATGCGAACTCGCAATTTCATGAACGTCCTCCAGTCATTCGCACACCCGCAAGCAAGCCCTCAGTCGACTTCTTACAGGCGGCTCAGACACCCTGCCACACGCAAGTGAAAGCCCTCTTACCCACGCCGATAGTAGGGCCAAGGTAATGCGATGGCAACGTTACGAATGTCACTGGTCCTTTCTGCAGAACGGAACCCCGGTTCGAACGTGAAATCGAAGGAATTTCCGTCCGAACCTCGTGGCTGGTCGAAAGGCCCCCTAAGGTAGGGCGACGGACGAACCGTCGCCTTGGATCAGGTCTGGAACGTTTCGCAGACGGTCTGGCCTCAACGCTTGCTGGGGGCCTTATAGGCCTTTATTTCCGCTGTTGGGAGTAAAGTGCATTTCGAAGGAATAGAAGGGCAGGTTGATAGGCACCGAGTAATCTACGGCCACGTAGACGGCCTTCACACCAGGCGTGCTGATGTCCTGCACCGTAATCTGCTTGGGATCCAGCTGAAGACCGTGTTCCTGGGCTTTGTGCAACACATCTGTGCGGACGTCCTCGGGGGTCTTCGTCAAGCTCGCGCCATCCACCAGGGCAATATTCTGCAGGTCGTCCTGAAAGCTGTAGTTGGCGAACAGTGGCGGTGCGATCTGAAAACCAGCGATACCAGCACCTATGAGGGCAAGAAGACCGATCAGTAATTTGATAGTTCCCATGGCATAAACTGAGCCGCCAGCCAGGCGCGGCTTTCAGGCCTTGGTTCGCAGCAAACCCTTGAAAAATTCTTCGACCGAAGTGATCCTAACATCGCGCACCTCGCGAGTCGAACGCAAAACCACCTCTACAGTGCCTTCGGTAACCTTCTTTCCCACCGTGATTCTAAAGGGGATGCCAACCAGGTCGGCGTCTTTGAACTTCACGCCAGGCCGCTCGTCGCGGTCGTCGAGAAGCACGTCAAAACCCGCTACCTCAAGCCGTTCCGAGATGTTTTCAGCCGTCAACTTCACGCCCTCATCCTTCATATTGGTCGGCGAAACGACGACTTCAAATGGCGCGATCTGAGGCGGCAGCCAGAACCCGTTCTCGTCGTTCGACTGCTCGACCGCGGCGGTGAGAATGCGCTCGATGCCGATGCCGTAGCAACCCATGATGGGCATGACTTCTTTGCCATTCTTGTCGAGGACGCGCGC
>DATKPV010000134.1:0-11605 GCA_035523915.1 Candidatus Aquilonibacter sp. | reverse complement strand
CAGAAGAAAACCGGCCGCATCGTGCAGATCGGCTCGCAGCGCGTGAGTTCTCTGATTTGCAAGAAGGCGAAGCAGATGATCGCAGACGGGATGGTCGGCGATGTGATGCTGGTCGAAGGGTGGCTGGGACGAAACGACCCTACCGGGGCGTGGGAATACCCGCCCCCGTTCGACCTTTCTCCCCAGAACCTCGATTGGGACACCTGGCAAGGCACGGTTCCAAAACGTCCCTTCGATCCCTACACGTTTGCGCGTTGGCGCTGCTGGAAGGAATACGGCACTGGCCTGGCAGGCGATCTTCTGGTGCACCTGATCAGCGGCATGATGTTTATGCTGGGCATCAATGAGCCTCCCAAGCAGGCGGCTTCGGTGGGTGGAATCCTCCGCTGGAAAGACGGCCGGAACATGCCCGACGTGCACGGCACGGTCTTCTACTATGGCGATCTGCCGGTCTATATGCGGCTCAACCTGAACGCGGAAATGCCCGAGACCTATCGCTTCCAGGGACCGAAAGGAATTCTCGAGGTTACGGAGTTCGGCCTGAGCTACTTGCCGCAAACCGGCAAGGATTCCGGCCCCAGTTACTACGATGCCAGCTTCCCGCACGCCATGCGCGAAGCCTATGAGAAAAAGTGGCACGAAGAAAACGATCCCAAGCTGGGGCACGAACCGATGCCGGAGACGGTTTCCTACCGCGGGCCCGACTACGACGATATGCATCCACACCTGTGGAATTTTTTCCAGGCGGTGAAATCGCGCAATCCGGTGGTCGAAGATGCCGTGTTCGGCCACCACGCAGCCCTGGCCTGCCACATGGCGAACGAATCCTATTTCCGCAAGTCTGCTGTGGTTTGGGACGAGGCTTCGCAAACCATCAAGAGCTAATCGATGCAAGGCTGACAAACCGGAGCCCTCATTCGTGCAGGAACGGCTCCTCCTGGGGGAAGCATGACGAGCAGGATACCTATGACTCGTTGGATTCTGGGAGTATGCGTGGTTACCTTGGCCGCCGGTCTGGTTCTCGCGCAAGATACCGCAACCCTGACAGGCACAGTCCGGGACGCCAGCGGGGCTGTGGTGCCTGGAGCGCGCGTACTCATCAAAAACACCGCCAATGGTACGAGCCGCGAGGCCAGGTGCAACTCCGACGGCGAATATGTGGCCGCTTCCCTAGCCCCCGGAAAATACGACCTGACGGTCAGCGCCGCCGGGTTTCGCAAGTATCGTGCCGAGGGTGTAACGCTGCGAGTCGCGCAAGATGCCCGCATCGATGTAACCCTGCAGGTGGGCGATATTCATGAAGAGATCACGGTGCATGGCGAGGGCCTGGCCCAGGTCAACACCGAATCGTCGGAACTGGGCGGAACAATCACCGGCAAGGAACTGATTGACCTGCAGCTCAATGGACGCAACTTCACCCAGCTCATCACCCTCGTGCCCGGCGTAAGCAACCAGACCGGACAGGATGAAGGGGTGGTTGGCGTGCAGGGCAGCATCAGCTACAGCGTCAATGGCGGCCGCACCGAATACAACAACTGGGAAGTCGATGGCGGCGACATGATGGATAACGGCAGCAACTTCTCGCTGAACGTTTATCCCAGCGTCGAAGCGATCGATGAAGTCCAGGTACTCACCTCCAATTATGGCGCGCAATATGGCAAGAACGGATCGGGCACGGTCGAGGTTGAAACCAAGTCGGGGACCAACCAGTTTCACGGCGGCGCCTGGGAATTTCTGCGCAACGAAGCTTTCAACGCCCACAACTACTTCGACCCCGCCGGTACCCCGGTGGCGGGATATCACAAGCACGATTTCGGCTACAAAATCGGCGGGCCGATCTGGAAGAACCACACATTCTTTTTCTGGCTCCAGAACTGGCGCCGTGAAGTCGTTCCCTACAACTTCTTCAACTTTGTGCCCTCGGTCCAGGAACGCCACGGCAATTTCAGCGATCAGTGCGCGCCTATCGATTCGAATCCGACGGATTGTCCGTTCGACCCAAACACCGGAAATCCGTTCCCAAACAATACAGTGCCCTTCATCGATCCCAATGCGCAGGCACTGATGAATATGATTCCCCTGCCCAATGCCGGGGCAGGAGCGCAGTCGATTTTTCAGGCGGCGGTGGCGCAACCCACGCATTGGCGCGAAGACTTGATTCGCATCGACCATGATTTCAACTCCAAACTGCGGGCCACGTTTCGCGCCATTCACGATTCCTGGGATACCACCAACGCCACCGTGACCTGGGGGGGCGACAGTTTCCCGACCATCGGCACTCACTTCATCGGTCCGGGAGTAGAGATGGTGGCCAAACTGAGCGCGACCGTTTCCCCGACCCTGCTCAACGAGTTCACCGCCAGCTATACCACCGACCACATTCATCAGATCAATACCAACCCCTCGGTCTGGACACGCACCAGCACGAACTTCACCATGCCGGGACTGTTTCCCAATTTTGCAGGAAAGCTGCCGGACATTTCGCTTTCCACCAACGGAGCGTATGGGAGCGGATTCGCCGAAGGACCTACCGCATTCCCGTGGTCGAATTCCAACCCCACGTTCACCTACCGCGACAACGTGGTGCAGAGCCTGGGCAGGCACAAGCTCGAGTACGGCGGCTATTTCATGAATGCCGAGAAAAATGAGTACGCTTACACCGATCTGGGCGGCGATCTCTCATTTGATACATCGGCGCCGGTTACGTCGGGAAACGCCTTCGCCGACTTGCTGATGGGAAACATTGCCAGCTTCTCCCAGGCCAACGCGCAACCGAAATACCACATCAACTTCAAGATCTTCGAGGGCTATATTCAGGACGACTATCATGCGACTAAGCGGCTCACCCTGAACCTCGGGCTGCGCATCAGTTTGTTCGGAACCTTCTGGGAGCGGAACCATCTGATCTCGAATTGGGATCCTGCCGCCTACAATCCGGCGACTGCCCCGCTAATCGATATCGACGGCAGCCAAACCGGACAGCAGGGGGCGTTGATTCCAGGCACGGGCAATCCTTATGACGGCACCGTGCAATGCGGCGTGAACGGCGTGCCGCGCGGCTGCTTGAAGGGTCATCTGTTTAACCCCGCCCCCCGCCTGGGTTTCGCGTGGGATCCACGGGGAAACGGCAAAATGGCCATCCGCGGCGGATACGGAATTTTCTTCGAGCACACCAACGGCATGGAAGCCAATGCCGAGGATCTGGAAGGAACGCCGCCTATCGTTGCCACTCCCACGCAGTACAACGTTGTGGGTTACGGCAATGTCGGAGGGCAGGGACTGCTGTTTCCGCTGTCGACCACTTCCATCCCCGATCAGGCAGTTTGGCCCTACGTGCAGCAGTGGCATGTGGACGTCCAGCACGACCTGCCCAGGAACGCTGTGGCCACGCTGGCATATGTGGGAGCGAAAGGGACGCACCTGACTCTGCAGCATGAAATGAACCAGTTGGCGAATGTGCCCGCTGCGCTGAACCCTTACCAACCAGGGCAAATCATAACCGATGACGATTGCAACACGGTTTCGATTGATCCGGTCACGGGCCAAGCGACGGCTACTGCGAACGTCGATACCGGCAGCCCAAGCACGATCACCGGGAGCTGGGCCAACAATCTGGCCGTCGCCTGCCAATATGACGCGGATATCTTTCGCACAAAATATCCGGGCATAAGCTCCATTCAGAGAATCGAGTCGGTTGCGAACTCCAACTACAACGCCCTTCAGTTTTCGTTGCGCAAAACCAGCGGGGCCCTCACACTCGACGTGGCTTATACCTACAGCCATTCGCTGGATAACTCTTCCGACAACCAGGACAGTAATTTCGTAGACTCCAGCGACTTGCACAAGAATTACGCCAGCTCCAATTACGATCAGCGCCACATTCTCACCATGAGCTGGATCTACGACCTCCCCTATCACGGTCAGGGACTGTCGCATACCTTCTTCGGAGGGTGGGAGTATAGCGGTATTCTGACCTCGGAGAGTGGCACTCCCTTCACGGTGGCAGATGGCGTTTTTGGAGACAATGCCGGCGTCGCGGACGGGACTACCGGTATCGGTTCCTATGCCGACCGCGTGGGCAATCCTCATACCGCACCTGGCACTGATTGTTTCGTGCCCAATCCGGACGGCTCGATCAAGGCGGCGCCGTTGTTCAATTGCGATGCTTATGCGCTGCCTCAGGGCCTGACCTTCGGCGATTCCGGCCGCAACAGCCTGAACGCGCCCTACCGCACCAACATCGACATGGCGATTTACAAAGTCTTCAAACCTACTGAAAAGCTGGAGGCTCAGTTCCGGGCGGAGGCGTTCAATGTTTTTAATCACACTCAGTGGTCGGGAGTGAACAACTACATAGGATCGTCGCCCGGGGCGACCACGTTCCTTTATCCTAGCTACGCGCACATGCCGCGGGTGTTACAGTTTGCGGTGCGGCTGACTTTTTAAGACTCTTAAGACTCTGTGGTGCAAAAATCGGCTTTTATTGGCAGTAGCGCGGGCGGGGCCAGCGAATGATCGGAGCGGTCGATATCGGCGGGACAAAAATTGCCGCGGGTATGGTCGATGAACGGGGAACAGTCCGGTCAAAGATGGAGGCTCCAACCGGAAAGGATTTCGCTTATTCCGAAGGCCTCAAGCAGATCATCGAGATGCTAAGAGATACTGCGCGTGAGTCCGGGGTAAAGATCACGGGCATTGGAATCGGCTCTACTGGTCCGGTGGATCCTTTCACCGGAGAATTTGGAGAAGTGGACTTTCTCCCGCACTGGCGCCACAAGAACCCGGTGCGAGACCTGGCCCGCGCCTTCAAAGTCAAGGTTGCACTGGAAAACGATGCCGACGCCGGCGCGCTGGCCGAAGCCGCATGGGGCGCAGGCAGGCACAAGCAGCGACTGATCTATGTGACGTTGGGAACCGGGATCGGCGGCGGCGTTGTGATTGATGGAAAGCTTTATCGCGGCGTGGATGGTGCCCATCCGGAGTTCGGGCATCATGTGATTGATCCCTCGGGACCGTACTGTTCGTGTGGAGTTCAAGGATGTTGGGAATCACTGGCCGCAGGTCCGGCCATGGTCAAGTGGCTCGAAGGTGAACTCAAGGAATCCGATCCTCGCAGGGAGGGTCTCACCGCCCGTGGCATCTGCGAACTGGCTCGGCAAGGGGACTCGCTGGCCAACAAGGCGGTCGAGCGCGAAACCTTCTATCTGGGGCTGGGTCTGGCGAATCTCGTGAATCTGTTTGCGCCGGACGTGATCGTGCTCGGCGGCAGCGTGATGAAAAGTGCTGTACTCTTCGTGGAGGGAATTCGCGAAACCATCGTCCGAAATTGCCGTTTTGTGCCTTTCGAGAAGACGGAAATCGCTCTCGCTTCACTGGGCGACGATTCGAATCTGATCGGTGCTGCCCGGGTTTGGCACCATCGATTCGGAAAGGGCAACAACTAACTCATGCAACCATCATCCATCATCGCAGCCCGCAATCCACAATTCTTGAAATCAGAATTAGCGGAGGAAAGCAACGGGGCCGGCGTCACCCGCCGCAGATTTTTGTCCGTCTTGGGGGGAGCCATGGCGATGGCAGCCAGGACTTCCCTTCTCGGCGCCCAGGAGGCGCGCTCCAGGCTCCGTTCTCCATTCCGCGTCTCGGTGATCAATGACGAAATCTCACAGGACTTTGGCCGCGCCTGCGAAGTCGCTTCCCGGGAATTCGGCATGCAATGGATCGAGTTGCGGGGCATGTGGAACAAGAACATTGTGAATCTCGACGCTCACGAAGTTGCCGAAACGCGACGCATTCTAAAGAAGTACGAGCTGCGCGTGACCGACATCGCCAGCCCGCTCTTCAAGGTGGACTGGTCCGGCGCCCCCAAGTCGAAATACAGCGAAACCGACGATTTTCATGCCAGCTTTAAGTTCGCGCAACAGGACGAAGTCCTCGAGCGCGCCATCGAGTTGGCGAAGACATTCGGTACTGACCGTGTCCGTTGTTTCGATTTCTGGCGGCTCGAAAATCCTGCGCCCTATCGCGCAGCAATCAACGCCAAGCTGTTCGAAGCCGCGGAAAAAGCCGGCAGCCATGGAATCGTTCTGCTTCTCGAAAACGATAGCGGTCTCAACACCGCGACTGGCGCGGAAGCCGCCAAAGTTCTCGCGGCCGTAAAGTCTCCCCACCTGATGCTGAACTGGGATCCGGGCAACGCCGCCGCATCCGGTGAAATCCCCTATCCGGACGGCTACAGCTTGCTCCCCAAAGAGCGCATCGGCCATTGCCACTGCAAGGATGTTGTGCACCTCGGAAAAGACGACTGGGCGCCCATGGGAAAAGGCATCATCGACTGGGCAGGTCAGTTCAAAGCCTTTAAGCGGGATGGTTACCACTACGCCGTAAGCCTTGAAACTCACTGGGACGGAGGCGGCACGCCCGAGGAATCTTCGCGCCAGAGTTGGGCCGGGATGAAAAAGTTGCTGCAAAGCGCAGGAGCACTATAGTCCAGGCGCTGTTTAGCTTTTGTCCCGGACGCTCAAAAACCTGCTCGGAGGACTTGCCGTGACAGAAAATACCAGACGAGATTTCGTAAGGAAAGCATCCCTGGGAACGGCGGCCATGTGGGCGCTTCCCTACACTCGAATTCTGGGAGCCAACGATCGGATTCGCGTAGGCATGATCGGCGTGGGGAATCGGGGCCAGGATTTGCTTCAGGAAGCGCAAGCTGTGCCGAAGGTCGAATTGGTCGCAATGGCCGACGTCTACAGCCGGCGGCGGGACGAAGCCCAAAAAATGGCGCCGGGCATTCAAACTTTCGATGACCACCACCGCGTACTCGACCTGAAAGACGTTGATGCGGTGATCGTCGCCAGCCCCCTGCATTGTCACGCCCGTCACTTTCTCGACACCCTCTCCGCCGGAAAGGATCTTTATGCGGAAAAAACCATGACCTGGTCGATTCCGGAAGCGGAGCAGTGCCTGGCGGCCACGAATTCTTCCGGCCGCATCGTTCAAATCGGGCTTCAGTGGGAAAGCTCGGGAGCATTGGCCGACGCAAAAAGATGGTTTCAGGACGGCATCGCCGGTAAGGTCACGCAAGTCAACTCCTGGATGAGCCGCAATACTCCTCATGGCCAGGGACAGTGGGTGCGGCCGGTTCCTTCCGATTGTGCGGCGCAGAACGTCAATTGGAGCGCCTTCCTCAACGGACGCCCTTCCGAGCCGTTCGATCCCTATCGCCTGATTAATTGGCGGCTGTTCTGGGAATTCTCAGGCGGCAATGTCACCGAAAACATGGTGCATCAGATCGCCTGGATCATGACCGCGCTCAGTCTGCCGCTGCCCAACGCTGCCTACATGTCGGGGGGCGTATTTTCTGAGAAGGACGGCCGCCAGGTTCCCGATACGATTGCCGTTGCCTTCGACTTTCCTGAGCTCGTAGTCACCTGGCAATCCACATTCAGCAATCGCCACTACGGGCTGGGCGAGCACTTCCTGGGTAGCGACGGCACCATCGAGCACGGGTGGGGACTTTCCGACATGGTGAACGGCGAGGACCAGGAATACATCCATTACTACCCGGAGAAGGTCAATCGCCCGCAGGGAGAGCCTTTGAACGCCAAAACAAAGGACCAGGATCACATGGCGAATTGGATCGATTGCATCCGCAGCCGCAAGACTCCCAATGGTTCCGTTGAGATCGGCTACCGTTCCGCGATCGCCTGCCATATGGCGAATCTGGCCTACCGAAACAGACGGCGCGTGACGCTGGAAGAGGCAAAATCGATGACGCCGCAGTTCTGAGGAACAACTTCTGCATTTCCGGTGCGATTGCTATAAATCATCTTCCGAGAAATCCCGCCTGCGTTTGCCTCTGCCTCGATCTTTCGACTCGCTATTACTCAACTGACAACTTGCACTTTCGTAAGCCGTGCGATGCCGGTTACCAGCGCCGGGCCGAATGTATATTGAGAATTCGTGCAACTGCTTGAGAACATCCCGCTGGCGCCTCTGACCACCTTGAAGATCGGAGGTCCTGCGCGGTACTTCGTAGAGGCGCAGGATGCAGGCGAAGTGGAGCGGGCGGTCGCCTTCGTGCGCTCCCGCAATTTGCCCCTGTTCGTGGTGGGCGGGGGAAGCAATGTGGTGGTTGCAGATGCTGGCTGGGCGGGCCTGGTGTTGAAGGTTGCGATTACTGGAATCGAGCGGAGGGGCGAGCGAGCCGACGATGGCCGGACTCTCTTCGATGTGGGAGCCGGCGAATCGTGGGACCGGTTTGTTTCGCGCGCAGTGATGGCACGCTGCGCTGGAGTCGAGTGCCTGAGCGGGATTCCCGGCAGCGTGGGTGGAAGTCCCGTGCAGAACGTCGGCGCCTATGGAGAGGAAGTCTCGGAAACGATCGTATCCCTGCAGGCCTTCGACATGAGAGACGGCACGATTCGCGAACTTTGCCACGAAGCTTGCGGATTCGGCTACCGCACCAGCATCTTCAATACCAGCGAACGCGGGCGGTTCGTGATCCTGCGCGTAACTTACGCCCTCACTCCGGATGGCAAGCCGCGCATCGACTATGCCGATCTTAAAAGGCACTTCGAGGGATGGGACAGCACGCCTTCTCTGGCCGAGGTACGGGAGGCCGTGCGGCACATTCGCGCGCTCAAGGGCATGCTGATCACACCGGGCGATGAGGACTCCCAAAGTGCGGGATCGTTCTTCAAGAACCCCGTGCTTTCCGAGGCGCAGCACGAAGAGTTAAAGAAACGGGCCAGCGCCCGCCGCTTGACCGTTCCCAGTTATCCGGCACTTGAAACGCACAAGAAGGTCTCGGCGGCGTGGCTGGTGGAGCGCTCCGGCTTCAATAAGGGATATGGCTTTGGCCACGTCGGCATCTCGCGCAAACATGCGCTGGCCATTATCAATCGCGGCGGCGCAAGCGCTGCGGAAATCGTCGCGCTGAAAGATCAGATTCAGCAGCGCGTGGAAGAAATCTGGGGCGTTCGGCTCGAGCCGGAACCGGTAATGGTGGGATTCTAAAGCTGCCCTTCGTCGCTTGCCGCAAGTCGTTTCGCCGCTTAGGCACCCCTTACACTCCGATTCTGCAAGACCATGACCCGTCCTCGTTCTGCTTAGGATATTCCTGAACGAAATCCGTGCCTGGATGGTCTGCATGATTGAAGGCGGAGAACGGGTGTTGGGAGAGGGCATTCTGACCGCAGTTCCGACGGTTGTGCAGAATCGCGACGCGATTTTGAACGACCTGGTCCGGGAATACGCGCGGCTGGTTTATCGCATCGCGCACTCCGTGTTGCGAAATCATCAGGACGCCGAAGACGCAACCCAGGAGACATTCGTTCGAGTTTGGCGCTATGGCAACAAGATCGAATTTGTCGAGAATCCAAAAAACTGGCTTGCGCGAATCGCATGGCGCGTGGCCCTGGACCGGAGTAAGCGTCGCGAAGACAGACGCGAGATTGCACTGGAAGATCGCGACACGCCTGCTCTCCAGATTGCGGCTGCCGGAACGCCCACTGATGAAGCTCTGCAGAGCTCTGAGATCGCGGGCCGGTTGGAACCGTTGATCTCCGCGCTGCCGGCCAAGCTCCGGGAGCCGTTGATCCTCTCGACCATCGTGGAGATGTCTCCCCAGGAGGTTGCCGCCGCGCTGGCAATCAGCGAAGCGGCGGTACGATCGCGAGTCTTTCGGGCGCGACAGATCTTGCGAAAGAAATTGACCGAGCAGATCCGGAGTAAGAAGGAGTGTAGCAATGGATGATCGGAAGATGTCGCAAGGTAGACAGAACTCTGGCTTCGGCAAACTCGACCGCATGCTGGATGTTGCGTTGGCGCAGTACGGCTCCGTTGAACCGCGCTACGGTCTGGAGGAGCGGGTTTTGGCGAATCTGCGTGCGCGCCAACAGGAGCGGGATTTCAGAAGCTGGCTAATATGGCCAGCAGTAGCCGCGGCCGCGGCATTGGTGCTGATTGCGGTGACCGTGGTTTTGATGTCCGGGTCGGGGCTGGTAGTTCGTCAAGTTGCACACCGGAATATCTCCCCAGCGCAACCGAACGCCAGCGCAAAGGTTGCCGGCAAGGTTTCGCACTTAGTCCGGCCGGCGGTAACCGCTAGCTCGCCGGCCAGACGTTCAGCCACCGCAGTCCGAACAAAGGTTGCAACGCTTCCCAAGCTAGATCAATTTCCATCTTGGCAGCCGCCCACGGAACAAGAGCAGATTCTCGCGATGTATGTCTCGCGTTTTCATAATCAGGCTGTCCTGTTGGCGGAACTGCGCGCCGCCGAGATACGAAATGAGCAAATGGAGGATGCAAGGAAATGGCGTGCGACGGCAGACGGAGATTCTGAGCAGCTAAATCAACAAACTACGGACCAATAAAGGAGCGACGATGTCTAGGAAAAAAGCGGCCTGCTTCATTTTGATGGCGTTGTTATGCGGTGTGCGAGCCGGAAATCTGTCGGCGCAGGATCAGAACACGGCATCTAAACCGGTGGCGAAAGAACCGGAGGGAACTCGACATGAAGTCACCATCGAGCCGTATCGTCTCGATTTTCTGATCAGCGAAATGGAAGACGGGAAACGCATCAATTCTCGCCAATACTCGATGAATCTCGACACGAATGACGGCAATGAGATCAAGATCGGGACACGGGTACCCGTCGATACGAAGGATGGTGAGTTCCAATATCTGGACGTCGGAATAAACCTTTTTGCTCGCCTCTTTGAGCGCAATGGACAACTGGAATTGACGGCGCGAGCGGAAAGCAGCAGCCTAGTTCCTCCCGGGCAAGGCAGTGAATCGCATCCCGTGGTGCGGCAAATGAAGATTGAGGGCAGCACGATCGTGATGAATGACAAACCCATTGTCATGGGAATTGTGGATGATCCCAACTCCAAGCGACAGTTTCAGCTCGAAGTTACAGCCACAAAATTGAAATGAAGAACGAAAAAGCACGCGATTCCAGCGAAGATGGGACGGCGCCGCCCCAGTTCGTGACCCCTGGTTTCTCAGCACCCCACGCATTGGGGAGGTGGTACGATCCGGCTCCGGCGGCGCCTTGCATTTATTCATCGGCAAGTTTTGCCGCCTCTTGAAAGACCGTCAAAAACATTCTGCGCGTGAGCTTGCCGGTCTGCGTGTTCTGGTTCGACGGATGATAAGAGGCCAACAGCACTTTCCCATCTGGCAAGCGATGGCGAGCACCGTGCTTGAAGGGATAACCTTTCTTGTTGGTAACCAGTCCTTTGCGCCGGAGGTAATTCAGATAGGCGTCAAAACCGATTTTCCCCAGCGCGACCACCACCTTCACTTTTTCTAATCCAGCCAGCTCGCGATCAAGAAAATGCGAACAGTTGGCCAACTCCTGCGGGAGCGGCTTGTTGTGGGGCGGGGCGCACCGCACCGCAGCGGTGATGTAAAGATCTTTCAGTTTCAGCCCATCGTTGCGATCAGTGGCGGTGGGCTGGCTAGCGAATCCGGTCTCATATAACACCGGGTACATAAACTTGCCGGACGCATCGCCGGTAAACGGACGGCCGGTGCGATTGGACCCGTGCGCTCCGGGCGCGAGGCCCATGACGAGCACGCGTGCGTCGGGATCGCCGAA
>DATKPV010000133.1:0-29469 GCA_035523915.1 Candidatus Aquilonibacter sp. | reverse complement strand
GAAAGCTCCTGCGACGAAACTGCAGCTGCCGTGGTGCGTTCGGGGGAGCAATTGATTTCAAACGTCGTCGCCTCGCAAATCGCCACGCATCAGCCTTACGGGGGCGTGGTCCCGGAGCTGGCGTCGCGCGAACATCTGCGCGCCATCGTTCCGGTTGTGCGGCAGGCGCTAGCCCAGGCAGAACACACTTATGATTCCGTCGATGCGATCGCCGTCACGCAGGGACCCGGCCTTGCCGGAACGCTGCTCGTGGGCATCAGTTACGCAAAGGCGCTGGCCTTCGCCCTCGACAAGCCTCTGATCGCAGTCAATCACCTCGAGGGCCACATTCATGCCGTTCTGCTGGAAGAGCGGCAGAAGGGCATTCGCGAAATGCAGTTCCCAGTCCTGGCCCTTGTGGTGTCGGGCGGTCACACCCACCTCTATCTGGCCAGGCAGCGGGGCGATGCCTGGACTTACGAAAACATCGGCCACACCCGTGATGACGCCGCCGGTGAAGCGTTCGACAAGGTCGCAAAGCTGCTGGGCTTGGGCTATCCGGGAGGTCCCGTCATCGATCGTCTCGCGCCGCATGGCGACCCCCGGGCGGTGAAGTTTCCGCCGGCGCAGATCAAGCACGCAGACCGGCGCACAAGAACGGAAGGCAAATCAGCTGAAGACCGCGTTTGTTTTGACTTTTCTTACAGCGGCATCAAAACCGCCGTTCTCCGATATCTCGAAGCTCACAACATGCGGCAAGAGATTGAAACGCGGAGGACGGCGCTGGCATCGATTACCAAACCCACGGTCGACGACCTTCTCACCCATTGCGACAAGCTGACTCTCGATCTCGTGGCTTCGTTTCAGCGGGCCATGGTGGAAGACCTGATTGGCAAGACCCTGGCAGCGGCCCGAGCGCACGAGGTCGCAACTCTTTTCGTCACCGGGGGCGTAGCCGCGAACAATGAACTGCGCCAGGCATTCGAGCGCGATGCCGCGCAGGAGGGCCTGCCGGTTTATTTCCCGTCGCGCCAGCTGTCCACCGATAACGCAGCCATGATTGCCGCGGCCGCCTATCCGAAATTTCTTGCGAAGGATTTTGCCTCGATGGACTTTTCTGCGGAAGCGGGATTACGCCTGAAGTAGATTTCGCGCAGTCTTAAGACCCGCGCGTTCTCTGCTATCTTCCCGCGGCCCTCCGGCGGCGGGTTTTCTTCTTGGTCACCGCATCCAGGGCCTTTCCGAGCTGGCCTTCGATGTCGATGTCTTTGTAGATGGCAAAGTCGGCGCGCTTCTCGGATTCATCGAAGCCGCTGCCGCGTCCTGCAACAATAATGATCGGGATCTTGGCGGTCTGTGGTTTTGCCTTCAAGGCTGTGATCAGATCGGCTCCCGACATCCTGGGCATCTGCATATCCGTGACAATGAGGTCTGGCGTCAGCTTTTCGAGTGTCTGTAGGGCCTCAACGCCGTTCGTGGCATGTTCCACGGCGAAGCCGCGTTCCTCAAGGAAGCGGCAAACCGTGTAACGAATCAACATGGAATCGTCGACCACCAGCGCAGCAGGCATTGAGTCAACTGTGCGAATGCACAACCCCGCGCAGCAGACTAGCAGGCAGCCGGGAGCGGAAACAAGCGGGGAAGCGAGTCAAAGATTACCTTAGTGACCCGCCGACAGAAACGGCATCAGAGGTCGTTGCTATGCCGTTCTTCAATGTTCATATCTTTGAATTCGCTGGACTCGAAGATCTCGCCGCACTCCTTGCACTCGACAAACTCCGATTCCTCATCACGGCTCACAATTTGCACACGTGGGTGCTTGCAGGGTTGCATCCTGGTTCCACTGGGGGGCTGGGACTGCGGCTTTGAGGTCATACAATCCGGCAGCGCCCTAAGGGGATCAGATTGGCCGGAATTGGCGGTATTGTAATCCTGCCCCCAAGCTTGTCAAGTCCTTCGAAGTTACACGCTTGTGAAATTCACTTGGTCGATAAAACCTAGGGGTGCGCGGTCTCGCCAAGCCAGCCGGTTCGGACTCACTGTCGATGCTCTTTTCGCAAGCCATTCAATCGGATAGGGTTACCACTGGAGCCCGATTTCCCCCCATTCCCTGACCAGGGTTGCATCGGGGCCGCCGGGAGGACTAGAATGAATCACGACTGAATCGGTCGGATTTATATCCGGCTAAATCGGTCGGATTTGTAAGCGCTGTTTCTGCCGATGCTCAAGCTGACGAAGAAAGCCGACTACGCGTTGATGGCGATGAAAGACCTCGCCGAGCACGCAAGCGACGGTTCGCGTAGCGCCAACGACGTGGCGGCTTCCTACGGGATTCCGCCGCAGGTTCTGGCCAAGATCTTGCAGCGGCTCGCGAGGGCCGGTCTGCTGCATTCGCAGCATGGGATCAACGGCGGTTACACGCTGGCGCGGGCGGCGCACACCATCTCCGCGTTCGAGGTGATTCAGGCAATCGACGGGCCTTTATTCATCACTTCTTGCGTGACCGTTCGCGGAGAGTGCGGCCAGAGCGACCGCTGCACCATCCGTGAGCCTTTGCGCAAAGTAAATCAGAGTATCGAAGAGGTGCTGAAACGCATCAAGATTGCACATATGAAGGAAGAAACGGAAGAGGTCGTCGCCACTCAAGAGAGCGCCGGACAGGCGGAACTGGTTTCCATTACCGGCCGCCTCATTTGAGTTGAGAAAGCTAAAGATGGAGTTAAGGGAGAAGCAATCATGAGCACGGAAGTAAAAATCCCCCGGGATCTGAACCAAAATGAATTGACCCGCACGCAGCTCTCCGCTCCCCAGGGTGTGAAGCTGCCGATCTACATGGATAACCACGCCACCACTCCGATGGACCCGCGGGTGCTGGAGGAGATGCTGCCTTATTTCATGGAGAAATTCGGCAATGCGGCCAGCCGCAATCACTCCTTCGGTTGGGCTGCCGAAGAGGGCGTGGAGACCGCGCGCGAGCGCATTGCCAAGCTGGTCGGCGCCACCACCAAAGAGATTATTTTTACCTCCGGCGCCACCGAGAGCGACAACCTCGCCATTAAGGGCGTCGCCGAGATGTATCGCGAAAAGGGCAACCACATCATCACGGCAGTCACCGAGCACAAAGCCGTTCTCGATACCTGCAAGCGCCTCGAGAAATACGGCTATCGCGTGACCTACCTGCCGGTGCAGAAAGACGGTCTCATCGATCTCGACGACTTGAAGCGAGCGATGGACGACAAGACGATTCTCGTCACCATCATGTTCGCGAATAACGAGATCGGCGTGCTGCAGCCGGTTGAAGAAATTGGCAAACTCTGTCACGAGCGCGGCGTGATTTTTCATACCGATGCCACGCAGGCGGTCGGAAAAGTGCCGGTGGATGTAATCAAGCAGAACATCGATCTGGCTTCGATCTCCGGCCACAAGATGTACGGTCCTAAAGGTGTGGGCGCGCTTTATGTGCGGCGCAAGAATCCGCGCGTGCAGATTTCGGCGATCATCGATGGCGGCGGGCACGAACGTGGCATGCGCTCTGGAACGCTCAACGTTCCGAGTATTGTTGGCCTGGGCAAGGCCTGCGCTTTGGCTCAGCAAGAGATGGCGAAGGAGTCTTGCCGTTTGGCTGGCCTGCGGAATCGTTTGCGCGACCGCATTATGGGCAAACTGGATGAGGTCTATATCAACGGCTCGATGGAGCATCGCCTGCCCGGCAATATCAACATCAGCTTTGCCTATGTGGAGGGCGAGTCGCTGCTGATGGGAATTAACGACGTTGCCGTTTCCAGCGGATCGGCGTGCACCTCTGCGACGCTCGAACCATCTTATGTATTAAAGGCTCTCGGCACCGGGGACGACCTGGCGCACAGTTCGATCCGCTTCGGCATTGGCCGCTTCAACACCGAAGCCGAAGTTGATTACGTCGCCGACCGCGTCATCGAAACGGTAGAGCGTCTGCGCGAGCTTTCTCCGCTCTACGAAATGGCGAAGGAAGGTATCAACTTGAAGGATGTGAAGTGGGCAGGAGAGTAAAAGTACGGAGTTGCGAGTACCGGGTAGCGAGCGCAACTGCGGCTCGTATCAGGGCACGGCTTTAGCCGTGCCGCAACGAGTTCGATTGATTTGCGGCTTTAGCCGCTGAGAGAATTACAAAAAGACTCAGGAGAACCGAATGTCATACAGCGACAAAGTAATCGATCACTACAACAATCCGCGCAACGTCGGCTCGATGGACAAGTCCAGCCCCGAAGTCGGCACCGGCCTGGTCGGCGCGCCCGAGTGCGGCGACGTCATGAAGCTGCAGATCAAGGTCAATCGCGACACCAACATCATCGAGGACGCGAAGTTTAAGACTTTTGGCTGCGGCTCAGCCATTGCTTCTTCTTCGCTCGCGACCGAATGGGTGAAGGGCAAGACGATCGAGGAGGCTCTGGCGATCAAGAATACGGAGATCGTCAAGGAGCTTTCGCTGCCTCCGGTCAAGATTCACTGCTCGGTGCTGGCCGAGGATGCGATCCGCGCCGCCATCGGCGACTGGAAGAAGAAGCAGGAAGTTGCCAAGCCGGTCGCAGCCGAAGCGAAGTAACTTCACGGTTGCTGTCATCCTGGGCGCAGCGAAGAATCGATGAAGTCAAAGCCAGTTGCGCAGATCCTTCGCCGCAAAGACGGCGGGCTCAGGATGACAAGGTGTTGAGTAGAGCGAATGACCACAACGATCGAACAATCTGCGCCGGTGGCGAAGGGAATTCAGGTCACCGCGAAGGCCATTGGTAAAATTCGCTCCGCGATGGCCAAGGAAGGCATCGCGCCCCATGTCGGCGGACTGCGTCTCGGCGTGCAGGGCGGTGGATGCTCGGGGCTTAGCTATAACATCCGCTTCGACACGCAGCCTCGGGAGCGCGACCGTATCTTTCAGTTCGAGGATGTGCGGGTGTTTGTCGATCCGAAGTCGTTTATCTATTTGCATGGCATGACCCTGGACTATCAGGAAACGCTGATGCAGCAAGGATTCGTCTTCGTGAATCCCCAGGCGACCAAGTCCTGTGGCTGCGGGACTTCGTTCTCAGCCTGATCTCTCTGCCGCTTAGGAGGAAAGTCAACCGCCGAGGATGCTGAGCGCGCCGAGATGAGCTGGGTTTCTTCCTCCTGGTTCTCTGCGTCCTCTGCGTGCTCGGCGGTAAAGTTTCTGGCCAGGTAACTAAACGATGCCCTCGACACTGACGAACAATTCTGCAAGACTCGCATCCGCGGAAACTCAATCCTGCTGGTCTTGCGGGACTATGCGCGCTGTCCACTTTTGCGAGGCCTGCGGCAAGGTGCAGCCGCCGGCGCCCGTCGACTACTTCACGTTCTTCGGCCTTCGGCGCAAGCTGAACCTCGATCTCGCCGTGCTGGAAAAGGATTTCTACGAACTCAGCCGCAGGCTCCATCCTGATCTCAACGCTCGCGCCGGCAGCCGCGAACAGGAGTGGAGCCTGCAACAAAGCTCCATGCTCAACGATGCGCATCGCACCTTGAAGGATCCGGTCAAACGCACGCAGTACCTTCTGCGGCTGGAAGGCATAGAACTCGAAGAGCAATCGAAGGCCGCGACCGAAAAGGCCCGTGCCTCGGGCGAAGTCAAGAAACAGATTGTTCCCCCGGATTTGCTGGAAGAAGTGTTCGAGTTGAATATGCAGCTCGAGCAACTGCGCACACAGAAGAAAATGGGCGAGGACGATCCCGCTCTGATTGAAGAGGTTGGCAGGCAGAAGCTCGAACTCGAAGAGAAGTTTGACGCGCTGCTTCAAGAGTTGCAGGGTGACTGGAAGACGTGGGACGGCTTGATCGATCGCGAGAGCGCTGGGCAAGCCGTTTCGCCCGACGAGCGCAAACGCGCGCTCGACAAGATGGTGGATGTGCTCAACCGCAGAAACTACATCCGCAATCTGGTAAGGGATGTGAACGAAGTGCTGGAAAGCTGAACCGTTGATTGTCGTCCTGAGCAGGCGTTCTTGGCGCAGCGAAGGATCCAGACGAGCTGCGCGATGCGTCGCGTGATTTGCGACGCAACAATCGCGCGATCAGCTCGCTACTGCATTGGACCATGGCATCTGATCACATCGTCGGTATCGACCTCGGAACCACCAATTCACTGGTGGCTTTCATGCAGGGGGAGACGCCTGTCGTCATCCCGGGGGAAGACGGTTCCAACCTGGTCCCCTCAGTGGTTGCGCTCGATGAAAAAGACCAGCCAATCATTGGCAATGCGGCGCGGCGCTTTCTGATTGAGACCCCCGAGAGGGCGGTTTATTCCATCAAGCGGCTGATGGGCCGGGGCGTCGAGGACATTCAGGACGAACTGAAGCTCTTTCCCTTTCGCCTCGCCGAGGATCTCTCACCCGGCGAAGTTCTGCGCATCAGGCTGGGCGAAAAGATGTTCACGCCGCCCGAGATTTCCGCGCTGATTCTGCGCCAGCTCAAGCGCAACGCGGAGCGCTTCTTCGGAGAACCCGTCAGCAAAGCGGTCATCACAGTTCCCGCCTATTTCAACGACGCCCAGCGGCAGGCGACTAAAGATGCCGGCCGCATCGCCGGGCTCGATGTTCTGCGCCTGGTGAACGAGCCCACCGCCGCGTCGCTTGCCTACGGCCTCGACAAAAAGCAGAACGGCATCGTGGCGGTCTACGATCTTGGTGGCGGCACCTTCGACATTTCAATTCTCAAGCTGCACGACGGCATTTTCGAAGTCATCGCCACCAACGGCGACACTCACCTCGGCGGCGACGATATCGACAATCTGCTCATCCGCATTGCTCTCGACGATATTCGTGGCGATATAGGGATCGACCTTTCGCGCAATGGCGAGGCAGTCGCCACGATTCGCAAAGCCGTGATCGAAGCCAAGATCGGGCTTTCATCACAGCCATCCATCAAACTCGACATCCAATTGCCCGGCAACAAGCGCTATCAACGCGAGATCGCTCGCGAGCAATTTGAGCAGCTGATTCGGCCCATCATCGATCGAACCGTTGGTCCCTGCAAGCAGGCATTGAAAGATGCCAACCTCAAGCCGGAACAAATCGACGAGGTCGTGCTAGTCGGCGGGTCGACGCGCATCCCGAAAGTCCGAGCCTTAGTCAAAGAACTTTTTCAGCGCGAGCCTCATACCGATCTCAATCCCGATGAAGTCGTGGCGCTCGGCGCAGCGGTACAGGCCAACATTCTTGGCGGGGGGTCGGAAGCCACGCAGAACATGCTGCTTCTCGATGTCACGCCGCTTTCGCTGGGCATCGAGGTCGCCGGCGGCGTGACCGACAAGATCATTCTGCGCAACTCCACCATACCCGCGTCGGCTACCCAGTTTTACACTACGCAGGTCGACGGCCAAGCCAACGTCGCAATTCACGTTCTCCAGGGCGAGCGCGAACTCGCCAATGATTGCCGCTCGCTGGCGCGCTTCGATCTCCGAGGCATTCCGCCGATGGTCGCAGGCATGCCGCGCGTCGAGGTCAAGTTCCTCATCGATGCCAACGGCATTTTGCACGTTTCCGCGCGCGAGCAGCGCAGCGGCACCGAAGCGCAGATCGAAGTCCAGCCCAGCTACGGCCTCAGCGACGAGCAGGTCGAAAGCATGATCCTCGATTCCTTTGACAACGCGGAAGAAGATTTTCGCAAGCGCCAGGTGATCGAAGCTCGCCGGGAGGCCGAGACGATTCTCGCGGCGCTGGATAAAGGCAAGAACAGCCCGGCATGGGGTCAGCTAACTACCGGCGAGAAGAAACAGATCGCCAAGATGGAGAAGGCCTTGCGCGCGGTGATGGCCGGGGAGGACTATCAGGCAATTCGCAACGCCATCGACGCACTTAATCAGGGGACCATGCGCCTGGCGGAATTAATGATGGACAGCGCGGTTTCTACTGCGCTCAAAGGCAAGACGATGGATGAGGCCGATCTGGGCGAAGGCCCAGCCGCGCCTCACCCCGTAGCAAAAGCGGAGTTTGAATGATGTTGTCATCTGAGGCGCAGTTTTCCGCGCCGAAGGATGGATGCAACTGGCTGCCGAATGCATAGATCCTTCGCCGCAAAAGGAAGCGGCTCAGGATGACAATGCAAAGGAGATTGAGGTGAAGATGTCAGAAGAGAAAACTCAGGGAGCCGGCACTTTGACCGAAGATGCTCCCGGTGAAAACACGGTGCAAGTCATCTTCCTGCCTGAAGGCAAGACGGTGCAATTCGAGTTGGGCAAGCTGCCCTATGAAGATCACGGCAAGGAGCAATCGATTCTCGACGTCGCTCTGAATTTTGACGTGCCGCTCGACCACGCGTGCGGCGGCAACTGCGCCTGCACCACCTGCCACGTCTGGATCAAGGAAGGTAAGGAGAATTTGTCTGAAATGGATGACGACGAAGCCGACCGCCTCGACATGGCCGCCGATCTACAGTTAAACTCGCGTCTCGGCTGCCAGGCGCAGATTCTGAAGCCGGGCAAAGTTGTGGTGGAAATTCCGGCCTGGAACCGGAACTATGTCTCGGAAGAACAGCATTGAGAGTCAGGTTTCAAAGCTTCAGAAGTTCAAGGTTGGCAGCGGCAAGTTCTCAGTGATCGCCGCGGCCGGCTGAGATTCCAGACTTTGAAACCTACAAACCCCTGAAACCTTCAACTCTGGAGTTTGTCATGCCCAAACCGCTCACCTGGGACGATGCAGAAGACATCGGCATTCTGCTTTCCGAAAAGCATCCTGATCTTGATCCCCTAACCGTCCGCTTCACCGATCTGCACCGGTATGTCACCGAACTGACTGACTTTAAAGGCGATCCCAAGGCCTCCAACGAAGGCAAACTGGAAGCCATCCAAATGGCTTGGCACGATGAGTTCCAGGATCGCACCCAGGGTTAGGCGCCTCAACCTTTTTACAATTTGGTGACAAACTCCGCCCGTGAACCGGGTACTCTCATGCGAAGTCCGGAACCTGGGGAGGGGCGCCAACATACATTCTTTCTCTCCCTACGTTTCGATCTCTCTCCGTCCAACTGAAAAGGGCGCGGCTTTCTGGCCGCGCCCTCATTTTTACAAAATCCTGCCAGCACCCTAGCCAACCGCGGCTGGAACCGGCTCCTCGACGCTGGCCTCGCGCAGGAACTTCGCGGCTTCCTCCGGCGGCGTCGGATTGATATAAAACCCGGTCCCCCATTCGAAGCCCGCAGTTTTGGTCAGCTTGGGCATGAACTCCACATGCCAGTGATAGTGGTCGTTGGTCGGGTCCTGCACCGGAGAAGTGTGAATCACCAGGTTGTAGGGCGGATTGTCCAGCACGCGGTCCGCTTTGGTGAGCAGAGTCTTCAGCGATCTCGCCAGGTTTTCGTACATGTGTGATGACGAGTTCTCGAACGCCGACTCGTGCTGTTTTGGGAGCACCCATGTTTCAAAGGGAAAGCGCGGCGCGTAAGGCGCGATCGTTAAAAAATTTTCATTTTCCCCGACAACGCGAACACCGCTTTCCGTCTCCTGCCGGATAATGTCGCAGAAAACGCACCGCTCCTTGTAGAGGTAGTACTGCTTCGCGCCCTCCAGTTCCTGGGTCACATTGATAGGCACAATGGGAAGCGCAATCAGCTGAGAATGGGCGTGCTCCAGGGAGGCTCCGGCAGCTTCGCCGTGATTCTTGAAGATCAAGATGTATTTGAACCGGCGGTCTTTCTTCAGATCCAGAATGCGGTCGCGGAAGGTCCACAAAACATCTTCGATGCGCTTGGGAGGCAAGGTGGCCAGGCTGGCGGAGTGATCCGGGGTTTCGATGATGACTTCATGTGCCCCGATGCCGTTCATGCGGTCGAACATGCCCTCGGCCTGCCGGTTCATGTTCCCTTCGATTCCCAGGGCCGGGAACTTATTCGGCACCACCCGGACGGTCCAGCCCGGCGTGTCGCGCTGCGAAGCCGGCCCGCCGTTCGAACTTGGCCGGTAGGCCTGGATCTCCGGCGGCGTCTTGCTCTCGTTTCCGTAGCAGAAGGGGCAAAAGCCGCCCTTCAACTTCACATTTTCCCTTGCAAAATCGGTTGGGCGCTTGGCCCGGTCGGTGGAAATGATCACCCAGCGGCCGACAATAGGATCTTTTCTAAGTTCAGGCAACTCTCTAAGCCCCTTAATTTTAGGTATCGACCAAAAACTCCGTCCTAAGCCGACAGGGAGGAACGACGAAAGACTTCGATCTGCGGCTGGCCTGTGTTCGGTGATTCATAGTATACGCTTACTACATCGAAACGCCACTGGCACGATGGTGGAAAGCGCCGAAGGTAATCACGGATGACCACAGCCAGTTCCCGCCGTTTGTGCCGGTCCACCGCCGCCTCGCCGGGCTTCACGTCGCGCGTGGTTCGCGTTTTAACTTCAATAAAACAAAGGACGTCTCCGTCCCATCCGATCAAGTCGATCTCGCCCCGGCAACGCGGCGAACGGAAATTTCGCGCTACCATCGCATAGCCCTGACGCCGCAGGTGGAAGTAAGCATCTTCTTCGCCGCGCTGCCCGGTTCTCAGATGGTCTGGTCTGTCGTCTGGCGGCAAAACGCGTTCCGCCAACCAGTCGAGAGCATGCACGATTGCTCGCGTAGGCCGTCCGGATAGCATGGGGGGGTCTCCTGCCGATGAACCCTAATAGAACGACCCGTTCCCCGTGCGTGACCGATCTCACATGCCCCTGAAAAATCAATCGGTAACGGTTCCACAACGGGAACCCCGGCCGCTGCCCACGGACCGGTCCACCCTTTAAAGGTGGGAACCAACCGGGCTGTGGAGGGACTGTAGACTAAGCTCGCTCGGCTTCTCGTGGCAAGATTGGGATCAGCAGCAAGGCCAGAAGGTAGGCTCCCACGCCACATGCCAAAGTTACGGTCAGGCCGAACTGAATCGCGATCACCATGGCCAGCACGGATCCCAACACGCTGGCCGAGGCGTTCATAGCCCAGGCCCACTCGACGGCGTTGTCTGCTGTCGCTGGTGCGCTGGCAAATTCAGGCGCCGGCAGTCCGGCCAGCGCACGCAGCCCTGTGGGAAATGGCATGCCCATTAGGAATCCCAGCGGCACGAGCAGAACGGCACTGATCAGAAGACGGACGTCGAAGGCCAATCCCACCCACGCCGCCAGCCGTCCGGGAAGAAAGAACACGTTGAGCAGAAGTAGACCGACGACCAGCAGGATCGGCATCCAGGCCAGCCGGGTGTGGGGAAGCCAGCGGCGGGAAAACAGGCTTCCCGCTCCACTGGAAAGAAGTAAGAGGAAAATGACGACGGTCAGAGCATAGGTGGGATGTCCTAAGAACAGCACGAAGCGCTGGATGAAGGCGATTTCCACCAGGATGTACCCTAGTCCTACGGCGACGAAATACATCAAGGTTAAAGCCGGACGCCGCAGTCCGGTCGCCGAATGCAGTCCACCCGCTTTCAGCGCCAGCGGCAAAATCAGAAATAGCACAACGGCCGCGAAAGAAATCGCCAGCACCAGAATCAAAACCACCACGCCGAGATTTACCTTCCAGTCGACTCCTTTTTCGCCTTTTGCCTGTCTTAGCACTTGGCTCGGCTTGAGGGTAAAAAAGAAGAATGGCGAATCATCATTGACCGGCGCCACGTTATAGGCATATTCCCGGGCAAAAGCGTAGGGGTCGTTGCTTGCAATCAACTCGGAAAACGGATTATGGCCGGGCGTCGACGGAAGATAAAGAGGCTGCAGGTTCCTGTAGCGGTCAAAGGCAGCCTTCACCGCGGCTTCTTCCTCGGCAGTGAAAGCGGACTTTTTGGAGAGCACCACCACGGGAATGCCATCTTCGGTCAAGGCCCCCTGAGAGGCGACGATGAAATTGCGGGATGGATCGGCCACGCCAAGCCGGTGCAAGGCTTGCATAGCCACGGATACTATCCGCAAGGCTTCGCGCGGCTCGCGGAATTCCCATCGCGTAATCGCGATCATGCCATCCGGCTTGAGGTGTTCGAAATACTCCTCAAACGCTTCCACGGTATAGAGATTGTTTTCGCTCAGCGCAAAGGCTCCCGCGGCGGTCGAAGCCCATGTATCCACCAGAGTCATTTGTACGACGTCGAACTGCTCCCGCGATGAGCGCAGGTAAGAGCGGCCATCGGTCACGTGCATGTGCACGTCCGGCCGCTGATAAAGATGTTTGGAATAGCTGGCATAGCGGCCGCGCATGATGGTGTTGGCAATGATGGGATTGATCTCGATACCCACGACGTTCGGGCTGCCATTGCCCAACGCGCGCACCACATCCACTCCCCCTCCCGGGCCGATAATGGCGAATTCTCCATGAGGGCGCAGAACATTGGCCAGGGCCGGCGGAGCCGACATGAGAAGGCGTTCCCACCCCGTTTCACGCCAGTGCCCCAGATCAACATTCATGATGTAAGTCGAAGCGTCGGCATCGATCACGATGGCTTTCGCCGGTCCCCAGCGGTCCACTTCCACGCGGGACAAAGCGTTCCAGCGGGAAAATTCCACCCAGGCCGGATCACGGAACAGGCCTTTGGCATAGACCACATCGATCAGCCGGTTATTGAGGTTGGCGGCGATCAAGATCAGGAATGCGGCAAGCACGCCAAAGGCGATCCGCTGAGTGGTCCGCGAAGCCGCCCAGATCATGGCAGCGGCCGCCAGCGCAACGCCGGCGAACAGAATCGTATTGGGCCCGCCGATCCAGTTGAGCAGCGGCACGACGGCAAGGCAGGCCATCGCTCCTCCGCAAAGATCGGCTCCATAAAGCCGCGGAATGCGCCGCGATTCGCGCGCGAATACCACCGAGAACTGCACTCCCGTCAGGAAAAAAGGCAGCGCGGAAATCACGTAAATCGCAGTCAGGTGCAGGAAGTTTCTTCCTGTGACCGTGAGCGCAACCGGAACATGCAGCACGACCTCGAGAGCGACAAACACCAGTATCGAGCTATCGATACACAGCCGGGCTGCCAGAGCGCGCGTATCCGTTCGTGCCAGGCGTCTCTTCAGCAGATAGGCGAATACCCCGCCCGCGCCCAAACCCAGCAGAGCAATCGAGATGGCAAGAAACGCGAAGTGATAGAAGAGCACAACCGAAAACAGGCGGGTAAGGGAGAGTTCGAGCAATAACGCCGCAAAGCTGGTCAGACCCAGGCCTGCCAGCAGGATTCGATCGGGTATCTCCGCAGTAGAAGAGACCGGGGCGGGCGCCTGAATGGTCGCAGACATAGGAGAGATTGGGCCAAGTGTAGCAGAAGGTGGCGGCCGGATTCGGTTCGTGGTGTTAGCTTTCCAGTATCACCTGGGCAATGGCCTGTTCGGCAGTGTGGGAGAGTGAGAGCGCCGCATTTTTCGCACCCAGCCGGGCGGCAAACTCGGCGGCTCGGCCATGAAAGACGATCGTCGGCCTTCCACCGGGCATGCGGGCGACTTCACAATCGCGCCAGCGCACGCCATGACTCCAGCCGGTGCCCAGGGCCTTCATCGCCGCCTCTTTGGCGGCAAAACGCGCGGCATAGCGCTCCACCCGATTGGCTTTCGAGTCGCAGTAACGGATTTCGCCTGCGGTGAAGACGCGTCGCAGAAAGCGTTCGCCGAAGCGTTCGATGGAATGCCGAATCCGCGGAACCTCAGCGATGTCGATGCCTGTGCCGACGATCATGAGATGTTTGTTCTGAAATCTACAACAGCCGGTCGCCGCGGTAAATCAGCCGCCCTTCCACCAGGCGTGCCTCCGCTGTCAGACCGTGCGCTTTGACCGGTCCGGTTCCATCGATGTGCAGCACCTCGTGTCCGTGCGCCACCAGCCAATCCGAGACCAGCATGCGATGACAATGAAAATACACCCGCTCCGCGCACATGTAGGCCGTGCGCGATTTTTCCGCGCTCCAAATCAACTCCGCCACAGCCTTCTCGAACTCCGGCGTCAGCATGTAATCGGCATAGTTGCGGAAGCTGTCGTTACGCAAGGCGATGTTCGGAGACTCATCCAAGGTTTTTTTTCGATACCCGCCCAGCGCCTTCAGCCACACATATTGAACGCCCGCTGCCGGGAGACTCTTTTCCAGAGATTCCCGATTGAACTGCGGCAGCCGCCGCGATGCCGGGAAGGCGCGAATATCGAATAGTGTCTGAATGCGATGTGCCGCCAGCGCTTCGGTCAGCTCATCCAGCGAACGCGTGGAATGGCCGATGGTGTAGAGAGTAGCCAAAAAGCATTCGATGCCTGCCGGTTAGGCTGCGCTGCGCCGCAGGGCATCGGTGAGCAGGTCATCCTGCCCGGGAAACACCGTGCGCAGATCGATCAGCACCCGGCCTTCTTCCACTCGAGCAATCACCGGGGGTTCGTTCGCCCGCAGGCGTGTGCACAGTTCATCCGAGCTGAAATTTTCACAGGTTATTGCCAGCAGCCGCGTGGGCAGCACCGAGGACGGCGCTGCGCCTCCGCCGATCACAGATTCGCCATCAACAATCTCGGCTTTCAGCCTTGCGGTTGCCAGGCCGGCGGCCACGGTTTCCCCGCGCTTGCCTATTTCTTCTTTCGACATCCGCATCATGCGCAGCGCCGGAATCGCTTCATGATCGCGCCGCACATAGGCGAGCAGAGTTGCTTCCAGCGCGGCGTAGACAAGTTTGTCGACTCGCAGGGCACGGAAAAGAGAGTTCGACCGCATGCGCGCGACGATCTCCGAACGCCCGCTGATCAGTCCGGCCTGCGGCCCTCCCAGAAGCTTGTCGCCGCTATACGTGACCACGTCCACGCCGCTGCCCAGGCTGTCGAGCACTCCCGGCTCTCCGCTGATTCCCACAGAGCGCAGATCGAACAAGGCCCCGCTGCCCAGGTCCTCCATCACCGGCACACTATACTTGCGCGCCAGCGTAACCAGTTCCGTCGTCGATGCCTGCTCGGTGAAACCCGAGATTTCAAAATTCGACCGGTGTACTCGCAGCAGGAGCCGGGTGCGGTCGTTGATAGCGCGCGCGTAGTCGCCAATGCGCGTGCGATTCGTAGTGCCCACTTCGCGGAGTACGGCGCCCGACTTGGCCATCACCTCGGGGATGCGGAACGAGCCGCCAATCTCCACCAGTTCGCCGCGCGAGACAATCGCCTCACCGCCCTCGGCCAGCGTGTTCAAGGCCAGCAGCACTGCGGCGGCGTTGTTGTTGACCACAATGGTCGAGAGGCCCGCTTTCGGGGGACTTCCGCCAATCGCTTCATCGCTCAGCAGTTGGCGCAGCAGCCGGTCGACGTGCACGTCGCGCTTCCCCCGTTCTCCGGCGCTGAGATCGAACTCAAGGTTGGAATACGATGCCGCAGTCTCGCCGATATGTTCGATTGCAGCCTCAGCCAGCGGAGCGCGGCCCAGATTGGTATGCAGAATGACCCCGGTGGCGTTGATCACGGGGCGCAGTGAATAAACCAGCGCCCGGCGAAGTTCCTGCTCGACTGCATCTGGGATTCCCGCCAATGCCAAGTCCAATGCGCGTTCCGTCAACAATCCGGAAGCGATCTCTCGGCGCATGCGCGCCAAGACTGCACGTGCCGCGTCGGCGGTAGGGCCCTGGCCAAATTCATCCACAAGCCTGGCCAGTTCGGGTCCGCGGAGAAGCTCGTCAACCGAAGGCAGTTTGCGAAAAAGCTCAGAGGATGCAGCGTTTCCCACGTGTGGATTATCCCATGAAATTCGCAGCGGCCCGAAATCCCGGCCAGCGTTCGATCCTAAAGGGTGTGCATGTAGGCCAGCAGGTCGTCAAGTTGCTGCTGGGTCAGCTTCTGGCTGAAGCCGGGCATTTCCTTGCGGCCGAGGCGGATGATGTCGGTCACGCGTTCGTCATTGGCGGGCAGCCCACTGATGGGCAGGTACGGGTGCCGGAAAACGCCCTTCAGTCCCGGTCCCTTCTTGCCCCGGGTGGAGTACGGTTCGTGGCAGCGGGCGCAGGCATCGTCGTAAACTCGGCGTCCCGCCGCCTGCTGCGCATTCAGCCCCAGCTCTGCATCGGTTCTGCGCCGCTCGACATGGCAGGCAAGCAGCCCTGCCACGGTGAGCAGAGAGATCAATGCGGCAAACGTTGCCCGGAATAGCCGCTGGCGCTCGCTTTGCTGGACCTCCATCCGTTGCTTGCCCAATCCTGCCGCGCCCCAACCGAGGCGTCTTACAATAATAATGCAAGAAAGATAGGTGGAGTCATGACAGTCGCGATCAAAAGAGTCTACGAGCCGGTTTCTCGATCCGACGGAGCGCGCATTCTGGTCGACCGTTTGTGGCCGCGCGGCCTGACCAAAGAAAAAGCGGGACTCGACGACTGGCTGCGCGGCCTCGCTCCCTCCAGCGATTTGCGCAAGTGGTTTCACGCGCAACCCGAGCACTGGCGGGACTTCCGCAAGCGTTACCTGAAGGAACTGGCCGCGCCGGAAGCGCAGGAGGACTTGCGCAAACTCTACAACCTCACGCGCGAAAACAAACGCGTGACCCTTCTGTTCGCTTCCCGCAACGAGGATCACAACAACGCAACCGTTCTCAAAGAATTGCTCGACGGCATGCGCAAACCACCCGCGGGTGCGGGAGCCGGCCCGCTTGCCGCTTCGAGCCGGAAGGCCGCCATCCGGCGTCGATAGCGCCTCCCGCCTTTCGTTTACAATCGTCCGCGATGCGGGCTGTCTTCCAATGGAGTCTCCGTTCGCGCAGTCTCGAACTGGGCAAGCGGACGCTCATCATGGGCATCGTGAACGTCACCCCCGATTCGTTTTTTGATGGCGGCAAATACTTCGATCCCACCAAAGCGGTGGAGCACGCGCTGCGGCTGCTCGACGAAGGCTCCGACATCATTGACATTGGCGGAGAATCGACGCGCCCCGGCGCAAAAATTGCCCTTAACGCCGAAGAAGAGCTCTCCCGGGTGATGCCGGTGATTACCACGCTGCACAAAGTGCAGCCCGAGGCACTGCTCTCCATCGATACCTATAAAGCTCCGGTAGCCCGCGCGGCGGTCACGGCGGGCGCCGAAATCATCAACGACATCAGCGCATTTCGCTGGGATTCGCAGATGGCAAAGACCGCCTCCGAGCTGAAATGCGGGGTAGTTCTGATGCATATGCGCGGCCGGCCGGAGGAGTGGCGCACTCTTCCACCGCCCGGCGACATCACGCTGCTGGTAAAGCGCGAGCTGAAACAGTGGACGGAAAACGCGGTGCTCGCTGGAGTGCGGCGTGAACGCATCGCGGTCGATCCCGGCTTCGGTTTTGGCAAGAATTTCGAGCAGAACTATCCGCTCATGGCTCACTTCGAAGATTTACAATCGCTCGGTTTGCCGCTGCTGGCAGGCACTTCGCGCAAATCGTTTCTTGGCCGCACTCTGGCGCGCGACGGCCAGGATGCTCCTCTCGACCAGCGCCTCTACGGAACTCTCGCCTCGCACACGGCTCTCGCTCTCAAAGGCGCTCATATTCTGCGCACGCACGATGTGAAAGCTGCGGTGGAGGCCGCGCGAGTGACGGACGCCATTCTGCAGGCGCGATGAAGCCTGGACTCTGGCATCCGGGTCAAAACTGCTTTGCAGAATCGAGCAAAAGCGTCACCGGCCCTTCGTTCACCAGTTCCACCTGCATCATCTCCTGAAAGCGACCGGTTTCACAGCGCAGGCCGGCCGCACGGATTTTCTCCACGAAAAGCTCATACAACGCTCTCGCCTTTTCCGGGCGAGCCGCTGCGTCGAACGAGGGCCTCTTCCCGCGACGTACGTCGCCATACAGAGTGAATTGTGAAACTGCCAGCACGCTCCCACCCGCCTCAGCCACGCTGCGATTCATTTTCCCCTGCTCGTCCTCGAAGATACGTAACCCGGCAACCTTTTCTGCCAGATAGATCGCATCCGTTTCGGCGTCTTCGGCTCCCACGCCCAGCAATACCAGCAGTCCGGCACCGATTTCGCCGGTGACCTCGTCTCTCACCGTTACCCGGGCCCGACTCACACGCTGCACGACGGCACGCATGGCGTTGATCATAACTCGCCCACTGTCCAGGGTTTGACCCGGAGAACAGGCAACCGCTAGGATCATGTGTCCGAATTCGAGTCGTGGGAGGGGTTTGCCCCGGGCGCCGATGGCCTTCCTTTACACCCATTCGCGGGGGCAAGTACACTACACGTTCGCCTATTTTGTGTGCTCTGGACCCGCGGCGCGACGCACTCGCGGAGTGCCCGAGCATGGGCAGGGCTGAAGATGGAAAGCTGCAAGCCTGAATCTTGCGCATCCGAACATCAATCCAACTGAGGCAGACGAGGAGAAACATGGCAGCCGTTGACGAGAAGGTAAAGCAGATAATTGTGGAACAACTGGGAGTCGATGAAGGCGAGGTTACCTCCAGCGCTTCGTTCGTGGACGATCTGGGCGCCGATTCGCTCGACACGGTTGAACTCGTGATGGCCTTCGAAGAGGCCTTCGATATCGAAATTCCTGACGAGGACGCCGAGAAGATCCGCACCGTGCAGGATGCCATCGACTACATCGGCAAGCACGCCAAGGCGGGGAAATAGTTGGGACGCAGGGTTGTAGTCACAGGCCTCGGCCTGATCTGCGGGGTAGGCAACAGTACGGACGAAGTGTGGAAGGGTCTGCTTGCCGGCAAGAGCGGGGTGGCCCGCATCGCCGGTTTTGACGCCAGTAATTTCGCCTGCCAGATCGCCGCCGAGGTCAAGAACTTCGACCCGCTGAACTACATCGAAAAAAAAGAAGTCAAGAAGATGGCTCGCTTTATCCACCTGGCCATCGCCGCCTCCGATGAAGCGATGAAAATGTCAGGGCTGAAGATCACTCCGGAAAACGCCGAGCGCGTGGGCGTGCACATCGGCTCCGGCATCGGAGGATTCGACATTATCGAGCGCGAGCACTCCGCCCTGATGGAAGGCGGCCCACGCAAGATTTCTCCATTTTTCATTCCCTCGGCGATTATCAATCTCGCGGCGGGCCAGGTTTCCATGCGCTACGGCGCCAAGGGGCCGAACGAGGCCACGGCAACCGCATGCACCACCAGCGCCCACTCGCTCGGCGATTCTTTCCGCATCATCCAGCACAACGACGCCGACGTGATGATCGCCGGCGGCAGCGAGGCGGCTATTACTCCCATGGGCGTGGGCGGATTTGGCGCTATGCGTGCGCTTTCCACCCGCAACGACGCGCCGGAAAAGGCCAGCCGGCCCTGGGACCGCGACCGCGACGGATTCGTCATTGGCGAAGGCGCCGGCATTTTGATTCTTGAGGAGCTCGAATCGGCGAAAAAACGCGGCGCTCCAATTCTGGCGGAAATCGTCGGCTATGGCATGTCGGGGGACGCCTACCACATCACCCAGCCCGCTCCCGAGCACGAAGGCGGCTTCCGTGTGATGCGCAACGCCGTGCGCGACGCCGGCATCGCGCCGGAAATGGTCGGCTACGTCAACGCCCATGGCACGTCCACGCCCATCGGCGACACGCTTGAGGCCCACGCCATCCGCAATTTTTTTGGCTCTCGCAAAATCGCTGTCAGTTCCACCAAGTCGATGACCGGCCATCTTCTTGGCGGAGCAGGCGGCCTCGAGGCGGGCATCACCGTCCTGGCCCTGCGCAATCAGGTGCTGCCACCCACGGCCAACCTGGATAATCAGGATCCCGAAACCGCCGGCATGGACTTCGTCCCCAATCACGCGCGCAAGGCTGAAATCGAATACGCGATGACCAACTCCTTCGGCTTCGGTGGCACCAACGGCGCCCTGCTGTTCCGGCGTTGGTCAGAGTAAGACCATCGCTGCCACCCTCTGTGAACTTCGTGCGCTGTGCGCCTAGGCCTTTATCGAAGCATTGTCATACCGAGCCAAAGCGAGGAATCTGGGTTCAAGAACGCATTCTCGATCAACAGTGCACCGTTAAGCCTTTTCCCATCCACGCACCCGCCGGTGCAGTTCCAGTAATGATACTTTTGTACCTTCGCGTAGTCCCTTCGTGGTCTTTCCATCTGCCCGTTCTGCAAGACACAATAGGTTTTCACACCCAGTCGGCATTACCAGACATGGAAAAGGCCTTCGCCAGCGTTCTCGCTCCCGTTTCCCCCGCCAAGAAGACCGCTGCCCATGCCGCTCTCATCGATCTGGACGATGGCGCGAGAACTCTGCTGTCGGACTGTTTTCGCCACTTCGGCATTGAAACGGTTGTCATGTCAGCGAATGCTGCTGAGCGGTTGCACCAGGAAAAGTTCGAGGCCTGCGTTTTGCGGCTCGGCCCGGGAGCGGAGGCGGTGATGGAAGCTGCGCGCACCTCTCCTTCGAACAGCCGCCTGTTGATCTATGGCCTGGGGGGAAACGCTCAGGAAGCGATGCGGTACTCCAAATACGGCATCAACGCCATGTTTGGCGAACCATTGGAACGCCCGTCTGCACTCAAACTCGTCCGTGCCACCCACCTGCTGGTGCTGCACGAATTTCGCCGCTATGTGCGCATTCCGGTCATGACGGAAGTTTCCATTACCGGCGCAGACGGCGAGCGTATTACGGCCACCAGCATCGAGATCAGCTCCGGCGGAATGTCGTTGAAAACCGCGGAAGACCTCGCTAAAGGCGCCACCGTCGAAGTCTCCTTCGCTCTGTTGACACTTCCCCGCGTGTGGGTGCGAAGCACGGTAACCTGGCGTAAGGCCAAGTCTTTCGGGGTTCGTTTCGACTCGGCCGATGAGCGCCGCCTGAAAGTTAAAGAGTGGATCGATACCTACCTGGAAAGCTAGCGATCAGACTTCGTCATTCCGAGTGCCCTCCTTTGTCATTCCTCACGAAGTGAGGAATCTCGCTTTTCCTGACTGTGCAACCGAAATAGAACTTCCCTTCTGCCATCACCCCTGGCTTTACAATAGCCTCGTGCCGGAAGCCACAATCCGCGACGCGGCCGCGCCTGCTCAGGCTGAATCCGGACCACGCAGTTTCACCCTGCGTCAGCGCCTCGTCCTGCGCCTGATCATCTTCGCTGGAACCTGGTTCATTCGCCTCGTGGGGCCAACCCTTCGCGTCTGTGTTTCGCGCGAAGAAAATGCGCAGCGTACCATCGATCAGCGGCCGCTTATCGTCTCCTTCTGGCACGCCTGCATCATCCCGGCAACTTACATCTGCCGCAATATCGGCGTCCGGGTGATGAGCAGCTTCAGCTACGACGGGGAATACATGGGCCGCATCATCCGCAATTTCGGCTTCGTCCCGGTCAAAGGGTCCAGCAGCCGCAGTCCCATACGCGCTCTGCTCGGCTTGCGCCGCGCCCTGGAAGAAGGCTGGACAGTGGCCTTCAGCATCGACGGCCCGCGCGGACCGCGCTATCAGGTCAAGCCCGGTCCCGCCGCTCTGGCGCGCTCTTCCGGCGTGCCGCTTTCCATGTTTCATATGGCTGTGGAGAGCGCCTGGGTGCTCAACACCTGGGACCGCCTCATCATTCCCAAGCCTTTTTCCCGCGTTCTCGTGCGCTTCGGCAATATCATTCCGGTTTCTTCCGACGCCAGCGAAGAAGATCTGGCTCGCTGGACCGCCGATCTGCAGGCCGCACTCGATCGCATCCGCGAATTCACGGAAGCCAACGTCAGCAAGGTGGGTACTCCGGAGTTTCCCAGGTATAGAGGCCAGATCCACACAGCTGCATTATCCCGTTAGGTGTCGGCGTTATTCCGAAGTCAATCTTGTTCACGATCGGGACGAGGAATCCGGCGCGAAGTGTGGCGACTGAGCGAGATCTTTTGCTCAGCACGCAAGCACAGCTCTACTCAGATGACGCTACTTCAAGGAAATTCTAACCGCGCCGCTACCAGACTCCGCTGCCAGTTGACTTCCTCCCTCGCCAGCCGTTAGATTCCTTTCACAGCTTTCTCGTTCTTTCTCAATTCTTCGGTTCGCGCGTCTTTACCGCTCGGTGAAGACAGGGAAGCGGGTGCAAATCCCGCGCTGCCGCGCAACTGTAAGCGAGGAAACCGCCGCCGGTCACTGGAGAAATTCCGGGAAGGCTGGCGGCTGAAGGCTGGATGTTCTGGCAAACATCCTTACTCGCAAAGCCAGGAGACCGGCGCAACCGTCCACTCAACCCCTTTCGCGTGTAAAGGAGGAAGGTATGTGCGTGGTTCGCGCCCTCGTTTTCTCGCTCGTCTTTGTGGCGGCAGCTTTCGCCGCCGAACTGCAAGTCAAAGTTCTTGATCCCCAATCTGCTGTCGTCCCCGGCGCTCAGGTTTCCATGACTCGACTGGGCCGCACGGTCATTTTGTCGAGGCAAACCACCTCAGCCGAGGGAATCGCTGTTTTCCGCGCCTCGGCTCCAGGTTCCTACCAGCTAAGAATCCTGGCTCCGGGGTTTGCCGAGGAAACGGTTAACCTCTCGTCGGAAACGAGTGCCATCACCGTGCACCTGCGCTTAGCCCTCGCCTCCGAAACCGTGCTCGTAAGTGCGACTCGCACTCCGCTGCCGGGAGAAGACTCTGGCGCCAACGTCGCCTCCCTTAACCCAGAACAGCTGCAAACCATGAATCCCATCGCGGCCGATGACGCGATTCGTTTTTTGCCCGGTGCCGTAATCAACACCGCAGGTCAAAATGGGGGATTGTCGTCCTTGTTCGTGCGCGGCGGCGATTCCACATACAACAAAGTCATCGTTGATGGCGTCACCATCAACGAGCCCGGTGGCACCTTTGATTTCGGCACCCTGCCCATGGACCAGATCGGCCGCGTCGAATTTGTCCGCGGAGCGCAGAGCACACTTTATGGGTCCGACGCCATGACCAGCGCCATCCAGATGTGGACGCGCAGCGGCAGTACGCCCACGCCCGAACTCCGCTTTGGCGCCGATGGCGGCAACTTTTCAACGGCCCATGGTTACGCTTCTCTCGCGGGCGCCCGCGGCCGCTTCGATTACAACGCTTTCGCAGGCCAGTTCAACACCGATGGATTTGGCGTGAACGACGCCTATTCCGATTCCCTGCAAGGCGCGAACGTTGGTGCAGCCCTCAGCGATGAGGTTTCGCTCCGCCTCCGCTTTCGCCATAGCAACAGCCATACCGGCGTTCCCGGCGAATGGAACTTCAACGGCGCGGCACTGCAGCCACCCGACCCCTCCGAATGGTCGCAATACAACAATCTGTTAGGCAGTGCTGAACTCGCTGTAAGTGCACCCAACGGCTGGCAGCATCGGCTCACGGGCTTCGATTACCTCTATCGCTATACCGAACTGAATCCCAATGGCGATCCCGACCGCGTGTTCGACTATGCCTCCCACGAAGTCGACCGTATCAATCGCGCCGGATTCGAATATCAGGGCGATTACTCTGAACGAACCTGGGCCCATACCACCTTCGGCTACCGCGTGGAAAACGAAAACGGCTTCATCGGCGACCTGGACTATCCGCCTCAAACCCACGGCCAGCGGCTCAACGATGATGTTTACGCCCAGCAACAGCTGGTACTGGGAAGGTTGTCGGCCATCTTTGGCGGGCGTTTCGTTCATAACAGTGCCTTCGGCAACACTGGAGTACCGCGTGTAGCGCTGACTCTGCAGGCTCTACGCGGAAATCAGATCTTCTCCGGCACGCGCCTGCGCTTTTCCTATGCCACCGGCTTCAAGGAGCCTCGCCTCGAAGAAACGTTTGCCGGGCTGCCGTATACATTTCCCAATCCCGGCCTCAAGCCCGAGCGCGTCCGTGCTTTCGAAGCGGGAATTCAGCAGAATTTTCTTCAGGGCAGGTATGTCTTCAATGCTACCTACTTCAACAATCTGTTTCGTGATCAGATCAACTATGTCACCGTCAACCCGGTAACCTTCCAGGGCCAGTATGTAAATGTGAATCGCGCTTTTGCTCAGGGCGCAGAGCTGGAGTTTCAGGCCAAACTACGCGCCAGACTCACCCTCGATACCGCCTATACCTACACCTCAACTCAGATATTGGACAATCCAGCCCCGGTAAACTCCCTTTACGATCCAGGCATGCCCCTCCTGCGGCGTCCGAAACACTCGGCGACTGTGTTGTTGTCCTACTTTCGCGCGCGTTGGGGAGCAAATCTGGCAGGCAGCTTTGTCGGACGACGCCCCGATTCTGACTTCCTCGATTTCAACATTGACCATGCGGCAGGCTATGTTCGCGCCGATATTGCCGGATGGTATGCCGTCAACTCTCGCGTCACCGCTTACTTGAGCGTCGAAAACGCGCTCGACCGGCGCTACAACGAAGTGGTCGGCTATCCGGCGCTGCCGATTAATTTTCGGGTGGGGTTTCGCTTCAGAATCGGAGGGGACTGAGCAAAGAAAACCGCGGCGGGAGGTTCGCTGTGGAGCGCCTAGCTCGCCTTTTCCGGCGATCTCATCAGTGGCAAGGGAAGACTCGCGGCCAGCTTGGCGCCGAAATACTTTGTGCGGGCGGAAAGCAGCTTCTCAACCTCTACCCCGTTGAGAGGCTGCTGACGTCCCAGCAGGTGCGTAACCAGCGCGATCTGGGCGAAGTGCTCGACCGTCTCCATCTTCATGTATGCATGCTCAACCGTATCTCCGTACGTGACCACCCCGTGATTTGACATCAGAATGGCGTCGTAGCGGGGAACAAACGGCTCCAGAGTCTGCGCCAGTTCTGACGTTCCCGGCGTGCCATACCGAGCCAGCGGAATGCATCCCAGGCCCATAACCACTTCGCAAACCAGGGGCTCCGTCAGCGCCATTCCGGCGGCCGCGAAGCCGGTAGCTGTTGGGGGGTGGGCGTGCACAATCGCCTCCACGTCTGGCCGCATGCGGTAAATCAGCAGATGCATGCCGATTTCGCTGGTGACATTGCGTTTGCCCGCCACGCGCTTGCCACGAGTGTCCACCACGACCAGGTCGGAGGGCCGCATCGCCCCCTTGCTCACGCACGTGGGCGTTACCAGAATTCGCTCCGCATCCAGACGCACCGAAAGATTCCCATCCATGGCCGCCACGAAGCCGCGCTCATGTAGCATGCGCCCGTAGCGGACAATCTCGTCCCTGGATTTGCGTTCCGACATGGATCACTCGTCTTGGGGGGTTGACGAATCAGCGGCAGACCACTCTACCCCTGCATCCTACAGCACCTCATGCCGGGAGACAATCCCATTTGTAAAAAGATGAGGTAAATTTTGCTGATCGTCGCACGCATTTTCTTGCTTAAGGTTTCCTGTAATCTGGATGCCCGTGCAGGTTGCCGACTTCCATTACCATCTCCCCGAAGAACTCATCGCCCAGCAGCCTCTTGCCGATCGTGCGGCTTCACGTATGTTGCATCTTCACCGCGCCAGCGGCCGCTGGCAGGATATTCAATTCCTTGAGTTTCCCGAACTGCTGAGATCCGATGATCTTGTCGTCTTCAACAACACCCGTGTTTTTCCCGCTCGCCTGTTGGGGCGCCGCTCGGGCCTGAAGTCGCAAGCGCTCAGCCGGCGCAATCCCGCATCCCGCGATTTTCTCCACGGGCGTGCTGAAGTCCTCCTAACCGCCCAACTGTCAGCCGATCCCAACGAATGGGAGTGCCTGGTACGCCCGGGCCGCAAGATTGGCGTGGGTGAGCGCCTGTTTTTCGGCGAGCCCGAAACACTGGAAGCAGAAGTGATCGCTCGCGGCAGTTTCGGCGAACGGCGCATTCGCTTTCAGCCGGTCGACGACTTCTTCGGACTTGTTGAAGAGCTCGGCCACGTACCTCTTCCGCCCTACATCGCCCGCCCCGACTCTCTCCCGGATCGTGAGCGATACCAAACTGTCTACGCGCGCGAACGCGGATCAGTCGCCGCACCCACTGCCGGACTCCACTTCACCCCCGAAATTCTTGCCCGTATCCGTGACCGCGGAATCGAAACCGTCGAAATTACGCTGCACGTAGGCCTGGGGACCTTCCAGCCCATCCGCGTAACCCGCGTGGAAGATCACAAAATCCAGACCGAACCCTATGCAATTTCCGTCGAATCCGCCGCCACGATCAACAACGCCCTGCGCGCCTCGCGGCGTATTGTTGCGGTCGGCACCACCACCACCCGCGCCCTCGAGCACGCGGCATGTCTCGGCGGTGGTAGAGTTTCGGCTGGTTCGGCACTTGCCGACCTCTTCATCTTTCCCGGCTTCGAATTCAAGGTGGTGAGCGCGCTCCTTACCAACTTTCATTTGCCCCAATCCACGTTGCTCATGCTGGTTAGCGCCTTCGCCGGACGGGAAAATGTCTTGCGTGCCTACGAACATGCCGTCTCCCAACGTTACCGCTTCTATTCCTTCGGCGACTGCATGTTCCTGGAATGATCCATGAATTGCTGAACCTCTGAGTCTTCTCTGCCTCACAACGCCCAGTGTGTTTTCCGAATCCGTGTTTCGGATTTTCTATGAATACCGCGACGGAAGAGTTCCCCCGCGCCTGAAAACAATAGCTCGTGCGTTATACTCTTCTTTGAGAGCGATCGATGGCTATCGCGCTGAAGTCTACGACAGTGCGCGCGGAAGGCATGTAGCCCCATGATCCGTTACATGCCGGTCCGGTGGCTTTGCTTTTCCGTTGTCTTTGTATTGTCTTTTCCGACCGTGGCCTGTCAGAAGAAGCAGGCTCCTCCCGCCCAGGAACTGGCCCCGATGGACCGCGCTACTCCCTTAACTCCCGTCGGCACCAGCCAAACCATTCTGCAGAAGACTTTTGCCCTCACCGCCACGAAGACTTTTCCGTTCACAATTCCGGCTCACTCCGCCGCTCCCCATCTCCACGGTATCTTTGCCTCATTCGTCCGCAACACGGGCGGCGGAGAGTCCGATGATGCCGCCAACGTCGATTTTCTTGTCCTCACGCAAGACCAATACGACGATTTCTCTCATGGCCGTCAGAGCGAGGCACTTTTCTCCGTGGACGCCTCGCATAACCAGGCGGTCAACGTCGATCTCCCCTCCTCTCTCGAGCAAGGATCCCGGTACTATCTCATCTTCCGCAGTTCGCCCGGCGGCGACCCGAAGAAGGTTGTGGAAGCCAACTTCCGAGTCGATTTTTGAATCAGAAGAGTCCTTGTCACTTCGAGTTTGGCAAGGCCGCATCGTTGCGAACGAAGTGAGGAATCCTGGGTTTCTCCCCTCCGCCATCCCTCACCTGCAACTGCTAAACTGAGATCTTGCCTCCCCGCAAAAAATCTTCGGAATCATCCTCCGCGCCCCAAGCTTCCGCCTCCGCCCACGGCCGCATCTTTCTCATGGACACGATGTCGTTCATCTTTCGCGCCTACCACGCCATGGCGCGCCAGCGGCCCATGTCCACCAAGCATGGCCTTCCCACCGCCGCGATTTACGTTTTTGTCAACATGTTGCGCAAGCTGCGCGAAGATTTTTCTCCTGAATATCTGGCGGCAGTCTACGACGTTGCCGCCCCCACTTTTCGCGACCAGCAAGCCGAAGCCATCACGACAGTCCGCAAGTTCGATATCAAGACGCAAACCTTTACGGAGGTCGAATACAAAGGCTACAAGGCCAACCGCGCCGCCATGCCCGAAGATCTCGCCCAGCAGCTTCCTTACATTCGTCGCGCCCTCGAGGCTTATCGCATCCCCATTCTCGAGCACGCCGGCTTCGAAGCCGACGATGTCATCGGCACACTCGCCCGCAAAGCTGCCGAAGCCTCGCATCCCGTCTACGTCGTCTCCAGCGACAAGGACATGATGCAGCTCGTCAATGAAAAGGTCTGCATTCTGAATCCTCCGAAAGACAATCTGATCTGCGACCCCGCCAAGGTCGAAGAGATTCTCGGTGTTCCCCCGGAGCGTGTGGTCGATGTGATGGCCCTCCGTGGTGACAGTATCGATAACATCCCCGGCGCTCCCGGCATCGGCGACAAGGGCTCGGTCGAAATCATCAAGCGCTTCGGCTCGGTCGAACAAGCCCTCGAGCGCGCTGCCGAAGTCGAAAAGAAAACCTACCGCGAGTCGCTGCAGAACAACCGCGAGACCATCCTCTTCAGCAAGAGCATGGCCGCCATCGACGTAAATGTTCCCGTCGACCTCGATGTCGAATCCATGCGTGTCGGCGAGCCTGACCTCGTCGCTCTCCGCCAGCTCTTCACCGAGCTTGAATTTACATCACTTCTGAAGGAATTACTGCCGACCGTCGCAATTACGGAATCCCACTATACCCAGGCAACATCAGCCGCCGATGTGGAGAAAGTTTTGAAGACAATTGCTCCCGGAGGTGTGCTTGCCATAGCGATTGAGCAAACGGAACCAGCCGTAACACCCGGCGAAGAGAACGAAGAAGAAGCATCGGCGGAGGAAGCTCCCATGCTGCCGCTAACCCACGCCGCAGCGGCTCCGACAAACAAGCCAATGCTGCGTATCGCCATCTCTGCATCCGCCGGCTCCGCTGCCTCGGTCGCGCTGAACTCGAATGAGGCCGCAACCAGGCTGCACGCTGCCCTCGCAGATCCCGCTTTGCCCAAATCCATCCACGATTACAAGTCGGCGATTCATGCGCTCACACCGGCCGGCGTCGCGCTTCGGGGCGTGCATCATGATCCCATGCTGTATTCCTATCTGCTCAACCCCACATATTCTTCGCATCGCCTTTCAGAAGTCGCTCTACGTCAGTCCAACCTGAAGCTCAGCGGCGATCTTGCCGAGGCCGCCGACATCACATTTCGTCTCACCGCATCTCTTCGCGACGAAGTCGGGCAAGCCGGCCTGCTCAAGCTTTATGAAGAGATCGATCTGCCGCTCGTTCCTGTTCTCGCTCGCATGGAGCAAGCCGGAGTAAAGATCGACACCACCGCTCTCTCGCGCATGTCAACGGAGCTTGAGCGGGAAATTACCGCCCAGGCCAAAGAAATCTATGAAGCGGCAGGAACCGAGTTCAACATCAGCTCGCCGCGCCAGCTTGGGGATGTTCTGTTCAACAAGCTGAGCCTGCCCAAGCCCGTGAAATATGGCAAAGGGCGCACCATATCGACCGCCGTCGATGTGCTCGAAGATTTGGCCGAAGAACATCCCATCGCTCGCATGGTCCTCGACTATCGCCAGCTCACCAAGCTCAAATCTACCTACGTCGACGCTCTGCCCGCGCTGATCAATCCCGCCACCGGCCGCCTGCACACCACCTTCTATCAGGCCGGCACCGCCACCGGCCGTCTTTCTTCTGCGAACCCCAATCTGCAGAACATTCCCATCCGCACCGAGCTCGGACGCAGCATCCGCGCCGCCTTCATCGCCGAGCCCGGCCACGTTCTTCTCACTGCCGATTACTCGCAAATCGAACTCCGCCTCCTTGCACACTTCTCTCGCGACCCGCTGCTGGTCGAAGCCTATCGCCGCGGCGACGACATTCACACGCTCACGGCCTCGCAAGTCTTCGGCGTGCCACCGCTCATGGTTACGCCTGACCATCGCCGCCAGGCCAAAGTCGTGAACTTCGGCATCGTCTATGGGCTCTCGCCTTTTGGCCTCTCGCAAAATCTCGGCATCGAAACTGGCGAGGCCAAGCTGTTTATCGAAAATTATTTCAAGACGTACAAAGGTGTCCGTGC
>DATKPV010000132.1:0-6394 GCA_035523915.1 Candidatus Aquilonibacter sp. | reverse complement strand
GCGTTGGGGTTGACGCCGAAGTCCCACATCTCCAGATTCATTCCCTCCGCGCCCATCATCTCGACCACGACGTACTCTCCCGGAGCCAGGTCCTCGGCGGGCGTGACTTTGAGCCATCCGCCCGCGACGCGGTCGATGGTGGTCTTCACGTACTTCTGGTCAGAGCTGATCTTGCCAGTGACACCGCGCTTCACGTCGCCCACGATGCGCTTGTCTTTTCTGGCTTCCACACGCACGATGCGGAATCGATCGAAAGGAACTATGGCTTTTTCCGCCTGCTGCGGCTGTTGCGGTTGCTGAGACTGGCTTTCGCCGTTATTGGTGGCTTTCGGCGTCCCGGGCTGATTTTCCCACGGTGTTTGGGAGGAATCGTCCTCCACGTTCAAGTAAATCGAGGGTACAGCGACGTGTGCCTGAATCTTGGCGTGTTCGCCCTCCAGTTCGATCGACTGCTTGGCGCCCGCCAGCGGGTCAATGGCGGCGCGCAGGATGTTGCCTTTCCTGCTTTGGCTCACGTCGCCCTCGCTTTGTTGCATTTCTACGAGTTGCGGTTCGCCCTTGAAATTGTCGAGCAGAAAGACGCCGGATGCTTCGGGAAGGCGCAAGCCGGGGGCGACCTGCGGAAGCTGGGCCTCATCGACTTCCTTTTCTTCTTTGAGTTCTTTATCGACTTCCGCAGCTTCGGGAACGGCCACTCCCGCCGCGCGCTCCTTCTCGTATTTTTCGGTAGCCGGCCAATCGACGAGCGAACTCGGCAGCTCCTCCCATTCATCGCGTTCGGCGCTGTAGTAGCGCACGCGGTCGCCCTTGATCTCATACTTTGTGACCAACTGATAGGAACCGTCTTTGAGAATCAGCCGCCGGGCCAGCTCCTGCGCCGAGGAGTGAAAGGGAAGCGCGAACAGCAGAGCGGCAAGCGCCATGGCAACTCGCAACGCCATGGGCCTAAAACAACCTGAAATCGAAACAAAAGAAGCCATCAGACAGTTTGATTATCGCGCCGATGGGGAAACCTTCGCCAGTGAAATGAGGCTTAGAGAGGGCCGGCCGCGGGATTCATGCGTCGCAGGCGCCGCTTCAAGACAGCTACCGGATGCACAAGCCGCTAGTCGTTGTAGTATGCTGTTGCCAAATCGCCACCGACTCTATCCTCATGAAACTCAAAGCCATTCTTGGCGCCCTACTGCTCTTGCTGGCCGGTGCGGGGCTCGCCCAATCATCTCGGCCAGAGCCGGATGCGGTCGCCTATTCGGTGCAAGGACACGGTCCGGCATATACCGAGCAGGCGGGCGGACCTGTCTCCTATGCTTCGGTTACCGAAGTCAATGCTCTGTTGTCGCAGATCGAAGCAACTTCGAAGTCCACCCAGGCCGACCTCACGGCGCTGCGCATCGAGCGCTGGAAGACCGATTCCAGGTCCAAAAAGCAGGTGCTGGGCGATGTAGACTCTATCCAGCGCAATCTGCAAAACGCCTTGCCCGACATGCTGGTGCAGTTGCGCAGTTCGCCCGAGGATTTGCCGGCGACCTTTAAGCTCTACCGCAATCTGGAAGCGCTTTATGATGTGCTGGGCAGCGTGGTGGAGTCCGCGGGAGCATTTGGGTCGAAGGACGAGTATCAGTCGCTGGCCAATGACTTGAACGGCTTTGAAGGCACGCGCAGGCAGATCGCGCAACGCATCGAGAATCTGGCGTCAGCGAAAGAGCAGGAAATTGAGCGCTTGCGCACCGATCTGAAGGCGGCGCAGGCGGCCATCCCTGCGGCGGCGCCTCCAAAGAAGGTGATCGTCGACGACACCGAGCCGCCCAAGAAACCGCCGGTGAAAAAGAAAACGCCAGCCAAGAAGCCGGCAAGCAAGACCACGGCTAAACCTTCAGGAACAAAGCAAACCCAGCCCGATACGCAAACCCCCAATCCGCAGTAAAGGTTCTTTAGAACAAGGCGAGAGGCCCTTGGAAGGGGGCGACGGCCGGCACGCCGAAACGAGAATTCGGGCCTCGACCCTCCCACCCGTGCGAATCTGTTACTCTTCCCTCCGCATCCAGATTGCCTATGGGTTCCAACGACAGCGTCGTCGCGATCATATTTGGCCTGATTATCATCTTGGTGGTGTTGCTCGACGCCTTCGAGACGGTGGTGCTGCCCCGCCGAGTTACCCGTCACTTCAGGCTGACGGCGTGGTTCTACCGGCGAACCTGGATCCCCTGGCGAAGAATCGCGGGCCGCATTCAGACGCCATCGCGGCGGCAGAATTTTCTGGGGTACTTCGGGCCCCTGTCCCTGATTCTGTTGATGGGCTTCTGGGCCATGGGACTGATTCTTGGCTTCGCGCTGCTGCAGCATGGCATTGGCGGACACGAGCAACTGGGCAACGAAAAGCTCACCTTCGGCGACATCCTCTACCACAGCGGCGAAACCTTCTTCACCTTAGGCTACGGGGACATTGTGCCCACGTCAGCCGGGGCCCGGGCCTTGTCTGTGCTGGAAGCGGGCATGGGCTTCGCCTTTCTCGGTGTTGTGATCGGATACATCCCGGTGGTTTATTCTTCGTTTTCGCGGCGGGAGATTCAGATTTCCATGCTGGATGCGCGCGCCGGTTCCCCGCCGACGGCGGAGCAACTGCTGGTCCGCCTGGCGGGGAGATACCGCAAGTCAAGCATCGATCAAGCTGTTGTCGACAATGCCTTGCGGGAGTGGGAGCGCTGGGCTGGCGAGTTGCTCGAGAGCCAGATTTCGTATCCCGTGTTGACCTTCTTCCGGTCGCAGCACAGCAATCAGTCGTGGCTGGGAGCGCTGACGCTGGTGTTGGACGTGACGTCGCTGATTCTGGCCGGGATCGAGGATTTCAATCCGGGACAGGCGAAGCTGACGTTCGCCATGGCGCGGCACGCGGCGGTGGATCTGGCACAGGTGGTGAATGCACGCTATGACCCGGATGCGCCCGACCGCTTGCCGGATGCAGAATTCGAGTCGATGCGGGCGATCCTGGCCACCGCTGGTCTGCAGCTGAGCAACAATGAAGCGGCGCACGATAAGCTGGCAACGCTGCGCTCAATGTACGAACCTTATGTGCAGGCAACCGCACGAAATCTGTTCTTGACGCTGCCCAAGTGGCGGTCTGTGGAACCGACCCGCGACAACTGGCAAGCCGGTCCCTGGGACCGTCTGATTCAGTCGAGGGGGCTCGCCGTGTTGGGGCAGAAGCGGCTTCCCCCGCAGGCGGCCCCGGAGACAGGCGAAGATCACTTCTGACACGCTGGAAGTTCTCTTCGTGACTGCATACCTTCTGCTAACATTTTCTCTTCATGAAACGTATGGGCGAGAACGTGGTGCGCATCGAAGCCGAAGCCCTGCGGGCTCTGGCTGACCGCATTGCGGGTCCGATGGCGGCCGCGTTCGAGCGGGCGGTTGAATTGATGTACGGTTGCGGAGGGCGCGTGGTTGTCACTGGCATGGGCAAGAGCGGATTGATCGCACGCAAGATCGCCGCGACCTTGAGTTCGACCGGAACGCCGGCATTGTATCTACATCCAGTCGAGGCGCTACATGGCGATTTAGGTATGGTGGTGCGTGGAGATGTGGTGCTGGCGCTTTCGGCTTCGGGAGAGACGGAAGAAATTCTCGCCCTGCTGGCGACCATCAAGCGATTGCGTGTGCCGCTGATCGCGATGACGGGGGATGAGATCTGCGACGCCCACTCCGCGAGAAACGCCGAGCGTACGGCGCCTTTAGCTCGAACGATCTCGACTTTAGCCGCGGCGGCCGATGTAGCGCTCGATTGCTCAATTGATCAAGAAGCGTGCACGTTGGGATTGGCTCCGACCGCCTCAACCACGACGATGCTTGCTTTGGGAGATGCGCTGGCGGTGGTGCTTAGCGAAAAACGCGGATTCAAAGAAGAAGATTTTGCCAATTTGCATCCGGGTGGAAAGCTGGGAAAGAAGTTGGCGCGCGTGAGTGCGCTAATGCACACCGGCGACGCGCTGCCGCGCGTAACGCCGAAAACCAAGATGCCCGATGTGATTTACGAAATGTCACGCAAAAAGCTGGGGGTGGCAGCGGTGGTGGATGGCGAAAAGCTGGTGGGCGTCATCAGTGATGGAGATTTGCGGCGCCTGCTGGAGAAGCGTGGCAAAGATGTGCTTGATCTCGCCGCCGGTGAGTGCATGACGAAAAATCCCAAGACGATCGCGGCCGCGGAGTTCGCGGCCACAGCGCTGGCTCTGATGGAAGAAAAGAAAATTACCTCACTGATGGTGGTAGACGAATCTGGAAGATTAAAAGGGATTGTGCATCTGCACGATCTGTGGACGACCGAACTGGTCTGAAGGTGGTCTATGTATCACTACGATCCCAACACGGCTCTGGAAGAACTCACTGAAGACGCAACCTTGCCGAACCCCGTGCACGTGCGCGACATGATGCTGCGCAAGCATCTCTCCGCCGATCAATCGCTGGAGCTGAATCGTAAGTTCGTCGAATATCAGAAATTTTTCGGCGAAGCGCAGAAGCTGGGGAAAGAGATTCTGAAGCAGCTGACGGCGTGATCTGCAGGAGTTCAGGGGGACAGTCGCCCGGCTGGCCTGCGGTGATGCCCGCCCGCACTTCCGTCGATAATGGTTCAGGGGAGCTCATGAGTACTCGATCGTCGATTTGGTATGGCGAAAGTGAAGGCAGAATTATCCACATCTATTGGGAACTTGCCGAGCGAGAAACGGTGCAGGGCCAGATGACTGGCGCCCCGGTCTACATCGCCGCAGTCGCGGAGAACACCGAGGAAGAGATTGCGATCCGCCTGCCCAAAGAAATCGCGATGAAGCTGCTGATGATTCTGAGCCCCACCTGGACGAAGGACGTGACGCAGGTTCTCTAGTCCGCCAATTCCCGAGTTCCCTATTCAGTCGGGTCTGTTCCATGCCCCAGTCAAGATATATACCAGCACTTGCTAGGGACTCTACTTGCAGTAATGGCGATCGGCCCCGCGTTTGTATCCACGTGTGGAATTCAGCAGAGGCAACTCCCAATGGGTGTCCTCGATGTCCCGCAGCAACCGCTTTTCCGCTTCACCTGCCTCTTCAGGTGGAAGACAGGCGAAGCGAAAAGTGACCTGCAATCCGTGAGCATTGCGTACCCTCGTCAGTCGGTTCGCGGCAGTGTGGCGAACGAGGTGATTTAGGAGTTCCTTCCGGAGGCTCGCTTCCGACATCCCGATCTTCAGGGTCCTGGCGCTTCCTCGATATCTTTGATACTCGGTCGATTGGAGAATCTCATAGACGCCGGATGTACTCGGCGCCCGGCCCTGGATCACAGCCACTTGAAACGCCAGCTCGTCCGACCATGCCAAGGTGCCAGTTGAAGTCATATCCGTAAAGTACCTCGGACGGAAATTCTAATCCTTCGCGCAGGGTCTACTTGATGGCACTTCTTAGTCCGCGCGCCGGGGTCGTAGCGCGACCTGGGCGCTTCCACGTACAATATCCGTTTCCCCTGCTGAATCCGCGGGCGCCTGTCTCTCGTTACTCGCGACTCGGTACTAAAAGCCTATGCATCGTTGGTCCGAACTCTTCATTCCTACTCTGCGCGAGGCGCCGGCGGATGCCGAAGTCGCCAGCCACAAATTTCTGGTGCGAGCGGGCTATATCCGCCAGTTGATGGCTGGGATTTACTCGCAGCTTTTTCTCGGCAATCGCTCGTGCAACAAGATCACGGCCATCGTTCGCGAGGAGATGGACAAGATCGGGCAGGAATTTTACTTGCCCGCGCTGCACCCGCTTGCGTTGTGGGAGGCCAGCGGGCGCTGGCCGCAAGCTGTGGGCGATAACCTGTTTCGCCTGAAAGACCGCAAGGGCGCCGATCTCGCGCTCGGCATGACGGAAGAGGAAGTCATGACCGAAATCGCGCGCAAGGAGCTGCGCAGCTACAAGCAGCTGCCGCAGATCTGGTACCAGATTGCCCCCAAGTTTCGCGACGAGGTGCGGCCGAAGTCGGGTTTGCTGCGCGTGCGGCAGTTCATGATGAAGGACTCGTATTCCTTCGATATCGATGCCGCCGGTCTCGATGTTTCTTATCGCAAGCACTACGACGCCTACTGCCGCATCTTCGACCGCTGTGGGTTGAAATACATGGTGGTCGAGGCCGACTCGGGCGCGATGGGGGGCAAGGAGTCGCACGAGTTCATGGTGCGCACGCCGGCAGGCGAAGACCATATTGTGAGCTGCGACGGCTGCGATTACGCAGCAAACATGGAGAAGGCGACTTCGCGCCTCGATGCGGTCGAAGACTTGAAACCGGAAGGTGATGGCAGGCCCGTGGAAGTGCACACTCCGGGGCAAAAGACGATTGAAGACGTTGCGAAATTCCTGGGTGTTTCGCCCAAGAACAAAATCAAAACGCT
>DATKPV010000131.1:0-29352 GCA_035523915.1 Candidatus Aquilonibacter sp. | reverse complement strand
TACCAGACGCACGCGACCGACACCGGCAGTCCCGAGGTCCAGATCGCCATTATCAGCGAGCGCATTGGCCAATTGACGGAACACTTCAAGACGCACCAGAAGGACCACGGCTCGCGCCGCGGCCTGTTAATGCTGGTCAGCAAGCGGCGTCGCTTGCTCGACTACCTCAAGAAATACGATTCCGAGCGCTACAAAACCGTCATTGCCAAGCTCGGCATCCGCAAGTAAATCCGGGGCCCGTCTCCGCGTGGCGCGGAGGAGGGCACCACAGAGGCTGCCCACTCTTCCCGGTTTTCGAAGCGTGGGAACACAGGACGCTCCCGGCCTCTGCTGACCGGGTTTTTTCTGGAAGACTATTTCTGAGAGTCCGTCCGCCCTGCCGACGGGCCAGCATTGAGGATCTTCTGCAACGTGCATCATCGGCTATCTCCGTGCTATTTCCCGGAAGAGCGGCGCTTCAGCGCCGCGCTTACGCATCCCGGAATTCGGGGTTTCAGCCTCCGTGGGCTTTTTCCCATTGCATCTCTGCCAGAACGCGCCTGTGCGAGGCTCCGCAGCTAAAAGCTAGCAGCTGGGAGCCGCAAGCTGTCTTCAAAAGGAATGAACATGAAACCAGAAGCAACTGAAGTTACCGTAAGTCTCGCCGGCGGCAAGAATCTCAAATTTGAAACCGGAAAACTGGCCAAGCAGGCCCACGGCGCCGCCGTGGTCACCTTAGGCGATAACGTCGTCCTCGCCACCGCCGTGGCCAACGCCGAACCGCGCGAAGGCATCGACTTTTTCCCGCTGACTGTCGATTACCGCGAATACACCTACGCTGGCGGGCGCTTCCCCGGCGGATTCATCAAGCGCGAAGGCCGCATGAGCGAGCGCGAAGTGCTCACCAGTCGCCAGATCGACCGGCCCATCCGTCCCATGTTTGCCGAAGGCTTCCGCTGTGAGACGCAGGTCATCGCCTTCGTGCTCTCGGCCGACAGCGACAACGATCCCGATGTGCTCGGCATCAACGGTGCATCGTGCGCGCTGACGCTCTCCGATATTCCGTTTCTCGGCCCCATCGGCGCGGTGCGCGTCGGCCTGTTGAACGGCAGCTTCGTCGTCAACCCCACCTACGATGAGATGCGCGAGAGCCTGCTCAACATCATGGTCGTGGGCAGCGCCGAAGCCATCGTGATGATAGAGTCGGGCGCGAAGGAAGTGAAGGAAGAGACTGTGGTCGATGCCATCGAGTTCGGCCACGCGGAAATCAGGAAAATCTGCGCCGCGATCAACGAGCTGCGCGCCAAGGTGGGAAAACCAAAGCGCGCGGTCGAGCCTCCGCCATTCGACGATGCTTATTACAATCAGTTGAAGGCACGTGTCGGCGCCGAACTCACCGACGCTCTCGACACCAAGAAGCATCCCAAACTGGAAAGCTACACGCTGGTGGGCGAACTGAAGAAAAAGCTCGAAGCCGAGCTTCCCGAGGACGACGAAGAGGCCAGGCGCAAGCTGGGTCATTACTTCGAAACCCTGCGCGAGCGCATTTTCCGCGAGCAGGTGATCGAGCAGAAACGGCGTCCGGATGCGCGGGCCTTTGACCAGATTCGCGATATCTGGATCGAGGTCGGCGTCCTGCCCCGCACCCACGGCTCGGCAATTTTCACCCGCGGCGAAACCCAGGCGCTGGTGACCACGACTCTCGGCACCAGTGACGACATGCAGCGCATCGAGGGCTTCGAAGGCGAAGCTAAGAAAAGATTTCTTCTTCATTACAATTTTCCTCCCTTCTCTGTGGGAGAGGTTGCGTTCCTACGAGGGGCGGGGCGGAGAGAGATCGGACACGGAGCGCTGGCAGAGCGCGCCATCTCGGGAGTGCTGCCGACGGAGGAGGCGTGGCCGTACGCCGTCCGCGTAGTGTCGGACATTCTGGAGTCGAACGGGTCGTCGTCGATGGCGACGGTGTGCGGAGCGTCGCTTTCCTTGATGGATGCTGGAGTTCCCCTGAAAGCGCCGGTGGCCGGAGTTGCCATGGGTCTGGTGAAGGAAGGCGAACAATATGCCATTCTCACCGATATCGCCGGAGCGGAAGATCACTACGGCGACATGGACTTCAAAGTTGCAGGAACGAAAGATGGCATCACCGCGCTGCAGATGGATATTAAAGTCGCGGGCATCACGCCACAGATCATGCGCGAGGCGCTGGCCCAGGCGCAACGAGGACGTCTCTTCATCCTGGACAAAATGAATGAAACGATCGCTGGAGCGCGGGAGAAAATTTCTCAGTATGCACCACGCTTCTACACCGTCCAGATCCCGGTCGACAAGATTCGCGACCTGATCGGGCCGGGCGGAAAGATGATCCGCAGCATCGTGGACCAGACCGGAGTGAAAATCGACGTAGAAGATTCCGGGCTGGTGAAAGTAGCGTCGAGCGACGAGACCTCCGCGGCGAAGGCGCTGCAGATCATCGGCGACCTGACGGCGACAGCCGAAGTAGGAAAGACTTATCTGGGAAAGGTGACGCGGCTGGCGGATTTCGGGGCGTTCGTCGAAATCATTCCCGGAACCGATGGCTTGCTGCACATCAGCGAAGTGGCGGAGCATCGCATTGGCGACATTCGCGACGAGTTGAAGGAAGGCGATCAGGTGCTGGTGAAGGTGCTGGCGGTGGAAGGCAACCGCATCCGGCTTTCGCGCAAAGCGATTCTGAAAGAGCAGCGCGCGAAAATGCAGGGCGGGGGCGGAGGCGCGCCGGAAGCTGAGGGCGCCACGGTAGCGCAGGCCGAAGGCTCTCCCGCGGGTACGGTTGTGATTGAGGGTGGCGGCGATTTTCCAGAAGACGAGAGCGAACCGAACTTCAACCGCGAAGGTGCGCCGCACGGCGGAGACCGTCCGCATGGCGAACGGCAACACGGAGGCGGAGGCGACCGCGGACGCGGCGGACGACGAGGCGGACGCGGACGCGACGGGCGCGGCGGCCGGGGTGGACATGGTGGCGGACACGGAGGGGGAAGACGCTAAGTTTCACAGGAGATTCGCGCGGATTTCCACGCACCGAATGGGCTGCAGCCTTCTGGCTGCGGCCTTTTCGTTGGCTGCGGGACGAGTTCTTGGGGGCAGAGGTTGGCAGGAATCTCCACAGCAACGCCCCCGCGAATATAACTTCGGGAACCAGTTTTCAACCTTACTTCCCCTGGTTGATCGTCGCCTGATACATCGCATCCAGCAAATCCTGGCTCCCGCCGTCGTAGTCGGCGTCGAGAGACCACATGAAGGTACCACCGAGCCCGAGAGTCCAATCGGAATATGAGACCCGGAGATAGGTTGAAACCGGATCGTCATAGGTGATGAAGCCATTGTTCCCATCGGTTCTGAGCATGTAGGGAACCAGCGCTATTGGATCGTAAAACGTCTGCCATCCCTGCTGGTTCACGCGAGTCTTGATGAATGGCGCGTAGTTCTCGGTCAAAACCGTGTTATTGCAATCGCCGTCCTTGTCCTTCAGGGAGTTGGGGCATACTCCGAATAGCTGATTTATGTTGGTGTAGAAATAGCCATAAAAGGGCGTTCCCATGTTCAGTTGAGACGGGGCGACCTCTCTGAGAAAGATCTCTGCGGCTCCGTGGTCGCTGCCTCCCGGTTGGCACTCCCAGGGTTCGGGATCGTGCCAGTCCCAGAAGATCGGCGAGTTGAGCTGGCCGTCGTCGGTCCAGGGCCCGGCGCAGTCGTACATCATGATGTTGAAATAGTTGATCCATAATTTCAGTTGAGCCAGATCGTAGCCGTATCCACCCCAGGGCGCCGCGTCGATGGAGAGCACATAGTCCGAGTTGGTCTCGCGGAGGGCGGCCATGAATTCGACAAAAAAGTTACGATCCCCCGTAGTCGCCGGGTACTCCCAGTCAATGTCGAAGCCATCGTAGCCGTGCTTTGCCGCGAAATCCGTCAGCCGAGTGACCAGGGTGAGAAGGCCGCCATTGCTCTCAACCCCGTTAAAGTCGCCGCCGATGAGCAGGAGAACCTTAACCCCGTTGGCATGCGCCAGGTTGATTAGTTTGGGCTCCAGGAAGCCTGCGGGAACGTTCAATGTGCCATCTGCGTTGAAAGACACGCCGGCATGGTTTATGTGCGTCAACTCGCGATATGGAATCTGCTCCGCGCTGTAGGGTGGATTCTGAAACCTGGTGGAATAAACGTAGTCGCCCACGATTCGCTTGGGAAGTTGCGTGCCATTGGAGTCCTGGGCAGAGGAGGGTTGAGATTGAACCATGCCGACCATGATTGCGAGCAACAACAGACGAACCGGGACAGGCGAACGGAACCTCATGGATTTGGCCTCTGGGAGAAAGTCTCCTGGCGCAGCCGGGACTGACCTCGCTCGTCCCGCCAAGAGTAGAAACCGCAGCATTCTACTACCGATTGGCCGCCTAACGTCTGGAATCTTCCCCGCGGTGGCCGTGGTCGAAGGTAGCCGTGGATCCCGTAATGGAGGTGCTCTATGAGCAGCGCGTTGACGGTAAATGCCCATTACGCCGAAAAGCCCTCGTCCCAACACCGCGCACGACGGCCCGTTGGCGAAAAATTCCGATTACACTCGTTAGCAGAGATCAGGGCGAAGCTACCAACCAGACAGGGGGGAATTCATGTACTCGGTAATCCTCAAAAGATTTGAAACGCCGGACGAGATACGGACGTTCGAGAAGGGCAAGTTCGAGGTGATTCATCTCGGCGGAATGACGATTGGACGAGCGAGCTACGAGCCGGGCTGGAAATGGTCGGAGCACGTGGGCAAGGCCGTGGGCGCGAAAAGCTGCCAGGTGGAACACATTGGCATGGTGATTTCCGGGCGGGCGACGGCGGCCATGGACGACGGCCGGGTGATTGAGATGAAGGCTGGAGATCTGTTCTACATCGAGCCGGGACACGACAGCTGGGTGGTGGGAAACGACCCGTATGTCTCGCTGCACTTCATGGGGGCGGAGAAGTATGCTGCGGCGAAGCGGTGAACAGTGATCCTTAGCGGGGTCATATGAAGCAAGCATGTCTCAGGTCGCCTAATCTTTCAGCCCAGGTACTTTGCCGCGAATGACGGTCACCGAGGCTTTGGGGAGAGTGAACGAAGTCTGCGGGCCGGCTTGGAGAGTTTCGCCGACCGGTGGATGATCGGGATCGGGATGGCTGTTGGGTCCGTCGTTGATCCAGACATATTGTTCGCTGCCGAAGGTCACCAAGCGAACTGGTCCGGTGAAGGTTTGGTCTCTCTTTATTCGGGAATCCTCGAAAACAATGCGCACGGAGTGGGGATTGTTTTCATCGCGGTTCACCAGCATCAGCGACCAGTTTCCATCGGGGCGGTGGACGGCATAGGACGTTACCAGGGCGTTTCCTTCCGCATCCTTGATTTCGACCGAAGAGGGGAACAGGTGATGCACGCCGGAGCGGTGCTGCACCCACTCCAGGTTGATCATGTGCGCGGCGAAATAGGGCGAAGTGTATCCCTTGATGTCGTAATGCTCGTCGGAGACAAAATTGGACCAGGAGGCCCACCCTAGGCACGTATTGTGGATATCCTGTGGCTGGATAGGCGAGTGATAAAAGGCAGCGCCGCCACCTTCGAAGAAAGATCCGACGTTGTCGGCCAGCCAAAGCGCGGCAAAGATCGTGGTCATGGGGCCGGTGAGTTCGGCGGCGAGATGATTCTCGGTGACCATGAGGGGCACGTTGGCGGGGACGCCGTCGTCGCGCCACACCTGGAGGATGTGCTTGATCAAATACGGCTCGGTGTAAAGAGTTTTCCATGTGATATCACAAGGCTCGAAGGGATAGTGCTCGAATGAAACGAAGGCCAGGTCGGAGAGGCGGCCGTGCGCCTTCAAATAATCGATGAAGCGGCCCATCCAGGAAGTGCGCCCCTGGGCGTCGGGCCATAGTCGAATGTCTTCGTTGACGCCCTCGAAGATGGGCCCGCCCAGCTTCAGTTTGGGATCCACCTTGTGAATGGCTGCGGCCCATTGCAGGTAGAGCGCGCCGTAGTCTTCCGGCATGGCGTGCTTGCCATCGGGTTCTTCGCCCATTTCGATGTAGCCGATGGAATATCCGCGTTTTTCGATGTAGGCGATCTGGGCGGCGGCATCGTCGGGCGTGCCGTAGAGCATAGTGACGGGAATCATGGCGGGAAGACTGTTGGTCAGGCCGCTGCTGAAGAAAAGATCGAAGCCGGTGTGTTGGTAAGAGCCGCTGTCGTTCACGTCTTCCTCGGAGTGCCACGGGTCGATGGAGGAGACGCAAAAGGTGGTGGGTTTTTCCCCGGGACTCTTCGAGACCTCAACGAACGCGCCGGAGGAATCGAGGGTGCCGGCGGCAATCTGCTGAATGGCATAGCCCACGCAGTTGCGGACGTCGTCTGAGCCATGTTCATCGCAAGTGTTGGAGGAGGCGGTCATCAGGATTCGAAGATAGCGGGTGGACACGGGAGAATCGGAGAGCTTCAGGGTAACCGTTCCACCCTGCGCGTTGTTGAGCGAGCCGGAGGGAAAAACTTTCCATTCGCCTTTCGGGCCGCGGTCGAAGTCGAGCGCGTAGGTGCCGACCCAATACTCCACCTGATAGGTGCTTGCGTAGGGGCTGGCCCAGGCGATGCGAACCGCGTTGACAGATTTTTCGGCCTGCAGATCGACGACAACCCACTGCGGATGGAGAGCGTCGTTCTCACCGGTGAACTTGCTGGTGAGGTAGGGATTACTTTTCCAGTAGGTCAGATTGGGGCCTTCGACGGGATGATCTCCGCTGGTGGCGAAACCGCGATGGGGGAGCGCGTAGGCCAGAATGTAACGGATGGGATCTTTTAATTCGGTGCTGCCAGTGAAGTATCCGCTGCGGTGGGCGGCATCGCTCCAGGCGCCGTTGGGATTCCAGTGCCAGGCGGCCATGCGCAGCTCGGTGTTGTTGCGGTAGGTGATCGGCCCCCAGCCGGCCGAGAGAGATTCCTGAATGATGTGCGGAGTGTAGACCTGGTTGATGTCGTAGTGGGAGAGGACGTCGATCGAACTGCCCAGGGCGCTATCGGGATCGAATGAATTCATGACGTGACTCGGCGTGGCATCGACCAGAACGGTTGCGGGCTCGCTTGATGAAGACGTTGACTGCGCGGCGCTGCCGATGACAAGAAAAAAAATGGCGATTGCAGTTGCGGACAAGCGAATGAGTAGACGGGGCTGGAAGTTTTCCTGCTGACAAATGCTTCTCATTTCATTTTCCCTCTCTGGCGCGCGCATTGCGAACGAGACAGTATAGAAGGTGGCGCTAAAGGCACTTTCACTGCATGAAAAGAGCGTCGGCGAGAAGGCGGGCGCCGCGGCCGAAGTTCCTTCGAGGACTAAATCCCGCGTCTCTTGTTGCAGTTTGATGCAGCACGCTGCGCCATACAAAAGCGTCTTCTTGGGCGTGACTACATCGCCCCACCGCGGCGAAACGCCCGGCGCGCCGGACGGCGATATGGGGCTAATTCAGATCCACATTCATGTGGAGGTTGTAGGCGACGAAGGCCCATGAGTCGGCGATTTCGTCGATTTGTTTAGAGATCGGCTTGCCCCCGCCGTGGCCGGCTTTGGTTTCGATGCGGATCAGCACCGGCGCCGAACCGGCCTGGTCGGCTTGAATGGTGGCGGCGAACTTGAAACTGTGACCGGGAACGACGCGGTCGTCGTGATCGGCGGTGGTAATGAAGGTGGGAGGATATTTCGTGCCCGGCCTCAGATTCTGCAGCGGAGAGTAAGCATAGAGAGCCTTGAATTGCTCGGGATCGTCGGAGGAGCCGTAATCGGAGGTCCAGGCCCAGCCGATGGTGAACTTCTGAAAGCGCAGCATGTCCATGACGCCAACCGCGGGCAGAGTCGCGCCGAAGAGATCAGGACGCTGGGTGAGACAAGCGCCGACCAGCAAGCCACCGTTGCTCGCCCCGCGGATGGCAAGCCGGGAAGAAGTCGTGTAGTGGTTGGCGATGAGCCACTCGGCAGCGGCGATGAAATCATCAAACACATTCTGCTTGTGGAGCTTGGTTCCGGCGAGATGCCACTGTTCGCCGTACTCGCCGCCGCCACGCAGGTTCGCTTGGGCATAGACGCCTCCCATCTCGAGCCAAACGAGGTTGGGAACCGAGAAAAAGGGCGTGAGGGAAATGTCGAAGCCGCCGTATCCATAAAGCAGAACATGGTTGTGGCCATCGAGCTTCAGCCCCTTTTTGTAAGTGAGGAACATGGGAACGCGGGTGCCGTCCTTGCTGTGGTAGAAGACCTGGATGGTTTCATAGCGGCTGGCATCGAAATCGACTTTTGGCTGGCGAAAGACTGAACTCGTGCCTCTTTGCGGATCGTAACGGTAGATGGTGGCTGGGACAGTGAAGCTGGTGAAGGCGTAGAAAGTCTCCTTGTCCTTGCGCTTGCCGGCAAACCCCTCGGCCGTGCCGATTCCAGGTAGATCGACGCTGCGCACATACTTGCCATCCAGATCATAGACGCGGATTTCGCTGCGTGCATCCTTGAGATATTCGAGAAGGAACCTGTCGTCCACGACGTGGGCGTTGGTCATAGTATCAGAACCCTGGGGCACAATGGTCTTCCAATTGGAGCGTTCGGGACTGCGAATGTCGATGGCGATCAGGCGGCTGCGGGGAGCGTCGAGATCGGTCTTGAACCAGAAGACTGGGCCCTCGTTGTTGATGAATTGATATTGTGCGTCGAAGTCGTCGAGCAGCTTGACCACCTCTGCGCCCGGCTGAGTGAGGTCTTTGTAGTAGAGGCGGTTCTTGGGAGATGTACCCTGCCAGACGGTGATGATGAGGTAATGGCCGTCTTCGGTGACGTCACCCTGAAAGCCGAGTTCTTTGTTGTCAGGACGTTCATAGATGAGCTGATCATCGGACTGCGGCGTGCCCAGGCGATGGTAGTAGAGCTTTTGGAAATAGTTGGCTTCCCGCAAGGCGGCAGCGCCTGGCTTGGGCTCATCGTAGCGGCTGTAGAAAAATCCCTTTCCGTCTCTGGTCCAGGAGGCGAGGGAAAATTTCACCCACTTGATATCGTCGGGCAAGTCTTTGCCGGTATCGACGTCGCGCACGTGCCACTCCTGCCAGTCGGAGCCGGAAACCTCGGTGCCGTAGGCGAGAAGCTTGCCGTCGTCGGTGATGGCACGGCCAGAGAGAGCCACGGTGCCATCGGAGGAGAGCGTATTGGGATCGACGAGCAGGCGTGGTTCGGCACTCAAGGAGTCGGCGACATAAAGCACGCTTTGATTTTGCAGCCCGGTGTTGTGGTCGTAAAAATAGTGTCCGCCGTATTGCTCGGGCACGCCATAGCGTTCATAGTTCCAGAGTTTGGTCAGGCGCTCGTGGATGGCAGCGCGATAGGGAATCTGGTCGAGATAACCGAAGGTGAGTTTATTTTCGGCTTCAACCCAGGCTTTGGTGTCGGCGGAGTCGGTGTCTTCGAGCCAGCGGTATGGGTCGGCAACCTTCACGCCATGGTAGTCGTCGACCTGGTTGACCGTTTTTGCCTTCGGATAGTCGAGCTTGGGGCGATCAGGCAGTTTTCCGGCGAAGACGGTCATTGCGGGAAAAGAGAGAACAAAGGCAAGCACAACGAAGCGGCAAATCAGATTCATAGACCATCCTCAAGCGACGTATGCGTGGCGGATATGGAAGACTGGACATTGTAAACCAGGAGAAGCAGAGTCACTCTGGGGCATGGCGAAGGCGAGCGAGCGAAATCCGGAAAGATGCTGCGTGCTGGATTGAAAAGCTGGGGGCTGGAGAAAGCGCCTCCACTTGGGATGACGCCCGAGCGGACACGGCGAAAAGAAAGCTATTTGGTTGCGGCGGCTTTCCTGGGGAAGAGTTCGCCAATTCGTTTGATCTCCGCGCCGACGCTACGCAGTTTTTCTTCGATGTTTTCGTAGCCGCGGTCGATGTGGTAGACGCGGTCGATGATGGTTTCGCCGTCGGCAACGAGGGCGGCAAGCACGAGCGAAGCAGAGGCACGGAGATCGCTGGCCAGGACGGCCGCGGCGCTGAGCGGACTTTTGCCGCGAACCACAGCGCGACGGCCTTCCAGTTTGATGTTTGCGCCCATGCGCATGAGTTCCTGTGCGTGCATGAAGCGGTTCTCGAAAATATTTTCTGTGATCATCGAAGTGCCTTCAGCTTGCGTGGCCAGCGCCATGAACTGCGCCTGCATGTCAGTAGGGAAACCGGGATATTCTTCGGTGATGATGTCGGAGGCTTTGAGCGGGTTATCGCCCATGACGCGTACGGAATCGCCCGACTGTTTGGTTTTGACTCCAGCTTCGTGGAGCTTACCAAGCAAAGCGGCAAGATGCGATGGATCGCAGCAGGTAACGTTGAGATCGCCGGAAGTGATGGCTCCGGCGATGAGAAACGTGCCAGCCTCGATGCGGTCGGGAATGATGCGGTGCTTCGCGCCCTTGAGCTTGCTGACGCCTTTGACGTGGATGGTGGGCGTTCCTGCGCCTTCGATTTTGGCTCCCATTTTGTTGAGCAGGTCGGCAAGGTCGGCGACTTCGGGCTCGCGGGCACAGTTCTGCAGAATGGTCTCGCCTTCGGCGAGCGTGGCGGCCATGAGCACATCTTCGGTGCCGGTGACTGTGATTTTGTCGAAGACGAATTCCGCACCCTTGAGACGGCTGGCTGCAGCTTCGACGTAGCCGTGATCCTGTGTGATTTTTGCGCCGAGTCGCTCGAGACCTTTGATGTGAAGATCGATAGGGCGCGAACCGATGGCGCAGCCTCCGGGCAGGGAAACGCGGGCGCGCCCGCATCGAGCTACAAGCGGTCCGAGAACGAGCGTGGAAGCGCGCATGGTCTTGACCAGCTCGTAGGAGGCCTCCGGAGTGGCGAGATTTTGGCAATGAATGCTGGTGCGGTGGTGGGCGCGTCCATAGCCGAGTTCGACTTCTGCGCCCATGGCGGTGAGCAGGCGGCGCGTGGTTTCAATGTCGCGCACCTGCGGGATGTTTTCCAGGATGACGGGCTCTTCGGTGAGCAGGGCGGCCGCCATGCAGGGAAGGGCGGCGTTTTTTGCTCCGCTGATGCGGACCGTGCCGAGCAGCGGCGCGCCGCCGCGGATGACGAGCTTGTCCATTCTTGTTTAGCCGCTTGAGGGTTGATTCGCGGCAAATGGTATTTTAGCGGCTTCGACTGCGGGAGACCGATAACCGGGAGGGCACGGCCTAGTGGGGTGACTGAAGGGAGTTTTACCAGAAGTGCGGTACAAGGCGGTACCGCACTTTCTCGCGATAGGCCCGGTAGCCTCCCAGATCGCGCGTCAGCAACCTCTCTTCGCCGAAGATCCGCAGCACGATCAACAAAACCTCAACCAGGGCCAGGAGAAGGCCGCAAACGGAGCCAAGCAGCATCGCTCCGCCAATAAACCATAGACTTGCCCCAAGATACATGGGGTGGCGAACAAAGCCGTAGACGCCCGTGTCGATGACGTGCTGGCTGCGCTCGGTCTGGATGCGCACCAACTGAGAGGCAAAGGTGTTCTCAGCGAGCGCCCGGAACATGAAGAAACTACCTGCGAAGAGCAACATACCTCCGCAGACCTCGCTCCACAGCGGCAGGCGCGGCAGCCAACCGAAACGCACGTCCAACGCGGACAAGATCATCCCGGCAACGAAGCCCATCTTTATGCCGATGAGAATAGCCATATCGGCGCGCGATTCACCGCCACTGCCCGGCCTGCGCAAACGCTCGGCCAGCAGCGCAGGATCCTTGTAGTGAAGCCACAAGAACATGGCTGCAAGGAAGGACACCCACCAGACATCGAAAATCCAGCCCTCCACCCTGCGCCAATCTCCCGATAGCCAGAGCAACAGGATCGCGAACCCTAGAACACCAAGGAGGCCGGCGATGACAATGAGCCCGGTGATGATAGATGTCGAGCGCATCGGAGAGCCGAAAAACATCATAGTCCCGGCACGAGATTGCTTTCTAACTCTTAGATTTTGCCTTCCCGATGGCCTGGCGGACATTTCCGTTGGTCTTCTCCAGAGCTTCGACGGCCTGATCGTGAGGGACTCCGGCAGCGAGCATTACCAACGCGACCGGCGTGCGATTTCCTGAGGCTTTCAGCATGCGGCGCGCGGTCGCGTGGGAGGCGCCGGTGGCTTGTTCGAGGATTGCGATGGCGCGCTCCGTGAGCTTTTCGTTCTTGGGAACGACGTTGACCATGAGATTGCCGTAGACGTAACCCAGACGAGTCATGGCCCCTGTGGAGATCATGTTGAGGACCATTTTGTGGGCAGTGCCGGCCTTCATGCGCGACGACCCAGTAAGGACTTCGGGGCCGACTTCGGTGACGATGGCAAAGTCGACGGCACGCTCGAGCGGAGAATCCGGATTGCAGGTGAGAGCGATGGTTTTTGCCCCGCGGCGGCGGGCCTCGGCCAGGGCGGCTAGGGTGAAGGGAGTGCGTCCGCTGGAGGCAATGCCCAGGACGACATCCCGCTTACCGGGCTTGCGTTTTTTCATTTCGGCGCGAGCGCTGCGTGTATCGTCCTCGCTGGCTTCGGTTTCGGAGGAAAGCGCTCGGGTGCCACCGGCGATAAGAAATTGAACGGTGCGTGGGCTGACGTTGAAAGTGGGCGGGCACTCGGAGGCGTCGAGGGCGGCGATGCGTCCGCTGGTGCCGGCCCCGACGTAGATGAGGCGTCCGCCCTGGCGGAGCGCGGCGGCCACGAGATCGATGGCGCGGGCGATCTGTGGCAGGACTCGCTGCACGGCGCCAGCAACGGTTGCGTCTTCGTGGTTGATGAGCCGCGCGATTTCAAGAGCGGTTTTCTGGTCGAGGTCGTGCGCCGCCGAGTTGGACTGCTCGGTCTGCAGGCGGCGAAGGTCGGATTGGAGCTTGCGGGTCGGCTTCAAGTCTGTGCCTGTTGTGTTGGCGACGCCTTCGGGGGCTTGGTTCTTCAGTCATCTCCAAGTCCGACGGCCTCAACTACCGCGTCCTGAAATTTGGGTCGCACTTGTTTGATTGCCTGATTGGAGCAATCGGGCCAGGTGCGATTCGTCAACAAGATTATCGAAAGTTGACGCAGGGGGTTGATCCACAGAGAAGTTCCAGTGTAGCCAAGGTGGCCGAAAGAAGCAGGGCTAAAATATTTTCCCGATTGTGAAGGCGAGGAAGGAGTGTCCCAGCCGAGGGCACGGGATGTGCCGGCGGGAACGGTTTCGCGACGGGTGAAGAGCGAAATGGTTTCCCCGCGGAGAATGGGATGTCCACCGCTGAGCATCGCATGCGCGAAGCGGGCCAGATCTTCGGCGGTAGAGAAAAGGCCGGCGTGTCCGGCCACTCCGCCCAGGACGAAGGCGTTTTCGTCCTGAACTTCGCCCTGAACAATTCGGCGGCGGAAGGTGCGATCGTCTTGGGTGGGCGGAATTCCGGCGCGCGAATTTGCCGGCGGGTTGAAGGTCGTGCTGCTCATCGCAAGCGGGCCAAAAATTTCGCGCTGGCAGAAGACATCGAGCGGGTCTTCGGCAATTCGCTCGAGGGCGATGCCAAGCATGATGAAGCCGATATCGCTATATTCGGCGCGTGAGCCGGGATCGGCGGCAAGCCGTGTTGTAAGCGCAGCCTGCAGGAGTTCCTCGCGGGTGTGGGCTTTTAAGTACAGCTTTTCATACGCAGGTAAGCCGGAGGAATGGGCCAGCAACATGCGCAGGGTGACTTCACTGCGGCGCGAGTCGTTTTCTCTGCCAAAGGCGAATTCCGGAACGATCGCAGCCACCGGCGCCTCCAGATCGAGCAGCCCGCGCTCGTAGAGCATCATGGCCATTGTTGTCGTGGCGACGACCTTGGTAAGAGAAGCGAGGTCGAAAAGCGTGGTGGGAGTGACTTCAAAGTCAAAGTCCGCGCCCTTTCGCGAAGAGCCGGACAAGGGTGGGGGTTCCTGATAGACAGGTTTTCCGAAGGATTTCAGGGCGACCAGTTTTCCTGCGTGCGTGACGGCGACAGACGCACCGGGAAAAGCGCGCGTCGCGATAGCCTCTTCAAGAATCGAGAATGCGACGGCGAAAATGCGCTCCTGATCGGCATGCGCGTGCTGCGGGGATGAGAACTGGACACTGGCAGTGCTGGCCTTCACTCGCGTTTCACCTTTATGGTTCCATCATATGGCACGGGCGGCACGTCTTACTTGAGTTTCTTGAGTCACCCCGCCGGGTTGTGTAAAGTCAAGATATTCACGCCCATCATTCCAATTCGCGCGGAAGGAAATACTCGTTCGTCGCCGGCTTCTTACTGGTGGCGGTGATTTGCTGCGCGGCCGATCGCCAGGCCGATATCTCTGCGACGCACTCCCAAGGGCAACTGGCGGTGGCCGTCGCCGGGCACGCCGGGCCCCTTCCGGCAACTGCTGGAAAGCGTGGTGCGTTCCTTCGCTTAAGCGCGGTGGACGCCATCATCGAGCAGGCCATTCGCGACGTCGAGATTCCCGGCGCCGTTCTGCTGGTTGGGCACGATGGGAAGATCCTGTACCGCAAGGCTTATGGTCACCGTGCGCTGGAGCCGCGGCCGGAGCCAATGACGACGGACACGATTTTTGATCTGGCATCGCTTACCAAGGTAGTGGCGACGACCACGGCTGTGATGCAACTGGTCGAACAGGGCAAAGTAAGGTTGAATGACCCAGTGGCCAAATACTTGCCGGAGTTTGCCCAGAACGGAAAAGAAGACATCACGCTGCGACAACTGCTCACGCATTATTCCGGGTTAGAGCCGGATTTGGACCTGAAGACGCCGTGGGAGGGGAAGGAAACGGCTTACCGCATGGCGTTTGCCGAGACCCCGCAGAATCCGCCGGGATCAGGGTTTCTCTACAGCGATATCAATTTCATTACGCTGGGCGCGCTGGTGGAGCGGGTATCGGGCGAAACGCTCGATGCCTATGCCGCGCGGAACATCTTTGCGCCGTTGAAGATGGCCCATACCCGGTTTCTGCCTCCGGCGGCATGGCGTTCGAAGATTGCTCCGACGCAGTATGACGAAAACAATCACATGCTGCGCGGGGTGGTGCACGATCCAACGGCGCGGCGAATGGGCGGTGTCGCGGGACATGCAGGATTGTTTTCCACGGCCGCCGACCTGGCGAAGTTTGCACAGGCCTTGCTCGATGGCGGCGACGGAATTCTTTCGAGCGAATCGGTTGCGAAGATGACAGAGCCGGAGCAGCCGCCTTCGGCGCCGCTGTTGCGCGGGTTTGGCTGGGACATCGATTCTCCGTTTTCGACCAATCGTGGAGTGCTGTTTCCGGTGGGATCGTACGGGCATACCGGTTTCACCGGAACCTCGCTGTGGATTGATCCGACAACGAGAACGTACGTGATCCTGCTGACGAACGCAGTGCACCCCCGAGGAAAAGGCACCGCCGTGGCATTGCGCACGAAGGTGGCGACAGCGGTCGCCGCCGCGCTCCCGCTTACGCTGGACGAAAAAGAGAAACTGCGCTGGTTGAGCCTTACCGGATACAACGAGGCGGAGAGTGCGATGCGGCGCATGAGCGCGCGCAATGGCAGTGTGAAGACGGGGATTGATGTATTGGAGGAGCACGGCTTTGATCTTCTGAAAGCTGCGTCAGGGAAAAGGCGGATTGGTTTGGTCACGAATCAGACCGGAGTTGATGGGCAGGGTAGACGGACAATTGATGTCCTGGCGCAGGCGCCCGGAATTTCCCTTGAGGCGATTTTCAGTCCTGAGCACGGAGTGACTGGCACGCTGGACACAACCGACATCAACAATTCGAAAGACGCGGCGACCGGAATCCCGGTCTACAGCGTATACGGCGCTATGGACGCCGAGAGGCGGCCACCGATCGATGTGCTGAAAAATCTGGATGCTGTGGTGTTTGATATTCAGGACGCGGGGGTGCGCTTCTACACCTACGAGACCACGCTGGGATATTTCTTGGAGGCGGCGGCGAAGGCCGGAATTGAAATGGTCGTGCTCGACCGGCCCAATCCGATTACGGGATCGTTTGTGCAGGGGCCGGTGGCGGACTCGGGACATGAGAGTTTCACCGATTACTGGACGCTGCCGGTGCGGCATGGCATGACGATGGGCGAACTGGCGAAGATGTTCAACCTAGAGAAAAACATCAATGCAAAGCTGACAGTGGTCCCGATGGAAGGCTGGGAGCGCGGCGACTGGTTTGATTCGACCGGGCTGGAGTGGGTGAATCCTTCGCCCAACCTGCGCAGCGTGACCGAGGCTGCGCTATATCCGGGCGTGGCTTTGATTGAAGGCACGAATGTCTCGGTGGGCCGCGGGACGGATACTCCCTTTGAGCTGGCGGGCGCGCCGTGGGTGAAGAGCCGGGAACTCGCGGCGTATTTGAACGGGCGAGGGATGGAGGGAGTGCGTTTCGTACCGGTAACGTTCACGCCTGCGGCAAGCGCTTACGCGGGGCAGAAGTGCGGGGGCGTGAACATTGTCTTAACAGACAGGAACACCTTTGCTGCCCCGGAGCTGGGGATGGAATTGGCTGGGGCGCTGAAAAAGTTGTATCCGGCTGACTTCAAGATGGACCGCATGGCTGAGTTACTGGTGAACCAGGCCGCATGGGATGCCTTGCAGGCGGGCGAGGATCCGCGGCGGATCGCGCAGGATTGGATGGACGGGCTGGGCAAGTTCGAGCAAGTAAGAAAAAAGTACCTGATCTATTAGTACCCCTGCCAGCGCGGTCTGCCGGCGGCCATTCAAGGCCAGGCAGCCGGGATTGCGAAAGACGCATCTAGGTGCCGTAAGGCGTGCTATTCTCGCGGCAGTTGCCCCTGTGCAGACGTCATCCAGGAGGTTCGTCATGCGCGTTTTCCTGACCGTGCTGCTGGTTTGCGGAGTCTCGGTCTGCCAGACGGGAGTCCAGCAGGGAAGCTCACCGGACACCGGTTCCTCCGCGCCGGCGCAAGAAGCGGCTCAATCTGCACCTATCGCAGTAACAGCTTCCCAACCGGCAGCGGACCAGAGCAGGATTACCATTCCCGCGGGAACCCAGTTGCCGCTCTCGCTGAAGCAAGCGATTTCCACGAAACATGCGCGCGAGGGCGATCCGGTGTATGCCGAGACCGCTTTTCCTTTTGTGATGAATGAACGGGTTGTGATCCCTGCTGGAACCTACATCCAGGGCAAGATTGCCCACGTCGAGCGCGCCGGTCATGGCCGGGGGCGGGCGGAAATTCTGATCCATTTTACGTCCATGATTTATCCCAGCGGCTACACCGTGTTGCTGCCGGCGTCGGTAGAAAACACTCCGGGCGCGGACAGCAATTCGGTAAAGGACAAGGAAGGAACTATCCAGCAAGATAAGGATACAGGCAAGAAAGTCGAAGACGCGGCGAGAAACGGGGTCTATGGGACGGTGGGCGGCGCCACCGCCGGGGGTCTGGCAATGGGCGGGCTGAATGGGGCTCGCGCGGGCGCGGGAATCGGAGCCGCAGCTGGGATTGCGTGGGCGTTGCTGAAGCGCGGACCCGATGTGAAGCTGGACGTGGGCACGTCGATCGAGATGGAAGTTCAGCGACCCATCACCGTGGATGCGAGCCGTATTCAGGTCGCGAAGGCGGGATCGTAACCCTGGGCCTACGTGCCCCGCAGATTTTTCTTATCGGGTGATCGGTGCTGCACCGCTGCTCTTCCACATTGCTTTCAGCATTTCCAGCGTTGGGTCCGTCCGCATTTCCGGTTTACTTCAACGTAAAAAGCGCATTTACGTGCGCCGTAACTGTGACTTGCTGGGGCGTGAACTCCTCGGTGGGAGCCGGGACGCCGACACTCTGCACTGCACCCATAGCGCGAGGGGCGAAGATGCGGGCCAATTCGAACGTGTCCACTGAAGCATAGGAAAGTTCGCCGAGCGTGCGGCCGCTGGCACGGGCCAGGGCCTGGGCCGAGTTGCGGGCGCGGCGATAGGCGTCTTCAACGGCCTCGTTTTTGGCCTCGTCGATGTTCTCGAGTGTGTAGTTGAGAGTCTGGCTTTCGCTCACGTTCGCGTCGGCGAGCTGTTGGGTGATGGGTCCGATCTTGGAGAAATCCTTGAGCTTCAAGGTCACGTTCGTAGTGACCCGGTAACCGATGAGCTTCTGCTTGCCGCTTTTCCAATCGTAAGCGGGTTGAACAGAGAAGAAGCCGATGTTGGCCGCCTTGGGCTCGATTCCGTTGTCGCGAAGCACCTTGCGCACCTGCTCGGCTTCATTCGAAGCCTGTGCATAGGCGGCGGAGGATGTGTTCTCCTGAACGGAAATATTGAACTGGATCACAGCCGTGTCGGGTGCAGTCTCGAATTTGCCATCTGCGCCGACGTAAACAGTATTGGGCTGCGCCGTGACCGAAGGATGTTCCTGGGCGCTCGCAAAGCTGGCGAGAATCAGAAGAGAGAAAACGATGGCTGCGAATCTCATATCGCACCTCGGGGGACACTCGGGTTTGGCGACGAGATTTCGACGCCGTAATCATCAACGGCGAGGAAATCGAAGCAATAGTGCCACGCATATGGGCAGAGGCGTCCCCACATTTCAGTCTACACAGAGGAGAACGCCCAAGGTGAAGTTTCCTTGCCGGCGCCGATTTCGTCAGACGCCGCGGGCCACGGCCGCAGCAAAGCCGTGACAGGGCGCCCGGGCGCTGCCTGGGGACCGCAAGTTATGGCAAAGCATGCGAATTGCCGAGCTGCGCGGGCTAGGAGGATCCCTTCGCGGAATAGGCGAAGGGATCGCTCTGGGCGTTGATCTGGCGGCGGAGATCCTCGAAGATTGCGTCGGGCATCTGGCGGAAAATTTCTACAACTCTTGGGTCGAACTGGCGACCGGACCAGTCCTCAATCTCTTTGCGGGCGGCGGCGAGGGATCTGGCGCGCCGATAGGGGCGATCAGAGATAATGGCGTCCAGCGTGTCGGCGACGGAGAAGATGCGAGCTCCGAGCGGAATCTCTTCACCCTTCAGGCCGCGAGGATAGCCGGTCCCATCGTACTTTTCCTGATGCGAGTAGACGATGTCGCAGGCGTCGGCGAGAAAAGAGATCTTCTTAAGTATCTGGTAGCCGCGGTAGCAGTGCTCGCGCATCATCTGGGTTTCGTCTTCGGTGAGTTTGCCGGGCTTGCGCAGAATGGCATCTGGGATGGCCATTTTGCCGATATCGTGGAGAAACGCGCCACGGGCGATGACGGGAATCTGTTCGCGGGGCACACCCATGGCCTTGGCGATCGCGATGGTGAAGGCGGTGACCCGCTTGGAATGGCCTTCGGTTTCGGCGTCCTTCAGGTCGAGCGCATCGCCCAAGGCCTGCAAAGTGATGTCGTAAGAGCGCTCCAGATCACTAAGCGCTTCCTGCAATTGGTCGGTGCGGGCTTCAACCAGAGATTCGAGATTCGTCTGGTAGGTTCGGTTCTCCATCTTCAGGCGGCGGTTCTCCAGCGCCCGTCCGACAGTATTCATCAACTGTTCGCGCTCAAAAGGCTTGAGCAGGTAATCGTAAGCGCCGTTGCGGATGGCCGCGAGAGCCACTGAAATGTCGTGGACGGCGGTAACCATCACCACCGGCATATCGGGGAATTTCTCTTTAGTTCGTTCGAGCAGGCCGATGCCGTCGAGTTCGGCCATCATCAGGTCTGACAACATCAGCTCGAATTCTTCGCCGGAATTGAGAAGAGCAAGGGCCTGCATGCCGGAAGCGGCCTGCTGGCAGGCATAACCGGCAGTGGTGAGCATCGAGGAAACGATGTCGCGGATCGCCTCCTCGTCATCCACTACGAGAATCCGATCAGGCATGAGGGTCCTTGAATTCTATCGGCGATTCTAACTGAACCGAGAGATGCCGAAAGTAACCATTGAGGTCCGGAAAGGACATCGTAAAAAGGCTTAACCGTGATATTCAGGGACGAGGCATATCCGCGCCCAAATGCGATGAGCTCTACCCTCTGGTCCATCTGGAACACGGCCGTACGGCCTCTGTTGAGCGGGCTGACGGCGGGGGAGTCGGCCCTGCTGATAGTGCTGGCCGCGACCCTGATCGTGTTATGGACATTTCGGGAACGCTATTTCCGAATCTGGACGGCGGGCTGGATCGCTCTGGTTAGTTCGCGCTTAATCGCCTCTCATGGAGCGGCATGGCACATCCCCCGGGTCTACGTTCCGGCAGCCGAACAGGCGACCTTTGTCCTGGCGGTCGGACTGCTGAGCGGGGCGGTTCTCTATTACACGGGCTCGCACAATCTTCTGACGCCCCTGGCGGCAATCACCATTTGTGTGATGGGCTTTGCCGTGGCGCGAGTTCTGCTCTGGCCTGATTCGCTTCCCCTGCACGTTGCGCTGGAGGTTTCCTACCGGATCGTTCTCTTGACGGCTGCGCTCTCTGTGTTGCAGGCGCGGCGTGGCCGCAGGGAGCTCGGTGCCTGGCTGCTGGCTCTAGGTTTGTTGGCTGAGCACTCCAGTTGGGTAATGCTGGATAAGCGAGTTCCGCCGGCGGCATTCTCCGCGAGCGACCTTTTGCTCGGGCTGAGCATGTTGCTGATCGTGCTGCAGGAAGCGCGAGGGCGGAATCAGCGGCTGGAAGTGCTGCATGCCATGGCGGAGAGCATCATGCGTGCCCAGCAGCAGGGCGGCATGATGGATCAGGTTCTGCGGGAGTTGCAGCAACTCACCAGGTCCCGGGCGGCGTGGTTTCGCCTGCTGGAGGGTGGGCATCTGGTAGCGACTCATGCGGTAGGGGTTTCCTCGGACTTTCTGCGCGAGGCAGGGTTCGCGGAGCTGACGGAAAACGCCTCGCAAATGCTGGAAGCGGGCAAAGCGCGGACGGCTAGAATCGAGGCCGCCGTTGCGGAAAATCCGGAGTTCCTGCGAGCCGAAAAGCTGCGCTATGTGACGCTGGTGCCGGTGCCCGGAAAAAAGTCGCCGGTCGGGTTATTGGTGCTGGGCAGCTCCAGGCTGCGGCGGCTGACGTCGGCGGAAATGGACTTCCTGGAAACCTGTGGGCAGCAACTGGGAATCGCCGTAGAAAATTTTCGGCTGCTGGAACAGGTACTGCGATCGCAGCGGCAGTGGATCAATACCTTCGATTCCATCCACGACATTATTCTGGCGCACGACGCGGATTACCGGATCATCAAGGCAAATCAGGTGTTACTGGAGCATTTAGGACAAGCGGCAGCGGATGTAATCGGAAGTACCTGCGAATCGGTTCTGCCGCATGTTTTCGGGGAGTGGACGGGCTGCCCGTATTGCGCCCGGGGCGAAGAAGAATTTACCGAAGGGGCGGACCACTGTTTCGGCGGCTTCTCGATGGTTTCTACGTCTTCCTACACCGAACAGGGGAGCAAGCAAAAGGGAACCATCCATGTGGTCCGCGACATCACGGAACGGCGATCGGCGGAAGACAAGTACAGGCTGCTTTTCGAGCAAGTGCAGGAGGGCGTTTACGTGGCCGCTCCGGACGGCCGGCTGATGGACTGCAACGATGCCTTCATGCACATGCTTGGATATGAGCATCGGGCAGAACTGCTGGCGCTGAATCTGGATCAGGATCTTTGCGTGGACCGGACCCAACGGCAGACGTTCCGCAAAGAGATCGAACAACAAAGCTACGTGCGCGACTTCGAAGTGACCCTGCGGCGCAAAGACGGCACACTGCTGGTAGCGGCAGAGAGCAGCTTTGCCACGCGTGACGCCATGGGCAAGATCGAGCGCTATCAGGGATTCGTGCTCGATGTGACCGAGAAACGGCGCGCCGAAGACGAGATGCGGCGGCGCAACCGTGAGCTCAACGCCATGAATGCGATGGCGGTGGTGGCCACTCAATCCTTCGACCTGGATGAGATTCTGAACCTTACCCTGCGGCAGGTGGTTTCGCTGTTTGGCGCGGACAGCGGCACGGTGTATCTCTCCGACACGGATGCGCCAACTTACCGGCGGCGCGCCGCCTGGGGTCCGCGCAGCCGCGATAAGTCCCGCCCCGCGGAGATCTCATTCTCCGACGGTTTCGGCGATCTGGTAATGCGTTCCCGAGCCGAAGTGATCACCGCGGAGTATTTGCCGCACCTTCCGGCATCGGTGGCAGACTTTATTCGTTCCGACCGGGAACATTCTTGGGCCTGGGTGCTGTTCTGGGGCAAGGACAACCCGATCGGGATCATGGGATTGTGCAACCAGATCGGCTACGAGTATTCCAGCAACGAAGAGAATCTGCTGGTGGCGATCAGCCGGCAACTGGCAACCACGATCGAAAAAGTCAGACTCTACGAAGAAACCTGCAAGGCCTATGAAGATTTACGCCGGACCCAGGAGCAGTTGCTGCAGAGCGAAAAAATGTCGGCGGTGGGCCAGTTGATCGCGGGTGTGGCGCACGAACTGAATAACCCCCTGACCGCAATTCTAGGCTATGCCCAATTGCTGGAGAGCGAGGGGTTGAATGATCGCGCCAACGAGTACGTGGGAAAGCTTTTCAAGCAGGCGCAGCGGACGCATCGTGTGGTGCAGAACCTGCTTTCGTTTGCGCGGCAGAGAAAGCCGGAGCGCGCGGAAGTAGACATTCGCAAAATCCTGGATGAAACCCTGGCCCTGCGCGACTACGACCTGAAAGTGAACAACATTGGTGTGGAAAAAGAGCTGCCCGTGGAGCCGGCGCCGGTGGTGGCTGATCCTCACCAGATCGAGCAGGTGTTTCTCAATATCATCAACAATGCGGTGGACGCGGTTCTGGAAACGGGCCGGGCAGGCAAACTGAGAATTCGCGTCTATCGCCAGAGCGGGCACGTGTGCACCCAATTCGCGGATGACGGCCCGGGGCTGAAAGACGCCAAGCGAATCTTCGATCCCTTCTACACGACCAAGAGCGTGGGCAAAGGAACCGGACTTGGCCTGAGCATCTGCTACGGAATTGTGAAGGAGCACGGCGGCGATATCACCGCGCATAACGCGCCTGAAGGTGGAGCGGTAATCGAAGTGCAGCTACCGCTTGCCATGCAGGAAGGAGTTGCCCCCGAACCGGCGCCGGTGGTTCCGGCGAAGCGGGAAGGCGCTTTGCAAGGCCGCATCCTGCTGGTGGAGGATGAAGAAGCGGTGCTGGAGTTCGAGCGGGACGTCCTCGCCGGGGCAGGAGCAAACGTGGTGACTGCAACCCGGAGCGAAGACGTCAAGACTCGCCTGCTCTCCGAGCATTTCGACGCCGTTATCATGAACGGCAATATGCCATCGGACTGGAACTCGAAAGAAGCGCACGACTGGATCAGACAGAATTGTTCCGCCATGGAGCACCACGTTCTGTTTACGTTCTCCAATGGGGTGCAACAAAGCGATGGACGGGCGTTCCTGCAGGAAAATAACTTGCCGTATCTGGTCAAGCCGTTCGAAGTCGCAGATCTGATCGCGCAAACCCGACGGTTGCTGCAGAAGCCGCAAGCGGCAGCGGCATCGGCCGGATAAGAACTCTTGCTTCAGGCTGCCGCAGGACTCACCTTACAATTGTTTGCGCAGTGCTTTGGCCAGAAGGCGTAACGCTTTTTCGTTGCGCCGGTACCATCGCCACTGGCCGTGCTTTACGGTTTCCACCAGCCCAGCCTTCGTCAGGATCGCCATATGGTGAGAAACAGTCGGCTGAGTCAGCTGGATTCGCTCCTCGATATCGCCAGCGCACAGACCCGTGTCCATGCCAAGCGAGCAGGCGTTACGCTCTTTCAGTGCCTGCAGGATGCGGCGGCGCGTCGGATCGGCGATGGCCTGCAAGGCGCGGTCGAGCGAGGGGATAGGAGTTATAGGGTTTGACACGGGGATTAGAAATATCCCGGAAATCGATGCCTGTCAATCTTCCGCCCGGAATTTTACTTCTTCACGATCGGGCTATATCCATCATTGATAAGCCGGCTGCGCATTGACTCCGCGTCTTTGATATCGGTAAACGGACCGACCTGCACGCGGAATAGTTTGTCACCGGAATTTGGAGATACGAAAGCCGGGTACTGTTTTTTCTTCAGGGCATCGACCAGAGCGTCGGCGTCCTCCTGCTTGGTGACGGCAGCGACCTGAACGAAGTAGGGGCTGGTGGGCAGGGTAGTCAAAGGGTCGGGTTGATTGGGAGTTTGGGAAGCCGCCGGGGCCCCGGGCTGTGCGCCAGTGCCGGCAGTTGTCGAGGGCGCGGAAGAAGTGTCGCTGGAGGCCGGCGTCAGCTGCGGATTCACGTCCTTCTGCTCAAGCGACTTGGAGAAAGTCATCGCGGGAGCCGATGGTTGGGCAGTGCTGCCGCTCGCCCTGGATGGGCTGGAAGGAGTCTGCCCCGAAGCGGAATTGGTGGCGGCGAAGCCTACATCCGATTTGCGCCCCAGGGTATAGCCAAGGGCGAAAAAGACGGCGCACACCGCGACCAGGAAAAAGAATAAGCCCAGCAGCTTGCCGGTGCCGAGCGTGATTTCTGTATCCGGTGACGAAGCCATCACTACTCCTTGAGACCTGGCGCGAGTCTCAGTCGTTGCAGCAAAACTTCCCTAAGCCAGATTCCAGCCGTCGACTTTCTTATGCCGTTCTTGGCGCGGGAGCGGCGGAATCACCAGCGGCTCCGGCAAGCATCTTCTGAAGGCCAGAGAAGAAATCGACCGGCACCGGGAAAACCACCGTGGTGTTCTTTTCCACGCCGATTTCAGTCAGAGTCTGCAAATAACGAAGCTGGACGCTGACCGGCTCGGTGGCAAGAAGATGCGCTGCATCAACGAGTCGCTGGGCAGCCGAGAACTCGCCCTCGGCATGGATGATCTTGGATCGCTTTTCGCGTTCCGCCTCGGCCTGCTTGGCCATGGCTCTCTGCATATCTTCGGGCAGATCGACCTGCTTCACTTCAACGTTGGCCACTTTCACTCCCCACGGGGCGGTGTGGGTGTCGAGGATGCTCTGCAAGCGAGTGTTGATCTTGTCGCGGTGGGCCAGCAGTTCGTCAAGATCCAGTTCGCCCAGCACGGAGCGCAGCGTCGTCTGCGCGAATTGGGAGGTCTGGTAGACATAGTTGGAAACTTCCACCACAGCCTTGCGCGGCTCGATCACGCGCAGAAAAATGATGGCATTTACTTTCAGGGTCACGTTGTCGCGGGTGATGATGTCCTGCGGCGGTACCTCCAAAGCTTCCTGGCGAAGCGAGACGCGAACGATCCGATCCACAGGCGCAAATACCAGAATGACTCCCGGGCCCTTGGCAACCGGAAGCAGCCGACCAAGGCGGAAGATTACTCCGCGTTCGTACTCGGCAAGAATCTTGATCGAGCTCAGCACATAGATGACGACGATAACAATGGCGATGGTTGTAAAGCCGAATCCAATGTCCATATGGACCCTCCGACCCGAAGGCAAGTGTCCTGCTGACGCGGATTGTAAACCCAACAGGCCGCAGCCGGCGCGGAATTCGCGGAGATTCGGTTGCCGGGCTTGATTCGTGCGGGGACGGATCAGGCTGGCCTATGAGATCGCAGCTGCACGGCGCGGTGGGGGCGGCATGGCAGGCAACGGATCAACCTGAAGCGTCAAGCCATCGACCTGGCGGACGACGACCAGTTGTCCAATGGGCAGAGAAGTTGAGGCAACTGCATCCCAAAGTTCACCGTGAACGAAGACCTTGCCTTGGGGTGAGAGCGAAGTCTGCACAACACCGGTCTCCCCCACCAGTCCTTGGGCGCCGGTGACGACCTTGTTGCGCCGGGCCTTCAAGGCGATAGTCATCAAGAAAGCCGTGATAAATCCGAGAGGAATGCTGACCGCAAGGGCGGTGATCAGATGAACGCGCATCTGTGGAATCGGCGCGTCGACCAGCAACAAGCCTCCGAGCGTGAGCAGAACGATGCCGCCGATCGTGAGCACTCCGTGGCTGGCAAACTTGGCTTCGGCGGCGAAGAGTCCGAAGGCCGCCAGGATGAGCACGAGCGCGGCGAAGCGGGTGGGCAGCAGGTTCAGAGCAAACACCGCCAGCAGAATGAAGATAATCCCAACCGTCCCCGGAACAACCGCGCCCGGATGATTGAACTCAGCATAGAGCGCGAGCGCACCGACGGCGAGCAGGATAAACGCGATGTTCGGGTTCATCAGGTAATCGAGAATGCGCTCCTTGAGCGTCATGCTGAAGGGCACAATCGGCGCACCCACGAGATCGAGCATGGCTTGCTGGCCACTGAAGCGTTTGAAGCTTTTGCCATCCATCTGGCGAAATAGGTCCTGCTCGCTGGAGGCGACATAGTCTATGAGGTGTTGCGAGAGAGCCTCCTGCTCGGTGAAAGACTTGGATTGGCGCACGGCGCTTTCCGCCACTTCGATGTTGCGTCCGCGCTTGGCGACGACAGAACGCATGAGAGCAGCCGCGTCGTTCTCCAGCTTCTCTTTCATGACGTCATCCATCTTGCCGCCAAGAATCACCGGATGAGCAGCGCCCGTGTTGGTGCCCGGAGCCATGGCTGCGACGTCTGCCGATTCGAGAATGAAGAAGCCTGCTGAAGCGGCGCGGCTTCCGCTGGGCGTAACGTAGATAATTACGGGCACGGAGGAGGTTGTGATCTTCTCGATGATTTCGCGGGTCGAATCGACCAATCCTCCGGGCGTGTTCATCTCGATCAACACGGCTTGATCGTGATTGCGCTCGGCGTCGGCGATGGCGCGGCCGATGTATTCCGCGGTAATGGGCTGGATGGTGTCATCAACAACGATCTTCAGGATTTTCGCTGAGGCGAAAGGGCAGGCAAAAAAAACCGCGGCAAAGCAGAGAATCAGGCGGCGGATCGTCATAAATAGATTCACGCGGGAACCCGACTCCAGTCCCACAACTATATTGTTACTCTTATTTCGCCGCAGCTGCTGGAATTTCTTCTTCCCGCAGGGGCGTGACGGGAGAGGGCGCAACGCCGGACCAACCGGGGAGTTGGGTGCTTCCGGTGATGAGACGGGCGCCCCGCTCAAAAGTCAGGTAAGACCATGCCCACTGGATGAACACGAGAAGGCGATTGCGGAAACCGATGAGAAAAAGAATGTGCACGAATAACCAGGAGAGCCAGGCCGGGTAACCCGAAATATGAATCTTGCCGAAATCCGCTACGGCTGCAGCGCGGCCGATGGTCGCCAAGCTTCCTTTGTTCCAGTAGTGAAAGGCCGGACGGGCGCCTGCACTGGGTGACCGCCCCCCCTGCTGAGAAGATGCAACTTCCCGCCAGATCAATCTGGCGACGAAGCGGCCCTCCTGAATGGCGGCTTGAGCAACGCCGGGAATCATCTTCCCACTCTCATCTTTCAGGTTTGCCAGATCGCCAATCACGAAGGCTTCAGGATGGCCCGGAACGCTGAGGTCCGGTTGCACGAAGACGCGGCCGGCACGGTCGATGGGAGCGCCCAGCATTTTGCCCAGCGGAGAGGCCGCCACGCCTGCGGCCCAGAGAATGACTGTGGCCTTCATACGTTCATTCCCGATCCAAATAGCGCCGGCCTGAACGTTCGTTACCATTGCAGACGTGCGCACCTCGACCCCGAGATGCCGCAACTGCCTCTCAGCGCTTTGCGAAAGATCGTCGGGATAGGCGGGCAAGACCCGAGGGCCACCCTCCAACAGAAGGATGTGCGTGCTGCGGGGATCGATGGAGCGGAAATCGTGAGCCAAAGCGTGATGGCTGATTTCGGCCAGGGTTCCGGCCAACTCGACGCCGGTGGGACCAGCACCCACCACAACAAAATTCAGCGGCTGAGCGCCTGCGCCAGCAGAAGCCTGGCGCTCAGCCAGCTCGAAAGCGAGAAGCACACGGCGCCGAATCTCAATGGCGTCTTCGATGGTTTTCAGGCCGGGGGCATAGGGCTCCCAGTCGTCATGGCCAAAATAGGCGTGGGTTGCGCCAGCGGCAACGATGAGGTAATCGTAAGGAATCTGTTGTTCGCCGGTTTGCACAAAGTGGCGGTCCAGATCGAATCCGGTCACTTCGGCCATAAGAACTTCGACGTTCTTGTGATGGCGCAAAATCGAGCGAATAGGAGCGGCGATTTCGCTTGGCGAAAGACCTGCGGTCGCGACCTGATAAAGCAAAGGCTGAAAAGTGTGATAGTTCCTGCGGTCGATCAAGGAGATCGACACGGCCTCTTTAGCGAGCGCCTCGGCGGCATTCAGCCCGCCGAAACCGGCGCCGACGATCGCGACCCGGGGAACAGTCTTGCCGTTCATGGTGGCTATCTATAAGATTCACCGCGATGGCGGATGATTCCACAAGTTCTCGCGCGGCCAAAAAAAATTTCGCCTGGGCATTGCTGATGCCATCAGCCGCCGACTCGATGTTTGTGGCCATGCTGAGCCTTCTGATTCTGTCTTCTCTGTCGGTTCGTCTGCTGGGGGATGCGGGCATTGGCTGGCATATCCGCACCGGCCAATTGATCCTGGCTACACACTCGATTCCTCGGGTGGATCCGTTTTCGTCAATCATGAAGGGCAAGCCCTGGTTCGCGTGGGAGTGGCTTTACGACGTAGTGGCGGGCGGGCTGGACCGTGTAGCGGGACTCAATGGCGTGGTGCTCTTCACCGCCGTGATCATAGCGGCGGTGTTTTCGTGGACTTTCGGCCTGCTTTTACAGCGCAGCACAAATCTTTTCGTTGCTCTGACGCTGGTGTTGCTGGCGGCATCCGCCGCCATGATTCACTTTCTGGCGCGGCCGCACGTGGTGACCTGGCTGCTAGCGCTGACCTGGTTCTGGCTTCTCGACGATTCCGAGATAAGCTGCTTTGGCGTCAATTCATTGCGGCGAAGCGACTGGCGGCTGTGGTTTCTGCCGCCCCTTATGCTCTTTTGGGTAAATGTGCATGGCGGCTTCTTAACTGGATTTGTGGTGTTGGGAATCTATCTGGCGAGCGCGGCGTGGGTTTGGTTTCGGTCAAGCGAGGACCGGCTGGATTCTCTTCTGCAACGGTTGCGCGCCGCGCGCCGGGTTCGCAAACTGGCGGTCATCACTGCGCTGGCGGCTGCAGCAACACTAGTCAATCCCTATGGATGGAGGCTGCATCTTCATATTTATCATTACCTTTCCGATCGTTTTCTGATGAATCACATTGATGAATTCCAGTCTCCGAATTTTCACGACGTGGCTGAGAAGTGTTTCGCGGTCTTGTTGCTGATTGCCTTTGTTGCCCTGGCGGCAAAAGGCAGGGAGTTGCGGAGCAGTGAGGTTCTCATCGTTTTATTCGCGGTTTTCTCCGGGCTCTACGCGTCGCGCAACCTTCCAGTTTCATCGCTGTTGGTGGCACTGGTAATCGGGCCGCCGCTCTCGAGAGTCCTCAAAGAATTTTCAGAGAAGGGAAATGTGTCGCATGCGGTGCGCCGCCTTTGTG
>DATKPV010000130.1:0-11021 GCA_035523915.1 Candidatus Aquilonibacter sp. | reverse complement strand
AAGAAGCTTTATGTGAATTTCGGCATCATCCTCACGACCGTGCTGGTTTTGTTCCTGGTGAACTGGTCGGCGGTGCAGCGCGAGCACGCGGCAAAACAATTGGCGGACACCACCAACGCCGTCCGCTTTCAGATGATGCAGAACCGCCTCTATCTCAGCAATTACCTCCTCAGCGGTGACACGCGCGAAGTGGACCGGATGAACGAAGGTATGCGCACGCTCAATGAAAAGCTGGATCTGGCTTTGAAGCTGGCAAGTTCAGACCAAGCCAAGAGCGCGTTGGGAAAGGTCCAGCAATTGGAGCAGGCCTGGGGCAAGGAATTCGGACAGCCTCTGATTGAGAAACGCAAAGATGTCGATTCGGGCAACGCGACCGTCGCCGAGCTGCAAATCTATTACCTTCAGAAGGACGCATCTTCCTGGGTAAAAAACTCCACTGACTCGCTGGACGTCGCAGACGGCGAGAGCCGCAAGTCCGACGAAACCGCAGCCAAAGCTACCCTCATCGTCTCGTTGTTGAGCACGATGGTGGCCCTTTGCCTCGGAATCATGATCGCTTTTCGTACCGCGAAGTCCATCACCGAGCCGCTTACCAACCTGATGAACGTTGCCCGCGGCATTGGCAACACCGGAGATCTCGAGCACAACATCGACGTAACCCGCCAGGATGAAATCGGCGAACTGGCCCGCACATTCCAAAAGATGGTCACCTACCTCAAGGAGATGGCTGGAGTTTCCGAAGCTATCGCCGGCGGCGACCTGACCCTCGAAGTGAAACCCCGCTCCTCTCACGACACTCTGGGAAATGCATTCGCCCGCATGGTCGACGGCCTCGCCGGACTGGTTCGCAATGTCCGGGACGCTTCTTCGCAGGTGGCCAGCGCTTCGAATCAGGTGGCTGGGGCGTCGGATGATTCCGCCAAGATCGGATTGCAAGCCTCGTCCGCGATCGACGAAGTCACCAGCACTATGCACGAGATGAGCGTTAACGTGCAGAACATGGTGAAGAGCACGCAGGTGCAGGCCTCCAGTGTCAGCGAAACCTCGGCTTCCATCGACCAGATGGTGGCCTCGATTCAGCGTGTCGCCGATACCGCCAAGGTGCTGCTCGACATCTCCAACCGCTCGCGCGAGGAGGTGCACAGCGGCATCTCCACCATGGAAAAAGCCACCGACGGGCTCAACCGGATCAATACCACCATCAACTCTTCGGGAGAAATCATCGGAGCGCTGGGCCAGCGCGCCGATGATATCGGCAAGATTATCGAGGTCATCGATGATCTGGCCGAGCAAACCAACCTGCTGGCGCTGAACGCCGCCATCGAGGCGGCCCGCGCCGGCGAGCACGGCCTGGGATTCGCGGTGGTCGCCGATGAAGTGCGAAAACTCGCAGAAAAGTCGGCGCAATCCACCAAAGAAATATCCGAACTAATTCAGAGCATTCAAAAGGAAGCGCGCAAGGCCGTCGAAAACATGGACCGCTCGACCGGCATCGTCAACGAAGGCCTGCAGCTGGGCGGCGAGTTGAACGCGGCTCTGCGCAAGATCTCCAACGTGGTCACCGAGGTCTACAAATTCGCCCAGGAAATCGGAGCGGCCACCAACGAGCAGTCGCACGGCTCCTCCCAGATCGCCCGGGCCACCACACGGCTCAATGAGATCACTCACGAAATCAATTCGGCAGTGGAAGAACAGGCTTCCGGGGCACAGGCCGTGGTCAAGGCGATGGAGCGCATGCGCGAACTGGTGCAGCAGTCGACCTCGGGTTCGACCGAACTGGCGGCGTCCTCCGACCAGATGTCGAAGATGTCGCGCGGGCTGCTGGAACTGATGGACCGCTTCCGGCTGGATGATTCCGGAAACGGACGTCCCGCTGGCAAAGAAGAAAAGTCTCGCCACGCGCAATGGGCCGCGGCTGGCGCCAACAGCTAACCGGCCATGAACCGCGAACTTCACATCGTCGGCTTCCAGGTGGGCCGCGAGACCTACGGCGTACCCATCACATCCCTGCATGAGATCGTGCGGGTTCCCGAGATTACCGCCGTGCCGGACGCTCCCGAGTACCTCGAAGGAGTCATCAACCTGCGGGGCAAGATCGTCTCAGTCATGGACTTGCGCAAGCGCTTCGGCGAGAAACAGGCGGCCTTGAAAAAGCAAAACCGCATTCTGGTGGTCGAGCATTCGGGCCGGTTGGCCGGGCTCATCGTGGATTCGGCCTCCGAGGTGCTCAAAATTCCGGCGGAAGATGTAGAAGCTCCGCCCGCGGTCTTTCAAGAGGGCGGGCTGAATTGCGTGACCGGCCTGGGAAAAGTCAAAGGCCGGCTGGTGGTGCTGCTGGATATGAGCAAATTGTTAGCGCCGGGGATCTTGCAGTCACAAGCACCCGTGGAAGGCAAATCGACAGGCAAGCCTGAGGCGCGCGCAGCGGCAACGCGCTGAACAGGCCTGGAAGCCCGCACATGCGGGCGGGGCGGCGGATCGAGAACGAGCATGAGCACATTCGGAGCAGCACCTGCTCCCATACTGACCGAGGCGGAATTGCGGCTGTTGCAGGCGCTCGTCTATCAGGAGTGCGGTATGCACTTCGACGAACGGCGTACGCACTTTTTGCAGGACCGCCTGCTGCGCCGCCTGAAGGAGTGCCGTGTCGACTCGTTTTACGCCTATTACCGGCTCCTGATCAGCCAGGAGGGCAAGCAGGAACTGGCCAAGCTGCTGGAGAATCTGACGGTCAACGAAACCAGCTTCTTCCGGCACAAGGCGCAACTGGATCTGTTTCAAAAGCACGTGCTGGAGGAGTTGTTGAAGCAGAAGCAGGCGCGGCGGGAATATTCCATCCGGGTGTGGAGCGCCGGTTGCTCCACCGGACAGGAGGCGTACACCCTCGGCATGCTGGCCGCCGACTCCCTCGCCTACTACTACCTGCGCAATCCGTTCCCCGTGGAGATGCCGCTACCCAAGCCTCTGATCCCGCCTCCGTGGCGCGTGGAGATTCTGGCCAGCGATATCAGTTACTCCGTGTTGCGCACCGGCCAGGAGGGTACATACAGCGAGAACCAGATGGCTTCGGTGGATTACAGCTTCCGTCTGCGTTACTTCGACAAGGTCGGCGAGCGTTACGCGGTAAAGAAGGCTTTGAAGGAAATCGTCCACTTCGACTTTCACAACCTGAAGACGGAATATCTGCCGCAACGCAACGACGTGATTTTCTGCAGGAACGTCATGATGTATTTCGACGAGGCAGAGCAGAAGCGGCTGATCGAGAAGTTCTACCGCTGCCTGAATGTGGGCGGCTATCTGTTCGTTGGGCACGCAGAAAGCCTGCTGGGTCTGACTGACAAGTTTCATATGATGCACCGCGACAGTGGAACTGCCTATCAGAGGATCGAGGTAAGAGAGTGACGAATTCTCCCGACGAGCGCGCGGCCGAATTGCGGGAACTGTTTTTCGAGACCTCGCAGGAACTGCTGCAGGCCCTGAACGAGCAGGCTCTGCAACTGGAGAAGCATCCCGGCGATGAGGAGATTGCACGTTCCATCCGCCGGACGGTACACACTCTTAAGGGCGACGCTGCAGCCTGCGGACTCCGCGAATTGAGCGAACTTGCCCATCAATTCGAGGACGCGCTCTCGCTGGAGAGCGCCGCGTCCCATGCCATGCTCCCCGAAATCGTTTTCGCATCGGCCGATGTTTTTACCGCGATGGTGCTGGCCTACCACAAGGGAGCCAAGCTGCCCGGGACCGCCAGCCTGCGAAAGAAAATCAGCGAGTTGACCTCGGACCGGGCTGCCCGGAAACCGCGCCGCAAAACGGCCGGTGCGAAGGCGGATTGGAAAGCAGGCAAGGACTGGAGCGAGGCCGAGAAACGGGAAATCGCGCAGGCGCAGATGGAAGGGCTTGCCCTGTTCCACGTCGTGGCAAAGATCGATCCCCATTGCACCATGCCGATCGCGGGACGCCAGTTGATTCACAATGCGGTCGCCAGCCAGGGCAAGGTGATCGTAGTCCGGCCCGACGCGAAGGCTCCAGCCGCTGCCAAACAGGTAGAGTTTGTGCTGGCCAGCAGAGTAAGCGCGGAACAAATCGCGGCCAAGTGCCGCATCCCGACGATAGCCGGCGAGGTCGCGGTCACGTTGCTGCAGCCCGCTTTGGCGCCGAACGCCCCGGCCAACACAACAGAGCCTCCGCCGGAGCGCGATCCTGCGGTGGGGTCGGGACCGGAAATCCCAGCGGAGACGATTCCGCCCATTGAACTGGCTCCCCACACCGTGGCGGAAAACATTCTGCGCGTGGATGCCGGCCGCATCGATAACGTGCTCAACCTGGTGGGCGAGCTGATTATCGGGAAGTCCATGCTGCAGCAGGCGCTTATGGAATTTGGCAAACGCTATCCCAAGGATCTGTTGCGCGGCCGTTTCGCCGATGCCGTGGCCTTTCAGGCGCGTGTGCTCAACGATCTGCAGCGCTCGGTCATGAAAATCCGCATGGTGCCGGTGGAACAACTGTTCCGGCGTTTCCCCCGCATCGTGCGCGATGTCGCACGGCAGTGTGAACGCGAAGTCGACCTTGTATTGAGCGGACAGGACACCGACCTCGATAAAGGCATTCTGGACGCTATCGCTGAGCCTTTGACTCATCTGGTCCGCAACGCCATCAGCCACGGCATCGAAGCCAGCGAAGAACGTCAGCGTTCAGGCAAAACTCCGCGGGGAACCATTCGTCTGAATGCCCTCCATCAGGGCAACCAGGTAGTGGTCGAGATCAGCGACGACGGACGCGGCATCGATATCCAAAAAGTGCGCTCCAAGGCCATCGAGCTGGGCATGGTCAGCAGCGAGGAGGCGGCGCGGTTGAGCGAGCCGGAGATTCTCGACTTTATCTTCCGTCCCGGCTTCAGCACGGCTGAGCAGGTCACCGAAGTTTCCGGGCGGGGTGTTGGCATGGATGTCGTGCAGAGCGTGCTGCACCGTCTGAAGGCTACGATCCACGTGGAGACGCGATCGGGGCGGGGAACAATCTTCCGCTTGAAGCTCCCGCTGACGCTGGCGATCATCAAAGCCCTCCTGTTCTGGGTGGAGCAACGCCTCTATGCCATCCCGCTGAACGCCGTGGTGGAGATCGCCCGCACCTTCGAATCGGAAGTCCACCAGGTGGACAACTACGAAGTCCTGCAACTGCGCAATCAGGTGCTGCCGCTGCTGCGCCTGGGCCGGGCCAGAGCGCCGGACAGTGGCCTGGCATCGCAGAAGCTGTTTGTGCTGGTGATTCTCGTCGGAGAAAGAAAGTTCGGACTTATCGTCGACGCGCTGGAGGGCGAAGAGGAACTGGTCATCAAAGCACTGGACGATCAGACTTTCTCCACCGATCTGGTCAGCGGCGCCTCGATTCTCGGCGATGGGCGCGTCGTTCTTATCCTCAATCTTCCGGCTGTGGTCGAGCATGTCGCCCACTTGCGGCCAGAGGAGGCGGGCCATGTCAGCTGCGGACTCTTGCTCACTCACACCGACCGTATGCGGCTGGGTCTTGGCGCCGCGGGAGGCCAGGCATGAGTAAGATTCGCGTCCTGGTGGTCGATGATTCGGCCCTCATGCGCAAGCTGATTCCGCAGATGCTGGAAGCCGATGAGGCTATCGAAGTGGTGGGCACTGCCATGGACGGCACCTTTTGCTTGAAAAAGATCGACGATCTGAAGCCCAACGTCGTGACCCTCGATCTGGAGATGCCGGGCATGAACGGCATCGATACCTTGAAAGAGATCATGCGGCGCCAGCCTCTGCCGGTAATCGTGGTCAGCTCGCACAGCACGGACGGCGCGACCGTCACCATGAAAGCGCTGGGTCTGGGAGCCTTCGATTTTGTCGCCAAGCCCAAAGACGCGACTGGGCACATGGCGGAAACAGCGGCCGAACTGATTGCCAAAATCAAGGCCGCCGCCGGTTGCAAGATAGTTCGCCCCGGAGTGGCGGGGGGGACAAATCAGCGGCCGGCGAAGCTCTCCATGCCCAGGTCAGAGCAGGCGCCGAACAAAATCATTGCCATCGGCATCTCGACCGGCGGTCCGCAGGCACTGGAATTTCTGCTGACGCAATTCCCGGCAGACTTTCCAGGAAGCATTCTGGTGGTACAGCACATGCCGGAGGGTTTTACCGACATGTTTGCGCGGCGGCTCGACGAATTGTGCGCCCTGCAGGTGAAGGAAGCGCAATCGGGAGATGTGCTGCAGGCGGGGCGGGTGCTCATTTGTCCCGGCAGCCGCCACATGAAAGTGAAGCGGCTGCCCATGGGCGACGTTGCCGTGCTTAACGATGACCCGCGGGTCAACGGACACCGGCCCAGCGTCGACGTCCTGTTCCGCAGCGTGGCCGAAGAGTTCGGCTCGGATGGCATCGCCGTGCTGATGACCGGAATGGGCGACGACGGCGCCCAGGGCCTTGGCGCGGTCAAGCAAGCGGGCGGCACAACCGTGGCGCAAAGCGAAGATTCGTGCGTGGTTTTCGGCATGCCCAAGGCTGCCATCGAGCGTGGATATGCCATGCGGGTGGTGAATTTGGATGCCCTGGCCGCAAGCCTGTTGGCCCTTTGCGGCCGGCGGGGCGATTTCGGAACTCGGGCGGTGCAGGCCGGGCGCTGAAAGCTGGTTGTGGCTCGGAGGCAGAACCTCAAGTTATCTGGCGGATGGGAAGCCGCCGTGGTAGGAATTTTGCAGGGGAGGTTGGTTATGGAGCAGTTTTCACCAGTCAAACGCAGCAAGGATGGCCAGCCGGTCCGGTACTTGATCGTGGACGATTCCGTGTTCGCGCGCAAGAACCTGGCCCGCATGGTCGAAACCTTCGGCGGGCAGGTCGCAGCCGAAGCCGGCGACGGCCTGACCGCGATCAGCGAATTCGAGCGCACCCATCCCGACATTGTGCTGATGGACATCACGATGCCGCAGATGGAAGGCATCGAAGCCGCGGAGAAGATCGTTCACGCGCATCCCGAGGCCCGCATCGTAATGGTGTCCTCGGTCGGCTACCAGGAAAACATTGTGGCCGCGCTGCAGCGGGGCGCGCGTCACTTCGTGCAGAAGCCGGTGAAGCCGGAAGTGCTTTACGAGGTCATCAAGTACGTGCTCGGGGAAGATGGCGTGGTGGCCAATGCCGCCGGGTCGGGGGCCTAGTCGCATGAAGATGGAGCTGATCCAACCTTTCATCAACGCGGCCGATGCCGTGTTGTCGCAAGGCCTGCAAGGCACCACCAAGGTGGTGAACCTCTCGATGGAAGAGGAAGCCTACCGCCGCAAAGGCGTGGCCGGCATGGTCGCGCTTACCGGCGACATCGAGGGGCGCATCGTGCTGGACCTGGATCCGCACACGGCTGTCCGGGTGGCCAGCCACTACGCCGGCTCGCAGCTTCCTGAATCCGATTCTCTGGTGAAAGAAACCATCTTTGAACTGGCCAACCAGGTCGTCGGCAACGCCATTTCCGCGCTCAACGACCAGGGATTTCACTTCCGCGTCCATCCACCCGTTCTGGTTACCGCCGAAGAAGGCGACAAAACCAGCGAGGACGTCGAAGCCCTCATCATCTGCTTTGAAACTTCTCTCGGCGACGTTTACATGAACGTTGCTCTGCGCTACAACAAGCGCCGCCTGGCCGACCACGCAGCGGCGGGAGTGTAAGACTACCTACGCCAACAATGGAAGCTGCGGATCCGAACTCGCTTCGCCCGAATCTTCCGCTGGATCAGCAAACCTCCGCAGTTCCGGATACTTCTGAATCAGCGTAGGCGGCGCAGGCACCCGCTTGCGGCTGAGAATCGCTTTCAACTCCAGGGCGTTCACTCCTGCCTTGCCCTCGAAGTGGTTGTTGGTGATCACGTAGGTGGTTTGCGCCCTCGCGGACACGTTTTCAATTCGCTCCTTCCAGTCGGCGAGTTCCTTCTCGCTATAGAGATAGTTGTAGCGGTCGTTGCGATTGTCGGAATCAAACCACTGATCGTAGTTGCGTCCGTGCAGGCGAATGTAAGCGATGGGCGCAGTCACGTGCTCGGTCGGCGCCAGCGACTTTCCCAACACGGGCTGATCGATGTTGCAGAAGGCGACGTTTTTCTGCGAGAAAGCCGCGAGGGTTTCGGCGTTGTTCCAGCTGGAGTCGCGCACCTCGACCACGAGCGGGTACTCGATGAACTGCCGCAGCAAGCGGTCAAGATATTCGCGGTTGAGCGAGGTGTTTTTGAATGACACGGGAAATTGAATCAGGAGCGCCCCCAGTTTTCCTTCGCCGGCCAGACTGTCGAGGCCTTCGCGGGTGCGGGCTTCATCCTGGTCGGTAGGCCGGATGGTCGCGGCTGAAGTCGGTTCCATCACAGCGATCGGGGAGTGTGTAAACGCGCGATAGAGCTTGGCGGTGAAAACGAATCGCGGATTAACTGCAGAGACCTTGCGGCACCATAGCTTGGCCAGTTCCGGCTTCAGCGGCGCGTAAAACGACGTGTTGATTTCGGTGGTATCGAAGAAGCGCGCCAGATATTCCAGCGGATGCAGCTTGCGGCGCTGCATTCCGGGCGGATAAAAAATTCCCTCCCAGTCTTTGTAAGACCAGCCAGCCGTGCCGATGCGGAGTGGGTGCGCCGGTTCCATGGCTAACGAGCCAAGGGTAGCACGCGCGTCGAGACTCGGAACGAGAAGGGAAAATCGGGACAGTCGGGACTGACCCCATTTTCGTTCTCCCAATCCCGGTACCACCCCGATTCCTGGGGGATACATCCAAACCCAGATTGTGGACTTGGGCTGGTATTGGGGAACTATCGGGTCTGTAGGTATGTGGGACACAGACGGTCAAGGGGGAGCCGCAAACAACGGACAGCCGCAAACTCCAAAGTCACCACCGACCAAACAGCAGAAGTGCGCTGCTGCCAAGGCGAACCTTGCGGCCATAGACAAGCAAGGGAGCGCACTGGCTAGGATGAACCTTAAAGAGCTGGGCGCTGGCGCAGGTATCGGCTGCGCGGTCGGGTTTCTGGGTACAGAGGAACTGTTTCCAGTAGTAGGGACTCCTCTGGCAGTCGGCGACTGTGCCGTCGGAGCAATCGGAGGAACACTGACAGCCGAAGGAGTCTTTGTTGTTGCCAACTTCGGGGATATCATGTCCGGTAGCGTTTCTGAAGCAAAGGCAGTGGCGCAGGTTGTACAAAACTGTTTTTAGCTGAAAGATTCGGAGGGCAATCAGCAATGAACAGTTTCTTGCAAATGGTGGACCGATTCAAGGTGGTGGAGGGGATTATCCTTATCATCGCAGTCTTGATCGTTCCACACACTCATGGGATTGCAGAGTACACTGCGCTTATCATTAGCGCGGTTTTCTTCGTCGTGCTTTATTCTTGGTGGCGGCGCAAAGGGGTTTTTCGCAAGAGAATTTAGCTGCCGCAAACAACGGGGCGACCATCAGTGCTGCTCCTCCTACTCCGTGGTACAAGAACCCGTGTGTCACAAAAGCCGGGTGCCCCATCCTTTCGCGTTCTGTGCGAAAGGGTGGGAAGCAAGAACCTCAACCCGCAAGCGAGCGGGACTATAGGTCCGCGGTTCCCCGCCCTTGCAAAAAACGCAAGGACGGGGCACCCTCAGTCGTGGTGAACCGGGACAAAAGGAAAGGGCGCGCCACCCGTCCCAGCGAGATGATTGGAAAGGGTGGGCCAGCCCCCGCTTGCATTTCCATTGCTTATGCCGATCACATTCTGCGCCCCTGAACTCATCGCGGCGTCTTGGCTTGATGCAACCGAAACGCTGACCTGAGTCGAGACGTTGTACGTGACGCCATCCTGCGTGAACGAACCGCTCCAAGCGTTCTGAATCGAGCTTTGGATCGTGCTGGCAGCCTGCTGCAGCTGCTGGTTGCTCAAGTTGCTGCCCTGCTGCGCATAAATCGAGATGCTCGCTGAGACATTCACGTTACAAGTCGTGTGATTGTTCGCATCCGTCGAGCAACTCTGCGAAACAGTAGCGTTCTCGCCCGTCGGGTCCACATACCGCAGCGGATTGTTGCGCGCGTAAGCATATTCGTTCCAACTCTGAGGATCGCCAACATAGGAGTCTTTGTAGAACGCGTCCGGCGTCATAAACCTGCCCATGCTGGAAGCGTTGTAGCGTTTCCCGAAGTTATCCAGCCCACTCTCGCTGTCCCGTTCTTTGCCGGTGAACTTGTAACGGTTCCAAGACGCTACGCTAAACGGACACGCGCCGGATCGCACCGTAGTGATAGCGGTCTGCATCGTAGTCGTGGGTCACACGAAAACAATGGGATTCCCGTGTCGCTCTGATGCTGCGATCAGTTCCTCCATGTCAGCCAGGAAACTTTCGACCTCAGGAGATAGCTGTTGTCCCGTTGTCTTTCTCACCGACGCAATCTCGTGCTTCAACGAACTCAGATCCTCCTTGGAAATGATGTCGCCCGAGTGGGTTCCGCTATACAAGACTTTCCTGATTAGAAGGGTTCCTGAGCTCTGCGCCCCGAGAATCTTCTCCATTTCAGCTCTCAAGAGGCTCACCAGGGCGATATTACCGATGCGCTTTTCGACGACCTTGACTTTGTCACTCCAAGCCCTAAACAGCGCGGCGTCTTCAAAGTCCACCTGTCCGGTTCTCGGATCGACCGCAACAAAACGTAGATCCTCCTTTGTAAACGGCAGCTCCTCCAGTCGTTTGTAAACTGCGGCATCCAGCCCCATACAAGGTAACCTCGCTCAGTGTTTGACAATTCCTTCGTTGGTCAGAATGGTTACTCGTCCCTGAACGCTCCCCATGTTTCCCTCGACTCTCTGGATCTGCTGCATCGCTTGTGCTTTCGTAGTAGCGGTGTCTCGGGGGCTGGCCCAAGCTTTCGCAGATTCCCAAGTTGGGGTCGCCCCACCCTTGTCGCGCTCTTTGCGACAGGGTGGGCCTCTGCGGCAGACTACAATCGGCACGAATGCACGTCAAACCAGTCCGCTTTCAAGACCAGCGCTGCCTGCATTTCATCACCTTTCGTTGCTATCGCCGCATGCC
>DATKPV010000129.1:0-4725 GCA_035523915.1 Candidatus Aquilonibacter sp. | reverse complement strand
GTAAGGGCGTTGGCATCAATCACGTAGAGGCTGACGCCCGCGCGGTTCGCGGCCCCGACAACGTCGCGCACGCGTTGTTGAGAACTCGTATCCGCGCGCAGACCTTGCGTGAAAAAGATGACAGTCTTCCGGCCCTGAATGGTGCGTTCGCTTCGGGAGAGCGCCAGCAGTCCCGCAAGTCCGGGTTGCGCGTGCAATTCCTGCAATACGCGTTGTGACTCCTGAAGCGCGGCGAAAAGAACCTGGGCTTTCGCGCGTTGATCCGCGGACACTCGTGTTCCCGATGAATCGACGCCGGTGTGAGCCACCGCGATCAGTTCCTTTTCCGCGGACTCCACGGTTTTAGCCTCATTGGCCTTCTCATCGTCAGTGGCAAAGTTGATCGCATCCATGAGGCGCTGGCGATTGTCGCTGAATCCCTGGTACAGCATCAGGCGGGTCTGGGCTTTCATCACAGAAAATGAGAAACCCTCCTGGGGCACCATCTTCAGGATCTTCCCGGCGATGTCGCGAGCGTTGGTGCTCGCCGACGAATCCATCTGGTCGAACACTAGCGTAATCAGATGCTCGCCGCCTTTGCCCCTCACCAGATGCAGAGTGGAGATCTTGACTGGAACTCCACCATCGGTCACAACAATATCTTCGGGCTTGAGATCAGAGACCAGCTTTCCTTTCTTGTCGCGCACCACGAGGTTCAGGGAAACCTCATTCACATTTACGACGGTGGTCTGCTTGCCGGCGGATGGCGTCGACGAAGATTCCTGCTTGGGCGCAGACTGCTGGGCGCCGGAAGCAAGCAGGGCGCTCGCGAGAAAAATCGATATTGTAGCTAGTGCAAAAAATTTTCGCTGGCTCAAAGAACCCTGGTTCCTGGGAATACGCATGAATGGAAATCCGTCCCTGGCGGCTGTTTGTAAGAACGGGGAAATTCTGCGCCTTTGTGGATATCTTGTAAAGCATTGTCGCAAAACCGAGCAAAACCGCGGTTCCCAGCGGAAAGATGCGCCGGAGTGTCCATTGTTACGGCTCGCCAGACCTTAGACAATTTCTCGCTGCAGCTGCGTTTCGCTAAATCGCAACCTGCAACGATTCGCTGAATCCGTTTTCGTCGGCTGCCATGGATTTTGGAATTGGGATGGCCACATAGATTCTGGTTCCCGAGCCATCGGATTCTAGCGTCATGGTTCCGGAGAATTGGGCAATGCGCTCGCGCATCCCACGAATTCCGACTCCTGAGCCTCCCGCTTGAATCTCGGATAAGCGTTCCGGCGAGATGCCTTTGCCCTGGTCTTGAACCTCCAGCGTCACCATCTTCTCGTCGCGAGCCAGCCGCAGGGCGGCCGTCTTGCTGCCGGAATGGCGGTGGATATTGGTCAGACATTCCTGGACCAGACGGAAAATTACCAACTCAATCTCCCGCGGAATTCTGCCGAAGTTTTCGTCGACGTCCAAGGAAATGTCCAGGGAGGTCCGGTCTTTCAGACCCTGCGTATACCAGCCCAACGCAGACCTCAGACCCCTTTCATCGAGCAAGGGAGGATGCAACAGATACGACGCAGTTCGTATTTCGCGTTGCAGCTGTTGCACGATTCTTTCGGAGGCCTCTGCCTTTTCGGAGAGGTCTGGGGCTTTTGTTCTGACCTCTTGAATCAGTTGGCCCAAGGTCATGCCCAGGACGGCCAAAGTCTGCCCCGCGCTGTCGTGTAACTCACGGGCAATGTGCCGCCGTTCTTCATTCTGAATCTGAAGCAGCTGTGCTGACAGGCTTCGGATGTTTCCCGACTGCATCATCAACTCGTTTGTCCGCTGCTCCAACTGGGCGGTGCGCACCAGGACCTGCTTCTCCAGGGACTCGGCGAGCTCGCGATAACGCTGCTCGCCTTCGCCCCGCAAGCGGGTGATCTCGAGTCGAGCGCCGATGCGCGCGAGCAGCTCGCGCGCAGAAAATGGCTTAATGAGGTAGTCGTCGGCGCCGGCTTGCATGCCTTCCACTCTGGATTCTTCCCCGGCGCGCGCGGAAAGCAGCACCACCGGAATTCTGCGGGTGCGCTGGTCTTCGCGAATCGCAGTCAATAACTGAAAGCCGTCCAGACCAGGCATCATGACGTCGCTCAGGATCAGATTGGGCGGGCGCTCGCGCGCTACGTCGAGCGCAGTTTTCCCATCCCGCACGCTTTCTACGTCGTAGTGTTCTGCCAGCAGCCGCGAGAGATATTGACGCATGTCGGCGTTGTCATCGGCAATCAGGACGCGGGGACGCGCCCCCAGCCCTGACATCGGAGGACAGGGAACGGGGAGCAGGTCGTCGCCGGGAATTTCATTCTCTTGACTCACGGAATCGGGAAGCCAGCGCAGCGCCTCTTCCAGAAACGGCTTGGCGCCCACGGCGGTTGAAGTCGGGGTTCGTCCGCCGCCGAGCCGGCCGGACGTGAGATGGTCCTGGCCGAGAGGAATGCTGACGACGAACGTGCTTCCCTTGCCTAACGCACTTTCGACTCGAATAAAACCGTGATGCAGCTTCACCAGTTCCTGCACGAGGGCCAAACCGATGCCGGTGCCCTCATGGGTGCGGCTACCGGTATTCAGCACTCGATGAAAGCGCTCGAAAATTTGCGGTATGGCTTCAGGCGGGATGCCGACTCCGGTGTCCCGGACCCGCAGCTCGGCGAAATCGGCAACCTTGGCGATGCTGATTCCGATTTCTCCCTCGAAGGTGAACTTAAAGGCGTTGGAGATCAGATTGAGAACAATCTTCTCCCACATATCTCGATCGATAAAAACAGGCTCACCAAGGTTTGGGCAATCGACCACCAGCCGCAGACCAGCTTTGTCAGTGGCAGAGCGGAACACGCTTGCCAGCTCTGACGTGAAACCGGCCAAGTCGGTCGCCTGATAAACGGCTTCGACGCGGCCAGATTCGATGCGGGAGAAGTCCAGCAAAGTATTCACCAGCCGCAGCAGGCGCGCCCCGTTGCGGTTCGCCAGTTCGATTTGTTCTTTTGCGGTTGGCGTGAGATGAGTCTGGCTGCGCGCCAGCAAATCCTGCAAGGGCCCGAGCATCAAGGTCAGGGGAGTGCGGAATTCGTGGCTCACGTTGCTGAAGAAGGCAGTCTTGGCGCGATCGATTTCCGCAAGACCTTCCGCCCGTTTTCTTTCAGTCTCGTAGGCGCGCGCATTCGCGATGGCGGCCGAGATCTGGCCGGCGATGAGATTTACAAATCCGCCATAACTGACATCGAGCGGGCGATACGGGTTCAAAGCGCTGACCAGCGCACCGGTAGGTGCGCCTGGCGCCTGGCTGGTGACGGGCAGCAAGAGCGCACGCCACGGAGATTTATCCCAATACCCGGAAGGAAGCAATTCAAACCTCGACTGCAAATCCTCGACGATGACCGAATCTTTCCCGTTCAGTAGTTCGCCAACTGGCCAAGTCTGGTGTTCCGCCAGTGCGATGAACTCAGGTGCTGCCGGATGACCCGCCGGAATACCGGTTCGGCACACCAGCCGGGCCTGCCTCCCGTCCTCGCCGAACAGGTACAGCAGGGTGAATGGCAAGTCCTTCCGGTTTTCATCGAGACATCGGTGGACGGCAGCGACGACGTCGTCCTCGGTAATGGTCTTATTCAACTCCGCGGCCAGCAAGCGCAAGGTGTTGAGCCGGCGGTCGGCAATCACGCGGTCCGTTTCTTCTGTGACGACACAAAGGTTCCCGGCGGTCTTGCCGTTATCCCCAAAAAGCGGGCTGTACGAAAACGTGTGATAGGTTTCTTCGCGGTATCCGCTCCGCTCCAAAAACAGCATCAGCGCCTCGTCCCATGTTGATTCGCCGTTTCGCAATACTCTTTCGAGCCGGGGCGCGATATCAGTCCAGATTTCTTCCCACACCTCCCGGGATGGCCTGCCTAAAGCCCACGGGTGCTTTTTTCCGAGCGTCATCTTGGCGTACGCGTCGTTGTAGAGGAATGTAAGTTCTGGTCCCCAGCTCATCCACATGGCAAAGCGGGAGGCCAGCATTGCGCGCACCACCGTTTTCAAGCTTTGCGGCCATTGTTGGATCGAGCCCAGCGGCGTTTTTGCCCAATCGAAATCGCTGACCAGTCGTCCCAAGGCGCCGCCGCGGAAGGTTCCCTCGCTGCAAGGAGATTCGCCGGCTGCGATGGAGGCGAAATCCTGCTTGCTGTTGCCGAGTGCATTCTCAATCGTTTCCGCCAAATCTCTCGATAGATCGGATTTCGAAACGTAGCCCTGAGCGTTGACCGAGGCCGCCTGCTGGCGGGCAATACTGGCATGGTTCTGCGTGACGATGATGACTTTGGAGTCGGGCAGTTCGCGGCGGATGATTCGGGTCGCCTCGAGTCCGTCCATCCGGGGCATGTTGATGTCCATGAGCACCAGATCGGGACGGAGTTGCCGGGCCTTTTCAACCGCATCCATCCCATCCCCGGCTTCGCCGCAGACGCACCAATTCGGCTGCGATTCGAGAAAGGATCTCACCGTCCGCCGGAACAACTCATGGTCGTCGGCAATCAGAATCTGAACAGCGCTCACAGTGCTCCGCATTTGACGGCTTCAGTCAAGAGCCGCTGCCCGAGACAAATGATGTTGTAGAGACCAGAGAGAACACCGGGCAGACAGCGTTCATTATCGTGGGAAGTCTTGGGATTGGACCTACGGTATTTACTGTATCGGCCAGGCTGCGGTTGTGATCCTTTGGCCTTCGTAGAG
>DATKPV010000128.1:0-14263 GCA_035523915.1 Candidatus Aquilonibacter sp. | reverse complement strand
TGGATTCGCCGGCGCTACATGGATACGCCCTGGGTCTCCGCTGCGCTGCAGGTCGGGCTGGGCGGAGTGCTGGTTTTCCTTACCGGCGTTCTGATTGGAAGCTCTTAGTCCGTTCTATGGCTGCGTATCCAGCGGATGCTTGCTCTTTTCGTAGAATTCGTTCTGCAGCTTGAGGCTGACGTCGTCGGCCTTCACTGCCTTGATCGTCTTGACGATCGCGTCGATCCACCAGTTCATCTGGTATTCGCCCAATTCGCGGGTCGCCAGCGAGCCGTTACCCGAGTAATGGCCGGGAAAACGCGCATACCACCAGATGCCGGTGTAAACATCCTCGGGAAGATTCTGGCGGTGCAGGTCGGCCCCAGACTCGCTGGCCGCTCGGTCCTGATGCACAAGATCGGGGCGGGCGATCAGCATTTTCGAGGTTTCGCTTTCGCCGGCGTGCATGTCAAGCGAGTCCTTCTTGGGCGGACCACCCGACTCCGGCGTGCGCCGGTCGAAGATATACACGACGTAATCGTGCGGCTGGTTCAGTTGGGTCTGCGCAAAGTAGGGCAGCAGATGCTCGTTGCCCCCGTGGCCGTTGACGATAATGACCTTCTTGCAGCCATTGCGCGCCATTTCGTCCGTGGTTTCCTGAAGAAGATCGAGTTGGATGTCCCGGCTGTAGGCGATGGTTCCCGGTTCATGCCGGGCTTCCGCGATCTGGCCAAAATAATATTCGGGGAAGACGATCGCATATTCCTTTTCTGCCGCGTGCAAAGCCGCATAGCGCACATCGAGCAAATCGGTGCCCAGCGGCAGGTGCGGACCATGCTTCTCCAGAATGCCGAAGGGCAGCAGGCACGTTCCTTGCGACCGCTGAATACCTTCGCGGAAGTCCGCGGCGGTCAGTTCCTCCCAGTGAACCGAAAGCTGGGAGGGCGGTGTAACCATCTGCGCCTGCGCGAGACGCGAGGCGGATAACATAGAGAAACCGAGAATCATGAAGACAAGAACGGACTTGCCGGGTTTCATCGGAGGAACTCCTTCGGGCGGATTCTAGCACGCGAAAATCCCTATTGAAACGTATGAATAGACCAGCCTCTTACCCTGAGCGGGCCGCGCTGCTTCTGTTTTCTTGAACGGAGTGAGGATTCCGGGTTTTTCCCGCGTATCGGCTAAGGTCACGCTTTCATTCTGCTTGTGGTCGCGCTCAGGTATTATGGAAACAGCCTTTCGCAGTCGACCCCGGCACAACCAACGAGCATTTCAGTCATGGTCAACGGCAAACACATCGCGGTGGTGATGCCCGCGTACAACGCGGAAAAAACTCTGGAGGCGACCCTCCGCGAGGTGCCGGAACTGGTCGATATCCGTATCCTCGTGGATGATCACAGCTCCGACCGCACCGTGGAATTGGCCACTCAGCTGGGGCTGCATGTCTTCCTGCACGACCGCAATTACGGCTACGGCCGCAATCAGCAGACCTGCTATCGCGAGGCGCTGGCCGCCGGCGCGGACGTGGTTATTATGCTGCACCCCGATTATCAGTACACGCCGCTTCTCATTACGGCGCTTGCCAGCATGGTTGCATATGACGTGTACGACGTCGTGCTCGCATCCCGCATTATCGGTGGCCGGGCGCTGCGCGGGGGCATGCCGCTCTATAAGTACATCTCGAACCGGTTGCTCACCGCGTTCGAAAACCTTTTCCTCCGGGTCAAGCTTTCCGAATATCACACCGGATACCGCGCCTTCAGCCGCAAGGTGCTCGCGGAATTGCCTCTGCTGGAAAACTCCGACGATTTCGTCTTCGACAACCAGATGCTTGCGCAATGCGTCTACTTCGGCTTTCGTATCGGCGAAGTTTCCTGCCCGACGAAGTATTTCGAGGAGGCGTCGTCGATCAACTTCCGGCGCAGCGTGCAATACGGCCTCGGAGTGGTGGGGACAACCCTGCAGTTTGCCCTGCAGCGGGCGGGCATGATTCACCTGGCCCGGTTCAGTGACAACGGCCGCAAACTGGATCCGGGCTGTCCCGACTACTACGCCCGTCCTAACGAAACGCGCCTGGCGTAGCCCGGTGTCTCAGCGCGAGCAATTCGCTTCTCAATCTCACATCAATGCAGCTCACACACACGCACGGCTACATTCTGATAGGGACAGTCCATTCCGGCAACGCCTGGCTGCTGCAATACCACCCAACTCACGCCGTATTTTCTTCTCAGCCTTTCAAAATCCTGCTCTCGAAACTGCTTCCACGGAGTTTGCGCCTGCACCTGCGTCCACCATTCCTCGGCCAGTGGCGGAAACATGCTTACCACTCCGTTATCTTTGATGGCGTCGGCCAGGCGGCTTCGTTCGGCTAGGCAGCGAAACCCCAGCTCATCCTCTCCTTCGATGTGCATGTATTGCGGATCGAGAGCAAACACGGCATCCACCGGAGTGTTACGCTGAATCCAGAGGAACGCCTGCGCCCACGGATTTCGTGGCGCAGCGCCTGGCCATTCGACGTGCGCGCTGGCAGGAAAAAGAGCGCGTTGTGCCAGGAACATCCCGGCGCACAATGGCACAAACAGCAGGAGCCAGCGCCATGCATGTTTCTGCAACACGTACTCGCCAAGAAAGCCGCCAATCACCAGGAACATCACGATGTACAGCAGGTGGAGGCAGCGCAGCGGCTGCAGCCGCGCAAGCGTCTCGAACCGCTTCGGAAGGTCAATCGCCAGCGCCACGAGCAGGAAAATCAGCCCATAGATCACCAAGGCACGACTTACACGCCTCAGCACCGATCGCTGACTGCTGCATGCGAGCCGGCTGAAGCACCAGAACAGCACCAGCGGCCCGAGCAGTCCCAGCCACTCATACCACTGCCAGTTCTGGATGTAATGACCTGCGTGCAGCTGTGCCGCCTGGTGATACGCAGGCGACGACACCGGCGCCAGCGGTATGACGAGCTCCGCGAGGAGAGGAATTCCAAGGAAGGACTTGCCTTCCGGGTGGTTTTCGACTCTCTCCATGATCACCAGCAAAGCACAAAACGAAAAGGGGAAAATCCACATCAGAGGATGCACGCTCGCCGCAAAAGCCAGCCACAGCAAGCCACGAATGTATTTTTTCTCCAGCGTGCGCGCAATTGCAAAGATTGCCGCGAATGCCGCCAGATTTCGCGGGTTCAAATATTGATCCATGATGTAGAGCGCGGTCCCAGCCACCGGGATCGTGAGCAGGGCAGCAACCAGGCAGACGCCGCACCACCGCGCTCGCGCGCTCCCAAATAGAATTCCGCTCAACTCCCAGCACGCCAGCAGCAGGAGAAAAATCGCAACCAGTTGCCACAGCAGCAGTCCCCACCGCATCGGCAAATGCGTAGCGCGGAGGGAAACGGCAATCAGATTAGGAAAAAGGGTAAGGTCAGCGTGGGATTCGAAGAACTCCCGCCCCATGGGGAACAGTTGTGGATGAAGCATGCGTTCCAGGCCCGGCAGGTAGATTTCGGCATCCTCGGCGAAGGGATGATAGCCTTGGACAGCAAAAGCGCCGGCAGTCAACAGCAGGAGAATGATGATCGTTTTGTATTTTTCGTAGCGGATTTTCGCTCAGCTCAGTTCGCCAATCGGCGCAGCTCGATTTTGTAATCCTCTATTACTTTGCCACAAGGCAGAAAGTAGCGAGTTCATTTTTGCCTCTCCCGGCCGGCAGGGCAATGCGCCAGAACCTTGTCTGTTTTATCGAGTCAACGTAGCATCTAATCAAGCATGGCGACTGCCATCACGCGCTTCCGGTCGCGTTTACGCCCCAAGATGGCGCTGGGCGAGATTATCGCCTTTTCCTACGACACCTTCTGCAGCAATAAAGTGCGGTTTATGCTGACCGCGCTGGGCATGGTGATCGGGACAGCCTCGCTAATTCTGGTGGTCACGATCGGCATGACCGGACGGCAATATGTCCTGAATCAGATTCAGGCCATCGGCACCAACGAAATCTGGGCGGAATACCTGGGCGGCGCGCCGCACATCAGCAACTCGAACCCGGACCCGCTCACCATTGAAGACCTCCAGGCCGTTCGCGAGGAAGTGCCCGGCATCGTTGCCGCCTCGCCCGTGGTTCAACTCTCCGACCGCATTCCGGTGGGAAATGGCAAGGAAAAGGACGTCACTATTCTCGGGGTGTATCCCGAGTACGTGTACGTGCGCAACCTGGTGGTGCCCTCGGGAAGGTTTTTCGATGCGGAGGACTCGCAGGCGCACAACAAGGTGGGCCTGATCACCGAGAAAATGGCGATCGAGATCTACGGCTCGGCGCAAGCTGCGGTGGGCAAAGTGATCAAGCTCACTGGCCTGCCGTTCACCATCATCGGGACCTTCAAGGAACGGGTGGAAACGTTTGGCCAGTCGGAGATCGTGGATAACACGATGTTGATTCCCTACTCGGTCAGCCGCTACTTCCAGGAAACGCCGACGGTCAAGTTGCTTTACTTCTCGATGGCGGACCCTTCGATGGTGATCCCGGCCAGCGCGCAAATCAAACGCGTTTTACAGGCACGCCACCATGCCGAATCGGCTTACGGAGTCTCGAATCTCACCGCACTGCTGGCCATGGCGGACCGCATTGCCACGGGCCTCACCTGGGTGCTGCTGCTGATTTCCATGGTGACACTTCTGGTCAGCGGGATTGGCATCATGAATATCATGCTGGCGACGGTGACCTCGCGCATTCGCGAAATCGGCATTCGTAAGGCGATTGGGGCAACCAACCGCGAAATCCGCTACCAGTTTCTCTCCGAGGCCATCCTCATTTCGTTCATCGGAGGCTTCATCGGCATCGTGATCGGGTTGGCGATTCCATATTCGGTGCGCTTCCTGACCGAATATCGCATTCCCATCTCCGGGCTGTCGGCGATTATCGCGATTGTGGTCTCGTCGGTGGTCGGGATCATCTTCGGAACGGTACCGGCCACACGAGCGTCGCAGCTCGATCCAGTGGAGAGCCTGAGGTACGAATGAGAAGTGTTCCGTACGGAACACTTTGTAAAGTTCAGCACAAAACTCTCCGCCCTAAGTCATTGAAAAAATCGAGCCGCATTGAGGGCACAGCAGTTCCCTCAGGCTTCGAATGGATACTTTCGTAGGCATCGGATGTCTACGAAAGTGGACTTGACCCTAAGGCACCACGACCTTCACCAGATTGGAGTAGGTGCTCTCCTGCCCGCTGGAATTGACCGCTGTGGTTGCATAGTAGTAAGTGCTGCCGGAAGCTACGGTTGTATCCGTGTAGCTGGTGTCGGAATTCAGGCTTGAATTGAGCTTGCTGTACGACCCGCTCTTGGAGGCGCTGCGGTAAACGTTGTATCCCGAAACGTCTGGCGACGAACTCGCCATCCACGAAAGGCTCACATAGGGAGCCGTTCCGGTGCCGGCCAGAGTTTCGGAGGTGGGCGAGTCGGCGGCGTTGCTTTGAAAAGTGAGCTTGGCGGAGGAATTGCCATCTTTGCTGGGCGCAAAAGTGACGTTGAGCAGAACTTCCTGACCCGCTTTGACAGTCAGGGGGAAGGTAACACCTGGCACGGCAAATTGCGCGTTGTTGCTGGAAACCGCAGAGACTGTGACATTGCCTCCGGTGGCTTTCAGGCCGGCACTCAGGGTTTCCGTGGTGCCGACGGCTACGTTGCCAAAGCCGAGCGTGCCGGGAGTAATGCTCAGCTCGAGACTGCTAGCGGTCCCGGTGCCCGAAAGCGGGATGTTCAGTGCCGGGCCAGCCACATAGGCATCCCCAGTAGCTGCGCCTTGTTGCTGCGGCGCGAAGGTCGCGGTCAGGGTTACGCTCCGCCCTCCAGACAAGGTAAGAGGAAACTTCGCGCCGCCCACTGAGAACCCGGTGCCTGAGGTTTTCAAGCTGGTAAGCGTCACCTTCGAGGTACCAGTATTCTTGAGCACAACCGGTGACGTCGCGTCGGACCCGACGGCGATCTTGCCAAACGAGATGTTGGCGGGAGTCGCAGTCACCGTGCCAACGCCCTTGCCGGTAAGCCACAAAGTCGAAGAGACACTGCTGCCTTTGACGGTCAGCGACAATTGCCCACTGGCCACGCCTGCGGATGAAGGTGCAAAAGCGACGCTGACTTCGATACTGATACCCGGGCCGAGTACCCGGGGAAGGCGCAGGTTCGAAGCTGTGAATTGGTTGTTGCTCAAACTCGACGCCGTGATCGTAATGCTGGTGGTCCCTTTGTTGGTAAGCAAAGATTGCAAGGTCTTGCTCTGGCCGAGGTCCACGGAACCGTAGCTAAAGCTGGAAGGCGAGAATACCAGTTGACTGGAAGCGGCGTGCAACTGCAGGGGGAGGGCCACCAGAAGCATAACGAGCGCGACCCACGCAACGGCAGTCGCAGGGAAAAAGCGGGAGCTGGGCTGGGGGAGCAGTTCCATAATGGAACTAGAGAATCGCAGGGCATCGACCCGGGCGGGTAGATGCCACTAGGGCCGCCCCGCGGGGGCTAGGGCATAAGCCCTAGGTCCATTTGCGCAACGATTTGGGAAAAATTTGCGGGATTAGTCCGGAACACTTCAGGCAGACGGGGTTCGAGTTTCGCCATAAAGCCACAAAGCCGGGCTGGTTGGCCCGGCTTCCTCGTTTGTGGAACTGGTTCGGTCCATCATGGTTTCGATGGCCGAACCAGAATGTCAAAATCTTCAAAGATCGGCGGCCAGAGAGATGTTCGCACCCGACCGCACCAAGTCAATTTTTTTCTCGCGCTTCTGCAGGCTCACCAACCTGCAAAAGCGGTTCTTACATCACCAGCGCCAGGTTCTCCAATTCGGACCGCAGAACGGGCAGTGCGCAGCCGGACATTTCCACCCGGCCGACGGCATCCAGTGCCGCCTTCGGCGAAACCCCATAACCTCTTCCCATCAGAAACACCTGGAGCAACTCGGCGGCCTCGTAGGAATCGATCATTCCACCCTGCATCAGATCGTTCCGCAATGCCGTCAATTCGGTCATCGTGAATCTTTCCTTGTCATCCATGGCCGTCATCACCTCCGATTCCGACCTTCCAACCACTCTTGGCTTATTAGACTCACCGTCAACCATGTTAGTTGCATGCAATTCAACTGCCGCATCATCCGCCTAATTTCCTATACGTGCGACTCGCGGCGTTAGATTCATAAACCCCTGTAGATATCGGAAGTTGCAGGCCCTTGCCCAGCTGCCGGTACCCCTCCAGGGCACTCCTTGGTACTCACCGAGTCTCAAAACTGACATGAAATGTCGTTCGCCGGACGCAAATCGGCCACGATTGCGATGCAGGGTACCCCACGAAAGTGTTAGGGCTGTGAAAATTACATGAAATTTCAAGTTGTGGAAATCAAGAGGGCGGGAAGGAGTCCGCCCTCGGATGTAGGTGAGGGTGTTGCATCTGTTCCGCCAGATTCAGGCTGGCGCCAACGTGGTTTGTTGAGCCTGCGTTACAAGACTGTCAAACTGCGCCTGGTCAAGGAAGGTAGCGTATTGCCCATGGCGGGCGTTCCGGCCGACGAGATGCCAGTAGGGCAACCAGTAGAACCGCTTACTATCGGCGGCCCGCTCTAACACAACGAGGAACGGGAAAAACGTCACTTCTTCTTCATCCTCTCCCAGCCAGGATTCCAGTTTTTCGGGAATAAAGGCATTTATGACCCGATACTCATCGCCACCGGCACCAAGCTGAAAATCGGGCCGCAGACGAACTTCCATAAGCTCTCCGCAAGAGGAGCACTCTTCCGCTAGTGCATTCGAGAAATTATTGAGGGTATCGAATAACTTGTGATGAACAACGGACTTTTGATGACACCGTGTACAGTAGAAATACTGTGTGGTCACGTCTGAACCTCCTTCTCCGGAAACCGAATCCGACCCGGACAGTTCAGCGCAAAATGGCGACTCGTTGAGTCACGACTTCTCCATCGTGGCTTCGTCCAGCAGCATAATGGGGATGTCGTCCTTCACCGGATACACGCGATGGCACTGCGTGCACTTCAAGCTTTCCGGTTCCTTGCGGTACTCAAGCGCCTGCTTGCACGCCGGACAGACCAGGATTTCCAGCAGATCTCTGGCGATCATATGGGCAGCATTGTACGACAGGAAACGACACGTGAATGTGACTGGAGACACGCCATGGCATCGGGGCGGGACAGGAGCGAATATGGCCCCGACTCGAAAAACGCTCGACCCGTGGGCGCCAGCGATCGTCCGGGCAGTGTAAGATTTCAGAGTTGAAGCCGAGCCTGGAGCTTGAACGAAAAATGACTAGCACGATTCTCGACGGGACCGCGATGGCCAACGACATTCGCGCCGAAGTCGCAGTTGAAGTAAAGGCTCTGGCGGCGGACGGCACGCGGCCCGGACTGGCCGTGGTTCTGGTGGGGCACAATCCGGCTTCGGAGATTTACGTCCGGGGGAAGGTGAAGGCCTGCGAGCAGGTGGGTATCCGCAGCGAGCAGCATACCCCGCCGGATTCGATTACGACTCCCGAGTTGGTGGCGCTGATTGAGACCCTGAATCGCCGGAATGAGGTGGATGGCATCCTGGTGCAGCTGCCGTTGCCTTCGCAGGTGGATGCGAAGGCTGTACTGATGGCGGTCGACCCGGCCAAGGATGTGGATGGATTTCACCCCGTCAATGTTGGTTTCCTTTCCACGCAGCGGCCGGGGCTGGTTCCGTGTACGCCGGCGGGCATCATGGAAATTCTGCGACGCAGCCAGATTCAGGTGGCCGGGCGCGAAGCGGTAGTGGTGGGGCGCAGCGACATCGTGGGCAAGCCTGCAGCCATGCTGTTGCTGAATGCCAATGCTACGTTGACGGTGTGCCACTCCAGAACGCGCGACCTGCCCAGCGTCTGCCGCAGGGCCGATATTCTGATTGCTGCCATCGGCCGGGCCGGAATGATCACGCGGGATTTCGTCAAACCGGGCGCGACGGTCATCGATGTGGGCATGAATAAGGTCACCGATCCGGTTGAGTTTGCGCGGCTGTTTGCGGGCAATGCCAAGCGCGAGGAGGCGTTTCGCGCGAAGGGATCGACTCTCGCCGGTGACGTGCATCCGGAGGTCGCCGAAGTTGCCGGAGCCCTCACGCCCGTGCCCGGCGGGGTCGGTCCGCTCACCATTGCCATGCTGATGTTCAACACGGTGAAAGCGGCAAAGATGCGACGGGGGAAACAAGCAGCAGAGCTTGTCGGAAAATGAAGGGGTTCTCGTCAGAGAGGAAAGTCGGGCCTTCTTTTCCGATTTGTCGCATTTTTAGTCGTCGTGTTGTCATCGTGAGAAACCGCTGATTACTCCATGCTGAAAGTGGGCCTTACCGGGGGCATCGCTTCCGGCAAATCGGTTGTGGGCGAGATGCTGGTTGCGATGGGAGCGCATCTCATTCGAGCCGACGAGATTTCCCACCAACTCATGCGGCCGGGCTGCGTCGTCTATGACAAGGTCGTCGCTCAATTTGGACGGGAGATTCTCAATTCCGATGGAACTGTGAATCGCGCCAGACTCGCAGAAGCGGCGTTTGGCACGGCTGTAGGAGGAGCCTCTCGAGTGAAGGAGTTGAACGAGATCGTGCATCCCGAGGTGGTTCGCCGGCAAGATGAGTGGATGGAGGAAGTCGGGCGCGCTGATCCGTGGGCGGTCGCCATAGTCGAAGCGGCCCTCATTCTCGAGGCGGGCGCGGCGGAACATTTCGACCGCCTGATCGTTGTCACCTGCAATGAGGAGCAACGCGCGGTCCGCTTTGCCGCCCGCCACAAGATCGCTCTTGAGGCGGCGCGCAAAGAAGTGGCGCGGCGCATGGCGGCACAGCTCCCGGAAGAAGAAAAGGTCAAAGTTGCCGACTTTGTGATCGACAACTCCGGTTCGATCGAGCACACCATTGCGCAGGTGCGGGAAATGTGGAGGCGCCTCAGCGCCGATGCCGGCAAGCCCTGAGATCAGGGATAATCCAGGCCAAAAATTCCGGCCTCCTTGTCGAAGGCCGGCGTCTCCAATTCTTGTCAACCTTTTGAACCGCGCGACCGCTATTGAGGGGGCGGCGGCATGGGCGGTTGAATTTTCATCATGAGAGGTTGCGGGCCATCCACGATCTTGTAATCGCTCGGTATGGTGAACAATGAGGGGTCGGGCTCGGACGTGCTCACGTTGGTGAACTCAGTGGTCAACTGTCCGGCCCAGGGGTCGCTGTGCTTGCTCATCACCGTGGCTTTCAATTCCGGCGAATACCAACTTTCCGACACGACGTTGATGGGCTGCTCGTTACCCATTTTTCCCGCGGGAATCGTGGTCGTGATGCGCGTACCCGTGGCCTGAACGCCGGCGATCGTCTGATCGCCGAGATTCTCACTGGCCGGAGCGGGTTCGTTGCCGCTCGCTGCGGCTCTGCTGATGAAAACCTGCGCTCCTGGACCGCCGGGTGCTGGCCCTGCGCCTATGGTCGAGGAGTAGAAAAAGAGATTCTTGCCTGACTTGGCAGCACTTGAGGCTGCTCCTTCCTCCGGCGGAAGCGGCATTTTGTGGGCCGTTTTGGTGTTTGTATCCAGAATGTAGCGAAAGCCGGCTACCGGATCGACGATCGTAATGATCTTTTGCGGCGTGCTCTGTTGCACCGCGCCCAGTAGATTCAGTTGGGCTTCGCGGCGGGTGCGGCCTTCGCTGTCGCGACAGACCGTGGAGTTCTCATTGGTATGAATCCGGTTGCCGTCGGCAAACACCTGAGTATGCTCGGTGTTGACTGTGGCGCAGAAAGGGCTGCCCTTTACGGGCGCGACGTCCATGTTCTCCATGCGCATAGTGACCAGGCCGGCCTTGGCTTGCATGCCCGGGCCAATGGCTCCGGCAATTTGAGCGGGAGGCTCGGTCTCGGAGCTGAGTTGGGCCCTGGTCATTGGAGCGAATGACAAGGCGATTACGGCGACGAGGAAGGCGGCATTTGATCTTGAAGACATAAGTGTGTTTTCTCCCAAACAGTTTTTGGTTCGATCAATTCTCGATGCGGATAGCGCGAGCGACGCCATCTGCGCCGATCAGCACATCGGCAACGACGGTTCCGTTGGCGTGCGGGTCGGCCCACACCCGATTTACGGCTGAGGCCGGCAGTTGCAGGCGGATCATTTCCATATTGCCGAGACAGGTAAGCGGATCGCAGTACATCAGACTCTGAAAACCCAGCGGAAAGGGATTTTCGAGTGCGGCGCCCCGACGGTCATTGTGCGCGGCGGAATGCCTGGGCGACGGGCCTGAATTCTTTGCTGACGCGGTGGCTGAAGCCTCAGACGGCGTCAACATGCTTTCCGGGGAAACCGGTTGGGGTGCGCCTGGCGCCGTTGACAGGTCGGTTCGCAGGTTTAAGGGCGTTGCCGGCCTCGAACTGATGAAGAACAGCACCGTGACGGCAAGCAGCGCGAGCGAAACTCCAGCCAGCCCGAAGCGGACTACGGGGTTCACGCGCGCGGTAATAAGCCCGGCTCCAGTGAACCGAGGATGTTCTCCGACATGCCGCCGGTATCCTGCCAGAACCGTGGAATCCACTGCGGCGGGCGCATCTGGGGCGGCTTGCCGCACAAGTTGCAACAGCCTGCTGACTTCTTCGGTAGCATCAACCAGCCGGCGGCAGTCGATGCAGCCGTCGAGATGCCGTGCCAACTCTCTGGTGTCTGCCAGGCAGCCCGTTTCGACATGTGAGCGCACTTGTTGGCAGGTCATATCAGGCACCCCTCGGCGCCAGTGTCCGGGAATTCTGTCTGTGGATTGCGGAGCAACTTCAGCTTCTGCGCCAGCAGCGCGTGTCCGCGATGCAGGCGCGAGCGAACCGTGCCCACCGCGCAATCGAGCCGCGCGGCAGCCTCTGCATAGGAAAGTTCGCACAGATCGCAGAGCACCACCGCCTGGCGGTAGTGTTCCGGCAAAGAAGCGATGGCGGAGCGAATCGAAGCGATAAGTTCTTCACGCAGCATGACGTTCGCCGGTCCTTCCGCCAGTGCGCCGGCACCTGCTTTCTCCGCGGCATCGTGATCGACCAGCGGAAGATACGGGCGTTCGCGGCGCGCCACGCGGTGAACAATGTTGCGCGCTATCCCGAAGGTGAATGCAGCGAGATCCCCCTGGGAGGCATCGTAACGCCTGCCACGCTTCAACAAGGTAAGGAAGACTTCCTGCGTCACCTCTTCCGCTGCTGTGGTCGAGTTCGTCATGTAGAGCGCATAGCGAAAAATGCCATTCTTGAGGCGGCCGTAAAGCAAACGAAAGCTGGCTTCATCTCCCGCCAGAGCATGTTGCAGGAGTTCGACATCGGATCTCGCTTCGTTCTCTTCCATGCCGGTAGGGCAGAACTCCTGAATGGCCTCCCGCGATGTCATCCGGTATTCGCGGCACGGAAAGGAAAGGTTCCAATAATTTTTCGAGAGCATCGGATGTTGTTAGTTTAGTCTCCGCGCGATGTGCTGCCGCAAACGTTTGTGATCGGCGGTCGCCCACGCATGGCTTGAGATTGTTTAGAATCCTTGTAGTCCCTTTTCGGCTGTATGGTGGGCGCGCAAGGTCGCGTTGGCAGGCGCCCTGGGTTTGGAACTCTATGAAGCTCATACGTCCCGTTTTGCTGGCCCTGGTTTTTGCTGGAGCATTCTTCTACTTCACAACCTGGCGATCCAACGGCAACCTGGCCATTTTGCATCCTTCGAGCTGGGTGCATCGCCCAGCGCAGGTTGAGATCACGGAAGCCGCCCCGGGCGAATCGCTCGATCCCGAAGAGCAGAACAACATATTGGTGTATCGGAAGAATATTCCATCAGTCGTCAACGTCACTTCGCGCACGCTAACCTTCGATTTCTTCTACGGACTGGTGCCCCAGGAAGGGCAGGGATCGGGCTTCGTGATCGACAAGGCAGGCCACATCCTCACCAACTACCACGTAATCGCCGACGCGCGGCAGGTGGAGGTCACCATGCACAACCGCAAGAAATATAAGGCGACAGTGGTGGGCACCGATCCGTCGCACGATCTGGCGGTGATTCAAATCAATGCCACCGATCTGGTTCCGGCTGTGCTGGGTGACTCGCGAGGCTTGCAGGTGGGCCAGAAAGTCTATGCCATCGGCAACCCCTTCGGCCTTTCGGGAACGATGACCCGTGGCATCGTGAGTTCCATCCGCCCGGTGCGCGAACCCAATGGCGCCACCATCGACGAAGCCATTCAAACCGACGCCGCTATCAATCCCGGAAACTCGGGCGGACCGCTCATGAACTGGCACGGAGAAGTCATTGGCATCAACACCATGATTCTCTCCAGTGTGGGGCAGAATTCGGGAGTCGGCTTCGCCATCCCCATCAATACCGCCAAGGCCGTGCTTAATGATCTGGTGACACTGGGACGGGTGCGGCGCCCGGCGCTGGGTGTGCGCACGATTCCGATCACACCCGAACTGGCTGACGAAATCGGCCTGGCCGCCGACTACGGTCTGCTGATCGTGCAGGTCATCCCCGGGGGCGCGGCCGAACAGGCGGGCCTGCACGGTGGCACTGAGCGGGCATATCTGGGGAACACGCTGATCATGCTGGGTGGCGATCTGATTGTGGCTATCGATGGCCAGAAGGTGGAGGACCAGGACGACCTGGCGCAGATCATGAATAGCCATCGCGCGGAGGACACGGTGAAAATCACCGTCTACCGCGGCAAGAAACAGATGGAGTTCAAAGTGACCTTGAGCGAGGCGCACGAACAGGTATAACAGGCTTCAGCGAAATGTTTCACCAACCCCGTTTGCCCATGCAGCAGCCGTTGCTGACTTCGGTATCAGAACGCAACCCGCAGCGACTCGGTCAATGAGTTCGCATGGAAGTAGCGGGGCGCAGTGGGCCCAACAAAAGAACCCTCGTTGTACTGATAGTAATTCCAGCCTGTGTTCCACGCCAGCTTATGGCCCAGGTCCACGCTCAGTCCGGCCACGGGTTGGTAGAAGCGGTATTGGGAAGAACCGAGAGGCTGCAGAATGTTGAACTGCGGAATGGTGCCATCCACGTCCGTAATGTTGCCACCCACATTGGCGGTCACCCGCTTTTGAGGCTTAAAGCGCACGGTAACCATTCCGAAGTGAGTGTGGTTGGTGTAGAAGGAATTGGCCAGCAGCGGATTGACCGGAGTTGTGGCCGGTGGAACGATCGGCCCCGGGCAGGCGGTGGCGTTGGTGACGAAGGGAAGAGTCACGCCAGTGGGCGGCGTATCGGCGAAACAGATCAAAGCATTCTGAATCACGTCGTTGTAGT
>DATKPV010000127.1:0-14364 GCA_035523915.1 Candidatus Aquilonibacter sp. | reverse complement strand
TGCAAAAGAGACAGAAAACGTCGAGTGCCCGGGAAAATCAAAAGTCTGTAAGCTGGCCAAAAGTGGGAGGCAAAGAGGGTGGCGGAGAGGGTGGGATTTGAACCCACGATACCCGTTAAGGTATGTCCGCTTTCGAGGCGGATCGTTTCAACCGCTCACGCACCTCTCCGCATCGGACAATATTCGATTTTGCAGCCGGTATTGTTGGCTGAACCCTTCGGTACTTCCCCATCGGCCTGCGCTACGCTTGGCCTTCTGGATCAGGATTTCGCCTGCGAGCTCCCAGCTTCGCTGCGCTCAGCCTCACGCCCGCAAACCGGCTCAATTTCAACCGCTCACGCACCTCTCCGCATCAAGACCGGCTTCCGGGCTCCGGTCGCTGGCTTCCGGCAAAATATTCGAATGGCTAGCAACTAACGACGCCCTTTAAAGAACGTTTGCAACAACTCGGCGCAGCGGCCCGCCAGCACACCGCCGCGGACTTCCACGCGATGGTTCAGTTGCGCGTGGCTCAGCAGTTGCATCACGGAGTGGACCGCACCCGCCTTTGGATCGTCCGCACCATAAACCAGACGCCGAATCCGCGCGTGCACCAGCGCTCCGGCACACATGGCGCACGGCTCAATTGTAGCAAACAGGTCGCAGCCTTCCAGGCGGTAGTTACCAAGCGTAGAACCGGCGTCGCGCAACGCCATGATCTCTGCATGCGCCGTAGGATCGGAGCTTGTGATGTTGAGATTCCATCCGCGGCCGATGATTTTTCCATCGCAGACCACGACTGCGCCGACCGGGACTTCGTCGGCTTCCAGCGCACGTTGCGCGGCGCGCAGAGCCTCCTCCATCCAGAGCTCGTCTGTGGCCGTTGGTTCTTGGTCGTTGGTTGTTGGCACGTTCTTGAGGATTCGCGGGTATTGTAACGGCTCCGAGAGAAGGAGGGAGCCCGTCCGCGATTGGCAGAGCTAGATCAGGCTTAGCACCGTCCGCACGACATCGGGGACCACGGCGTGGACCACCTGGGGTATCAGGATGGTGACCACGGGATAAGCGATCGCCACGATGGGCAGAGCCAACAGGGCCAAGGTTCTCGGCGGCAGGTTGGCGAAGTAGGCTTTCATAACGGCCTCATGGAACTAGATACGGTTCGAGGGGGGAAAAGGTTCCGTTGATCGGACCCTTGAAAATACAAGCCTCCGGGCGGGGCGCAACTAGTGCCGTCAGGCTGTACAATTTGAATGAGAGAGACGGGGAGGAGAAATGATTGCGGCGAGATGCTCCTGGCGAAGCGAGGCGGGCCGTTTAGCATGCGGCTGGTCGGAAGAGGAGCGACGCGTTCCAGGCGTCCCACTTTGGCTGGAAGAGCGGTCTGAGATGACGGGGAGTTTCTTGACGCCTCTTCCGGATTTTGCGAGTCACAGTCCCTTTGGAGGACCTTCCTGGTTCGAGCTGCATTTCAGTCGGAGTGCTTCGAAGTAAATCCGGGTTGAAGCAGGAATCGGCCGGCGACCCCTTCTGAGCGCTTTGGTGGATGCCGATTTCAATGCTATCCTTGGCCTGTCATGGGAATGCCGAACCTGCTGCGTAAAGTTTTCCTCATTGACCTGTTCCAGGGTCTGCGCGTTACTTTCCGCTATCAGGACCCGAAGGAAATTTATACCGAGCAGTATCCGTTGGAGCGGCCGCAGGTTGCCGAGCGCTATCGCGGCGCGCCGCGGCTCAACGTGAACCCGGACACGAACGAGACCATGTGCATTGCCTGCGATCTGTGCGCGCTGGCCTGCCCGGAGCATCTGATCGTGGTCTCGAGCGAGCGCAATGAGCAAACCCGCCGCAAGGAACTCACCAACTTCACCTACGACCTGAGCCGCTGCATGTTCTGCGGACTGTGCGAGGATGCCTGCCCGGTCGATGCACTGGAGCTTACCCAGGACTTCGAGCTTGCCGCCTACACCCGCGAAGGCGCGATCTGGGACCGCGAGACGCTGGAGAAGGGGCCGCAGCCTACGCAATACAGAAAGTAACCGCGCGGTTCCGTCTTGCGAAAACCCTCAACAGCACCTGCCCAAACTTCGTGCGATTAGCCCTAAGGGCGACAGCCGGAAGCGGCTATTGCGGTTGTTGTTGCGTCATGCAGTGCATCGCGCCGAGGCCCCAGATGAAGTCACCGGAGTAAATGGGCACGACCTCGCGGGAAGGGAAGAGTTCGGCGAGCGTGTTGAGGGCGATCCGGTCGTTGGCATGGTTGAAAACCGGCGCCAGCACGACTCCGTTGGCAATGTAGAAATTGGCGTAGCTGGCGGGCAGGCGCCGCTTCTCGAAGATCACCGGGCCGGGCATGGGAACTTCGACGATGTTTAGCAGTCTGCCATCCTGATTGCGGGCGGATTGCAGGCGGCGCAGGTTGGCCCGCAGCGGTGCGTGGTTCACATCTTTTGAGTTGTGCTCGACCATGGTCACGACCGTATCAGCGGAGACGAAGCGGGTGAGGTCGTCAACATGGCCGTGCGTGTCGTCTCCGGCAATGCCCCGGCCCAGCCAGATCACGTGCGGCGCGCCCAGATAGTCGGCAAAGATCTTCTCGTAGTGGGCGCGAGCCATGCCGGGATTGCGCTGCTGGACTGTGCTCAGCAGGCATTCTTCCGTGGTGAGCAGCGTCCCCTGGCCATTGACGTCGATGGAGCCGCCTTCGAGAACGATGCGGGCTTTGCCGATCGTGGGACGGAGTTCGTTTGAATCCTGCCCGTGACGAAAGTGGCCCACCCTGCGCGCGTTCTTTGCGCCCAGGGTGGGAATCTGTGCTGCCATCAGCGATCCGATCTTTTCATCGTGACCCCAATTGGAGTATTTGGCCCAGGCATTGAAGCGGAATTTGACGGCGGCGATTCCCCTAGGGGCTGAAGCTCCAGTGCCGTGAAAATGAGTCTTATCAGCGCGACTGACGTCGTGCCCTCCTTCCCGTTCGTGCTTTCGCACAAAGATGCATCCTGAATCGCGCAGCCACACACGGTTGGTCGGCCAGCGATGGAAGCGGACGTTATTTGAGAGCGCGTTCGCCTTGTCAAGCGACTTGCGGACTTGCCGCTCGGCTGCGGCGTTGTTGACGATCAGTTCGACGCGCTCGTGACGGGCGAGATGGCGGATGATTTCCGCATAAACCCAGGGGATGGATTCGAACTTGCCGGGCCAGTCTGCGCGATGGTGCGGCCAGGCAAGCCAAGTGGCGGCGTGTGGCTCCCACTCGGCGGGCATGCGGTACGGATTGCTATTTCCTGAGTTCTTGATCATCGCATCGGAGTTTATCCGAGTGGGATATGTGATCTGGTGGTGCAGTCTTCGGGGCCCGCGCAATGCCAGACGTTCAAGCAACCGCTTTGGCCTTTGAAGCAGCGCTGAAAGCGGTGCACCACCGAAATCCAGCTAGGCGCGACTCGAAGCTGCGGAGTTTCCAATCTAGTCGATCAATCGGTTCGCAATCGGTGCATAGGCATCGATTCTGCGATCGCGCAGAAACGGCCAATTCCGCCGCACATCTTCCAGCGCCTTGAGATCGACTTCGCCAACGACAATTTCCTCCCGGTCATGGGACGCTTCGGCCAGCACGCGTCCGAAGGGATCGCAGAAAAACGATCCGCCCCAGAATTCCAGTCCCTGGCCGGGCGAAGACTTGCCGCGTACGTTGCCGGTTTCGAAGCCGACGCGATTCACCACGGCCACGTAAACGCCGTTGGCAATCGCGTGAGCGCGCTGGATGGTCCGCCAGGCGTCGTGCTGGGCGGCGCCGAACTCTTCTTTTTCCGCCGGATGCCAGCCAATCGCTGTGGGATAAAAGAGCACATGCGCGCCCTGCAGCGCCGTTACCCGCGCTCCCTCGGGAAACCACTGATCCCAGCAGACGAGCGTGCCGAGCCGGCCGACTTTGGTATCAAGGGCGCGGAAGCCAAGATCGCCGGGCGTGAAGTAAAACTTTTCGTAGTACAGCGGGTCATCGGGGATGTGCATCTTGCGGTAGAGGCCGCGCAGGGAGCCATCGGCATCGAAAGTGGCTGCGGTATTGTGGTAGACGCCGGGGGTGCGCTTCTCAAAAAGCGAAGCGATCAGCACGATGCCGTTCTCGCGCGCCGCGGCAGAGAGCTTTTCCGAGGTTGGTCCGGGAATGGGTTCGGCCAGATCGAACAGCCCATGATCTTCGCGTTGGCAGAAATACTGGGTCTGGAAAAGTTCGGGCAGGCAGATGACCTGCGCGCCGCGCCCGGCGGCATCGGCAGTGCGCTCCAGCGCTTTCTGAAGATTTTGTTCCGGCTCAGGGCCGCACGACATTTGAATGAGTGCGACGCGGAATTTGTCAGGCGGCACGCGGTTGGATACCTCCGCGATCAATATAACAGCCGCCGGTCATCAGACGTCAGCTATCAGCAAACTCCTGACGCTAAGATTTGCAGAACTACGATAGATTGCTGGCATCAGAAACGAGTGCAACGTCAGCGTGGCGTTATTGGGCGCTCGATCTATTGCTGTGCGTGCGTTCCGCCGTGGCATCGGCCCGCTCTGTTCCTGTAAAGTTATTGGGCGAGAAAATTCGCGCAGCTGCTTGGAGGCATCATCGTGAAACAGGGCAACCATACCGGCGGACACGTTGGACAGGGAGACGCCGGCCACGGCGGCGAAGGAAAAGACCGGCATCTGCATAATCCCGTCGAAGACCGGCTGATTCCGCTGGAACCGCTCGACCTCGGCAAAATCCATTCCATCGACGACATGCTGCGCGCCATGGCGAAGACTGCTTTCACCGGCCGGCAACTGGGCGAAGCCGCCGATGTGCTCGAGGCCATGGCTCGCGACGAGGAATGCTTTGTCGTCATGACCCTGGCTGGCGCCATGACCGTGGCCAAGCAGGGGCTTATCATCACGGAATTAATCGACCGGGGCATGGTCAACGCGGTCGTTTCCACCGGAGCGCTGATGGCGCACGGGCTGGTGGAAGCAACGGGACGTTCTCATTTCCGGGCAAATCCGGAAGTGTCCGATGAAGAGCTTTACGAGCAGGGCTACAACCGCGTCTATGACACGCTCGAGCCGGAGCAGAACCTGGACGACGTGGAAGAAGTAATGTCCCATGTGCTGGAAAGCTGGGACCACAACGAAGTGATGTGCTCCTACAAATTGAATCACGCTGTCGGCCAACATCTGGCAAAGCATGCGCAGGGCCAGCGGGGGATTCTCAAGTCGGCATACGAAAAAGGCGTTCCGGTGTTTGTGCCGGCGTTTACCGATTCCGAGTTGGGGCTGGACACTGCCCTAAATAATCGCTTGCGCGAGTCCACGGGGCGGTACAAGATCCGGTTTGATCCGTTTGAGGATGTTGAACACTTTGCCGCAACCTTGCTCCGCCAGAAACGGCTGGGGATTTTTACCATCGGCGGCGGCGTACCGCGTAACTGGTCGCAGCAGTTCGGTCCGTTCATTGAACTGCGACACCGGCGGCTGGGAGAAAACGTACCCCTGAAGCGTTATCACTACGGATTGCGCATTTGTCCCGAGCCGGTTTATTGGGGTGGATTGTCAGGCAGCCCGTACAGTGAAGCGGTTTCCTGGGGAAAATTCGTGCCGCTCGCCGAGGGCGGGAAGTTTGGTGAGGTGTTTGTCGATGCCACCGTCGGGTTGCCGTTGATCGTAGCGGCGGTGCTGGAACGGTTGGACAGGAAAGGAAACAAGACACAAAAGGGGAAGAAGGCACTTGCCAAAAAGTAAAAGTAGACAGGATGCGTCAGCAAGACGGATTGCGCAATTACGGTGTTCGAGTTAATGTCCTACCCAGGCCAGGCCGTCTGGTCCGCGACCGGCTTCGATACGGCCGACAACTTCAAGCGAGTGTAAGTCGATCACGGCAACGTATCCATCGGGCGAGCAAGCAACGTAGGCGCGCGAACCGTCGGGCTGCATCTCGATTCCCGCAGCTCCATGCCCGATTTTCACTTTTTTGACCTCCCTGCGTGTGGCCGCGTCGAAAACGGCGAGGTATGGACTGCTCAAACTTGAGATGAAGACCAGTTTCCCATCCGGCGTGAATTTAAGCCGGTTGGCACCTTTGACGTTGGCGGCAAGAGTCTCAGCCACTTTCTCGCTGGCCAAGTCGATAATCGACACTGTACCGTCCTGAGCATTGGCCACCCAGATTTGCCTTCCATCGCGAGAGACATCGAATCCTTCAGAGCCGCGACCCACGGGAACCACGGTCTGGTTCCAGTCGCCTTGGGGAGGTCCCATCCGAGCATGGTTCGAGGTCTTCTCGAGGATGCTGACGGTGGCCGAACTAACATTGCTAGTGATGATGCGATTGAGGTCCGGGAACACATAGATCATGTGAGTGCGGTTTTGTCCGGTACCCATGATCCAATCGACTTTCCCAGTCCTCGGATCGTAGCTGCCAATGGCTTTGGCTGCCTCGGCCGTGAACCAGACTTTGCCGCCCGCGAAGGCCAATCCGTGGGGACCGCGCAGCGGGCCGAGATCGACAATGGGCAAGACCTTCCGCGCCGCCAGGTCTACCACGGTGAGGGTGTGGTATGCGCCGAAGCCGTAATTGGAGATGTAGGCGGTTCGGCCGTCGGGTGAGGCAACGACCTCATGCGGATCAGGCCCGGCAGGCAGGCGAGCAAGCACCTTCAGGCTAACGGGGTCGACAATATCGAGGATGCTGTCCTGCTTGGCGAGGACGAGAAGCGCATTGGGGGAAGTTGACTGGGCCCACACGCCAGATGCTGTGAGCAGGAAGCCGATAAAAAGCGCAGCGGCCCGGTTCATATGGCTCATGCCAGTTCAGATCGGCTTGATCATGTGAAGTTCAATCGAAAATCAGCACCGCTGAGGCGATCACTGTGGTCCAGAGCCCACGCTTGTCTCCAACCGCCGACTGAGTAACGTTTGCGGTACGGACGATTTTATTGGACAGGCGGTAAATCTGTTTTTTCTCGTCCCAGGAGCGGTCGGGATCGAATTCCACATTCAGAGTGGTTGCCAGCATTTCGGCGGCGAGCTCTTCGGCATATTCTCCGGCGGCATCTTCCGTCTGTCCAAAGGAGTGGTGCTCGCTGAGATAGCCGTAGGTGTTGCGGTCCGACGGAATGGCGACGCCGATGGAAGCGGCCAGCAGGCGGTGCGGTTCGTGCGTGGAGTTCTCCGCCACCACGGCAAACACGACTTCGCCCGGACTGAGATAATTCACACCCTCTTTTCGCGTCAGGAGCTTGCAATTCGGCGGAAAAATGGAAGAAACCCGGACCAGGTTCTGGGCGGCGATCCCGGCGTCGCGTAAGGCCAATTCAAAAGAGGTCAACCGTTCGCGGTGTTTCCCGACTCCCTTGGTGAAGAAAATCCGCTTGGGAACCATGTCTTTGCCCAACGCAGTAGCCCTCCTCCGAGGCGAAAAAATGAGTTTGGGAATGCACAATCTAACACAACGGTCTGTAAAGGACGTATGAATTTCATCGACAAGGCAGAAAAATATTCCGAGCGCGGGCCGAGACTCCGCGGGGCCGGCAGCGTGGCAAATGTCTCTTACTTCGCTGCTCGAACGGAGGTGACGGTGATCGTGTCGCCGCTGGCGGTGCCGGTCACGGTGGCGTTGGCGCCAGCTTGCTTGTAGAGAGTTGCCAACGCGGTCTTATCGCTGGTTTCCAAGGTGTAGACCTTGTCGCCGACGACGAGGGCGTATTTCGCGCCTTTGGCCACGCAAGCGCGCGTGCAAGCGGCCTCGTCCGGCATTTCATGTTTGGCCCCGCACATGGCATCGCTTACCTTTCCGGTGAAGGTCTTCCCTCGGGCGGCGAACGCGGAAGGAAGAATGAATCCCGCGCTTAGGACGGCGGTTAACAGTGCAAGTCCCAGTGTCTTCATGCCAGCTTTCATCATCTTCTCCTTTTCCCTTTTCCCGTTGGCGATCAGCGGGTTCCTCCAATAAGGATATTGCTTAGGACGGCAGATTCCAAATCAAGGGAGAACCAGGTTTTACCCTTCGGGGTCCCTGCTACATAGGAGCCTTGGCGGTATATTCGAGGTCCACATCTACGGTTTTTTCGCGCACATTCGCGGTTACGTGGTGGGCCACATCCCAGTCCAGGCTGCTGGGCAGAAGCTTGCGCGCCTCAGGCAGATATTGCTGGAGGTAAGTGGCGTCGTAGACGTCGCCGGGGCGCAGCCTCCACGCTTCTCGCAGCCTTGCCGTCAAGCTGTTGTCGAGGCCGCGAAACTCGAGATCGCCCATGCGGAAGACTGGGCCCTCAGTCACCTGAATCTCAAAGGCCACGGTGGCGGCCGTGTCGTCAAATTCACTCAAGGCTTTCAGGGAGGCGATTACGTAGCCTCGCGATCCATAGAGCGTCTGCACCTGTTTGAGGTCGTCGGTCAATTGCAGGGTGTTGGCAGGTTGGCCGGTTTTGCAGTGCAGCAGTTGTTGCAGCTTGTCTGTAGGCAACGCTTTGTTGCCGGACCAATCGACACGGCTCAGCCTGTATTGCGCGCCGGGGCTGACGGCCAACGTGAGATCGATGAACGTGGCGTTGCTGTTGCTGCCGATCTGCGATGCGGGCGGCTTAACGACCTTCGGCGGCGCTGCGGTAATCGTGGCTTTGAGATAACCCCGCTCATGGTAGACGGGAAGAAGAAAACGCTGAATAAAGGGAAGGAGCGCGCCGTGGGCGTATTCGCGGTCGACCAGGGGTTGCGCCGCCGACTGCAGCAGCGGCAATTCGGCATGCCCAGCGCCGGTAATGACGACGCTGTGAACGATAATGCTCACCCCCGAGACGGAGTAGTAAAACGACTCGACCTGCAGCTTGGCGTCGTTGCTCTTCAGATAGTCCACATGACCGGGGATGGCGTTTTCCACCAGCAACGACTGCAGAACATCGGAGACTTCATCGGCAAGACGGCCCGTGACCGGCAATTCGCCATCAAATAAGGGAACGCGCGCATGTACCTTCTGGAGCAACTCTGGACCGGGAAACCAGACGAAATCTACCAAGTGCACTGGAACGAATTTGGCGGCGTCGGCGAGTTGGAAATGCAGCTTCGTGCCCTCCGGGGAATAGGAATATGTGTAGGAGACATCGGTGAAGGCCCCGCTTTCGCCCAGTTCGCGGGCGGCGCGATGGAAATCGTCGTCGCCGACTGAGGTTCCCAACAGCAGCCCGCTGGCCGCGGCGATTTCCTGCTGCGTGAAACGCTTGCTGCCGCTGGCGGTGATCTCGATGAGCTTGTACGAGGAAGCCGGCATGAGTTGAGCGGAGGACTGGCCCCAGGCTTGTGGCAGCGCTTGCAAAACGCACAGTGCCGCCGGGAAGATAAGGCAGACCAGGAGTTTTGAGCAGTGCGTCCTCATTTACTTAAAACTGGAAGCCAGCAGATCGCTGGACTTGTGCTTGACTGCAATATCGATGAAGGCCAAGGCCGCGCGGCTCAGCGCTTTGTCTTTGCGGAAAACCAGTGCCAGGTCCCGGCGAATCTGGGCATCGCTCATGCGAATGGCGGCCAGGACGCCGGCCTGCACGTCCTCCTGCACGTTGGACCGAGCGATAAAACCCACACCCACATCGGCCGCAACGAAGCGCTTGAGAAGCTCACTGGAATCAAGCTCCATGGCGTAGGCCGGTTTGAGGCGCCGCTCGTGGAAAAGCTCTTCCAGGGCGTCGCGAGTGTGCCCGGCCTTGGGGACGACCAGCGGATACCGCGCCACTTCTGCGATCGAAACTGATTTCATCCTGCCCAGCGGATGGCGAGGCGGCACGATGACGATCAATTCATCTCGATGGATAAGCACTACCGTGAGACGGTTGTCTCCCACGGGCAGTGAGACCACGCCGAAATCGACCGAGTTGTCGATGATGGAGTCAAGAATACTGGCGTAGTCAGCCCGTTTGATGTTCACAGACACATCGGGATACTGCTTCTTAAAATCGGCGAAGACTTCGGGCAGAATGTGGAGGCAGGTGCCTTCGTTGGCGCCCACAATCAATTCGCCGCGCGGGACCCTCTCCATCTCGGCCAGCGAAGTAAGCATGGCCTTACGCGCGTTCAGCGTTTCCTCCACATATTTCTGAAACGCCTTGCCTGCAGCGGTGAGCGAAACCTTGCCGCCGGAGCGGTCAAACAGTTTGGCGCCGACTTCCTCCTCCAGGCCGCGAATCTGCGAAGAGATAGCGGGCTGGGTGCGGAAACGCTTTTCCGCCGCCCGCGAAAAGGAGGCGTGCCGCGCCACCTGGAGAAACGTTTCGAGCTGATCAAAGTCCATAAGGACGGCGGCCAGCCGGCGGTCAGGGTCCCGCGAGAGTGACTGGCGCACGGACAACTCCAGTATAAGGTCGCCTTATTGCCACGATAAAAACTATCGAATTGCCAGCCTTGGCAGTCGCCGGTTACACTCGTGCGTTTTGCGGCGCGACCGATTGTAGCAGGACGTACGCAATCGTCCGTCCCAACCATCTGCTCGCCGTTCTTTCCTCAAGGAGTCGTTCATGGCTGATGGCAAGACAGTTCTCGAGTTCGCCAGCAAGCACGACATCAAGATTCTCGACTTGCGCTTCACCGATCTGCCCGGATTGTGGCACCACGTTTCATTTCCTATCAATCAGCTGACCGAGGCGTCGTTGGAGGAAGGTTTCGGCATGGACGGGTCGTCAATCCGGGGGTGGGCGGCGATCCACGAGAGTGACATGCTGCTCATCCCAGATCCGGACTGTCATTTCCTTGATCCCTTTACCGAGACCCCGACACTGGTCATGGTATGCGATGTGGTGGATCCGCTGACCAAGCAGCGCTACGATCGCGATCCCCGCCACATCGCCAAGAAAGCGGAAGCCTACCTGAGCTCGACCGGCATCGCGGACACCGCGTATTTTGGGGCGGAAGCGGAATTCTTCATCTTCGACAATGTACGCTTCGATCAGCGGGAGCAATACGGCTTCTACTTCATCGATGCGGAGGAAGGCCGCTGGAATTCAGGGCGGAAGGAAAACAATCTGGGTTACCGCCCGCGCTACAGAGAAGGCTATTTTCCGGTGCCCCCTACCGACCATTATCAGGATTTGCGCTCCGAAATGGTGCTGGTCATGCAGGCCTGCGGCATGGAAGTCGAGTGCCACCATCATGAGGTTGCTACAGGGGGGCAGACGGAGATCGATTTGAAGTTCGATTCCCTGGTACGCTCGGCCGACAGAATGCTGCTATATAAGTACATCGTCAAGAACGTCGCCAACCAGTACGGCAAAACGGTCACGTTCATGCCGAAGCCGCTTTTCGGCGACAACGGCAGCGGCTTGCACACACATCAGTCGTTGTGGAAAGAGGGTAACCCGCTATTTGCCGGCGAGGGATATGCCGGCATGTCACAGTTAGCGTTGTGGTATATCGGCGGGCTTATCAAGCATGGCCCGGCCCTTTCGGCGATTATCGCACCCACCACGAATTCCTATAAACGGCTGGTGCCAGGTTTTGAAGCGCCGGTCAATCTCGCCTACTCAAGACGGAACCGCTCGGCGGCGTGCCGTATTCCGATGTATTCGCTCTCGCCCAAGGCTAAGCGGGTAGAGTTCCGTCCGCCCGACCCGAGCTGCAATCCTTATATGGCGTTTGCCGCCATGATGATGGCCGGCCTGGACGGCATCGAGAACCGGATGGATCCAGGCCATCCCATGGACAAAGACATCTACGAACTGGATCCGGAAGAGCTGGCGGGCATACCCTCGATGCCGGGCTCACTGGAAGACGCGTTGGAAGCCCTGCAGCGCGACCACGCCTTCCTGTTGAAAGGTGACGTTTTTACCGAGGAATTACTCCGTACCTACGTCCACTACAAACGCTCGAAGGAAGTCGATGCCGTGCGGCTGAGGCCGCATCCCTATGAGTTTGCCCTTTATTACGATATCTGAGAGGTAGCGTTCGATCGGGCCAACCGATCCATGGCCGGTTGTGTTGCCTCGTAAGAGCGGGAAGTGGAAGTGCGAGCAGATTCAGGCGAGAAATTTAAACTGCTTGTCTTTCGATGCGGGGATATCAAATCGCCGGACTGGCATTCGCCTGCTTGACCGGCTGCTTTACGATTCGCTCCATCAATTTGAGGGTTCTGGTGGAATCCGACGATTGGGGGGCCGACTCAGTGGCCGCGACGAGACCCTGCTCGATGGCGCACAGCGCTGAGGTGGAGTGCTCCAAGACCTCCAGCAAGTATTTTTGCGCGATGGGGCGGTCGGCTGGGTGGATCAGTTCCCACCAGCGGCGAACAGACTCCTGAATCTCAGCCTCGGTTTTCTCACCTACCACGAGGGTATCTACCAATCGGTAAACCTTGCTCTTAATAGCCTGGTACGAGACGGAAATTTCCTGGGGCATAGGGGTCCTGGATTTACTGCGTGCGTTACGATGCAATCCTGCCGCCAAACTGTAGGTGCCGCCGCTACAAGCTCTTGCGGTCAATCCACGGTGCTGGAGCGATTTTACGAATGCCGTAAATCGGGATTTTAAATATGGATTCTGGAAGGATCGAAGCAGGAGACGCCCGAGCGGGGAGGCACGCGTTACAATAGCCCGCTTCAGAATCCGGAAGAGCATGCTTTGGAGGGCCAATGAGGAAACTGTTGTGGATTTCAACAGTGATTGCGTTGACTTCGATCTTTGCCAGTGCGCAGAATCCGCCTCAACCTGCGCTTGCCGGCGCAAGCGGCGCCGACGAGCGACTGTTCTTTCCCCGTGACATGTTCTGGGGATGGGCGCAATTTGATCTATCGCCGCCGCATAACGAAATTGATCCCAACATCTGCGCCGGTAACGCCGGACAATACGGCGGGGTCAATGCCCCCTGCAGCATGTTCGCGCGTTACATGATCTCCGGAATGCTGGAAGTGCGCCCGTTTGGCCGCGGCGCTCTCCGCCGCTTCATGGTATTTGGAGCGCCGGCTTTTCTGTTTGGCAGAAACGTGCCGCAGATGCTCTACACATGGTCCTGGGATGCCATCGGCATCGAACACTCGTGGGGCGCGGGAATCTATCTCGGCAAAGGATTCGAGTTTCGCGTCACCCAGCATTTTCTATTTGACCGGCTGGGCGCCCGCGACACAAACCTCGGTCCCGCGGACCAGGGCAACAACGGCCCGTGGGGACGTTACATGGCGCTGGGAGTTCGCAAGACTTTCGGAACGAGGAGGTGGTGAGAGTTTAGGCCTCCACACGAACTGAAGAGAAATTTACCAAGATTTTACTTTGTCGTAACCCATTCGCGAGACTTACGGTCCATCATTACCCGCCCGGCTGTTGGTCCAAACTGCAGAGGTACGCCATGACGTCGCATCGAGGTGGTTTGCTTGTTCGTTCTTTGCTGTTACTGGTTCTGGGTGTTGCTGGGGCGAGAGCCGCCTGGCCGCAGTCCGTGACGACATACCACTACGACAACAACCGGACGGGATGGAACCCGCACGAGACAGTGCTGACCCCGGCGAACGTCAACAGTTCCTCGTTTGGGTTGCTTTACTCCGCAACCCTGGATGACCAGGTCGATGCTCAGCCCCTTTACATGCCGGGCGTGAAAATCACTTCAGGGCAGTATCAAGGGGCGCATGATGTCATCTACGTGGCGTCCGAGAACAACACCATCTACGCAATCGACGCAGAAAGTGGAACGATATTGTTGAGCCCAAACTTCGGGACGCCAATTTCATATCCTCTTGGCTGCAACAACAACGGCCCGAATGTCGGCATCAACTCCACGCCCGTGATTGACCCCAGCTCGAACACCCTGTACGTCATGGTGTACGCGCAGCAGAACGGCACGCCGGCCTATATGCTCCACGCACTGGATCTTGGCAGCCTGATGGATAAGGTCACGCCGCAACTGGTGACCGCTTCTCACACGCTCAGCGACCACAGTACCTTTAATTTCAACGCAACGTATCAGCGGCAACGCCCCGGCCTGTTGCTGGCGAACGGCAATATCTATGCCGGATTCGGTAGTTTTTGCGATCTTAATGCCAACCTTTCCCGGGGATGGCTTCTGGGCTGGCAAACGGGAACACTCACTCCGCTGGCGTCGAATCACCTTTTCGACACGCAGGCCAGCTCGCCTGATAGTTTTTTCCTCTCGGCGATCTGGATGTCTGGGTACGGCCCGTCCACCGACGATTCGGGCAATATTTTGGTCGTCACCGGTAATTCCGACCCCTCCGGAACCACCTACGACGGCGCGACCAATGTGCAGGAAAGCGTAGTCAAGGTTTCGCCGGACTTGTCCACAGTCATCGATCTGTTCACCCCTTCGGATTGGTCAGAATTGGATCAGGATGATGCAGATTTCGGTTCTGGAGGTGTGCTCGTTATGCCCGATCA
>DATKPV010000126.1:0-18270 GCA_035523915.1 Candidatus Aquilonibacter sp. | reverse complement strand
ATGGTCGGGGAGAGAGGATTTGAACCTCCGACCCCCTGGTCCCGAACCAGGTGCTCTACCAGGCTGAGCCACTCCCCGACGGAGTGCGTGATCGGCGGAACGTGTCCGCCGCTGTATAGATGGCACGAAAATTATAACATTCTCTTCTGTGAAGCTGCGACGGCCCTCGACCGGGGAATAGCGGTACTGGCGGTAACAGTGCCGAAAATTCCTCCTATTTCGCGATGCGGATTCGGCGCCGAATCTTTGATAGTTGCGTCGGCGGAAGATCCGACCAGGGGAGGTGCCATGAACGCCGACTCTCACCCGAAATTGCTTCCACTCGTCATCGCAGTACTGCTTGCAGTTCATCGCACCGCATCCTTACGAGCTTCTGCTGCGGCGGGAAAGCCGCGCCAATAGCGGAGTTTCGCTCGATGCGACGAATTCTTCCGGCCACCGGACCAAAGTAATCGCCGGAATTACCAAAGCGCATGATCGTGGGACATCTTCTCGCTTGCACCCGCCGATGAGATGTTGAGACACCAACAATTCCATGGGAAGAGACACGGAAATGGCCGATCTCCATCGGCGGATCACGCGGGTAACCGAAGATCTGCGTGTCATCCAAAGGGAATTGAACTGCGCCGCAATGCAGGCGCCCAGCGACCCGGAATTGATGGAGGCGCTGAACGCCCTCCCGGAAACCGAAGCCATTCGGGTGTTGCGCTCTTCGCTTGACCAGATGCGCCACTTTCTCTGGTTTTATGCGGAGGTTATGAGCAACGAGCCGGAACTGGGCGACAAGTTGCGTCAGACGGCTTCCGCAAAACCCTCAGACGACACAAAAAGCCCGGAGACTTCCTTTCTGGACCACCTCACCCGCGCCGATGAAGCCGTGCTGCTGCGCTATCTCGCCGAAGCCAAAGAGCGAAAGCCAAACTAGCAGCGGGCACCTGAGGGCTCCCGCCATTGGCGAATATCAAAGATTACTTCCGGTAAGCGTTCCACATGTCGTCGATGAAGGTATATTGGGGAAATTCTCCCTGCAGCCAGTATCTGGTCTGGCCCTGCGGCTCCCAATTGGCACTGTAATCGAAGCCGGTTTGCGCCTTGATGTCGGCCACGGCTTGCGTGTCGTCTTCGTACATCCAGCGGTCGACATAATCGAAGAAGGCCGGATGGCTCCAGATGCTTTCTGCATGCATGAGGTGCATGGTGAGAGCTTCGCCCACCCAGGAAACCGACGTGCAGCAGCGGCGATAAGCCTCGCCGAGCTGCTCATCACCGTTAATTAAAGGCCAATCCACAGGCTGCAACTGTTCATAAGGGCCGTAGAGGCCAGGGCTGACGAGAGTGCCATCGGCATTAACGCCGTAATGGCCACCATAGATCACAGTGGCTCCCTGCCAGGCCTGCGCATAGCCGCCCGGAATCTGATTTACGTAGACCGTTTGCATATCCTCGCCGAACTGATTGGGATATGTGGCAGAGGCATTCATCATTCCGCTGTCGTTCAGAAGAATTCCCGCAAAGACGATTGGCAGCTTTCTGCCGCTGCGGTGTCCGCCAAATGCCGGCCAACCGACGCCTGCCTGCAGGCAGCCATAGAGATCGATGGCGTATTGCACAAAGTAGTTCGTAAGGTTGACCTTCTGAGCGGCAGGGAAATTCAGCATCAGCAGCAGGGAAGCATAGGAATCGGCGAAGGCGACATGCTGGCCATAACTCGGCATGTAGTCGGCGGGCGCGTCAAATAGAAACGGGTTGGTGTCGATCCAGGGTTGGCGGTAATAGGTCTCGAACTGCGCCAGGGTTGGCGTCATGGAAGGATTTGGCGGAGCCAACGACGGTAGCAGATTTCTCTGCAGCGAGTTGGCGTGATAAATGGTCTGGCTGCGGTCGCAATAGGAGGGTCGAAAAGCATCCGCCGAGGGCGCCGCCGACAAAACTGTGAGTATCGAGACAGAAGCCACGGGGCTGGCGCTCATATCTGTGGCACGCATGACCTCGGGTTTGGAATGAATTTGCGCCAGGCTGACGGAGGAAACCAGGCTATCTCCCGGCTTCAGCGAGATGGGAGGATAAGACCGCAGAGAGGCATCGAACCACCAGGATTCGTCGGTGCCATCATTCAGGCGCGAGTCGAATCCGCTTTTGCTGTTAGCCGTGGGCAGATTCAGCACCGAACCATTCTCATAGGGCGAGGAAGTCGTTGGTGCGGGATCGATGGCCGTGACAGTGACGGGCCCGACCACGTAATAATCGCCGTTTACAAACTGGCCCACGGAAACGGGTTGGCTGAAGGTCCAGGCAATGCCGTCTTTGGTTATCGACGACGCGGTTCCCGGCGGAGAGGGCGCGGAATTGCTGGAGTTCGAGGTGGAAGAACTACTGGAGACTCCGCCACAGCCGCTCAGAGTCAGATAAGCCAGCATCAAAAACCCGAAACCGGTCGTTTTTTTAATGCACATGACCACCGCCGTTTCTGTCATTCCGTCCTAGCATGAAGCGTCGAGGGACAGTGGCCTATGTATCGAAGGTGCAAGCTCAGCGGGACAGGGCCGAGAGACGGGCAGGTGGACGAAAGGCCGTAGTACGGATTCGCGAAAACCAGTCGGAGCCCGGAATCAGACGCGGCCGCGGACAATGGTTTGGCGCACTTCGCCGCTGGGGCCAAGAGCCACGAGGTCGGCGTCGAAGCCCGGCCCAAGTTGGCCCTGCTGCGCGAGGCCAACTGCATGCGCCGGGTTGAACGTGGCCGCGCGCACCGCATGTTGCAGGCTCCAACCGGAAAATTTGGTTACGTTCCGCACCGCGCGGTCCATGGTCAACACGCTGCCGGCAAGTTTGCCGTCCGAAGTACACATGCCATCCTTGACTTCAACCTGGATGGGACCGAGCTGATAAGTGCCGTCGGGCATGCCGGCGGCAGCCATGGCATCGGTGATGAGGACCGAGCGCTCGGTGCCCTTGGCCCGCAGAAAAAGCTGCACGATCTCCGGCGCTAGGTGAATGCCATCGACGATGATGTCGGCGGTGAGGTTCTTGTCGGTGAGAACTTCGCCAAGGATGCCGGGATCGCGATGATCGAGCGGACGCATCGCGTTGAAGGTGTGCGTGGCGTGGCGCGCGCCGGCCTTGACCGCGGCGCGGGCATTTTCAAGGACCGCATCGGAGTGGCCGATGCTGACGCATACTTTTCTCCGCGCAGCTTCGGCGATGACTGCGAGGGCTCCGGGAATTTCCGGAGCAATCGTCATCATACATACGTGGCCGCGCGCCGCTTGCCAGAGGCGATCAAAGATCTCGACCGTAGGCTCAATCAAGTACTCCGGCGGGTGCACACCTCGCCGCTTATGACTGAGAAATGGACCTTCGAGGTGGATGCCGAGCGGTCGCGCTTCCATGCCATCGCTTTTGGGTGTTTTTCCCTCAACCGCGTCGGCCAAACGTTCGAGCGTGGCGCAGGTCTGATCGAGCGCAGCAGCAACGGTTGTGGGAAAGTAGGCGGTCACACCGTGGGTGATGAGCCACTGATTGAGGCGCGACAGATCAGAAAGAGAGGCGCGCATGGCATCGACGCCTGCGCCTCCGTGCATGTGGATGTCGACAAAGCCTGGAACCAGGATGGCATCGCCGAGATCAAGCAGTTTGGCGTTCTTAGGGACTTCCCCCTGGTTACGGGAAGAAATCGCGGAAATAAGGCCATTCTCGATGAAAACAAGGGGAGCGATTATTTCTTCGAGTGGCGTGTAGAGGCGAGCTGCGCTGAGGACGAGCATCTTTTTTTCGACCGGCAACAAGTCTACCGCGAACGGTGCTCTCCGCGAAAAGCAAGTGGATTGTCGCGTTATGTGGTTTGTCGACGGGATAAACAATCGTGACGCCGCGACCGCTTCTAGACATAGCCGTTCTGTGATACAAACGCGCGGTGACCGAATCAGCAGGCCCGCCGGGGGCGCAACTCGTTCGAGCGATTGGCCGCTGGAGCTTGACCGCGCTGGTGGTGAACTCGGTGATCGGCAGTGGCGTCTTCGGGCTGCCCTCTCCGGTCGCGGGCTACGCGGGCAAATTGAGCCCTTTAGCGGTCCTGCTGGCGGGCGCCGCAATGGGCCTCATCATTGGCTGTTTTGCCGAAGTGGCATCGCGATTTCAGGAGGCGGGCGGCCCTTATCTTTATGCGCGTGCTGCCTTCGGACGTTTCGCCGGGATTCAGATGGCGTGGTTGCTTTGGCTGGGCCAGGTAGCGGCCCCGGCCGCGAACGCCAATCTGTTCGTCATTTATCTAGGGGAGTTCTGGCCTCATGCCAATGACCGCGTAACGCGAGCGTTGGTCATTACCGGGCTCGTGGGTATGCTGGCGATCATCAATATTCGCGGAGTGCGCGTCGGCACCGATGTCAGCAATCTGTTCACGGCGGCCAAGCTGGTGCCACTCTTTGTGGTGATCGCGCTCGGCTTGTTCCTGATGTCCACTCACCGTACAGTCCATTTGCCAGCGGCGTCCAGCGCGCCGGGCGCGAGCGATTGGCTGAAAGCCGTGCTGCTCATGGTGTTCGCCTACGGTGGATTTGAGACCGCCCTTGCACCCATGAGCGAAGCGAAAAATCCCCGAAGAGATGCTCCGTTCGCTCTGTTCACGGCCCTCATCATCTGCATGGTCATTTACGCTCTCATTCAATGGGTGGTCGTGGGAGTGCTGCCCGATGCTGCGCACAGCGAGCGTCCCCTGGCCGACGTGGCGCGGGTTGCTCTCGGCCCCACAGGCGCGGGACTGATCGCGATCGGAGCCCTGATCGCTTTCTATGGATACCTCAGCGCCAAAATTCTCGCCATGCCGCGCGTGCTGTTCGCTGTGGCTGAACGGGGCGACTCTCCCAAGATTTTTGGCGCCGTGCACCGCCGTTTTCACACGCCGTACGTATCGATCGGCGTATTTGCGCTAATGATTTGGGGTTTTGCATTAAGCGGGCAATTCAAGTGGAATGTAACCCTCTCTGCCGTCGCCCGATTGCTCTATTACGGCGTGGGATGCGCGGCTTTACCCGCTCTGCGGCGTAAGCAGCCGGGGAAAGCCGGGTTCCGCCTGCCCGCAGGAAATCTGTTCGCTGGGCTGGGGATCGTCGCATGTCTTGTCCTGATCACGCGTGTGGACTTCGGGCAGTCGATCATCGTGCTGATCACGATCGCCGTCGCTTTTGTGAACTGGGCCGTGGTGAGGCGGAAGAAAGAAGTCATCCTGTCCTGAGCCTGCCCAGAATTGTGTGCCGGCCGGTTTTGCTACGATGAATGCGCCGCCACCAACCGCAGCCAACAGCATGGGCCATCTTTCGCCGACAGCAGTCTCCGATGTGCAGATATTGGCGGCCTACATCATCTTTATTGCCAGTTATCTGGTTTTTGCCCTCGGAAAATTCCCCGGACTGAAGATCGATCGTCCGGGCGCCGCGATCATCGGAGCGGTGGGGATGATCGCCTTCGGTGTGGTGCAACCTGCGGATGCACTGCGCTTCATTGATTTTCCCACGCTGGTGCTGCTCTTCTCGATGATGCTGATCGTCGGCGTCCTGCATCTGGTGGGATTTTTCGAGTGGAACGCCGAGATGGTCCTGCGGCGGTTGAATCCCTCTCACCTTTTGCCGGCGGTTATCTTCACCTCGGGAATGCTTTCCGCATTCTTCGTGAACGATATTGTCTGCCTGGTGACGGTGCCCTTTGTCCTGACCATCGCCCGCAAGATGCGCCTGCAGCCTTTGCCGTACCTGCTGGCGGTGGCGACAGCGTCGAACATCGGCAGCGTGGCCAGCATTACAGGCAATCCACAGAACATGCTGATCGGCTCATTTTCCCGCATCAGCTATCGCGATTTTCTTCTGCATCTCGCTCCGGTGGCCGTGGCGGGGCTTTTTCTGGACTGGCTGGTGCTGCACTGGTTCCACATGCGCAAAGCGAAACCCGCCGAACAGGCAAGCCACCAGATTCCATTGCCGCCGCTCGATCTGTCGCGGCTCACGAAACCGGTGATTGTTGTGAGTGCAGTGGTGGCCGCATTTTTTGCCGGCGTTCCGCCGGCGATGGCAGCGGCTTTGGGTGCGGCTGTGCTGCTGATCACTCGCACCATCGAACCGCGGAAGCTCTATGAGGAAGTTGACTGGGGCGTGCTCGTGTTCTTTGTGGGGCTATTCCTGATCGTGGGTGGAGCACAGAACGCCGGGATTGTTGGGAAATTCCTGGCGGTCGCACAACACTGGAACCTGCACCGGCTGGGTGCTTTTACGTTGGTCGTGGCGCTGCTGAGCAATGTTGTGAGCAATGTGCCGGCGGTGATGCTTCTGAAATCGATGGCTGCGAGTTTTCCGAATCCACATACAGCGTGGTTAGTACTGGCGATGGCTTCAACGCTGGCCGGGAACCTGACGATCACCGGCAGTATCGCCAATATTATTGTTGTCGAGAGCGCCAGGCCGGAGACAAAAATCGGCTTCTGGGAATATTTCCGCGTAGGCCTGCCCATCACGGTAATAACGCTGGTCGTTGGATGGGCGTGGCTGGCGTGGATCAAGTAGAAAATCGCCCCCTGGCGGGTGAGTTTGAATTTCTGACCGCGTTTTTCCTGTGGTGTCATCACTCGGCCCGCTGGCGAGAACGCGGGCTTTCGGCATGAGCTCACGCAGGGAAAATTCAGACATCGTCACTCTCGACTTACAACCGACAGTAATTTTGGGAGGTGGTAACGAATCGGCTATGTCCTGATCCCAGGCCGCTGCTCCATTTGCAGCAGCTCCTCCTTCCGTTCCACTCCCCAGCGATAGCCGCCCTCGGTGCCGTCCTGGCGCACCACGCGGTGGCAGGGAATTTCTACCGCCACGGGATTGGTGGCGCACGCACGGGCCACGGCGCGAGTTGCGCGGGGGCGGTGAATCGCCCTGGCGACCTGACTGTAGGATCGTGTTGCGCCAAACGGGATCGACTGCAGGTATCTCCACACGCGTCTCTGGAATGCGGTGGCACGAATGTCGAGCGGCAGAGCCGCGTTCAATTCCCGTCCGCTCATTTTGCCGAGCAGCGTCGTCACGTACGATTGCAGTCCGCCCTCGTCGGGCCTGCGGACAGCAAAGGGGAACTCGCGCTTCAGCCCCTCCAGCAGTTCGCCATCCGAGTCGGCGAATTGAATCGCGCAGACACCCCGCTCAGTAGCCGCGATCAGCATGCGGCCCAGCGGAGAATCGGCGCTGGTATAGCGGATTGTGGCTGCGATTGCTCCGCGGCGATATTTGTCGGGCGTCATGCCTAATTGTGAAGATGTGCGCTCGTAAAGGCGGCTGCTCGACCCATAGCCCGCGTCATACATGGCGCGCGTCACGTTATCACCGGCCTGCAGGCTGCGCTTTAGGTGGCGCAGGCGGCAGGAGTCGGCATATTCGCGCGGCGTGATTCCGAGCACCGCCTTGAAGCGCCGTTGTAGATGAAACGGGCTTTGGCGAAAGACCTTGCCGAGGCGCTGCAGGGTGACCGGTTCGTCCAGATGCTGCTCGATGTAACGGCAGATCTCCTTGACGCCGTCGGATTGCAGGCTGCCGCTGAGCGACTTTGGGCGGCAGCGCAGGCAGGGGCGATAACCGGCCCGTTCCGCCTGCTCCGGCCGCAGGAAGAACTTCACGTTCGCGCGCCGCGGACGCCGCGCCGGACACGATGGCCTGCAGTAAACGCCGGTCGTGGAGACGGCGAAGACGAACTGGCCGTCTTGGTCTGAGTCTCGCGCCACAACTGCGTCCCAGCGCTCTCCGTCGCTATGAATCGCGCCGCTGGCTTGCAGAACAGGCATTTCGCTCTCTGATCTCATTGCGAGTATGGCATGGGTGGTCATGATGAGCAAAGCATAGAGCGAGGGCGATTCAGCGGACTATCCGGATCTTGCGCTCAAACTAAAATTACCCAGGCATTTTGAAAAAGCTGCAACTCCGAATATCGCCAACTCTGCATTTGCCCCATGCCTGGCAAACGATTAGATTGCCCCTGTGCCTTTTTTGACTTCTTTCTCTTGAGGAATGGATTCCATGAAAAAACAGCGCCATATGATAGTCGGAGTTTTGCTCGCCGTCCTTGCCTGTCCTGCCTTCGCCCAAACGGCGAGCAGGCACCTGCTGAGCAAAGAGGAACTCAGCAAGGTCGTTCCGGCGGAATATTTCTATCGCGGCCAGAAGGCGCCCACCCAGATGCGCAACGCCGCGGGATTTCAGCTGGCCAACGGCCAGATGACGCTCGCAGCCCTGGTGGATGCGTCGGGATACTCGACAGCCATCCAGCAGAAATATCAGGGCATGCTGATTACGGAATCCAGGTTGAATATCGGCGGCTCGGAACTGCCGCCGGGGCAGTATGGCTTCGGGTTCGCCAGCGACAAGTTCGTGGTGATGAACGTGGCCAACGACGATGTACTCCGGGTTGCCTATCAGACGGATCCGCAGCTCAAGCGCCCGGTTCCGTTGAAAATGATAGAGGATGGCGACGGTTATAAGCTCTACGCGGGCAGGAAATGGGTGTCGGTGAAACCGGAGTAAAGTGCGATTTTCCGCTTGTGGCAGCGCTAGCCGCGAATGGTTCAAGAGCCTGAAACGAGGCGATTAGTGCGCCAGGGGCTGGAATGGCCGCAACAAGCTGGGGACGCCGGCGCGCTTGCGCAATTCGGTGAGCAGCGCGTTCGCCGCATTGCTGTAAGTCTTGTTAGGGTCGGAGGGATCGGCCCACACCGCGTCGTAGACAATCTGCGCAGCTTCTTTCAAGTCAATGTGCAGGGCCGCCTCGCAGACATCCACTCGCTGCTGCAGACGGTCATAGCAGGACTTGCAAACGGCAGCCGACTCGTCCTCGTCGGACGGGTGCTCGGCCAGAGTGCAGGAGGAGGCCGCATTCGCCAGTTCCGCCTGGGCCGCGTCCATGTGGAACTTGAACTGCCTGAGGAATTCCTCGCGTTCCTGCTCCAGCGCCGCGACATCAGGCATGGGCTCAGCAGAGGCCTGAATTCTGGGAAGCACCGGCGCGGTCACAGCAGGAACCCGTTCGCGGCTTTTGCAAGTCGGGCAGACATCGAGGTCCGCGGGATAATACAAATGACATTTGGCGCAGGGAAGGCCATAGCCCGAGGCCTTGCGGGGCTCAGCCGGAGCCGACTGCGGCGGCCGTTCCATGCGCCGCGTTTCCAGTTCCGGCAGGATGGTTCGTGGCAGCCTGGGCGTCACTGCTGGCGAGGTTCGAATTACATCCATGGGAGTTTCCCGAAGAGCGTTCTGGATCAAGGCCAGGAACGGCGCCGGCCTTTATTCCAGATGAGTGTAAGCTCATGTTTCTGTCGGGCAGAAACACCAGGAGTACATGCCGCCGCATTGTCCGATCGTGCGCTTGGACTTAGGCGTTGCCCGCTACCCGGTTGGACTTCCCTCGACCCCTGCAATAGCGTAATATAGTAACTTGGTTGTGGTATCGCTTGGAGGTTCCGATGTTGGATGGTCTTTTTCAGCCGATGCACCTGCTGGTGATTTTCTTTATTGCTTTGCTGGTGTTCGGCCCCAAGAAGCTGCCTGAGCTCGGCAAAGGCCTGGGCGAGGGGATTCGCGCCTTGAAGGAAGGCATGAAGGATAATCCGAATCCTCCGGCGCAGGCTTCAAACGAGCAGAGCAAGAGCACCGAGTCCAAAGGCTGACCGGATTTTCCGTCCCGGGCAGCTTCGCGGGCAGTATCTTCCGGTTCACAGCTCGCCGCTTTGTTGTTTTCTTTCCTGATCCAGGATAGTTCCGGGTTCCCACTCGCTTTTGAAATTAACTCTTGAATTTGGAGGTGGCCGTTGTGCGTAAGGCTCGCGTATTGGCATTTATCGCATTCATAGGATTATCCGCTTCAGGATTTGCCGACCAGATCACACTGAAGAACGGAGACCACCTCACCGGCACGGTAGTGAAATCCGACGGCAAGACGCTGGTTTTGCATACTGAGTTCGCTGGAGATGTGACCATCCAGTTTGCCGCGATCACGCAGATCACGACCGAAAAGCAATTGCACATCACCACTTCAGCCAAAAAGACCGTGGTTGGCCCGGTTACGGGCAGCAATGGCAAACTGGAGGTTGCCACCAAGTCGGAAGGGACCGTGGAGGTTCCGGCTGGCAGTGTGGTGCTGATCCGCAACGACGCCGAGCAGGCGGCCTATGAGAAGTCGGTGAATCCCGGGCTGCTGCACGGCTGGACGGGGGGGGCAAATGTGGGCTTCTCTCTGGCTCGCGGCAACAGTGAGACGTCCAACCTGGCGTTGGCGTTTAACGCGGTGCACGCCACGCAAAAAGACAAGATTAGCGTGACCGCCAGTTCGATCTACACCAAGAATGACGCCGCTTTGCCGCCAAACCCAACGACTATCGCAAATCTGGTGCAGGGCGGGCTCCGTTACGACCGGAACTTCGACGCCAGGCTTTTCGGCTTCGTCGGCGCCGATTTCATGAGCAACGCCCTGCAGGAACTGGATCTGCGCGGCGTGTATCAGGGTGGCCTGGGTTATCATGCCGTGAAGACCTCAAATACCACGTTGGATTTTCTCGCCGGCCTGAACTACACGCATGAAACCTATTCCAACGTTGTTGTGACCAACCCGACTCCTCCCCCCGCTACCACCATCACCGCATTCGGAAGGACGAACCGCTTTGCCGCTCTCACTCTTGGCCAGGAATTCATGCACAAGATTCACGCCAGTACGGTACTGACGGAGAATTTCTACTTCTATCCGGATTTGCAGCAGACCGGCCAGTATCGCGGGACGTTTAATTTCGGCACGGTGACCAAGATCAGCAAATGGCTGGGCTGGCAAAATCAGTTCAGCGATATTTACGTTTCCAATCCGCCGGAGGGCGCAAAGCAAAACGACCTGGTGTTGACGACCGGGCTCAATTTTGCTTTTAAGCACTAGACGCGCGCGGCTAGGGATGCGGCGACCGTCAGGGAACCCGCGCGAGATCCTTCGCGCCGCCTGAGAGATGCTTTGCTCCGGATGACGCCTTGGGCAACTTGGCCTTCACCACTGGCAAGGTTAGCCAACCTTGATGTTGACCAAACGTCTTGAGTATTATGGCTCGCCGATAACTTTTCCCTGCAATTCTCGTCCAAGGTGGATATGAGCCAACGATTCCTCCTGCCCTTGCTTCTGATTACAGCTCTCTCCCTGGCAGCCGCTCAAAACTCTTCTACCGCGCAATCCTCGGAGCCGGCATTGCCCTACAGTCCGAGTCTCGATCTTTCCTCGATGGATAGGTCGGTTGACCCGTGTGTGGATCTCTACCACTACGCCTGCGGCGGCTGGCAGAAGAAAAATCCGATCCCGCCGGACCAGGCTTCGTGGTCGGTCTATGCCAAGCTCTATGAAGACAATCTGGCTTTTCTGCGCGGCATGCTGGAGCAGGCGGCGCAGCCCGGCGAACAGCGCAACGCGGTGACCCAGAAGATCGGCGATTTCTACGCCGCCTGTATGGACGAAGAAAGAGTCGAGAAGCAGGGTGCCTCGGCGATTCAGCCCGAGCTTGACGCGATTGCACAGATCAAGTCTGTAGACGATTTGACCCCGCTGGTTGCCCGGCTGCAGCTCACCTACGGCGGCTACTCCTACAGCAGTTCCATGCTTTTTGCGGCTGGCTCAACTCAGGATCCGGACAACTCGGAACAGGTGATTGCCGACGTGGATCAGGGCGGTCTGAGCATGCCCGACCGCGACTACTACATAAAAGACGATCCCCAATCTAAGGAAACGCGCGAGCATTACCTGCAGCATGTACAGAACGTTTTCGAACTGATCGGAGACAGCCCGGCGGCCGCAAAACAAAACGCCGAAACGGTAATGCGCCTGGAAACGGCTCTGGCCAGGGCCTCGCAAAGCCGCGTAGAACGCCGCGACCCGCACAAGCTGGTTCACAAGATGAAGGTCGCGGACCTGACACAGCTCGCGCCCAAGTTCGACTGGCCGGTGTATTACAAAGTCATGCACTATCCGGAATTTACTACCCTCAACGTGGACGCGCCCGAGTTCATGAAAGAGCTCAACCGATTGCTAGCATCGGAACCAATTGATAGCTGGAAGACCTACTTGCGCTTCCACGTCGCGGATACGGCCTCGCCGTATCTTTCTTCAAAGTTTGTGGAAGAGAATTTCGATTTCTACCGCAAATATCTTCGGGGAGCGAAGGAAATCCAGCCGCGATGGAAGCGCTGCGTGCAGTATGTCGACTATGACCTGGGCGAGGCGCTGGGCCAGGTGTATGTGGCCAAAGTTTTCTCTCCTGAACTGAAAGCGGAGACGCTCGATATGGTGCAGCGCATCGAGACCGCCATGGGCGAACGGATTCGTGAGCTCGACTGGATGAGCCCGGAGACCAGGCAGCGGGCGCTGGTAAAACTGGCAGGCATTCGCAACAAGATCGGCTATCCCGACAAATGGCGCGACTACAGTTCCGTCACCATTGGGCCCGACGATTTTGCGGGGAACGTGGAACGCGCACACCAGTTCGAGACCCGCCGCGATATCAACAAAATTGGCAAGCCAGTGGATCATGGCGAGTGGGACATGTCCGCTCCCACGGTGGATGCTTACTACAATCCACAGATGAACGACATCAATTTCCCGGCCGGCGTGTTGCAGCCGCCGCTTTACGATCCCAAGATGGACGACGCTCCTAACTATGGCAACACGGGAGGCACGATCGGCCACGAACTTACGCACGGCTTCGACGACGAAGGCAGCCAATTCGACGCCCATGGAAATTTGAAAAACTGGTGGACCAAAGAAGATCGCGAGAAGTTTGACGCGCGCACCAAATGCGTCGACGACCAGTATTCAGGTTACGTTGCGGTTGACGATCTCCACATCAATGGCAAGCTCACTCTGGGTGAGAACGTCGCCGATCTCGGAGGCGAGATTCTGGCTTACATGGCGTGGAAAGATGCCACGAAAGATAAGAAGCTTGAACCGATCGATAGCCTTACGCCGGATCAGCGCTTTTTCGTTGGCTTCGCCCAATGGGATTGCGCCAATGAACGTCCCGAGGACCTAAGCGTACGCGTGAAGACCGATCCTCATTCGCCGGCGCAGTATCGCATCAACGGAGTAGTGGTAAACATGCCCGAGTTCGCCCGGGCATTCTCCTGCAAAACGGGCCAGCCCATGGTCAAGCCTGCAGCGCAGGTATGCAAGGTCTGGTAGCGAGCGCCGCCGTCTTTCGTGCGAGATTCAATACGTGACCTTGTCGGGCTTTTCTCTCCAGGCGCGAAAAGCGGCAACCGCTTCTTCGCGCATCATCTGGACCATGGGAATTCTGCGCCCGGCATAGGGCAGAGCGATTTCCCGGTAGATCATCGAATCGTCGAAGCCGGCTGAGGACGCATCCTCGGCGCAACTGGCAAAATAGACCCGCGCGAGATGGGCCCAGTAGATCGCTCCCAGGCACATGGGGCAGGGCTCGCAGGATGTATAGATCTCGCAACCGTGGAGTTCGAATACTCCCAGTTTCTTGCACGCCTCACGGATGGCCAGCACTTCTGCATGAGCCGTCGGATCATTGGCTGAGGTGACCTGGTTTGCGCCTTCGGCGATGATTTCGCCGTCCCTTACAACAACCGCGCCGAAAGGCCCGCCGCGCCCCGAGCGAACGTTCTCAATCGAGAGTTGAATGGCGCGCGCCATGAAAGGATGGTCCATGCTTTGCTCCGGCAGAAACGTTTGAACACTCGAGTTACGGCGTCATACTCGCCTGGCTTCAGAAGCACGTGCCTTGGCATAACCGGGCTTGATCACCGAATAGATAAAATTGCATCTCTGGTCGTAGGGCAGAAAAGCGCTTTTCATGCTGTTGATTGTGATCTTCTCAAAGTCGTCGAGGGACAGGCCGAAGGTTGCGGCGGCTGCTTCGAATTCCTGAGTCATTGAAGTGTTGCTCATCAGCCGGTTGTCGGTGTTCAGGGTCACTCGAAATTTCTCCTGATAGAGAATCTTGAAGGGATGCTGCGCCAGGCTGGGTGTCGCGCCGGTGTGGACGTTGCTGAGCAGGCAGATTTCCAGCGGAATTCGCTTATCGAGAACATACTGCGCCAGATCGCCAAGTTTTACCGCCCGGCCATCCACCGCGGCAATGTCGTCGATCAGCCTGGTCCCGTGCCCGATGCGGTGGGCCCCGCAATATTGAATCGCCTGCCAGATCGATTCCTTCCCGTAACCCTCGCCGGCATGAATGGTGATGTTGAAATTTTCGCGCTGGATGTAGTGGAACGCGTCCACGTGTTTCTTGGGAGGATAGCCGCCTTCTTCCCCGGCCAGATCGAATCCCACCACCCCGCGCTCGCGAAAGTCAACGGCAAGTTCCGCGATCTCCAGCGATGTGTTCATATTGCGCATGGCGCAGACAATCAGCCCGGAATGGATGCCAAAATCCTTTCGTCCTCGCTCCAGTCCCTTCAATACCGCCGAAACCACCTGTTGATGCGTCAACCCTCGTCGGGTGTGAAAAATCGGCGCAAATCGCGTCTCAAAGTAAACGACCCCATCTTTGCTCAGATCTTCCGCCTGCTCATACGCAACCCGCTGCAGGGCTTCTTCGGTTTGCAGGACCGCAATCGTGTGGGCAAACCCCTCCAGGTATTTCGAGAGACTGCCCTGGTTGGCCCCACGGAAGAACCATTTGGCCAGTGCCTGAGGATCGTTCGTGGGCAAGTCTTTGTAGTTTGACGCCGCAGCTAATTCGATCACGGTTCGCGGGCGCAACACGCCGTCCAGATGCTCGTGCAGAAGGACCTTGGGAAGAGACCGCAGAAATGTTTTCTCAGACTTCACGTTTCATTCCCCAATGTCTTCATTCCAAACGTCAGGATTGGAGCGAATGTAGTCGGCCAGCAATTTGACGCACTCCTCGAAATCAAGATCGATCACGCTGACTCCCAGCGAACGTAACCAATCCAGCCCACCTTGAAAGTTGCGGCTCTCTCCCACCACAACCGTGCCGAAACCAAACTGCCGCACCAGGCCGCTGCAATACCAGCACGGCGCCAGAGTTGTGACCATAATCAACTCCCGGTAGCTGCGCTGGCGTCCCGCAGCGCGGAAAGCATCGGTCTCGGCATGCATTGAGGGGTCGCCATGCTGGACGCGGCGGTTGTGGCCGGAGCCGACCAGCTTGCCTGCACAGTTAAAGATCGCAGCCCCGATCGGTATCCCGCCTTCGCCAAGCCCTTTGCGCGCTTCACCCAGGGCCACTGCAAGCATGGCGGCGTAATCAAGCTCAGGCATCTTGTTGATTATATCGGCGAAGGGAATGGCGGGAAGCGCGCACCGTTCGCGGAAACCGCCGCGCCCCGAAATCCCGGGCCTTTCGATGGTACCGGTCGCCGCAGTTCTCGTTGACGCCACGAAGGATGGCTCATAACATGATCCGATATTCAGGAAGGCAATGGGGATGGTCGGCCAAACAATTTCGCACTATCGCGTCCTTGAAAAGCTTGGCGGCGGCGGCATGGGGGTGGTGTACAAAGCCGAAGATGCCCGACTGCACCGCTTTGTCGCGCTCAAGTTCCTGCCCGAAGAGGTGGCCAAGGATCCGCAGGCGCTGAGTAGGTTTGAACGCGAAGCACAGGCTGCCTCTGCGCTGAATCATCCGAACATCTGCACGATTTACGACATCGGCCACGAAAATGGAGTCGCGTTTATCGCGATGGAGTTTCTCGAAGGCAGAACCCTGAAGCATGCCATCGGGAACCGCCCCATGGAATTGGAGGGCTTTCTCTCGCTCGCAATCCAGATTGCCGATGCCCTGGATGCGGCGCACAGTCAGGGAATCGTTCACCGCGACATTAAGCCGGCGAATATCTTTGTCACGACTCGCGGTCACGCCAAGATCCTCGATTTCGGGCTGGCGAAGATGACGGCGAAACCGTCAGGAGAAGCAACTCTTACCAAGTCGAGCGATCCGAATCTAACCAGTCCGGGATCGGCGGTCGGGACGGTGGCTTACATGTCGCCGGAGCAGGCCCGCGCCAAAGAACTGGACGCTCGCACCGATCTGTTTTCGCTGGGAGTCGTGCTTTACGAAATGGCCACTGGGCAAGCGCCGTTCCGCGGCGAGAGCACGGCTGAGATTTTCGATGGAATTCTGAATCGGACTCCAGTTGCGCCGGTGCGGTTGAATCCGGGTTTGCCGGTGCGCCTGCAAGACATCATCAACAAAGCGATCGAGAAGGATCGCGAGTTGAGGTATCAGCATGCGTCGGAGCTCCGCGGCGATCTGAAGCGTCTGTTGCGTGACAGCGGCTCGGGACGGCATGCAGCCAGCGACATCGCGGGCAACGTAAGCGACGCTGCGGCGGCCTCACAGGTGTCGGTCGCACAACCCGCCACCTCGGCTACGGTCGCAAGCGCATCGTCCTCGGCGGTGCGAACCCAGAGTTCCACGTCGGCAATCAGCGAAGTGGCGCGGCAGCACAGGATCGGCGTGACCTTGGGATCGCTGATTGCGATTCTGATTCTGGCGGCGGCTGGATTCGGCATCTATTCATTTCTCAATCGCAGCGGCCCGGCTCCGTTCCAAAACTTTACGATCGGGCAGATTACAAACACGGGGAACGCGGAGGAAGCTGCAATTTCACCCGACGGGAAATATGTGCTGAGCGTGCAGCGCGATAAGGGGTCGGCAAGTTTGTGGCTACGGAACGTCCCCACCGGGAGCGACACGCAGGTGATTCCGCCGGAAGCCACCGATTACCGCTCGCTGGCGTTCTCGCCGGACGGAAACTACATTTACTTTCGCAAAGCGAACAGCATGCTGCGCAGCAGCTGGGATATGTACCGTGCTCCGGTGCTGGGCGGCACGCCGCAGGATATTGAGCGCGATGTGGATGGTGGTCCGGCATTTTCGCCTGACGGCAGCCACATGGCATACGCGAGGGACAACGACCCCGACGTCGGCAAGTTTCGCCTGCTGATGGCGAATCCTGACGGAAGCGACGAGGCCATTCTGTACTTCGGAGATATACGCAAGGAGGACGTTCCGCGAAACTTGGCGTGGTCTCCCGATGGGAAGCAAATCGCTTATGGCCATTTCGGCGAGCCCGGAGTGATGAGTGACATCGACGTGTTCGACCTCGGGAACAAAAGAGTGCATCGGCTGGACACTTTCAAGAATGATTTCATTTACGAGATCCAATGGATGCCGGACGGCCACTCATTGATCGTAGTTTTCGCGCACAAGGGATCCTCTGTACAACGGAACCAGATTGGCTGGATTTCCGCGCGCGGTGGCGATCCTCAGCCGATTACCCGCGACACCAACAGCTATCACACGCTTACCATTTCCGCGGATGGAAAGACGGTCGCCACTGTGCAGACGAAAGTGATTCACGAATTGGATCTGGTTTCAGGTGCTTCGGTCGTGACTGCCACGTTGCCCGATGCCCAGAATCTTTCTGCGTTCGATTGGAGCGCCGACGGCAAACTGCTGGTGAGCAATGGGGCCGGTCTGTTCAGCGAAGCCCCGGCTGGGGGCGGTATCACGACGCTGGTCAACGATCTTGATGCTTACATCCTGAATCTCAACTCCTGTGGGGCGCACTACATTATTGCGGCCTGGACCTTCCGCGACAATTCTGCGAGTACGCATCTGTGGCGCCTCAACAATAATGGATCAGGTGCAACGCAACTGACGAAGGGGCCATTCGACTCCTTCGCAAGCTGTTCTCCGGATGGTAAGTGGGTGTATTACTGGGACAACACTACCCTCAATTCCGCCTTCCGTGTTCCGATCGACGGCGGAACAGCGGAGCCGGTTGCTGGCACCAACATTAAGGATAACTTCGGCAGCTTCGGCAAGATCGTGTTTACGCCGGATGGCAAGCAGCTGATTTTTGGGGTTCAGCTTACGGACGCTATCAATCAGCGCGCAATTCCAAAACTTGCCATACTCAGCCTCGACCCGCCGGCCACGTCTCCCCGACTCATCGATGTGGATCCGCGAATTAGCGGAGACATTGGGTTTACCGGGGGCCTGCGTATCACCCCCGACGGCAAGGCAGTGGCTTATGTCATTACCGACAAAGGCGTGGATAACGTTTGGGTGCAACCGCTGGACGGCTCACCGGGGCATCAGATCACGAATTTCCCATCCGAGCATATCGACGATTTTCACTGGTCGCCCGACGGCAGAACCTTGGCCGCCGAGCGCTCGCACCATACGGACGATGTCGTCCTGCTGCGCGATTCTGCTAAGACGCAATAGTA
>DATKPV010000125.1:0-3732 GCA_035523915.1 Candidatus Aquilonibacter sp. | reverse complement strand
TCCTACACATTGCCTTCGGCCTGCGCCCGCGATCTGGAAGCTGGAACCGCCGATATTGGAGTCATTCCGGCAGCCGCTTATGCCCAGATCCCGGGTCTGCAAATTCTGCCGGGAGTGGCCATTGCCTCGCGGCGCGCCGTGCGTTCCATTTTGCTCGTGAGTAAGGTCCCGACCGAGAAAATCCGCACCATCGCTCTCGATACGTCTTCAATGACCTCAGTGGCGCTGACCAAGGTATTGTTCGAGAAATGGCTGGGCGGCGGGAGATTTTTCACGCCGATGGCGCCCAATATCGAAAACATGCTTGCCGGGCACGACGCCGCCCTGGTCATCGGCGATCCTGCGTTGCAGACCGATCGCAGGCGCTATCTCACCGTCGACCTCGCCGAGGAATGGATTCGCTACACGGGCAAGCCGTTCGTCTTCGCCTTTTGGGCCGTACGTGGCCAGGCGCTGCGCGAGGCAGATTCCTCACTCGATTTGCCCGGAATTTTCCAGAAGTCCCGCGATCACGGCCTCGAACCCGCAAGTTTGCGGCAAATCGCCCGGGAGCGTGCGCCGCAGCTCAAACTCAGCGAAGCCGAAGTAGAGAGCTATCTCACCCAAAACATTCACTATGAACTGGATTCCGGATGCCTGGAGGGTTTGCAGCTGTTCTATCGCTACGCAGCCGAAATCGGCGTCCTGCCGGCTGCTCCGCATTTGCATTTTCTGGAAGGCGTGCAGGCGGCCACGAACTGAAATCACAAGCCATTCCACTCGCCGAAGAAATTCAGTTTTCTTCCCTGGGCCGCATATCTCCCGTGCGGAGATAGCGGCTGTGCCAGCTCAGAGATTCGGTCAGCAGATGCGGCGTATGTTTGCCGTATGACAAACGCTCTGCTCGCTCCAGATAGTCGAGAAGCATTGCGCGGTAGTCGTCACTGGCGCACTTCTCGATAATCAGATGCGCCCGCTGGCGGGGCGACAGCCCCCGCAAATCGGCCAGTCCTTGTTCGGTGACCACCACGCTGACGTCGTGTTCCGTATGGTCTATATGCGAAACCATGGGCACGATCGTGGAAATCGTTCCCTTCTGCGCCGTTGACGGAGCCATGAAGACGGAGAGATATCCGTTGCGCGCGAAATCGCCCGAGCCGCCAATACCGTTCTGTATGCGCGATGCCATCACGTGCGTCGAGTTCACGTTGCCATAAATGTCGGCCTCGATCATGCCGTTCATGGCAATTACACCAAGCCTGCGGATGATCTCGGGGTGATTGGAAATCTCCTGCGGCCGCAGCACGATCCGGTCCCGGTAGCTGGCCATGTCGGCATTCACCTCGGTCAGTGTTTCCGGGCTCAGCGAAAATGCCGTGGCCGAGGCTGATGTCATCTTGCCCGATTTCAGCAGGCGCACCATGCCGTCCTGAATCACTTCTGTGTAGGACGTCAGTCCTTCGAATGTGCCTTCCTCGAGACCGAAAAGCACGGCATTCGCGATGTTGCCCACGCCCGATTGCAAAGGCAGCAGGTTTGCCGGCATTCGGCCTTTTTTCACTTCCCAGCTGAGGAATTCCAGAATATGTCCGGCGATGCGCTTGGAAGCCTGATCGGGCGCTTTGAAGGCGCTGTTGCGGTCGGGTGCGTCTGTCAGCACAACCGCCACAACCTTCTCAGCAGGCACTCTAAGATACGGTGTGCCGATGCGTTGGCCGGGACGCACGAGAGGAATGGGTCCACGATTGGGCGGCGGCTGCAAACCGTAATAGATGTCGTGCATGCCCTCCAGTGCCGCCGGCTGCCAAGAATTGACCTCCAGAATCACGCGCTCGGCCTGATCCACCCAGGTTTTATTGTTGCCAATGGAGGAGCTCGGCACCACCCGCCCGTCTTCCAAAATGGCGGTGACCTCGATCAGAGCAACGTCCAGCTTCCCCAAGAATCCGTACTCGACAAACTGAGCCACATGGCTCAGGTGAATATCCATGTACTCCATTTCGCCGGCATTGATGCGCTTGCGTGTTTCCGGATCGGACTGATATGGCAGCCGCAGCTGAATGCCCCCCGCCATCGCCAGCGCGCCGTCGAGTTCCGGCCCGGTGGAAGCGCCCGTGAACACGCTCACCTGAAACTTCTGCCCGCGGAAATTGGCGTCCGCGATCCTGCGCGCCAGTTCCATCGGAACTGCCTTCGGGTAACCCGATCCCGTAAAACCGCTCATCCCCACCTGATCGCCCGAGCGAATCAGCGCGGCAGCCTCGTCGGCGCTCATGATCTTCTGCGCCAGGTTAGGGTTTAAGACCCGCATTGTGGTTGTGGGGGAAGGTGCGGTTTCTGACACAGTCGCCATGGTGAGCGCCTTTCGCTAGCCGAGAACAATCCTTGCTCAACGCTATCGGCGCGGATTTCGCCGGTCTGTGATTTCAATCACAATGTGGTGTGCTACGGCCCAATATTTAAGCATCCGCTAAGAGCGGCTTCAGGCCTGTAGAGAAGCGAATGGCGCAAACCCGCGGGTTCCGCGTTAAACTCCTCCACACCGCATGATTTTCTATCCCCACGCCGTGCTGGCAATCCCCATTGGACACCGGTTACGCCATCTGGGTGGGGTGGGACTCCTGCTCCTAGGAATCGCCGATAATTCACTGGTCCCGCTCACCGGCAGCATGGACGTGTTCACTATCTGGCTGGCAGCCCGCCATGTCGAGCCCTGGCCCTACTACGCGCTGATGGCGACCGCTGGTGCTGTCCTGGGCGGCTACATCACGTACGGTTTGGCCCGGGAGGGTGGAAAGGAGGCGATGCATCGCAAACTTTCGCAGCAATCGGCCGCGCGGGTTTCCCAGGCATTTGAACGCTGGGGGTTCGGCGCCGTCGCCTTGCCAGCCCTGATGCCGCCGCCATTTCCCTTTGTGCCATTTCTTTTGGCGGCAGGCGCGACGCAGTATCCCCGTAAGAGATTCCTCGCGGCGCTGATAGTTGGGCGTGGAGTTCGCTATACGATTCTCTCCGCCCTGGGATTCATCTATGGCGGGCACGTGCTGCGCTTCTTCCGGCAATACTATGCGCCGGCCCTGGGGATATTGATTGGACTGGCGGTTGTTGGAGCCATTGTGACGATCTTCCAGTATTTGCGACATCGCCGGAGGCACTCATCTGTCCGCGCTTCATGATTTGGATCAACTCCGGTTTGTTCGCTAGAATCAATCAGATCATGTCGCTGACCAAATCCCAGGCCCTCGACCTCTTTAACTCCGACGATCTCATAGGCATCGGCATGGAAGCCGACGCTATCAGGCGACAGAAGCATCCCGAGGGCGTGGTCACCTACATCATCGACCGCAACATCAATTACACCAACTTCTGCACCGAGTACTGCACCTTCTGCGCCTTCTACCGCCCGCTGAAGGGCCCCGCAGCCAAAGAAGGCTACATTCTGGACTTCGACACCATCTACGACAAAATCCGCGAGACCGTCGAACTCGGCGGCACCGGCGTGCTTATGCAGGGAGGCCTGCATCCCGACCTCAAAATCGACTGGCACGAGAAGATGCTGCGCGGTATCAAGCAGCGCTTCCCGCAGATTCACCTGCACTGCTATTCGGCGTCTGAAATCATCGCCATTGCCGAATACAGCAGCCTCTCTATTCGCGACACCATCCTTCGCCTGCGCGATGCCGGCCTGGACTCCATCCCCGGCGGCGGCGCCGAAATTCTCGACGACGAAGTCCGCTACAAAATCGCCCGCCT
>DATKPV010000124.1:0-12120 GCA_035523915.1 Candidatus Aquilonibacter sp. | reverse complement strand
TAGCGATAGCCGGGATCGCCGAAGTGGTTCATCCAGAAAAAGTCGTCGTAGGCTGAGTGATAGACGCCGTAAGGTCCGTCGAACTGCAGGCCGAGCACGGGCATACCCACGAAATTCAGGAATACGGTGTGATCGGAGCCGCTGCCGATGCGGGTATCGGCGAGGTTGGCGTCGGTGACTTCCACGGATTGTCCTGCTTCTCGGCGCTCGCGCGAGGCTGATTCCCTCCAGGCTTCGTACAGGGTCTTGCCGGAGGGATCGCGCAGGGAACGCGAAGTCTCAACCAGCATGGGAGCGAGCGAGGCCACCGCCTGGCCATGAAAATTCGGCCCCGAGGTGGAAGAGTCGACATTGATATAAGCGACCGCTTTCTTGCGGAGCTCGTCGGCGAACTGTTCGCCCCATTCGGTGGAACCGGTCAGGCCAACTTCTTCGCCGTCCCAGCTGCAGAAGACCAGGGTGCGCCGCGGGCGCGTGCCCTGTTTGGCGAGCGCTCCGAGCGCGCGGGTGAGTTCCATCATCGAGGCGGTGCCGCTCGATGGATCGACGGCGCCAAAGACCCATGCGTCGCGGTGATTGCCGAGGACGATCCATTCGTCGGGCAATTCGGCGCCGCGGATGCGACCTTCCACGACGTAATAGGGCTGGATCGAGTTATCCATCTCGATCTTCAGGTGAGCGCGCACGCGGCTGCCGCCGAGGCGATACTTCATGGGCAGGCCACCCTGCCAATCGGCCGGGGCGAGCGGACCATCCATGTGGGCGAGAAATGGTTTGGCGTCGTGCCAGGAAAGCGGCAGCGCCATAATCTTTGGAACCGAAACGGCCTCTTCTATCGGGATGCGCTTCGCGCCAGGAACTGAGGCCCAGCCGGGAGTTTGCGGATCGCCCGGCACCATGAAGTCGTAGGTGATGGCGCCGCGCTGAATGTGATATTCGGGCCCCCACGGGCCTTTGGGAACGACGGCGCCTTTTTTGTATCCGTCTTCGGCGGGATCGGAATATATCAGGATCGCAGCCGCGCCTTCGCGCTGGGCGGTGAGGGCTTTGAATCCGCGATAGCTGTAGGGATTCGAATAGCGCACGAGCACGATCTTGCCCTTAACGTCGATTCCTTGCTTGCGGAGCAGATCGTAGTCTTCGGGATTCCCGCTGTGGGCGTAAATCACCGGCGCAGTGACGTCGCCCGAGGCGGACATGCCGCTCCATGCCGGGCTGATCGATTTGTTCTTTGAGTCCGGATCACCGGGGATGGGCAACTCGCGCAGAAGAGCGCGATAGTGAACCGGAGCGACCATCTCGAGCGAAGTGTGTTTTGGATTGCTGCCGTAGACATCGTAGCGGCGGATGATGACATCTTCCAGGCCCTCGTGCCGCCATTCGTCGGCGATGTAGCGGGCCAGTTCGTTGTTGCGTGGCGAGCCGGCGACGTGCGGCTCGGAGGTGAAAATGCGGTGCTGGCGGCGCTCCTCGTCAGGGGAAGGAATGGCTTTGAATTTGGTTTCGATTTGATTTTCGTGTTGGGCGGAGGCGGGTGTGAAACCGAGGATGGATTGGGCGGGAGTGGTGGGTGAAGCGCAGAGAAGTGTGGTCAGAAATACGAAGAGGGCGCGGTTGGTGTGGTTCATCGGCTCAGCATCTCTTGGACCTTTAGTTTCGTGCCGCGAGAGATCCCTCGCGAGCGCGGGGCTTCGGGATGACGCCGTGTCGCAGGTACATGTCTCACGTGGCGCGGCCTGAAGCCACGCCCTTTCAAAACGCGAGTTACTACTTCGCTTTATAGATTTCGCTCAACAGATCCGGTTTGGATTCTTCGCGCACGAGATGGGGATAGCGTTCGCCACCGTGGTAGTCGAGCTTGTACGTCTTGTAATAATCGGTATTTTCCACCAGCAACTCCAGGGGTTCGCTGCCGGTCTTGCCGGCTTTCAGGGCGTCCCGGAGAACTTCAGGGCTAAACTCGCGGCCATTGACGGCGATGAGCTTCATGCCGGGACCGATACCCGCCTCTGCGGCGGGCATTCCTTCGATCGTGTCCACGATTCGGCCGTCAGCACGAAGGTTAAGGCCAATTGAATATCTGGCATCAACGAAGTGAAAGCCGTCCTCGGCCTCGCGCTCGATTTCTGAAGGGGTTTCGTCATAGACGAGTTTCCATCCGCTGCCTTCGATTCCGCCCAGCGGCGCGTGCGGACTGTGGGTGGTTAAACGCTCGATCCAGAAGGCGCGCCAGTCATAGGGAACGATTTCATTCAGCGCACTCACGATATCGTCAAAGGTATAGGTCTTGACCATGGGCGGAGTGCTGGGCGCTCCGTGGAAGAGATGGCAGAAGTCGTCAATCGACTTTTTGCCTTTGCTTTGCTCACGGATGATTACGTCAACCCACAACCAGTTCAGGGTGTCCTCGTCATAGAAATCGACGCCCCGCCGCCAGGAATGCCACGCCTCGGGAGCGAAATAGAGCTCGGGTGCGGCGTCGGCTGTGTCCTGCAGATTGCGCCAGGTGCGGCCCGGGGTGTGATCCAGTTCCGCCGCGGTGATGGCCAGATCCTCGCGGGCTTCCTCGGGAGTGAGCAGTCCGCTGCGCGCGGTCAGCACCGTGCCCAGATAGTTGGTCAGACCTTCGTAGACCCAGAGCATATCGTCCTTCATCGGCTGCTCATAATCGGTGGTGGTGAGATCGGCGGGACGGCGATATTTGCCATTCCACGAGTGCACATATTCGTGGGGGAGCAATCCGGCATTGAGCTTGCGCGCGGTTTCATCGGCCAGACCCCGTTCGCCGACACGGCTGTCATCGGATTCGTGATGCTCCAGTCCGAAGTGCGCTACGTGATCGCTGAGCGTATAGAGGAAGTGATAATCGCGATAGTGGTGGGCGCCAAAGAGTTTTTGCGCCTGTTCGACCAGATTCTTGTAGTGGTCCCAAACTTCGGGTGGAGCGTCGAGGTCGGCGGCGCTATCGGCGGCGATGTCCATTTCGGTAGGAGGCTCGGGCGCGAGCGGCACCACTTTCAAATATTCGCCCGTGAGCACGGGGGAATCGACCAGCATGTTCAGCGGAACGGTGGCGAAATGGATCTCGTTGCCGTTCTGGCTGGAGACGGGCAGGGCTGTCCCGAACTTCCAGCCTTCGGGAAGCCGTAACGTGGCGCTGTAGTCGATGTCGTGATAGTCGAAGCCGCTGGGATAGAGCAGCACCTGATTCCAGCTGATGACGGCGAGCTTATCGGTGGCGGAAGAGCCGGCGGAGAATCCGGCTTCGAAAGTCGCCGGAGAAAGAAAATCCAGTTCGGCATTGATTTCATTCACGCCGCTGGGGACTTCCACGTGGAGGGTAAAACCGTCAAGCAGATCGCGTCGCCACTTGAGAGTCTGTCCGCCGGCGGTGAACTTCAGTCCGGCGAGATCGATCACAGGACCATCCGGCGCGTGCTCGCCGGGAATCCACTTCGGGTAGTAAAGGGTTAATTCCCCCGGGCTGGCAGGAATGGTCAGAGTGGCGTGAAAAATCTTGCGCGGCGCGGTGGTTGCGTCGACCAGGAGGGTAACGGTTGGGACGGCAGCCAGGGCGGTGGATGAGAGAAACAAAAGAAAAGAGAACATCGAGAGGATTACGACGCAGACTGCCCCCGCAAATCGGGAGAGTTTCATTTTGCTTGTTCCCCGCTTTTTCAGTTTTGAACTGAACCCCAGAAGAAGCTTTGGCAGAACCTAAAACTATAACAGCCCGGCGACGGAGGGTACAGGCTCCGCTCGATAAAGGTGCAGAAAACGGTTGCACGCGGCCGGCCAGCACGCAGGAGAATGCGATTGTGTGCTGGTATCATTCCGCCGTGACCCGCCGCGGCAAGTTCATCACCTTTGAAGGACTCGACGGAACCGGCAAAAGCACGCAAATGCGCAAGCTGGCGGCAGCGTTGAGCGAAGGTGGGTTCAAAGTAGTTGAAACGCGCGAGCCCGGAGGGACGCCTGCCGGAGAAAGGATTCGCCGCGTCCTCCTCGATTCGACGACCGAAGGCCTTTCGCCGCTGGCGGAGATGGCGCTGATGTTTGCCTCGCGAGCGCAACACCTCGCGGAGGTGATTGAGCCTGCCTTGGAGCGAGGGCAGATCGTACTTTGCGATCGCTTTACGGATTCCACCGAGGCTTACCAGGGGAGCGGCCGGAAACTGGGAAGCGAACCGGTGCTGGAGCTTCATCGAGTGCTGTGCGGAGACTTGCAACCGGATCTGACGCTGTTGCTGGAATCCGATCCGGTGATGAGTGTGGGGCGCGCCCGCCGCCGCAATCTGCGGACACGCTCTCAGGGCCGGGGGCGCGGAGATGAAAATCGCTTTGAGCAGGAGACGCGGGCATTTTTTGCCCGGGTGCGGGAAGGCTATCGAATGATTGCCGCGCGCGAGCCCCAACGCGTTGTAGTAGTCGACGCGAGAGGAACACCGGGGCAAACGCACCAACGGATTTTGGAAGTGGTGAGGAAGAAGCTGAAATTATAGGTATTCACCACGGAATAACCGAGAACCGAGAAGATGTTTCCATCGTGTTTTCTCTGTCTCCCCGTATCGCCGTGGTAGATTTCGACTAAGCCACTATGTCTTTTTCTGATTTTTATGGGAATGCCGAGACCGTCCGCCGGCTGCGTGAGATGCTGGCGCACAAGCGCTTTCCTCATGCCGTAATACTTTCCGGGGCACGCGGCTCGGGCAAATACACTTTAGCCCTGATGCTGGCGCAGGCAATGAACTGCCTGAATCCTGGGAACGCGGAAGGCCTCCCGGATTTCTGCGGGAAATGCTCGAACTGTCTCCGGATCGCGCAGGCAAGAGATCTCGATGCGCGCTTCGTCGAGGCCGTAGAGATGCGCGAAGCGCTGCGCGAGGCCGACAAGAAAGACACACGGATTTTCGTGCAAACGCATCCCGATGTCCTCATCATCCCGCCCGACCCGCCGCAAATGATGATCAAAGTAGATCAGGTCCGCCGGGTCATCGAAAGTGTGTATTACCGCCCGGCGGAAGGCGCCGAGCGGATTTATATATTCACCGTCTCAGCTTTTATGAAGGAGGCGGCAAATTCTCTGCTCAAGGTGCTGGAAGAACCGCCAGAGTTCGCCACGATTTTTCTTCTCGCGGAAAATGCCGGTGAATTACTACCGACGATCCGCTCGCGCGCGCCCATTTTTCCTTTAGGCGCTTTGCCAACGGAGGAAATTGAACGCGAGCTGGCCAGGCAGCATCCGGAATGGACGCAGGCGCAGCGGCAACTGGTCGCAGGGCTCACGGAAGGCGCGGTGGGGCGGGCACGCAATTTTGATCTGGAAGCATATGCTGCGGCGCGGGCGGGCGCGCTGACCATCCTCAAGTCCGTGCTGGCGCGCGGCGGGCACAGCGACGTCTTCAAAGTCACCGAATCGTTTCGCCAGGGCGCCGAAGGACGTGAGAAAACCGAAGAATTGATTCACACGCTTTATTCATTGCTTCGCGACCTGATGTTTCTGGGTTCCGGCGCACCGCAGTTGGTGCGCAATAGCGATATTCGGTCGGAGCTCAAAAAGCTGGCGGACTCGTCAGATTTCGATTGGATCGCTTTTGCCGCCGAGCAACTCGCCGAAGTCGAGCGCGGTATGCGGCGCAACCTGCTGCGCTCGCTATCGCTCGACGCCTTTGCGGCGGCGCTGGAGAAGGCCTCGTGAGCAATTTCTAAGGCTCGTATTATCAGCAGATTACCGAGATTACTTCGGTGGTTCTATGCCCTTTGGAGTGGTTGCCGGCTGAGGGCTCCGATCCTATAATCGATCTACTCTGGTGTAAAGATTCTCCTTCAGGTTCCGGGTGGCAGGCGGCGGGGGTGAAGTCTGTCTTCGCTGAGTTTGTAAGTGTTTGAGCTGAAACCCGGTTATGCGAAAGCGCCTGAAAATCGCAGGAATGCTGACGGCCAGCGCTGTATTTGCGACCTCCCTTTCCTTCTCGCCTGCCTTGTGGGCCGAATCCGGCGCCGACGGCGCTCCGGAAAGTATTAAGGCGACACAAGACAAGGGACGAACCATCTATGTGAACGACTCTACTCCGGTGGCGCGCCGTGCGCAGCCTCCGGAAGCGCCTCGGCGGGCGTTGATGTATTGGAGTTCGAAGGAAAACCGCTGGAAGCCGGTACCGGGACCGAATGCAGCGGCGATGCGGGCGGCGCGTTCGGCAGCGGCCGAGGTCAACCAATACCTTGGGCACGAATCAAACCAGTCGGCAACTGCCAGAATTGTCAGAGCCAACTTCAGCGGAACGATGGCCAGCCCAGAGGAAATCGACGGCGCCATCGAACAGGCAGCGGCGCGTCACAACGTCGATCCCAACCTTGTGCGGGCGGTGGTGAAGGTGGAATCCAATTTCAACCCCAACGCGGTGTCCCGCAAGGGCGCTATGGGGCTCATGCAGCTTATGCCTTCGACTGCCCGGCAGCTGAAAGTGAAGAACCCTTTCGATCCGGAACAAAACATCGATGCCGGTGTGCGCCATCTGAAACAACTTCTGGAAAATTACGATGGCGACCTGCGATTGACCCTGGCCGCTTACAATGCGGGCGCGGGCGCGGTGGCGCGCAGTTCTGGAGTTCCACGCTACGCGGAAACGCAGAATTACGTCAGGCGCATCACCAACTTGTATTACGGTGGCTTCGATGTCAGCAGCCAGGGCGCTTCGCGCGATCCCATTCGGGTGGAGCGGGATGCGCGGGGCGTGTTGTACATAACCAACACCGAATAGATTTTCGGCATCGATTTAGGAAGTCTCTCTCAGGTACCCGGATGTTTGGACAACCGATTCAGAACGAAGGCTAGGGACTGGTTTTCGTGAAGACCTCATTGCGCCGGCGCAGTGTGTGCGGAGCGGCTTTGCTTGCCGTTCTCTGCGTCTTACCGGCACATGCGCGGGTGCGCCACAGCGAATCGTGGGCGCGGGAGCGCTTTGCTACCGCCGAGCGCCTGCGCGAGGCGCTGAATGGCCGCCCGGCAACCGAGCGCACGCGCCACGACTATCAGCGCGTCATCAACTGCTACCGCAGCGTGTATCTGGGCGCTCCGACTTCCACCAAGGCCGATCCCAGCGTGGTGGCAGTGGCAGAAATGCAGGTGGAAATGGGACGGCGGTTCGATGACAACGCAATCCTGAGCAAAGCCATCACACAGTACAAGTTCCTGCGGCGCGAATACCCGGGCAGCAAGTATCGCTTCGATGGTTTGTTCACCATCGGCGAGATTTACAAGGACGATCTCGATCAGCCGGAAGCGGCGCGGGCGACGTTCCGTGAATTTCTCCGCCGCTATCCTCACAACCGCCTGGCGGATGAGGCAAAACAGGCGATTGCCGAACTGGATCAGGATGCCGCATCGCAGAAAGCGGCTCCGTTTGACAAACAGCCTCAGAAAGCGAACGCGGACAAGAGAGAGGTCCCGGCGAACAAGGATGCGGCGCCCGGGTCCGCCTCGCAGGTCGCCTCACACAAAGAAGAATCATCTGGCGAAACTGCGGGCGACGACTCTGCCCAGGACAATTCCTCGGATAAGGAGACGGCGGAGCGCCGCTCCGGCCGGCTGCCGCGGGTTACCGGCATTCGGCATTGGTCCACTCCGGATTACACACGCGTTGCGATCGACGTGGAAGGCGACGTCCAGTTTCAGTCGCAGCGCATCACCGATCCTGACCGCATCTTTTTTGATCTGGACGGGACGAAGCTGGCCTCGACGCTGGTGGGCAAAAGCTTCGACGTGGACGACGGTTTTCTGAAGAAAATCCGGGTGGCGCAGTTCGCTCCAGGGCGGACGCGGGTCGTGCTCGAAGTGGACAATCTTTACAAGTACGACGCGTTTCTGCTGCCCAATCCCTATCGTCTGATCATTGATATTCACGGCAAGAACGCACAGAAGAAAACACCGAAAGACGATTCGGCGACGGAATCCGACGGGACCGCCCGGGGGACCGGCGCCGGACCGCTTGCCGGTTCAGACGCGGGTCTGCCTGCCGGAGCATCCGCAGGATCGGTCCTTGCCACCGAAGCCGGCGGCCATACGAATGTTGGCCTGTCTCCTGGCGAAGCAGCTGGCGCGACGCCAACAAGGCTGGTGAAGAAGGTCGTGGAAGCGGATGACGATGACGCTTCTCCCCAGGTCGCGAAACTGGAGCCACCGGAAACGGAAGATGCAGCTTTAACCGCCACGCGCCCAACATCCGTCAAGAACCTGCCTGAGGCGAAAGAGGCGTCGTCTGATTCAGATGAGGGCACAGCATCCAACGCTGTGGCGGCCAGGCAACGCGCCGGAAAAGGACGCCAGGCCAGAAAGACCTCCTCATCGCACCCAAGTACTCCCGATGACCAGGATGCCCTCGACGATATGGAGGTCCACGAGGCACAACCCACCGCGAACGGCGACCGCTCGCTGATTCGGGCGCTGGGGCTGAAGATCGGCAAGATCGTGATCGATCCGGGCCATGGCGGCCACGACACCGGGACGATTGGTCCCAATGGCCTAGAAGAAAAAGATCTGGTGCTGGATGTGTCCAAGCGGCTGGGAAAACTGCTGGAGGCGAGGCTTGGCGCGGAGGTGGTCTACACCCGCAAAGACGATACCTTTATTCCACTGGAGACGCGCACCGCCATTGCGAATCAGGCCCGCGCCGATCTGTTCATTTCCGTGCACGCCAACTCCAGCCACGATGCTTCGGCGCGCGGGGTGGAAACTTACTACTTGAACTTCACATCGTCGCCCGATGCGTTGGAGGTTGCGGCGCGCGAGAATGCGGTTTCCGAAAAATCGATCTACGAATTGCAGGATCTGGTGAAGAAAATCGCGTTGCGGGACAAGATTGACGAGTCGCGGGAATTCGCGGCCGACGTGCAGGAGGCGCTGCACAGCGGCCTGGCGGCGAAAAGCCCGATGATCCGCGACCGGGGAGTCAAGAAGGCGCCTTTCATCGTTCTCATCGGGGCAAATATGCCTTCAATTCTGGCGGAGATATCCTTTGTCAGCAATCCCACAGATGCACGCAGGCTGGAGACCGCCGCGTACCGCCAGCGCATCGCAGAATCGCTCTACCGCGGGATCGCGAAATATGTGAACGGGCTAAGCGGCGTGAAGATGGCCAGCAAACTGGACAAGGCAGCGGGGCAATAAAGCTGATCGCCTCCCGCAGCGCCTTACTGGATGGAGCTGCCTACCTGCGAAAAGATGTTGTTGGCGTTGGCGCCGATCAGATGAACGGCACCCATCACAATCACCAGAATGACGGCGAGCATAATCGAATACTCCGCGACGTCCTGACCCTGCTCACCACGCCAGAATGTGCGAAACACGTTCATGATCTTTCCTTTCGATTACGCCGTTGCTGACGCTCCCGTAGCGCCGGCTTGTGCCGGAGCCTCGGCACGCGTCCTGAAATCCGCCGGGCTCAGACCCCAGGCTTCCGCGTCCTTTGTCATCGCCTGCAGACCGACCTGGTATTCGGCGATTCCCTTGAGTTTCTTGGTCCAAATCACCCGGAATTCCATCCTCCGCTGGCGGTAGCAAATCGTGAGCTGTTCCAGTTCGCCCAGTTGGTGGTGAATCGCTCCCAGCCGCACGCCGCTGGGCGTCACATCGAGAGTGTGAGCCAGTTCCTCGAACGATCTCCCGGAAGCGTCTTTGCCGCGCACTCGCACCGGCAGGACCGCTTTGCGGCGCTGTTGGCGGCGTTTATTGGTTTCCGCAGGACTTGATTGCATCTCTTCCCCTATCTCTATGTACCTAGTGTGCCTTGAGTTAAGGGCGCAGGGGAATGGCCCCGATGGGGGGCATTCGGCACGGTTGGGTAGGGGCACGAAGGTAATGGCGGAGCGTTCGCGCGACGCGGCAAGCGACCGTGGAAACTTTTCAGAGTGTTCTATGGTCTAATTGTTAAAGGACTGTTCGCGCGGATTCTCCCCATGAAGCTCCCCAGGTGCCTGCTGACGCTGGCTGTGGTTGCTTTGCTAGGCATCCGATTGCATGCCGGCGACACTACAGCGGCTGCGCCTCGCCCCGAGAGCCAGTCAATCCTTCCCACTCAATTTGCCGGATGGCAGATGCAGGGCGTTGCTCAGTTCAGCCAGAACCCTGCGGCGGCCGACCCGGCCAACGCCGCCGTGCTTCAGGAATACGGCTTTAACGGCCTGGAGAAAGCCACTTACACGCGTGACGACGGGCGAACGCTGAAGATTCGGGCTGCGCGGTTTGCCGACGCCAGCGGAGCGTTTGGAGCCTATACGTTTTATCTGGACCCGCAGATGGCGCGCGAGGAGATCGGTGACCAGGGTGCGTCTTTGGGGCCGCGCATTCTGTTTTATCGGGGTCAGATCGTGGTGGACGCCGTATTCAGCCAGTTGACGGTAATGTCGGCGGCTGAGCTGCGTGAACTGGCGGGCACGCTATCGCTGCCCGGAGGCAACGCCGGTGCTTTGCCTCCCGTGCTGGCATTTATGCCGCGCCATGCCTACGTTGCCAATACCGAGAAATACGCTGAAGGCCCGCTGGCGCTGGGCGCCATTTCTTCTCCGCTTGCTGGGGGGCTAGTGGATTTCAGCGCCGATCCGCAAGTGGTGCTGGGGCAGTACACAACTCCCTCCGGTCCCGCCACGCTGATGTTGATTTACTACCCCACACCGCAGCTGGCCGCCGAACATCTGCGGCGCATTGACGCCGCAAATCACGCGGCGCAGCCGAAGCCTGGCGTCGAAAGTGTGGAGAAGGCGGGGCCCTTCTTTGACAAGCGCACCGGACCGATCGTGGCGATCGCGGCGGGAGCGATTTCCGAAGGCGACGCGCGCACGTTGCTGGGATCGGTGAACTACGATGCCCGCGTCACCCGGAACGAAAACACTTATTTCGACAAGAAGAACAACATCGCCAATTTTCTGGTGAATTTGATTCTTCTGTGCATGATCCTGGGCGGGCTTGCCGTTGGCGCAGGGCTTGCGTTCGGCGGAGTGCGTATTTTGGTAAAGCGTCTTTTTCCCGGCAGGGTATTCGACCGGCCTGAGCAAATGGAGTTCATCTCCCTGCACCTGAGCGAAACCATCGTGACCGAAACCATGGTGGAAGAGGTCTCGGCCGGGCCGGAAACTCCGCCGGGCGAGGCAAATCGTCGTTAAGTTCTTCAGAAATCTTGGCTTATCGACTGGGAAAGGGGTTTCCGTCTCAATTTGCTGCAATTTCGCGATGTATTGACCAATTTTGTAAACAGTTGAAAACAAAGGCATTTATTTACGAAAAATTGCTTGACACCCCGTTTTTTTGACTCGTAAGATTCGTCCAGAAAGTTTTGACGGAATCTAAAGCCTCCGTTGGAACTATTCTCCCTTGAAGAAAAGGCTGCCCATGTTGCCGGGCGGCCTTTTCGTTTTCTGCATTGTCATTTCGGAAAAACGCGAGTGTCGATGCGTGATGCACGACACGGAACCGTGCCGGTTTCTTCGCGTATCCTCTGTTGAGTATCTTGTGACGGTCGGAATGACTGGAGGACGGTCATGTTCTGCGATGGATGTGGCGCAGCGGTTCAACCAGGGCAGGCTTTCTGCAGCGCGTGCGGCAAGAAGATTCTTGGTCCAGTGGCGGTGGCACAACGGCTTCCTGGCCGCGTGCAGCAGCATACCCATCTGCTCGGCATCCTATGGCTGGCCATTTCGGCGTTCAACGCAGTGGCCGGTTTGTTTCTGCTGATTCTCGGGACTTCGCTGTTTCCGCATCTGCACGAGATGAAAGGAGTGCCGCCCGACGTGCCTGCGGGCTTCTTGACCTCGCTGTTCACCACGCTCGGGATCGTCATTTTGCTCAAAGCGGCGTGCGGATTCCTTGCCGGCTGGGGATTGATGCGGCACGAATCATGGGCGCGCCTTCTGGCGCTGGTGCTGGCGTTCGTTTCGCTGTTCAACATTCCGCTCGGCACCGCCATGGGAGTCTATACGATGTGGGTGCTGCTGCCCGGCGAGTCGCAGAAGGAATACGACGCGCTGGCCGCGGCCAAGGCGGCCTAGGGCGCTTTACGCTGCGCTGCTGCGCATTTAGAATCGAGAACAAGCCGACGTAGCTCAGCTGGTAGAGCAGCCGATTCGTAA
>DATKPV010000123.1:0-34804 GCA_035523915.1 Candidatus Aquilonibacter sp. | reverse complement strand
AGGGCCTTCCCATCACCGAGCTTTCCGCCGACGAGGCCATCTTGCATGCCCTGAATCGGCTCGCGTATGGGCCTCGGCCCGGCGACATCGAGCGCGTGCGCCAGATGGGCCTTGCCAAATGGATCGATCAGCAGCTCAACCCGAATTCCATCGATGACAAGGCCGTCGAGGCTCGTCTGGATGCCTATCCCACACTGAGGATGTCGTCCAAGCAGCTTCTTGCCGATTATCCCCAGCCGAAGCAAGCCGGGAAAAAAGCGGAGAAGCAGCCACAGGCGCAGACGCGCGGCGATGCTGCCGCTGCGATTGTTGCGGAAGACATGCGAACCAACCCGGCGAATGCGATCGAGCCTTCAAACGCCGCCGATGTTTCCGCGTCGGCTTCGCCGATGAAGCAGCAGTCCGCTCCGCAGATCGAAGCGAATCCCCCGACTCCCGGCGCCGGCGGGGGTGGAAAACGCGGTTCGTTGAGCGTCGATCCGAACGCCGTCCCGCGCGCGATCGCCGACAACAGCCGGAAGCCGCAACGCGTCGTCGAAGAACTCGCGATGGCAAAAGTCACCCGCGCCGTCTATAGCGAGCGCCAGTTGCAGCAAGTCATGGACGACTTCTGGTTCAATCATTTCAACGTCTTCGCCGGCAAAGGCGACGTGAAATGGCTCATGACGTCTTATGAGCGCGATGTCATCCAGCCCCACACGCTTGGGACATTCAAGGATCTGCTCGACGCGACCGCACACAGCCCCGCGATGCTCTTCTATCTCGACAATTATTTGAGCGTCGATCCGAACGCCGCGGCGCGCGCCGCCGCTCAACGCGCCGCGCGCCAGCAAGCTCGCTGGGGACGCTTCGGCGGCCCTCCGCCGCGCCCACAGCAGGCAGCGAAAAAGGGCACTCGTGGACTCAACGAAAATTACGGCCGCGAACTGATGGAACTGCACACGCTCAGCGTGAATGGCGGATACTCGCAGCGCGATGTCACCGAAGTGGCCAAAGTTTTCACGGGATGGACCATCGAGCAGCCCTATCAAAATCCCAGCTTCAAATTTGACCCGCGCATGCACGAACCCGGCCCGAAGTTCGTGCTCGGTCATAAGATCAAACCCGGAGGCGAAACTGAGGGCTTGAGGGTGCTGCACATGCTGGCGACGAGTCCGCAAACTGCGCACTTCATTTCGCTGAAACTCGCGGAACGCTTTGTGTCGGACGATCCGCCACCGGCGCTCGTCGATCGCATGGCGAAAACGTTTCTGAAGAAAAAAGGCGACATTCGCGAGGTACTCACCGTGCTTTTTCGGTCGCCGGAGTTCTGGTCCGACCATGCCTACCGGGCCAAGGTGAAAACGCCACTCGAATTTGTGGCCTCGGCGGTTCGCGCGACTGGGGCCGATGTGACCGACGCCCTGCCGCTTGCCCGCCAGCTGGGCAATCTCGGAATGCCACTTTACGGGGTGCAGCCGCCTACGGGTTACTCAATGAAAGCCGAGACGTGGGTCAGCTCATCGTCGTTGCTGACCCGGATGAATTTTGCTTTGAGGTTGACCAGCGGAAGAATGCCCGGGGTGACCTTGGATTCCGAACAACTGCGGGGCAGGGAGCCGCCTGCTGATTCCGCCGCGGCGTTGAGCGCTCTGGAGAACAGCCTCCTCGCGGGCAATGTTTCGCAGCAGACACATGATTCGATCGTGGCGCAGATCGAATCCACAGAAAAGAACGGCGCGCCTGCCAAGCAAGACAACAAGGTTGCAGTGCGCAAGCCCGAAGAATCGCCCGGTTCTGCGGAAGTGGCGACGATCGCCGGGCTGCTGCTGGGCTCTCCGGAGTTTCAAAGGAGATGAGCTTCTAGCTCCTATCTGCCAGCTTCTGGCAAAGCAAATTGCTGGAAGCTGGTTGGCTGGCGGCTGGAGGCCAGGAGCTGTTTTTATGTCGATTACGCGTCGTGTCTTTCTTCGCAATAGCGCGCTTGCCGTCGTCGGTACGGCGGCGGTGCCAAGCTTCCTAACCCGCGCCGCCTTTGGTGCCGCGCAACCGGGCACGCGCAATAAGCGGCTGGTTGTGATCTTTCAGCGCGGCGCGGCCGATGGGCTGAATATCGTCGTGCCTCATGCCGAGCCGCAGTACTACGCGATGCGGCCCAGCATCAATATTCCCCGCAACGCAGTGCTTGACCTCGATGGCTTCTTCGGGCTGCATCCGGCGCTCGCTTCGTTTCAGCCGCTGTGGCAGCAGCATCATCTTGCCATTGTGCACGCCGCGGGATCACCGGACACCACGCGCTCGCACTTCGATGCCCAGGACTACATGGAGTCGGGCACCCCGGGTGTGAAGTCCACGGACGATGGCTGGCTGAACCGTTCGCTGCACGCCATGCCGGAGAGCGGAAGCTCGGCCTTCCGCGCGATCGCCATGGGACCGTCGCTGCCTCGCATTCTGAGCGGCCACGAGCCTGCGGTCGCGATGAACAACATCAACGATTTCACTATCGGCGGACGCAGTCCGAAGGCGCCGGCGGTGGCAAGCGCGTTCGAAGCGATGTACGACAACTCTTCCGACACGGTGTTGCACAGCACTGGAGAGCAGACTTTTGACGCCGTGAAGATGTTGAAGGCCGCTGATCCCGCGAGGTACCAGCCCGCGTCCGGCGCCAACTATCCCCAAGGACGCTTCGGCGACGACCTGCGGCAACTGGCGCAGCTCATCAAGGCGAACCTCGGCGTGCAGGTGGCGTTTGCCGATATCGGTGGCTGGGATCATCACGTAAACGAAGGCGCAGCCGAGGGTCAGCTTGCCAACGTGCTGGGCGAGTTTTCCCAATCGCTGAGCGCGTTCTGGAACGATCTGGGCGATCTCGGGGAAGACACCGTTGTTGTCACCATGTCGGAGTTCGGGCGCACGGCGCGTGAAAACGGCAACCGCGGCACAGATCACGGCCACGCGAACGTGATGTTTGTGCTGGGCGGACCCGTGAAAGGCGGCAAAGCTTACGGTCGCTGGCCGGGACTCGATCAGTCACAACTGAATGAAGGCCGCGATCTCGCATTGACCACGGACTTCCGCCAGGTGCTGGGCGAAGCTGTGGCACAGCATATGGGGAATAAAGATCTGGCGGCAGTGTTCCCAGGGTATGAGAATCAGCCGGGGAAGTTCCTGAGACTTCTCGGATAGGGCGCGGAAGTCTCTTCTTGTTACTCTTTCGTTGATCCTGGACAGAACACCCGCAGAGATCCTTCGGCGGTGCGGGGGTTCGTTTCACGAACGCCTGCTTCACTCAGGGTGAGAAGGCATGCTGGCAGTCCACCATCACATCGCCATTCTCAATCCTCAGCGGATAGATCGTGACCTTCACCTTTGGATCCTGCGTGGCCGCGCCAGTTTTCACGTCCCACTCCCAGCCGTGCCACGGGCAAACGACCTTGTTGCCTTCGATCATCCCCTGTCCCAGCGGGCCGCCGCGATGCGGGCAAACATTGTCCATAGCGCTGAACTCAGCGTTCACGTTGGCGATGCAGATGGTTCTTCCGCCGCAGGGAAACTCGCGGGCTTCGTCGGTGGGCGGAAGCTCGGTCGCGCTCGCTAACTTGGTGAAAGGCATAATTCAGATATTGCTGTAGGGATCCTTCGACTTCGCCTTGCTGCCGCTCGGGCTTCGCTCAGGATGACAAGCTTGCGAGCCGCCCCGACGGTATAGAGTTTCGCTCGGCTGGACGGGCGGGGCGCCCGTCCCCACACGAACTCATTTGGGTTGCAGTGTCTGCGCGATCATCACCTGTTTCTTGAAATTCTCCACCATGTTGGGGTCGAGCCTCACTTCGGTGGGCTTCCTGGCCAGTGTCATGGTATCGATCTTGTCCTGCAGCTTGAGCAGGGCGTAGAACAGATTCTCCGGGCGCGGCGGGCAGCCGGTAACGTACACGTCTACAGGAACGATCTTATCTACACCCTGAAGCACCGCGTAAGTATTGAACGGCCCGCCCACCGAGGAGCAGGCGCCCATCGAAATTACCCACTTCGGGTCCGGCATCTGGTCGTAGATGCGCTTGACCACCGGCGCCATCTTCAGCGTGACCGTGCCGGCCACGATCATCAGGTCGCTCTGCCGCGGGCTGGGACGGAACACCTCTGAGCCAAAACGCGCAATATCAAAGCGCGAGGTCGAAGAAGCGATCATCTCAATGGCGCAGCAGGCCAAACCAAAAGTCATCGGCCACACTGCTGACTTGCGCGCCCAGTTGAAGACGTAGTCGACGGTGCTGATCAGGAAATTTTTCTCGAACTTGTTTTGCAGCCAGCCCATGCGGGTTTGCCCCCGGAAACTCGATTATAGTTGTTCGCCCCTCATAACCAAGACCAAATCGGTGTGCCTCGACAATTTGGTTGGTGGAAGCTACCTGCGAGAATGTTCGACTTCGGCAGAGCCATCCAACCAGTGCACGCAATATGCCGTTTCGGGGATTGCTTCCCATTGCGTAAGCGGCCCCATGCCCGCGGGACACACCGCCACTACGAGCTTCGCATGTGCCTGGGAAAAAAGGTCAAACACATGCTGCTGCGTCGTTACCGACGATCTCCAGAACTCCGTTGACCCATGACCAGTGTCCATAATCTCGGCAACGATGCGCAATTTCGCCAGGTGCGCCCAATAAGCTCCCGTTCCGTCCATGATCACCGCTACTTTGTCTCCCGGCTTCACCCCCATCTGCCAGAGTTTCCCGGCGGCAGCGATATCCGGTAACGTCGAATTCGGGCCGCTGCCTGGTATTGCCAGGTGATGCGCTGCCACGCGCACCGTGTAGTCCGCCGTTGCCAGCATCATGCTGCAGAACACGGCAAACGCAACGTATCCCGCCGCCTTTTGCGCCTCCGGCCTCAGACGCACAGCGGCCAACAGGCTAAGATAGAAAACCAAAACAAACCCGCCCAGGTAACGGTCGTTCTCCACAAGGGGAAGATAAAGCGCCATCCCGATCAACGAAAGAGCCACCAGGGGCCACAGTTGCCGCAATCCTCCCGGCCAAAGCTTTCCTGCAAGCAGTGCCAGAATCAGCACACCAGTAAACAGCTCAGGGCGGGAACGCAACAACAACCGCGCCTCGCTCGGAACGGTAACGGCCAGCACTCTAAGTTGGGCCTTTAGATTGAAGTGCCACTGCAATCCCTCGTTCCAGTAAGAAGGATCTGTCCATGGAGGATACGTTCCCACGACAGGACCATCGAATTCGAATAGCGGGGGTTGCCGCAAAAGCTGCCTCGTGGGATGAACCGGCGTGCCGCTGCCTGGAATCTCGCCCTGCCAGTTCCTCGGGCCTATCTGTGGAGAAAGGGCCCAGGCATAATTCAACTTTCCAGCATCCCCGAAGGTGAAGCGTCCTTTTTGCCGGGAAAGCAAAACAGTCAGAGGTGCCGCTATGCAAAGAAACATAAGGCATGCCGCCAGCATGCCTCGCCCCCACTGGGGACTTTGCCGCCTCCACCAGTAGCCAAGCGCGAGGGCGGCGAAGCCGATCGGAAGCAGGATTGACTTGGTCCAATAGCCCATTCCCAATATCAGGCCAAAAATTGCGAACCGCCAGGTTCTGTTGGTTCGCCGCAGGCTGAGCAACATTGCCGCGATCAAACAAAAGCACGCCAGTACCGCCAAATCCGGCGTCACATACCAAAGCGGGTCCACCTCCAGAGAAATCCACAAAAATGTGGCGTAGGCCAGGAGCGTCAGCGCCCACTCTGGCAGCGGCTTCGAACCGCTGATACTTCTGTCGGGAGACGATTGACGGCCAAGGATAATGAACTCCCGCAGCAGAGTCCGAAAAGCCAGCAGGGCCAAAACGAAGATGCCAGTGTTAACAATTTCAGCGAAGGGCAATTCCCATCTGGGCGATGGCTTAGTAACGCCTAGAAGGACTCCAAGCGTCCACGGATACAGAGGACTCCACCAGGCATTGATGGCGTGAGCCCAATCGCCCTGATAGAAAGACCGGCCCACGTCCAGGTACGACATGCCATCCGGATTGAGAGCGTAACGAGCAATCCACGCGTGAAAAATACCAAGGGCCACGCTCACCAGCGCCAGAGCCGGTTCCAGGGCGGAGAACTGGAGCAGCTCCCAGAAGCTTCGAAGTTGTTGCCCAGCCTGCACCGCACCCGCGATAGACGCGACGTTGTCTTCGGCTGAGCCGTGGTTGACGACGGGAGAACTGCTCATATCGGAAAGACTCTGGCAGAAAACGCTCGCGGGCAGCAACGCGGTCGTGACCCGGAATTATACCGGCGCGCCGAGTTGCCCGCCAGCCCACACTCAGCTACAAATAAAACTTCATGCTTCCAACTCAGTCGACAGCCAAAGAAACGGATACAACCGATCAATACATGCGGCGTGCCCTCGGTTTGTGGCGCCGCATGCGCACCTCGTTCTTCTGGATGGTCGTGATCGGCCTATTTCTGCGGGTGGGCTGGATCATCGTCGGCCACACTTACAAGTTCAAGCCTATCGACAACAACTTCGGGTTCGGCTGGGAAATGGGACGAATCGGGGCGGCCATCGCTTCGGGACGCGGCTTCAGCGATCCCTTTGGCGCGCCGACCGGACCCACGGCCTGGGAATCGCCTCTTTACCCGTATCTGATTGCCGGCGTCTTCAAAGTCCTCGGCATTTATTCGCTCGCCTCGGCCTTCGTGCTGCTCAGCATCAACAGCGTATTTTCTGCGCTCACCTGCATTCCCATCTTTTTGACTGCGAGGCGGATCTTCTCGGAAAAAGTCGCGGTCGGTGCAGCCTGGACCTGGGCCTTGCTTCCCTATGTCATGTATTGGTGCACGCGCTGGGTCTGGGAAACAAGCCTTTCCGCGCTTTTGGTGGCAGTGATTTTCTGGATTGCGCTGACCATGGAAGAGCGTGACGGCCCTTTGCCGTGGATCAAGTTCGGCCTGCTTTGGGGGATTGCCGCGCTCAACAGCACTGTGCTCGTAGCTTTTCTGCCGGCTTCGGGCTTGTGGGCATGGCGCCATCGCGCCAGATGCGGGAAAAAATCGCTGGCGGGGGTGGCCCTGGCCTCAGCTGTGTTTTTCGTCTGTATCGCCCCCTGGATGGTCCGCAATTACCGGACATTTCATAAAGTCATTTTCATCCGTGACAATTTCGGCGCGGAGTTGCGCCTGGGCAATGGGCACGGCGCCAACGGCACATGGATGGAATACATCCACCCCACGCAGGATGTTTTCGCCATGCGACAGTACACCTCCATGGGCGAAATCGCCTACATTGCCATGCGCAAGCGGCAGGCACTGGATTACATCGAAGCCGACCACGGCCGCTTCGCAATACTCTGCCTGAAGCGGTTCATTTACTACTGGGCTGGCCCGCCGCGGCTGGCGGCCATCTGGTGGCTGGCGGAAGTGAAGAATTCGCTGTTTCTTGCCTCTTCAGTCTTGATGTTCTGGGGCCTGGGCCGCGCGCTGCGCCAGCGCAAACCCGGCGCCTGGCTGTTGTTTTGGCTGATTCTGTGTTACCCGTTCGTGTATTACATCGTTTATCCCAACCAGCGTTACCGCCATCCGATCGAGCCGCAGATGACCGTTCTTGGCGTATATCTTCTGACCGAAGCGAAACTTAGACAAGCCGGGGAAAAGCCGTCGGGCTCACGCGGGTATCAGTAAATCGTATATCCGGGGGCCGGTGTGCGAAGATCTGGCTTTGAAGCCATCAGCAGCAGGGCTCCTTCGCGCTTGAATGCCCGCAGATCGTCCAGGCTGCGGAACGACTTGGTCTGGTAATCATCCGGGGTCGGCGTGTCGTCGGGAATGCGGCGCGCTTCGACGTTTTCGAACGCGTGCTGTTTCAGCAGTTCCACGTACTCGTCGGCTGACCGCACGTGCACCGGAACTCTCAGCTTGTCCACCCACTGCAAGGAATACTGGTTGTCCTTGTAGAGATTGATCAGAATAAACAGCCTCCCTCGCGGCGCCATCACGCGAAACAATTCCATCAGCGCCCGATTCTGATCCGGATAGTAATAAAACGACTCCACCGACAGAACTTTGTCGAAGAAATTTTCTTCCCAGGGAATCCGCTGCGCCGATCCCCACACGTAGAGAATGTTGTCGAAGTCTTTGGACGCTTCCCGCGCCAGCCGCACCATCTCGTCGGAAACGTCAAGGCCAACGACTTGCCCGAATCCCTCCGGCCCTTCGCCGACCAGGCGTGCGAGCAGCCGCGTGGCCCACCCCGAGCCGCAGCCGAGATCGAGTACACGCTCGCCAGGGCAAAGCTTCATCAGTCGCAGTGTTTTTTCCGTGATATCGAGATGGTGGTTCTCCATCTTCGGGCCTTCGCCAGCCAGGGCCCACCGGTTGAACTCTTGCTGCAGTTTGTCGTCGGGAGTGAGAGGTTGGTTGGGCACGGACTTAGTCCTTGGGACGGCGGCTCTCTGGGCGGAATCATGCCGCTCCATTAGCGACATTGTATTCGTAGCGGGCGAGGTTTGGATCACGCCGCAAGGGCGAAGCGGACAAGGTCAGAGGTCGCGATGAATGTCTCAGGCCCCGACAAGCCTACCCAGGGGCTGCTTATCCGCGCGCGGTCTTGAGCACCAACAAAAATCTCGCCCGGCAACGGGAATACGTTGCCGGGCGAGATATCTTGCGTGACGGTCCGCGAATCACGTTTCATCAACCTTCAGATCAAACGTGGATGCCGCGCGACCTGCCAGTGTTTACTCGATGATCGGTTGCAAAATTTCAGGTTCCGCCGGCGAGCCGCAGCTGCAAATGCCGTGGCCGCTGCCAACTACAAGGATGGAGGTGCACTCGACACCCAGTCGGATCACTTCGGCGGTACTGAGCGTGGCGTCTTGAGAAGCCGTTTCAGTCTCAGCGAAGTTGCTGTTCTGGATGTGAGTAGTCCAGGCCCGTACTGATGGCTCGATGCCATAGACTGTATTCCGTATAGCTACAGCGGTGCCCTTGGCCTTAGCAGTGCTGGCTGCCGTCCCAGTTAACACCGGTCCGACTGACAGGATCTTGATCGCGCCCGTGGTCAGCGGGACGCCGGTTAACGGGTTGCTGGTCAAGTCTGCATTCACTGACATTGTTTGCAGATCATCTGGCGTCTGGTTACACGCACAACACTCACTCATCTCCTGCTCGGGGTCGAACACGAAGAAGAGGGCGATGACGTTTCCGCCGGCCGTTCCGGGGTTGGACACGCGAAGAGTCCCGTCCGGAGCACCAGAAGTGTTAGCGTTGGAGAAATAGTCAACCTTCAGAACATCCGTGAGTTGCGCAAAAGCTGGTCCGGCACAGAGCACCAGAGCCAATGTACATACTGCAAGCATTGTGATGCGGCGCATTGGGTTTTCCTCCTTGGGAAGCTACCGGGCCAGCCTGGGGAGGATCGGCCTTGGCCGTTAGTAGCGCGTCCGTACACTACCTTGACTGTGCGCCCTTGCAAAGACTCTTTGTGGGCTAACCCAATTGCAGTAAACCTTGGAGACCCCGCCAAATACGGGCTATCTATCACCGAGGGAAGGAAGAATGTGGAGCGTGGCCTCTAATTCCCTCCCCGGGCAGCTTGTCCATGTGAAACAGAAGATTTTTACCAATTTTTGCTGCTCCGAGCTACTCCGGGTCCCTGAAACTGGAGTCCTTGCAACAAAGGATCTCGTAAAGATCGTTAGCCGTAATCTGATGATGGGTACTGTTCCTTCTATGCTACAGTTTTTCTCTTCATGGCAACCCGCCCTCAGAACCCCAGCCCGGAGCCAGAGCCGGGACCGCTCTATTGCCCTAACTGCGCCCAGGAGGTAACCGATCCCCTCACCTGCGGGGACTGCTCCTCGCTGATTTGCCGCCGCTGTGGGACACCGCTGGAAAATCCCGACGAACTCGGAATCGGATGATGGAATCGAGCACCGTCACGCCGCCCTCGGAGGTCTCGGCTACACCCTCGACTTCGCAACCCTCACTGATTCGCGGGCTCAGTCTGCTCGATTCCGTTCTGCTGCTGGTGAGCGGGATCATCGGCTCTTCAATTTTTCTCACCGCAAAAGATATTGCCGGGCCGTTGCCGCAGCCGGTGCTGTTTCTTCTGGTCTGGGTGTTGGGCGCGGTGATCTCGTTGTGCGCCTGCTTCGCCTTCGCCGAGTTGGGATCGATGTTCCCCGACTCCGGCGGGCAGTACGTCTACCTGCGCGAAGCGTATGGCGACCTGGTGGCCTTTCTCTACGGCTGGATGCTGTTCGCCGTGGCCAACGGTGGCTCGATCGCCGCGCTTGCCGTGGCCGCGGCAGCTTACACCGGTCAGGTTTTTCCGGCGGTTTCTGAGCAGCACGTGGTTCTGTCGCTGGGCTGGATCACCATCACACGGGCCCACATCTTTGGCCTTGTTCTAGTTGCGATCCTCACCTACGTCAACGTAATCGGCTTGCGCTGGGGTACGTTGCTGCAAAACGCTTCCACCTGGGCCAAGTTCCTCGCCATGGCGGCATTCGTCGTGCTCGGATTTGCGATCGGAAAAGGCGACTGGTCGCATTTCAGCTCACACGGAGCGATCCTGAGTCTGGGTCTGGCACCCGGGGCGCTGATCTCGGCCCTGGGCGTGGGGTTAATCGCAGTTTTCTGGGCATACGACGGATGGGTTTACATCACCTGGGTTGCCGGCGAAGTTAAGAACCCGCGCCGCAACGTGCCACTGGCAATGGTTCTGGGCGTACTCGTGGTGGGCGTGATTTATGTTGCGATGAACCTCACTTACATGTACGCCATGCCCCTCAACGAAATCGCGAAACATGAGACCATCGTTCACGCCGCCGCGGAAGTGCTGTTTTCTCCCCGGGCGGCGCTGTGGCTTTCGCTCATGATCGCTCTTTCCTGCTTCAGCGCAGCCGCGACCTGCACGCTCTCGGGCGCGCGGGTATATATGGCGATGGCTCAGGACGGTGTTTTCTTCAGGAGCATGGGCGTGATCCATCCCAAGTGGCGCACCCCGGCGTTCAGCCTGATCGGGCAGGGAATTTGGGCGGGCGCGCTCACTCTAAGCGGCCGCTACGACCAGCTCTATACCTATGTGATTTACGGCATGGTGCTCTCGTATACCCTGACCGTCATCGGATTGTTCATTTTGCGCGGGAAACGGCCCGACATTCCCCGCCCCTATCGGTGCAGCGGCTATCCCTGGCTGCCGGCAATCTATGTGATTGTCGGCGCAGCCTGGACTTTGAACACGATTATCACTCGTCCAACGGAAGCGTTCTGGGGCAGCGTGATAGTGTTCATAGGCGTTCCGGGATATGTCTATTGGAAACGCGTAAACCGAAAGGTGGCCTGCCAGTAGAAGTCTATAAAGAGCTCTGCCCAGGTGTGCAACTTTTGTCATGCACATTTCTGACCCGGCGGCATGATGCTCTGGAGGCGGGACTACCGGCTTTTCGGCAGTTTCTGGCGGTGACCGCCGCGGCTTTTTTTGCTACCCTAAAAGGCTGGATTTTGCTGGTGATTGTCCTAAATTAGATCTTTCATCCCGTGCCTCGCGAAGTCCTCTCGGGGAGGAATCATGCGCCGTTCCACCGTTGTTCCCCTGCTGCTTCTCGTCTCGCTCGTTGCCGGGTTCTTCACCGCTTGCACCCGCGATCCCAACGTGCGCAAGCAAAAGTATCTGGAGAGCGGTAACCATTTCCGGGAGGACGGCAAGTTCCCCGAGGCAGTCATTCAGTATCTGAACGCGATTCAACTCGATCCCCGCTTCGCCGAGGCCCACTTTCAGCTGGGCGAAACCTATCTCAAGATGGGAGATCGCTCTCGCGCTTTTCAGGAACTTTCCCGCACCGTCGAACTGGTCCCGGACAACTTTCAGGCTCATGTGGATTTGGCCAATATCCTGGTTTCGGCGCGGAATACGGATGGCTCTGCTAACTCCGACTACCTGAAACAGGCCCTTCCGCATCTCGAGATTCTGCGCCGCGAAGAGCCGAACGATCCCAAAACGTTTGAGTCCTGGGCCGACTATTACGCCGCCCAAAACAACCTGGGAGAAGCCATCCAGGAGATGCAGAAAGGCATCGCCGCCGATCCCACGCGCTGGGAGTCCTACCTGAACTTGGCGGTCTTGCAACTGCGCTCTAATCTTCCCGATCAGGCAGAGGCCAGTTTCAAGAAGGCGGCTGAAACGGGGCCGGATGCGATGACTGCCCAGTTGGCGCTGGGCAGCTTCTACCAAACGCGCAATCGAATGGCGGAGGCGGAACAGCAGTTCAAACACGCTGTCGCAGTGGATCCCAAAGATCCGGCCCCACGCGCCGCCTATGTTCGCGTCCTCATGGCTCAGGGCAAGAAAGCCGAGACGGAAGACTTTCTCAAGCAGACCAAGAGCGACCTGCCCGACAATCCGGAAGGCTATCGAATGCTGGGCGATTACTACTTCGCTACCGAGCAGATCGACAAGGCGACAGCTGAGTATGGGTCACTCTATCAGGATCATCCGCACGATCCTGTGGTCAAGAGAAACTACATTCAACTCCTCATTCTCCAGAACCGGCTCGATGAGGCCACCAAGTTGAACGACGAAATTCTAGAGAAAAATCCCAACGATGTGGACGCTCTGGTGTATCGGGGCCAGATCCTGCTGAGACACAACGACGCCAACGACGCCGCCGATTCTTTGCAGCAGGCCATCAAGAACGATCCCAACAATGCTGTCGCCCACTACCAACTGGGCCTTGCCTTCGACATGCAGCGCGACGATGGACGCGCTGAGTCGGAGTGGCGCGAAGCAATCCGTCTCCGTCCCGATTTGACTGACGCCGAACGGCACCTCGCTACGATGGAAATCCGTCACGGAAGCTTCGACGCCTTGGTTTCGACCTCTGAGCAGATCATCAACAACCAGCCTTCCGCAGCAGATGGCTACATTTTCCGCGCCCTGGGGGAGATGAACCTGCAGAGATACTCCGAAGCCGGACAAGATCTGACCAAGGCGCGAGAATTAGCTCCTGACAGTGCGGTGACTCTGGTGCAGACCGGCAACCTGGCTCTGCTCCAGAAACAGTACCCTGAAGCGCTTAAGTCCTACCAACAGGCGCTCGAAAAGGACCCGGCGTCAACCGATGGATTGCAAGGCGTAATGAATACGTATCTTGCTGAGAAGCTGCCCGACCAGGCCCTCGCTGCAGCCCAATCGCAGATCGCCAAAGCGCCCAAGAACAGTGGATTCTATGATCTGCTGGGCACGGTTTTGTTTCAGAGCAGGAAGGACCTGAAAGGAGCCGAGGCCGCCTTCTACAAGTCGGTAGAACTGGATTCGAGCAATTCCGACGCCCTGTTAAAGCTCGGCGAGGTCCAGGCGGCGGGAGGCTCTGTCGATCAGGCCCTCGCCACTTACCAGCAATCGATCAAGGACCATCCCCAGGAGATCGGCTTCTATATTCTCGCTGGGGAGATGTACGCGTCCGAAAACAAGTGGGACCAGGCCAAGGATATGTATCAGAAGGCGCTCTCCATCCAGTCGGATAATCCTCTTGCCTCGAATAACCTTGCCTACATCATGCTGCAGCAGGGGGGGAACGTGGATGTTGCCCTCGCCATGGCGCAAACCGCCCGCCGCGGCATGCCCAATTCGTCGAATGCCGCCGACACTCTCGGCTGGGCCTACTATCAGAAGGGGGTTTATCACTCCGCGATTGAGATGTTTCAGGAAGCCTTGCGCCTGAGCGAGAAGAGCGGTGGCGCCGACAATGCTACCGTCCACTATCACCTCGGCCTCGCCTATCAGCACACGAAACAGATTCAACAGGCTCGTCAGGAACTCGAACGCGTGCTTAAGCTGGATCCCAACTACGCCGACGCTCGCAAGGCTCTGTCCGAGTTGCGCGGCTAGCACGGAATCGCGGTATGGACTCCTTCCGTAACGTGACATTTAAGGGTCTGGCGGCAGATTGGGATTGACGTCCCTCTCCGACTTTGCTTGACTCGAATCAGGGCGGTTCACTGAGACGCGTTTTCTCTAGTGAGCCTCGAAACGATAGGGGCATCGGTTCGGGTCGACAGCTTTGGAAGGCGAGGTCTATGCTCGGTTCGCGATCTCGCCTTTGTGGAAGTGGATTCTCGCATTATCCCGGTGTGCGGCCTGGATGATGGCTGTCGGGAAAAAACGCCAGGAGTATGTTGTTTATGGCGTCCGCAAATATCGGTGACACAAGTACTGGACCTTCCACGGTGGCCGGACGGGGTTCTCTGCCCGGCAGCCGCCGGCCGAACCTGTTGCGGCGCATTGCCCGGCTCCGCGGCGCCGTTCCGAGTGATAACGAGCCTTTCGCTGAAGATGCAGCTCGTGACCGCCTGCGAACTGTCGAGCGACGCGACTGGTGGTTGTGGCTCTGCGCCGTACTGATCACTCTGCTGCTCACGGCTGCCATTCTCTCTTTTGTTCTTCCCGAACTTCATCCTCACTGGTCCGAGTTCAACTCTGCGCCCATCAGCGACACCGTTCTGGGCCTGGTCGGCCTGGTTCTGCTTTTTGACATCTACACCGTGTATCAGCATTTTCAGATTCAGGCGGTGCGCAAGCAGTTGTTGGAGCGCGATGAGTTGTTCCGCCTCATTACCGAAAACGCGGCCGACATGATTGCCGTGGTCGACATGAAGGGGAACCGGCTCTATAACAGCCCCTCCTACGAGAAGATTCTGGGTTACACACCGCAGGATCTTGAGGGTTCCTTGGCGTTCGATCAGATTCATGCCGAAGATCGCGAGAAAGTCCATAAGGCTGCCACCGACGCGCGGGTGACCGGCATTGGCCAGAGCGTGGAGTATCGCATGCGCCACAAGAACGGGGGATGGCGGACCCTGGAATCGAAGGCAAGCGCCATTCTTGGCCAGCAGGGGTCCGTGGAACGCCTGGTCATCGTGAATCGCGACGTCACCGAACGCAAGCAGCTGGAGGAGCAATTCCGTCAGGCGCAGAAAATGGAAGCTGTCGGAAGGCTTTCCGGTGGGGTCGCTCACGACTTTAACAATCTGCTGGGCGTCATTATTGGCTACGGAGAACTTCTCCAGGAGGATCTCCCCTCGGGCCACGGCTTGCGACCCAGCGTCGACGAAATCCTGAAAGCCGGCCACCGCGCGGCCTCGCTCACCCGTCAGCTCCTGGCGTTCAGCCGGCAGCAGCAACTCGATCCCACGGTGCTCGATCTGAACGCCGTGGTTCGTGACATGGAGAAAATGCTCAAACGTCTGATCGGCGAAGATGTCGAGCTTAGGACCGAACTTGACGCTTCGCTGGCGCGCATCAAGGCCGACCAGGGGCAGGTCGAGCAAGCCATCCTGAATCTTGCGGTCAATGCCCGGGATGCCATGCCGGCCGGGGGCAAGCTCACCCTGGCGACTTCGAATTTCCACATGGATCAGAACTTCGTGCGCCGCTATCCCTATCCCGTGCAGATCGGGGATTACGTGTTGTTCACGGTGTCTGATGACGGCATCGGCATGGATGCTGCCACCCAGGCGCGCATCTTCGAGCCCTTCTTTACTACCAAAGAGAAGGGCAAGGGAACGGGCCTGGGCTTGTCCATGGTCTATGGCATCGTCAAACAGAGCGGCGGTTACATCGATGTGACCAGCGAACCCGGATGCGGTACGTCGTTCAAGATCTACCTGCCCAAAGTGGATGCTCCCGTCGCGGCAATCTCGAAGAACGAGTTGCCACCTACTCTTCGAGGCAAGGAGACCATTCTGGTGGTGGAGGACGAAGCGTCGCTGCGCGCGCTCGCGGTGCACCTGCTGGAATCCTGTGGCTACACCGTGCTGGAAGCAAGCAGTGGTGAACAGGCCCTCGAACTCGCACGCCGGCCAGTCACTATCCATTTGCTCTTTACCGATGTAGTCATGCCCGGCATCAGCGGGCGTGTTCTCGCTGATCAGTTAATCCAACAGCGTGCCGGACTGAGAGTGGTCTACACCTCCGGCTACACCGGTCAGACTGTCGGAGCTCATGGAGTACTCGGGGAAGGCAGCCACTTTCTACCCAAGCCGTTCACCAAGGAGACCTTGGCCCGCAAGATTCGCGAGGCCCTCGATACCAAGGCCCACGCGGCGGGCGAATAGAAAATTGCCTCGCTTTGTGACGTCCGGAAGGAGACGTGACGAATGAACAAGATTCTGATCGTGGACGACGACGATGCCATGCGCGGTCTGGTCAAACGGCGTCTTTCCGATACCTTCGAAGTCATCGACACCGGCAATCCCGAGCAAGCCCTCGCGTTGGCCCTGGAGCACAAGCCCTCCGCCATCCTGCTCGACTTGATGATGCCCGATTGCTCCGGCTTCGAGCTTTGCCAGAGCTTGCATACGCTCAGTTACACTGCGCGCATCCCGATCTTTATCGTGAGTGGGGAATCAGCGGCAAAATACCGCGACCATGTCAGCAGCCTGGGGGCGTCCGGTTTTTTCGAAAAACCGCTGAACTTCCCGGAGTTGAAAAGCCGTCTTGCCCAGACTGTGGATGCCGCCCGGGCGGAGCGCCGCGCTCACGTCCGGGTTCGAATGAAATTTGTGCTCAAACTCAAGGGAGCCGATGAGCGCGGGCGCACCTTCGAGCAACTTACGACTACAGAAAATGTTAGTGCGGGCGGATTTCTCTGCGCCTTTCCGATCGCGCTCGCCAAAGATGCGGTGCTGGAGGTTTTTCTCTCGGGCGCCGGTCAGGATCGCTTCGTTGGCCGGGCGCGAGTTGTGCGCCAGGAAGAAGCCGGCACTCCTCTGCAGCGTTGCGCCTTCCAGTTTGTAGAACGCACGGCGGAATGGATTTTGCAGGCTTAGAGATCGCCGAGCATGCGCAACCCGAAGCGTCCTGCTCTCTTACATTTTCGCCGACGATAATGGCAACGAGTCGACGGGCGAGATCGGTTTCCTCCCCAACAAAAAATGCTACACTCGAAGTCGCATTCTTAACGAGTGCGACGCAAAGATGTGAGTGAAGACCGGCCCGAGAACGCCTTTACGACGCCGGTTTTGGATGTTTGGAAGTCCCCCCTCGGGGCGCAAACCGCTCCATCCGTTCACGAGGTTCTCTTTAGCGGCAGAGGCGTCGGAGTGTCCTATGGCTGAGCAGCGAGCAACGGTTGCAAATCGCGAGGCCAACAGCCGAGGGCTGGCGCCGGCTTTCCATGATTCGCGAAATACAGTGCTGGTGCCGCTGCTGATTATGGCGGGCGCCCTGGCACGGATCTTGTCCTATGTTTATTCCGATAACAGCGGCGGAGACGCGTGGACCCACCTCTTGCTGGCCGCGGAGTGGTTGCGAAATCCGCGATTCAGGGTCGTATTTGATGCCTACCCCCCCGGGCATTTCTGGTTGATTGGCCTGACGTCCCTTGTGGTTCCCGATGTGGTCGTGGCCGGACGAATTCTCAGCCTGGTTCTGGGAATTGCATCGCTGTGGGTGGTTTGGAAGCTGGCCCGAATACTCTACGGTGAATCGGCAGCTCTTTTTTCGTTGGCTGCTTTCTGCTTCTACAGCCTGCACATTGGATACAGCACAACCTCCTCGGCTGAGGTCAGCTATTTATTCTTCCTGCTTGCTGGATTGCTGCTCTTCTTTGTCTACACCGCGTCCCCTTCGCCGCATCGGCTCTGGTATGTGGCTGCATCCGGGGTCTTGTTCTCGATCTCCGAATCCATTCGCTTTGAGGCCTGGATTGTGTTCGGAGGAGCGTTCATTCTTTTGCCGTACCTTGAAGGATTTCGCCGTTCCGCATCCTGGTACAAAAGTTTGCGGGGACCAGTCATCTTCGGAGCGGCAGGCGGCGCCTGGCCGGCCTTCATGATGGCCTATTGCTGGCGAGTTTTCCATGATCCGATGTTTCTGGTGCATTGGAATAAGCTGCGAGTCGTGGAGAAGCTACACAACGTGCCGTTCAGCCACCAGCTTACAGTGATGCCCCTGGCCCTGCTGATCAGCGCCTCACCGTTTGCGGTTGCCGCAGGAATTTATGGGCTGGCTCGATCGCTCTCGCGCAGTGCCAAGGGTGGTTTTACCCTGTTGACTCTCTTCTTTGCCGCGATCGAGACCTACGAGCTTCTCACCGGAGGATTGCTGGCGACTCCGCGTTATTCAATCACGCTGGGCTCGATGCTAATCATCGTGGCAGGATACGGATTTGACGTATTCTGCCACAAAATCGCTCCTGAACGAATGCGACTGGCCCGAGCAATCGTCATTGCCTTGCTGGTTTTGAACTCTGCCGCGGTGCTGCTGGGCAGTGAACTTCCCAACCGCTACGCAAACCAGCTTGCAGCCGTGTCCCCTCGGCTCAGATATCATCCGCGCATCGCGGCGGTCGCGGGCTATCTACGGCGTCATATGGGCCCGAACGACTCAGTCGTCATCGATGACTACAACGTTGAGTCCGACATCATAGCGGCCGCTTCCGGGCTCCCGATTCCTCTCGAAAAACGGGCATACTTGGCCGGCCGGAAGAACAACATCACGGTACATGCGTACATTGCGGCCGAACATCCACGCTTCCTGGTGTATTCCGATGAGGGCACCTTGCGCGATTCGCTGACATTGACTCCCGGGAATGGAAGCCAGATAGTCGATGGGGTTGGGTTCCGCTGCGTATTCGCCAACGAGGTTTATCGTGTTTACGAGCTGAGTTATCCGTAAGGAATTTTCAGGCGCTCCCGGTTCTCCGCAAATCTGCAAAATAGCGTAGGATGCTGCAGGATGGAAGTGATGCGACCACCGAAAATAGCTATTTTGATTCCTTGTTACAACGAGGAACTTACGGTCCAAGGGGTGATCCGGGATTTTGGCAGCGAATTACCGGAAGCCGAGATCTATGTTTTCGACAACAACTCCACGGATCGGACGGTCGAACTGGCTCGCGAAGCGGGCGCCAGCGTCCTTTATGAACGCCGGCAGGGGAAGGGATACGTTGTGCAATCGATGTTTCAGAAGGTTGAGGCGGACATCTACGTGATGGTGGATGGCGACGGAACGTATCCTCCCGCCGAGGTGCACAAATTGATCAAACCCATCCTGCTCGATGAGGCCGACATGGTGGTAGGTTCGCGTTTGATGCGCGACTCCGGCAGTGATTTCCGCGCGTTGAACTGGTTTGGTAACCAGTTCTTCCTATATGCGGTCAATGTGATCTTCAAGGTCCGATTGACGGACATACTCTCCGGCTATCGCGCCTTCAATCGTGCCTTCGTAAAAAACATCCCCATCTTTGGTGGAGGGTTTGAAACCGAAGCTGAGTTGACCATGAAGGCCTTGGCCAGAGGCTATCGTATTGTTGAGCTGCCGGTCAGTCTGAAAGCCAGACCGGCGGGGAGCTTTTCCAAGATACGCATTTTGCAGGACGGGTTTCTCATTCTCAACACCATTTTGTCCCTCTTTCGCGATTACAAACCCCTGACCTTTTTCGGTGCAATGGGATTATTCCTTGTGGCCCTTGGATTCGTCCCCGGCATCGTCGTGATCGTTGAGTTTTTCAAGACCGGCCTGGTTCCACGTCTTCCATCGGCCGTGCTCGCGGTGGGACTGGTATTGTCCGGAATGCTGTTAATTTCGGTCGGGCTCGTGCTCCACACGGTGACTCGCCGCTTTCAGGAGCTTGAACATCAGCTCAGATCTCGGCACGAGTCGGCTCTTGAGGAAGCCATGGAGAACCGCTAGCTTCGAGGCTCTTACCTGACTCCAGACAGGGCTTGCAGGACGGCATCAATATCGGCTCCCGGATCCTTGCCATCTGTCGCCATGCCTTTGAACTTGCTGGATGCGGCCAAGTGGTAGTCCCCGTCGAGGCCATGGTTCAGGTTCACATAGCCGATCGCTTCCTGACTCTTGGCGATGTGATTCCCCTGTGGCCAATCTTCGGCCTCGGGCGCCGCATTCGATCCGACCGCGATAACGTTTCCTTTGAAAACCCCAGGGTTCCAGCAAGCTTTAAGCCGGTCTTTGGCGGAAGCGTGGGCGCCCAGGGAGGCACAATTCGCCTCCCCGCCCCCGGTGGGATAGGCGCCATGCACTCCGGCATCGGCCAGCGAGTTGGTCCACGAGATGTTAGACATCTGCACACCGGGTGGGGCGCCGGCCGGTGGCCCGTTCAAAATAAACAGGCTGTGAGGGGTGCTCATGGAGACGAGGGTAACGTGATCCACCGAAACGTCGTGGAGCACAGACTCCGCCGGCATACCAGCGCCGCCCCCGGAAATCTGATTTTCCGCCCCACCGCAAGCTTTCCCACACTCGGGATACCGCAAGCCTTCTGCGACCACGTCATGGATGGAATAGTGGTTGCCTGGCGCTGGCTTGTTGGAATCCTTTGGATTTGCCAGCACGAAGAGCTGATTCATCTTGCGCACCCAAATATAGCGGATTGTAACGTTGGTGATTGCGCAGAGCGGGCAGGTAGGGGTGTTGGTGATTTTGTTCGCACCGTTTCGGGGGGTCAATACGATGGCTGGACCCACCTGCGAGAAGCCCCCCCAGGAATTCTCCAGATAGTTAGCTTCGAACAGTAATCGGTTCGCGCTTTTCAGTTCGAACAGGTTCTTTACGATCGGCGTGGGACCGCGGTGATCGGGCGAGTTGGGGTTCCAGAATGTCGGCTTGAAAAGATAATTACGGCGAATCTCTATGTCCTCCGGATTGCCGCTGCCGGCCGCACCGCCCAACAGAATATTCTCGCCGCTGCCCTCGAGATAGTTGTCCACGATCTTGATAGTGTGGATCGGAGAGCTGCCACCGCCGATACCGATCGCTTTTGCGTCGGTACATCGGCCGATCCTTGCCAGGCAGGCAAACCCGCTCATATAGGAGTGAATGACTGCGATGTAAGTCCCTCCCTGGGCGATACCCAGACCGGCCACCATCTCCTCTCCATCCTCGTTGTGCATCCAGTTGCGGTCGAAAATAAGATGATCGCCGCCTTTGGTGAACAGTAACCGCAAGACTCCCCTGTCCGGAGCCGCCTTCCACTCGATACCAATAAAACGGTAGTGGTCGCCGAACTCGATTCCGGTTGGCCTAAGCGTCTCGATCGCCGCCATCCGCTTGGCTGCGCCGCCCGCCGGCTGGGCATACGGGGGTCGCCCGGGGAGGCTCGCAATGCCGGCCCAGGCCGGAGAAATTCTTGTACCCTCCGGCGGCAAGTCAGAATCGGGAGCATCCGTTCTGATCGTGATGTAATGTTGATCGTCGCAATTCTTTCGAGGAAATTCGCGTAGCGGAAAGCTTGCTCCTGCCGGCAACAATAGCGTGTCTCCGCATTTGGCTTTCTCCACCACCTCCTCAAGATCGCTGCCCGCGGTCACCCGAATCTGGTCGCCGGGCGAGGGGGTTGCGTCGAGGGCCGTGTAGAAGCAGGTCTTAGGGAGTTCAGCTGGCCCATCTCTTTCGCCGAACTGAGCCACATCGCCTTTCGCGCAATATGCGTTCTCGCTCGTGGGAACAGCGGGCATCGCGGCGCCTTGCGCAGATGCTGGCGAAAGGTGCGCGCTCAGAGATACCGGCAGGGAACACAGGCAGGCAAGCAGAGCGAGGCGTGTGGCTTTACCCAGTACTGTATTTGGATCGACCATGATGGCCTGAAACACCCGGACAGCGGATTAGTTGCTTGCGGAAGCGCCAAGGTTCTCGATTCTTGTCAAACAATCGAGACCCCGGCGCGGTGATGATGTAGATATAGTAGCGCAGCAGCCCTACCGCTGACCAATCTCTTGACCGGTGAGGCAATAGCGCGAACGATTCGGATCAGAAGAACCGTGCGCCTGTTCGGGAAAGAAAGCGCGACTTTTGTATGGATCAGTAAACCCCGGCGATCTCGGCGTTGATGGTAGCGATATCTGCGCCAGGTTCAGAGCCGCTGGTAGACCTGTACGGGCTGGAGGAGGAGAGAGCATAGTTGCCGCCATTTCCGTTGGCGTACTTGACGAATCCGACGGCGGCAGGGGAATTTGCAACAGAGTTTCCCTCGGGCCATTGAGTATTTGCGTCTTTCGGAGTTCCAGCCAGCACGTTGCCAGTGAAAACGTAGTTGGAGAAGCAGCCATCCAAGCCGGAGATGGGCTGGCCATTCTTATCGCAGTTCGCTGATCCTCCGCCAGCGCCAAACACCGGAATGGCCGGGACGGTGACGATATTATCGGTAAAGACGAATCCTGGGATTTTCGGGTTGGGCGTCACATCCTGAAGAGCAAGAATTCTGCCGTCGGGGTCCGGGAAACCAGTGACATGGGTGATCTGGATATTGTTGAGTTCGTTCGCCGGCCAGGCATTGATGATCATAAACAGGCCGCCCCCGCCATTGAACCGCTGTTTCTCGACATCGTCGATCGTAATGTCGTGAATGCTGTAGCGTCCTCCGCCAGCAGCGGGCTGTCCAAAGGAAAGAGGATTGCCGAGGTTTATGCCAGCTCCCACATGGCTGATCGTGCTGTAGCGAATGGTGATATCGGTAACTTTGCAGACGCCGCAATCAAAAAGGTGAGTGGTACGGTTGTAGTGATTCCGCGGCGTCAGGACAATCGAGTGCCCATGCTGCGTGAAGCCACCCCAACTGTCATCGAATATGTTTCCTTCCAGCAGAATCCGTGTCCCATTCTTCAGTTCGAAATGATTTTTCACCACGAAGGGATGCCCGTCGGCACCCCCCACAAATCCCGGCGTTCCCTTCATCCAGGTCAGCGGCTTAAAGAAATGATTGAACCGGACTTCGATATCGCTGGGGACGATGGTGGCTGCGGATCCTCCGAGGAGAATACTTTCGCCGGCAGCCTCCAGAAAATTGTCGTCGATTTTCCAGACACTTTGCGAGTAGTTGCCGGCGCCGCCTCCAATGTCGCTCGCGTCGGTGCACGTTCCCGAGATCGACGTGCAATGAAAGTCGCTGAAATATGAATCCACGATTCCCACGTAGCTCATACTGCCTAACGCGACCCCTCTGCGGGTCTCGTCTTGCGCCGTGCCATGTATCCAGCAGCGGTCCAAAATGATGTGGTCGCCCGATCCTTTCGTCGTATCCTGCATCGCCACCAGGTCTACGGTGCTGCCGATTTCGGGTAACCTGGTGATTTCCAAACCGATAAACCGGTAGTGATTGGCGCCGGCAAGAAACTGAATTGGCCCTGAGATCATTCCAGTTTTGTCGAGGGCGATGGTCGCCAGAAGTTTCTGCGGCTTCGCACACGGGTACGCGGGCCTCGCGGGCAGGGAGGCAACTCCCGCATCGCAGGGCGTCATTCGAGTGCCCTCGGCAGGAAGCTGAGCGTCCGGCGTGCTGGTTCTGACGATGATCCAGTGTCCGTCATCGCAATTCTTGGCGGGCACGGTGAAGTTTCCCGCGAAAACGGCTCCGGCTTGTAGCTGGATGGTGTCCCCGCAGTTGGCGTTATCGAGCGCACTCTGCAAATCTCCTCCGGCACTGACACTCATAACTGTTCCCGGCGCGGGAGAATCCGCCATAGATGTCTTCATATAAGCCAGCGGCAACTGAGCCGGGCCGTCGTATCCTGTGTAATTCGAGCCGGAACTCGACGCGTCAACCGTCAGGTTCAATGTTGCGGCAGCGGTTTGCGAGCTTGCATCCGTAACCTTGGCTGAGAACGGAAAGGCTCCCGACTGCGTTGTCGCACCGGTGATACTTCCATTGCTGCTTAAGGTCAGGCCAGACGGCAGGCTCCCGGAAGTGATCGTCCACGAGTACGGCGCCACGCCTCCCGAAGACTGCAGACTAGCGGTGTAGGCGACGCCTGCTTGGGCGGCAGGCAAGGAATTCGATACGATCGACAATTTTGTGAGTGCCACGGTCACCAGTGCGGAAGCATGGTCCATCGGGTTGGCCACGCTGGTTGCGGTAACCACGATGAGGGCCGCCGGATTCGTCCGGGGAACGCTAAAGAACCCGGTATTCGAGATCGCTCCCTGGGTCGTGGACCATCTGACAGCCGAGTCACTGCTTCCCTTCGTCGTCGCAGTGAATTGCATGGACGCACCGGGTGTCACATTCGCATCTGGCGGGGAAATTTGAACGCTGATATCCGATGGAATGGTCGTTGCTTGGGCCGCGTTCTGGCCGGAAAGCGATGAAGATGAACAGGAAGAACTGAACAACACAGCTGCCAGCAGCATGATCAGCGCGACGAATGATTGCCGGAGCGCCATCTGATTGGAATTGCCCAGTTGGCGCGCAGAATCTAGGGGGTGCAGGCGCATGAGCGGTGACCGTCCTGGAATTGATTTGGGGGACCGGACGTTCTAGCCCTCGCCCTGAACTCTACTGTGGGTAACCAGTCGGCTCTAGATAACGGAAGGCTGTGACCACTAGGCGACCAGTGGTACATGCTGTCTCGTTGACAGTGACCTGCTTGGAATCGTTGAACAAACTGAGAATCCGAATGGAAAGCGTTTATCGCAGGAGGGAACCGCGCAGGCGGTCGTAAAAGGTATTGCCCATCAATCGCTGGGCGGCTTTGCGGAGCTGGACGTTCATGTTCAGCTGCCAGAGGCCGCGGCCCTGACAGAGGTCCCGAAAGTCTTTCAAAGAAGTGTTCTGCATGATGGCAATCCGGCCCAGTCCGAACGGACTCGAGCGCTCACCGTTGGCATGGATTCCGCTGGTCGCAACCGTGCGGTAGCCAGCCTCACGAGCCACTCGTAGAACTCGCGGGTTGCAGCGCCCGCCGGGACAAGAGAAATGTTCGATCTGCCTGCCCATGATTTGTTCCAGCCGGACTTTGGACTCGGCAATCTCATGATGCAGTTGCCCGTCATGGAGATCGGTCAGGTAGGCGTGGGTCATGGAGTGAGAGCCAATCTCGAAGCCCAGCGCACCCAGGCTCTGTAATTGCGATGAAGTCAAATAGCCTCTTTTGCCCAGAAATCCCTCGGTCACGTAGAAGGTGGCCCCGAAGTTGAAGTCGCGCAGGATCGGAGCGGCATACATGAGATCAGTCTCACAGCCATCATCGAAGGTGATGGCTACACTGGACACTTCGGTGGAGAACTCGATGGCCTCCCCGACGCTCACGCCGCACCATCCATCGTGGCGGAGGGACTCCATTTGCGCTCGAAAATCGGAGAGCCGAACCGCGTAACGCACATAACCCGGATCGTCCAGGCACAAGGGCCGTCCGGGTAGCTCCAGTTCGTGGTACATCAGGAAGACTGTGCGGCGTTCAGGCATGGAAGCTAGTCGACGAGGGCAGTGGAACCGGCTCTTAAATGCGGCTGCAGCAAGGCCAGCAGCTCCTGGCGCAGCTTCGGACCGGATGCCACCAGGCCGCGCAACAAGGGCGACTTGTTGTTGCACCGGAGAGGCGTGTTGTCAAGAGTCGCAACATAACCTCCGGCACTGGCCACCAGCGCTGCGCCGGCGGTCACATCCCACTCATTCTTGGGTGTCAAGGTGAACGTTGCATCGGCCAGGCCGGCCGAGACCAAAGCTAGCTTATAGGCTACCGAGCCCATCGCCCGAATTTTGAACGAAGCGCCTTCGAACTGCTTCCACTCCCCTCGTTTCACCTCACTGCGGCTGGCGAGCAGCAACGCCCCGTCCAAATGATCGCGCTGGCTGGGAGTTGCAGGTGCGCCGTTGTAAGTGACTCCCGCCTCCAGGCAGCCCAGGAAAGTTTCGTTGGTAGCGGGGTTTAATATTCCGCCTGCCACGGGCCGGCCGTTCTCTACGAACCCCACCGACGCGCAGAACTCGGGAATACCCTGCACAAACTCCCGCGTTCCGTCCAACGGATCGACGACCCAAACCCGGGAACACTCGAGTCGGACGGGATCGTCGACACTTTCCTCCGAAAGCCACCCCTCTCCGGCGCGCAGCAATTCTTTGCGCAGCACCGCGTCGAGGGCGCGATCCGCTTCGGTGACAGGGTCGTGCCCGGCCTTATATTGCGCTTCAATCGCTCCGGGGGTGTAGCGCGAAAAAACCGCGCGTGCTGACTCCAGTGCCGCCTGAATACGAGAGAGAATCCCTGCGTAGGATTGCGATTTGCTCATAATCTCCGATCATGCAAGCAGCATGCGCGCGCCCGTCGCCAGCAAAACCGCGCATAGAATGCGGCGCAACCAGGGTACAGGCACGCGAGTGCTCAGGTAAGACCCGAACAAACCACCCGGGATCGATCCTATCAAGAGCGACGCCACCAACCTCGTGTCTACATTGTGCAAGCGGAAATGCAGAAAGCTGGTGACCCCCGTCAAAATCAGTGCGTGAACGATGTCGGTACCAACCATTACGTTGGGATGAAAACTGTAAAAGAGCAACAAGAGCATCATGACGATGCTGCCTGACCCCACAGATGTCATGCCTACCAGAAAACCGGCGACCAGGCCGATCACCAGCATGCCAAAAAACGATCTGGCCGTGGGCGGACGGCTGGTAACGCTGTCTTCGATCTTTTTCTGAAAAAAAAGAAACATCGGGATGCAGATCAGCAGAATTCCGACAGCCACGGTGATGAAATGGTTTACGCCGTTGCCGTGAACACGACGCAAATGGGCCAAAACGCTCACTCCAAGGTAGGACCCCGGAGCGCTGCCCGCGGCCAGGGCCAGCACTACTTTGCGCCGCACCGTGCCCTTGCGAAGATGCACGGCGCTGGCGCCGATCTTGGTGACGAAATTGAAGGTCGCGTCGGTGCCCACGGCCCGCATCGCCGGGATGCCCAGGCCGAAGATCAGGATGGGGAGCAGCAGCACGCCCCCACCCAGACCGGTCATGCCGATCAGCGTGCCGACTCCGAAGCCCACCAGGATTTTCAGTAGCTGATCCATCGCCGCAGGGGCCTGAGATCGCGCATTACTTTGCAGAGCTTACCGGTCACGCCGACGCTCCGTTGGCTCCAATAAATCCTTCGCGTTCCAGGTGAAGGATGATCTCTTGTGCCGCCTCCTCGGGCGACAATTCCGAGGTGTTGATGGTGACTTCAGCGTCGGCTGGCGCCTCGTAGGGATCGGAGATCCCCGTGAACTCCTTGAGGATGCCGGCGCGCGCCTTGGCGTAAAGGCCCTTGCGGTCGCGCTGTTCGCAGACTTCAACCGGAGTGGCCACGTGCACCAGGACGAATCCGCCGTAAGGCTCGATCATTTGACGGACGTGTTTGCGGGTTGCGTCGTAAGGGGCGATCGGCGCGCAGATAGCGATGCCGCCGTTCTTCGTGATTTCGGAGGCGACATAGCCGATCCGCCTGATGTTGATGTCGCGGTGCTCTTTGGAAAAGCCCAGTTCCGAAGAAAGGTGCTTGCGGACGAGGTCTCCATCGAGCAAGGTGACCGGACGGCCGCCGACCTCCAGGAACTTCGTCAGCAGCACGTTGGCGATGGTCGACTTTCCGGAACCCGAAAGTCCCGTGAAGAAAATCGTGACTCCCTGCCGGCCGCGGGGCGGGAAGCTGCGCCGCAGTTCGTGCACCACCTCCGGGTAGGTAAACCATCCGGGAATTTCCCGGCCTTCATTGAGGCGCTGTCGCAGTTCCGTGCCCGAAATGTTCAGAACGCGGTCCCCGGGCTTGACTTCGTCATCGGGCACGTAGCGGTCCTGGCCCTCGAGGTAAACCATCATGCTGAAGGGAACCATGGTCACGCCGATCTCCGCTTCGTGCTTCTTGAATACTTCTTGCGCTTCGTAGGGGCCATAGAAAGGCTTGCCGTTGGTGTCCTTGCCCGGGCCGGCGTGATCGCGTCCCACGATCAGGTGAGTGCAGCCATGATTCTTGCGAATCAGGGCATGCCAGATGGCCTCACGAGGCCCACCCATGCGCATGGCCAGAGGCAGAAGCGACAACCTTTGCGTTCCCTGCGGATACTTTGAGCTAAGCAGCTGATAACAACGCACGCGGGTGTAATAGTCCACGTCACCTGGCTTGGTCATGCCCACCACGGGATGAATCAGCAAATTGGCCTCAACCTGCTTGGCCGCCCGGAAAGTCAGCTCGACGTGTGCCCGGTGCATAGGGTTACGCGTCTGGAATGCGACCACCCGCCGCCACCCCATGCGGACGAACTCGCTGCGCAATTCCGAAGGAGTGAAGCGCAGGGTGCGAAAATCGTAGTGCGAAGGCCCTTGAATTCCTTCCAGTCGCCCGCCGGCGTACCACGGGTTCGCCCTGTTGATTGCGTAATCGGCGCCGGGATGCGCCGGACTGGTGCTGGCAAATACCGCCTGAGCTTCCGCCTTGCGGTCCGGCTGCCATACGTCCTCTACGTGCAATACCGCGAGCATGACTCCTTCAGGATCGCGCAAGGCAACCTTGCTCGTTCCTGCCGTGAGCTTCTTCGCAAATTCCTCGGTAACATCGAGGGTGATGGGCATAGGCCAGAGAACTCCACTGGCCAGGCGCATGTTGTGGCAGACTCCTTCGTAGTCGGCGCGCGTCATGAAGCCGGGCAAGGGCGAAAATCCCCCGCTCAGCAGCAACTCCAGATCGCAAAGCTGGCGCGGTGTGAGGTCCCAGGAGGGCCACTCCTTGGAATGCGCCTTCAATTCCTGTTGCCGTTCGGGAGAGGCGATGAGTTCCACAAGTTCGCCGCCGTGGGGCGGGACAAGATGGCTGGTCGAAGCGGTCAAGTGCGTTTGCCTCCTGAGATCTTATATTGTCTACTAATCCTATTCTGTTGAGCTAGATTGCGTTCACAACCTAACGGGGACTGGAGTGGAACGATTTGCGGACCGCTAAAAGGGAGAGGAAAAATTCCCTGAGACTACGCAACAGAGTAACATTTTCAGCCGCTCGGCGAAAGCCGCGCCCCGGGATTTTCACAAGGTCAAATGATGCAATTTTTGTGCCTTTCGACGTTGACAGAAGGGAAACATTTTGCTGGGCCGCGTTTTGAGATTTCCCGCCTTTCGCAGGGGGCGACCGACGGGGTACGGAGCGTAACTTTCCTTTTGACCAGGCATCACAATTATGGGTCTGTCATATGCGTGGTTACGCGGAAATTTTGCCGAAACTTCGGCCCTGGGCGGCGATCCCCTTAGGTCTGATTGTCGGCTATGGTTTCATGGCGCACGGATACTCCAAACTTGCCCATGGGCCTTCGCACTTTGCGCGATTTTGCACGCTCTCAGTGTTCCGGCGCCCGAATTGATGGCTTGGGTCACGATCCTCACTGAGGTCGTGGGCGGAGCCGCAGTGCTGCTGGGGGCTTTCGTGCCCGTGGTCAGCATTCCTAATGGCGGCGGTTCTACTGACCGCGATGTTCACAACCCAGTTGCCGAACGGCCTTCTTGCCATCAAACTGCTGGGAGTCACGGCTGCGGGTGCGCAATTCGGCGCGCCGGGCTACGAGGTTGATCTGCTCTATCTTGCCTGCCTGGCAGCCCTGATCCTTGGGGGCTCGGGGCCGCTGGCGATTGACGGACTGATCGGGAGACGGCCCGGCGCTCGTTCACTCACGTGAACGAGCGCGTTCGCTCGGGATGGCAGGGCACTGGAAGCGTCGGCGTAACATCGGCTGTGGAAGCAGGGGTTCGTGGAATCCCACCCTTGCTGCTTCAAGGGTGTGCTGGTGTGGGCGGTTTATTGGCGGCAAGGATGGGGCACCGTCATTCGTGGTGATGCCGGCGAGACCCGAGGTGGGCCGGCGACCCCACTCACGCGGAGTTCGTGCTAGAACCGCCGTTTCAGCACTTTCTTGACGTTTCGCCGCCCGTGCAGGATTGCAACCACCTGCAAGGGTGTTGTGTCGGGCCGGTACACGATGAGGTACGAATATATCGGAAAGAACTTTACTGATTCGTCGGTGAGATCTTTGCGCGAGTGACCAGCGCCTGGGGTTTTCGACAGAAATACGATCCTGTCACGAATGATCGACTCGGCCCGCTCTGCGGTTTCCGTGCTGCTTTGCTCGCTGATGTAGCGCCAGATTGCTGCCAGATCGTGCGCAGCCTCGGGAGCCAGGACGTACCGCCTCCTCATTCAGGCTGGGCCTTCAGGTTCGCTAGGTACGTGTCGAGTTGGTCTTCAGGAATTCCTTCGCCGCGATCAAGTTGCTCGATGCCGCGCCGAATCTTGGCGTTGATTTCGTCGCGGTTTTCCATGAGCCAGCGGTCTTGCTCTTCCTGGGTTTCGAGCAGGCGCGCCACGACTTCTTCGAGGCTCGACGAGCCGGTAGCTTCGAGTTGCTTTTGAATCCTGGCCTTGAGGGCAGCGTCGCGGATTTCGATGTTCATAGGGTTAAGGGTACGTGCTGAATTATAAGAAATCAAATTCCCCATCCTGCCGCCGAAAGCGCGACAAGGATGGGGCAGCCATTGTGTTTATTTCGTCGCGAAAGGGTGGGCCATCCCCCCTCTTTCCCTAAGCAGGGATGCGTCCATGTGGGTTTGCATTTTCTTTTCTTCTTTACGGCTGGCTCACTTTTCTCTTTCCCAGCCAAAGATAAAGTATCTTTACTCGCCCCATTCTGGTCGCATCCTGAGGCCTCTTTCCCGCATCCAAACCTTGACAGCATTCCACTCAAGTCCTAGCATAGACCTGGGCGCAATCATAAATGCACTGATTACAAAGCACTTACGAGGATCAGGAGGGACGTTTTATGGGTAAGATTATCGGAATCGACTTGGGCACCACCAATTCCTGTGTAGCTGTGATGGAGGGCGGCGAGCCCAAGGTTATTTCGAACGAGGAAGGAGGGCGGACCACGCCTTCCGTAGTGGGGTTCACCAAGACCGGAGAAAGGCTCGTGGGTCAGGTGGCGAAACGGCAGGCCATCACCAATCCCGAGAACACGGTCTATTCGATCAAGCGGTTCATGGGACGCCGCTACGACGAAGTTACCGAAGAAATCAAGATGGTGCCATACAAGGTGGTGCGTCAGGGAGATCACGTGGCCGTGCTGGCGCAGGGCAAGGAGTACACGCCTCCGCAGATTTCGGCACTGATTCTGCAGAAGCTGAAGAAGGCGGCGGAAGATTATCTGGGCGAAAAAGTCACCGAGGCGGTCATTACCGTCCCGGCATATTTTAACGACGCCCAGCGGCAGGCCACGAAAGATGCCGGGCAGATTGCTGGGCTGGAAGTAAAGCGAATCATTAACGAGCCGACGGCGGCCGCGCTGGCCTACGGGCTCGACAAAGGAAAAGACGAGACGATCGCGGTTTACGACTTCGGCGGCGGAACTTTTGATATTTCCGTGCTGGAAGTCGGCGAAGGCGTGATCGAAGTGAAGGCCACCAACGGCGATACGCACCTGGGCGGGGACAACATCGACCAGCGCATCGTCGACTGGCTGATCGACGAGTTCAAGAAGGATGAAGGCCTCGACCTGCGCGGCAAGGGCAACGAGATGGCTCTGCAGAGGCTGCGCGATGCGGCGGAGCGGGCGAAGATCGAACTTTCCACGACCATGGAAACCGAGATCAACCTGCCGTTTATTACCGCCGATGCCAGCGGTCCGAAGCATCTGGTCAAAAAGATGACGCGGGCGAAGCTGGAGTCGATGGTGGAAGATATCATTCAGCGATCGGTTGGACCGTGCAAGCAGTGCCTGAAAGATGCAGGCGTGGATGCCAGCAAGATCAATGAAGTGGTGCTGGTTGGCGGGCAGACGCGCATGCCGCGCATCCAGCAGCTGGTGAAAGAGCTGTTTGGCAAGGAAGGCCACAAGGGCGTGAACCCGGATGAAGTTGTGGCAGTCGGCGCGGCGATTCAGGGTGGCGTGCTGGCGGGCGAGGTGAAAGACCTGCTGCTGCTCGACGTAACTCCGCTGACGCTGTCTATTGAAACTCTCGGCGGAGTTTCGACGCCGATGATTCCGCGCAACACGACGATTCCGACCAAGAAGACGGAGACGTTCTCGACCGCGGCCGACAGCCAGACGTCGGTTGAGGTGCATGTGCTGCAGGGCGAGCGTCCGATGGCGGCGCAGAACCGCACGCTGGGCAAGTTCCATTTGACCGGGATTCCGCCGGCTCCGCGGGGCGTGCCGCAGATCGAGGTGACGTTCGACATCGACGCCAACGGCATCCTGAACGTGACCGCGAAGGATACGGCCACGCAGAAAGACCAGAAGATCACGATTACCTCGTCTTCCGGCCTGTCGAAGGAAGAAGTCGAGCGTATGGCGAAGGAGGCCGAATCGCATTCCGCCGAGGACAAGGCGCAGCGCGAGTCGATTGAGGCGAAAAACCAGCTCGACAGCATGGTCTACAGCGTGGAGAAGATGCTCCGCGAAAACGGCGACAAGATCTCGGACTCGGAGCGCGGCACCGTGGAGAACGCGATTGCCGATGCCAAGAAGGCGCTGGAGTCGAACGACAAGGCGCAGATGGATCGCGCGCGGGAGAACCTGACCCAGGCTTCGCACAAGCTGGCCGAAGAGATGTACAAGGCCGCACAGGCGAAGGGCGCGGGGGCCGGCGGGCCGGGCGGGCCTCCGCCGGGTGGAGCTCCGGGCGGCGACCACGGCGGTGACGGCCAGGCCAAGAAAGACGAAGGCGTGATCGACGCTGAGTATGTGGATGTAGAAGACAAGAAATGAGCGACAGCGGGCAACCCCATCCATTACCAAAAAACTTAAGGAAGACGGGATGGGGTGCCGCTTCAGTACGTGAAGGAGCAAAGATCATGAGTATGAACTATGCGCAACTTGATCAGGAAACGCGGCGCCTGATGCTGGATGAAATTCAAACGGACGAGCGCGAAGGCAAGCTCTACATTTCTCCTCGTTTAAGCCAAACTGGAGTTGCTGAGTATCCTCAGCTTCAGCGTCATGCTGCCGAATCCGGCACCGATGATTCGTTGGCGGCATCTTTGAAGCAGAATGGGCGCTTGAACGCCACAGAGCAAAGGGCAAAACCTAGTGGCGGCTATTCAATCGTCAGGGTACCTGTGACTGCAGCTGAGACTCTTGCAGAGGGAGAATTCAATCGCTTCTACGTTAGAGCTCTCTGTCGCCGGCAAATGAGTGGAGGGGGCCGGCTTGTCGTGCACCGGGCAAAGCAGGTTCAAAATCCTCGCCCTGAGTCAGAAGCCCTTATTGGCACAAATCCGAATGCTCAGACACTCCTCGAAGATCTTCGCACCAATATAGGCGTAGAAACGGCCCTTGGCGTTCCAAAACGCCCCAACTCTGGGCTGTCGGTACAAATCGTCAAGGTGCTTGTCACGAAGAACTAGAGCTAGGGCAAATTTTCGCCCTGCGCCGAGTTGGGTATTGAATGTTGCCACATGCCTACCGCATCCTGGAAAAAATCGTTTGATAGACTTTCTGCGAGGTAATCTAATCCATGCCAGTCGGTACATTTACCGCGGTGATGCACAAAGAGGGCGCTCTGTATGTTGCGGAGTGTCCGGAAGTTGGCACTATTAGCCAAGGCAGTTCTATTGAAGAGGCGATTGCCAATCTGAAGGAAGCGACGGAGCTTTACTTAGAAGAGTTCCCGCCGGAGAGCTCGGGGCCGCCGCTGGTAACCGTGTTCGAGGCTCGGTATGCCTAAACTCCCGCGCGTATCCGGGGCCGAAGTTATTCGTGCTCTGGGAAGGCTGGGATTCGAGGAAGGTTCGTCGCGGGAGCCATGTAGTTCTAAAACGGACGGGCGCGAGCGGAGTAACGGGCTGCGTAGTTCCTATGCATCCCGAATTGGCGACAGGGACGCTCCGCGGAATATTGAAACAGGCCGGAGTCTCTGTAGAAGAGTTCACGGATCTGCTATGAGATAAGAGTCAGGCGTCGCACCACCAGCCAGCGACCAACGAAGACCAATCAGATAGCTCTAATGGCAACCACCCCAAAAAAAGACTATTACGAAATTCTCGGTGTGAAGAAGTCGGCTTCCGGCGAGGAGATTCGCAAGGCGTTTCGCAAGCTGGCGCGCAAGTACCATCCCGACGTCAACCCCGGAGATAAAGCTGCCGAAGAGAAGTTTAAGGCGCTCTCCGAGGCCAACGACGTGCTCAGCGATCCCAAGAAGCGAAAAATTTACGATCAGGTCGGCTTCTATTCTGACAACATCGATCCGGCAGCGGCGGAGGCTTACGCGCGCGCGGGAGCGAGTGGCGGGGCATCGACGGGAGGCTTTCCGGGTGCCGGGGGACAGCCGGGCGCGGAAGGCGTTCACTTTGATTTCGGCGGTTTCGATTTTTCGGATTTGATGGACAATGCCCGCTCGGGAAGAGCCAGCCAGGGCGGAGGCAGCAGCTTCCGCGACATTTTCTCCGGCATGTTTGGCGGCGGGCGAGGCGCCGCGCCGGCCGAAACCGGCCCGGAGCCGGGGACCGATCTCGAATACCAGGTGAACGTGCCCTTCTGGACGGCGATCCGCGGCGGCGTGATGCGGCTGAATATTACGCGTCACGATACCTGCTCGAATTGCAACGGTCAGGGAACGATTGAAGCGCCGGGAAAGTGCCCGGAGTGCGGCGGGACGGGACAGATCACGCAGACTGGCGGGCGCATGAAGTTCAATGTGCCCTGCCCGCGTTGCCACGGCACGGGAAAGAACATCTCGACGTGTCCTGTGTGCCACGGCGAAGGGGTAGTGAGCCGGACCGAGCCGCTGGAAGTGCGCATCAAGGCCGGAACCCGGGACGGGCAGCGAATCCGCATCCCGGCCAAGGGCGATGCAGGGCTGCGCGGCGGGCCGGCCGGCGATCTCTACGCGATCATCCGCACCGGCGACCACCCCGTCTTCCGGCGCGATGGCGATGACATTTATCTCTCTGTTCCGGTCACCGCCACCGAGGCTGCCTTGGGAGCCAAGATAGAAGTGCCGACCATCGACGGGCGCGCCCTGCTGAAGATTCCACCAGGAACACAATCGGGCCAAAAACTTCGCCTGCGCGAAAAGGGCGTGCCTTCGGC
>DATKPV010000122.1:0-6242 GCA_035523915.1 Candidatus Aquilonibacter sp. | reverse complement strand
CGGCTCCGATCACACCGTATTCCTGAATTTCGTGGGTATGCCCGTGCTCGGCCTGCAGTTCGACGGACCTTACGGCGTCTATCACTCAGCCTACGACGACTTTTTCTGGATGAACCACTTCGGCGATCCCGGCTATCGCTATCACACGCTGATGACGCAACTCTGGGGAGTGCTGGCCTTGCGCCTGGCGAACTCCGATCTTCTGCCCTTCGATTTCGCCGCCTACGCCGATAACATCCGCCAGTTCGTCACCGAACTCGCGAACAAAAACGAACTTGTCCTCCGGGGCTCAGTAGCGCGTTCGCAAAGCGAACCCGCTACGCAGCCAAGGGACCTTGTGCGTGCCGCCGCTGCCACTGCGACATCAGAGGACAATGCCGGCATAGACCTGTCTGCCGTCCTGACCGCTATCAACAACTTCGAATCCGCCGGCAAACAACTCAACGCTTCTGTCACGGCAAAACTCGCCACAGGCTCGCTCGACCCTAAACTCGCCGACGCCATCAATCACGGCATGATGCAGGTCGAACGCAACTGGCTCAACCCGGATGGCATCCCGGGGCGTCCGTGGTTCAAGCACATTCTCTACGGCGCACGCTTTACCTACGCCCACCTGGAACTTCCCGGCCTCACCGAAGCCGTCGAAAAGCAGGACTGGGCTACCGCGAAACAGCAAGCCGAAATTCTCGAGCACGCCCTCGCAACCAATACTCAACTTCTCATCCAGCTCAACTCTGACTTAAACGGCGAATCCACGAACGCGAGCAGCGATCCGGAAAAGTAGCGCCGCCATCCCGGGGCGGCGGTCGCGAAGGCATCTTGCCCTCGTGGTGGGATGGCAGCGGCCCGCTCGCGACGTTTCTCAGAGCGTCAGGTCCCAGGTCTCGGCCACAAGCCCCTTGCGGCCAAAGCTGTCGTGGGGCTTCCTCGCCGTGACGGTGAACCCGGCCTTCTTATACAAGCGCCGGGCAGCGTGGAGTTCGCTCTGCGTCCACAATGTGATCTTGCGATAGCCGGCCTGGCGGGCGAAGCGGACGCATTCATCGATGAGGCGTGAACCGATCCCCAGACCGCGTGCCGAGGGTTCGACGAGCAGCAGCCGTAGCTTGGCAACGGTATCCGATTTACGGACGAGAAAAACCTCGCCCGCAATTTCGCCGTCTCGTTCGGCAATCCAGCAACGCTCTTTGGGTGGTCGAAAATTCTGCACGAACGAGGCGACGATTTCGGCGCACAACGCTTCGAACTCCTCGTTGTAGCCGTACTCCTCGGCATAGAGCGCGCCTTGGCGGTGCACGATCCATCCCAGGTCTCCGGGACGCGGAGGGCGGAGCACATAAGACGTGGCATTTTGTGGTTTCGCGCCCAGCAGACTTGCGATGACCTGCATCGCCGCAACCAGGCGGCGCTGATCGCGGACTGACAGCTTGTGCAGGCGCTCTGCCACGTCCTCCTGGGTTTGCTGATCGAGGTGGGCAAACGCGGTCTTACCGCTGTGGGTGAGCGCAAGGTGGGCGCGGCGGCCGTCGGCGTCGGAGCGCGTGCGGCGCACCAGACCGCGTTGCTCCAGGCTGCGCAGCATGCGGCTCAGGTAGCCGGCATCGAGGCCAAGCTCTTTGCCAACGTCGGTGGCGGTGGGCTGCTCATGGTGGGCGATTTCGTAAAGCACGCGGGCCTCGGTCAGCGAAAAGGAACTCCCCAGCCAGCCCTGCTGCAGAACGCCGATTTGCCTGGTATAGAAGCGGTTGAAGCTGCGGACGGCATCGACGCAGGCGGGGCCCATACTTGCCATTGTCAAATAATTACTTGACTGAGTCAAGTAATAAAACTCGCCCGGCCTGCTCCTGCTCGAGGCCTTCGTCGTCTTCCATAAATGAGAAGGCTTCCTGCGGAACCGGATTCTGCCATACCGGGGCAAACGACTGCCGGTGCAATGGACTCGGGCCAAACTCGCGCAGGGCTGCCAGATGTTTCGGCGTGCTGTAGCCTTTGTGCGATGCAAGCCCATACTCGGGGAAAACAGGATCCCACTCGCGCATCATGCGGTCGCGCTCCACCTTTGCCAGAATCGAAGCCGCGGCAATCGACGCCGATAGCGCATCGCCGTGGATGATGGCGCGCTGTGGCAGTTCGCTGTCGATCCGCACCGCATCGACGAGCAGATATTCTGCTGCCGGCGCGAGGCGAGACACAGCCTCGCGCATGGCCACGCGCGAGGCCTGATAAATGTTGATCTGGTCGATGCGGGCTGCGTCCACTGCCGCAATCGCCCATGCGACTGCATGCTGGCGAATTCGCTCGGCGAGCACATCGCGGCGCTCCGGCGGCAGCAACTTGGAGTCCCGTAATCCGCGCACGCGATATGCGGGATCGAGAATCACCGCCGCTGCGAGCACAGGTCCAAACAGCGAGCCGCGTCCGACTTCATCAACGCCCGCGACCAGAGACGCTCCAGTATTCCGAGCCAGCTTTTCGAAACGCAGCGTGCAGCGCAGCTTCTTGAGGAGGCGAAGCTTGAGCGCCGACGGCGAGAGTTCCCGCCCGTCCGAGGATCGTGTAGCGGTAGACAAGGAAATCTGCCACCCATCTTCGTTCAGGTGAGAAATTCGTGCAAGGGAGGAAATCCACAGGCCGCTTGACGCTGCGTGGTGAACGTGCAACTTATCCGGCGCAAGCCCTCCGCGCGACACCCTGATGCCTGGCTGCGCAAGAGAACGCCCGTTCGGAATCACTGGAAGGTAACACTTCGAGCGATTACTGCCGTACATTGTCCGGTCGGACATGTACTGCTATGTTCGGGGTATCCACTGCCAGGAGCGGGTTTTGGACGACGAAGTCATTCAGGCGAACGGCGCGCAGACGGAAAAGCTGATTCACCTCGCACTGCCCGTGCGCCTAACGCACCTTAGAAACGGCGAGCGCGGGCCACTTGAGATGGCCTGCACATATGACATTCATCCCCATGGCGCTCGCCTGCTCAGCTTTCGCAGCGTTGAACTCGGGGATCTCGTCACCATCGAGCGCGGGCGAAATCGATCCGTGTGCGAGGTTGTCTGGGTCGCCGACCCAAATTCGCCGCTGCGCGGTCAGTTTACCGTCCAGCTGGTCGATGGCGGTAAAGTTCCCTGGGAAGACGAGCTGCGCCGCGCGGAAGAACACTACTTGCCTCTTGCGGATGGGCCGCAGTCCAGGATCAACGCCTATCGCCGCGGTGACCAGAACCGCCGGCGGCGGCCGCGCTTCGTTGTCGATGGGGAAGCAGATTTAGCAGAAATTGGCGGTCACACTCACGTGGAAGGACATCTCGCCCAAATTTCGGAGCTCGGCTGCCTGGTGACGGCTCCCGATTTGCTGCTTCCCGGAACCGAGCTGAGACTGGCTCTGAGCATTTACGACGTCAGCGTAGCTCTCAAGGGCCAGGTGAAGTACATGGCCGAGAAATTCGGCATGGGAGTGGAGTTCCACCAAATCCGGCAGGGCGACGGACCATTGCTCAACTATATCCTCAAGCAGCTGCGCCGGCGGCGCACTGAGGACTTTTCCGATCTGGAAGTGGTCGTCGAACCGATGGCGGCAGTCGCAGGATAGGCGCCGGCGCTACCGCAAAACCACACGGGCAGTCCGCAGCAGCCGGAGTTGCGCGAAGCCTACTCGACCTCGCGCAGGCGAGCGGCTTTTCCTCTCAGGCCTCGCAGGTAGTACAGTTTGGCGCGACGAACTTTCGAGGAGCGCATCAACTCGATCCGGTCGATAACTTTGGAGTTGACGGGGAAAATACGCTCTACGCCGTGACCGAAGCTGATCTTGCGGACGGTGAAGCTGGCTTGCGGTCCGTGGGTGCGTGATATCACCACGCCTTCAAATGCCTGCAGCCGTTCCTTGTCGCCTTCCTTGATCTTCACCTGCACGCGGACGGTATCGCCCGGGCGGAACTCGGGAATGTCGGTGCGCTTGGTTTTCGCCAGCAATTTTTCGATGATGACGTTCGACATGTCGTTGTCCTTTTTGTTGTCGGTCTGAATTCTAGAATCTTCACTCCCCTAAGTCACCCGCGATTTCGGGCGACGATCCTCGGTAATGCGGGCGAGCAACTTCTTATCTTCCTCGCTTAACGCTGCACCCTCCAGAAGATCGGGACGATTGCGCAGCGTTTTCTCCAGCGCGTGCCGACGCCGCCAGCCGCGTATTGCTTCATGGTTACCGGAGACCAGGATTTCCGGTACTGTCATTCCGCGAAACTCGGCGGGCCGCGTGTAATGCGGATAGTCGAGCAGCCCGCGCGAGCAGCACGTGGAAATCGGCCCGCTCACGTTCTGCAACTCCGCGCCCGTGGTGAACGATTCCTGCTCGATCGAAGCAGCGTTGCCGACGGCGCCGGGCAAAAGGCGCGTTACCGTTTCGACGATGACGGCTGCCGCCAGCTCTCCTCCGCTTAGGACGTAGTCGCCGACGGAAAGCTCGCGATCGGCAAGAAAGTCGGCCACCCGCTCATCCACCCCTTCATAGCGCCCGCAGATCAATACTACGCGTTCGAGCCCGGCCAACTCCGTCGCGATCGCCTGCGTGAAACGCTGTCCCTGCGCCGAAAGCAGAATGACGCTTTGTTTCACCGTGCCTGCCGCGCGGTCCTGACGGTCGGGCAGGGCCAGTGAATCCATACACTCAAAGAGCGGTTCCGGCTTCAGCACCATGCCTTCGCCGCCGCCGAAGGGGCGGTCATCCACGGTGCGGTGAAGGTCGTGCGTAAACTCCCGCAAATCGTGAATGGAAATCGTGGCCAGGCCCATCTCCACGGCCCGGTGCGTAATGCCGTAATCCAGAGGTCCGCGGAAAAAATCAGGAAAGATCGTGAGAATGTCGATCTTCATCGCGGATCCAAAACCTTTTCAAACCACCGGCCTAAGTTTCACGGAGCACTCTTTTTGTGCCCGGGCTGGCTGCCTTTGCCTTTCGAATCTTCGCTTGTGCAAGCGCCTGTTCGTGCTTTTCTTCGGCCGTCATCGGAGCATTTACTTGTAGCAATCCTTCTGGCAATTTCATTCGCACTTGCCTGCGCGCCAGGTCTATGCCTTCCAGATAGGCTTCGGCAAAAGGAATTTCGAATTTCCTGATTGCGGCCGTCTGATACTTACTGGCGGCAACGATCAGCAGCGGTGCTTCGCCAGCCCCGAATTGAACATCTTCAATCGTGCCCAGCTCACGCCCGCTGTCAAACAGCGAGCAACCGGTCAGATCGCTCACATAATTCCAGCCAGGCTCGAGCGCGGCCCGCTCCGTGCGCGGCACCTGCAACTCAGAGCCGACGAGCGCTTCGGCGTCCGAAATCGAATCGACGCCCGCAAACTTGAAAACCAGCAGGCCCTTGTGAGGCCAGAATTCCTGAACTTCAAGCTCGCGCCGGATATCGTGCGGCCTCGACGCGGGAACTAGCAGGCGCATGCCGGCGGCAAACCGTCCGGGTACATCGCTGTGAATCTCGGCGGCAACTTCGCCGCGACGGCCCTGCGCCTTCACCACGCGGGCCAAAGTGACAAAGCCGGAGCTTGGGGTCGGCTCGTTGATGGCGGCGATCCCTGTATCGAGGTAAGCCAAATATGCGATCCTGGATCCCTGCGCGCTTGCAGGAATCGGTACTACTCGATGATGTCGAGGGTGTATCGCTTGTGGGCACGCAGCCCGGCAGCGCCCAACAGTGTGCGCAGCGCTCGCGCCGTGCGCCCCTGTCTTCCGATCACTTTACCCACGTCGCTTTCCGCGACTTCGAGTTCGATTACTCCACCATCGAGTTCCTCAACGAAAACCTCGTCCGGCTTGTCGACGAGCGACTTCGCGATCATCTCAACCAGCGCACATGGATCTCCAGAAGGCTCGGGCATAAACGTTGTTCCGCGCAAAAACCGGATGCAATGGCTCCAACGCCGGTGCCACTCAGGCGGCCGGCACGGACTTCCCGTACAGCTTACTGACCCGGTCCGACAGTTGAGCGCCCTTCGAAACCCAGTACTCGATGCGGTCGCGCTTCATTTCGACGCTGGCCGGATTGGTCCGTGGATTGTAAGTTCCCACGACTTCCACTGGCCGGCCGTTGCGGGCGCGCTCCTTCTCGATCACGACAATGCGATAGTGCGGTTGCTTGCGCGCACCACGGCGCGCCAGACGAATCATCAACACTTGGGCTATATCCTTTGTTTCCGGAAGAGTCCGGCAAGATCAAGGCAAACTGTTATTATGCCGGAGCTTAG
>DATKPV010000121.1:0-12678 GCA_035523915.1 Candidatus Aquilonibacter sp. | reverse complement strand
CCGTCTCCCGTCGTGGCATCGCCGTCGCGGAAGATCACGTGTCCGGATTGCTCTCCACCTAAAGTCGCTCCCGTTTTCAACATCTCTTCCAGGACATATTTATCGCCCACATTCGCCCGCAACATGCGAATGCCCGAGTTTCGCAGCGCGATTTCCAGCCCCATATTCGACATGGTGGTCGCCACGATGGTATCGCCAGCCAGTTTGCCGCGCGACTTTAGATCCCTTGCCGCTACCAGCAGAACCGCATCGCCATTCACCACCTGTCCCGCCGCGTCGCAAAACAATGCGCGGTCGGCGTCGCCGTCAAACGTCACTCCCAAATCAAACCTGCCGCCGGCGTCCGCAACCGCTGCTCCCAACGTTTCGGGATGCAGCGCTCCACAGCCGTCATTAATGTTCCTCCCGTTCGGGGAAACGTGCATGAACGTCGCCTGCACTCCCCTGCTGCGAAACAACTCCGGAGCCTCCGCCGTCGCCGCGCCATTCGCGCAATCCACTAGCACGCGTAACTTGCTCAAGTCTGCCGACACGCTGGCAGCCAGCGAGTCAATGTACGCCCGCCGCAGCCCGGCTTCCCCCGGCAAAGTGGGCCCGGCGACCTTGAGCGCGGTGTCGTCGGTTGCCGCCGGATTCTGCAATAGAGCAAAGATCTCTTTTTCAACCGCCAGCTCCCGTTCATCGCTCAGCTTGAAGCCATCCCCGGAAAAAACCTTGATTCCGTTATCCGTCCACGGATTGTGCGAAGCAGAAATCACCACCCCCGCGGCAAATCCCCGGGACCGGGCCAGGTACGCGACTCCCGGCGTGGTAATCACGCCCGCGCTATGCACCTCCACTCCCGCCGAGGCCATTCCTTCCGCCACCCGGTCGGCAATCCAGCGGCTCGACTCCCGCGTGTCCTGGCCGATCACGGCCCGCGCCCCGCGCGTCGCCCGCACCAGATCATGCCCCAGCGCGCGCCCGATCACATATGTGCTCGCAGTGGTCAGCGGAAATTCTCCCGCCACACCCCGAATCCCGTCGGTCCCAAATAATTGCCTGGTTTGCTGACTCATAGGAAAAGCTGCCGATCCAACCATGAAGTGCCCGCCTTAAACAGTCACCGGAGGCTGCCAACGAAGGATGATAAATGAGGATACGCAATAGAAGCAGGAAATGGAATTTGCCGCACCAAACTTCTGGTCAATGCCGGGTCGGCTCCGGATTGGTCCTTTCCATGACGACTGTAACCCGCACCGGCGCAGGATTCATCACCTGCACCAGCGGATCGGCAACGAAAACCGTGGTCGTGAACGTAGCTGCCGTGGTCGTGCCGGAGACGTCCACCGGGTCCGTGGTGGCTGCATCCACCTCTTCCACGTGATGTTTCGGGCCGGTAATCGTCACGCGCTCCGGGTCCACAAGAATTTTTGCGATCTGCTCGCCCTCAAGAAACTGTCCCGTCACCCGCGGGTGAATCTCCACCTCGCGCGTCATGCGGGTATCAAAGCCGAGATGCACCTGCCCCGGCACCACCTGCTCAGCCGTCAGGCCCTGCGGGAGGTGAATCTCCTGGGCTGTCAAGTCAAACGTGCGTTCTCCCGGGCGCGCCCCGCCGATATCAATCTCAGCGCGCACGTCCGTCGAGCGCAGTTGGCCCACCAGCCGCTCCGGCCCTTGCACGCGAATCTGCGCCTCAGGAATATTTTGCGAACTGATCTCAAGGTCGTTGGGCAGGTGCTGAAACTCGATCGGCACCCGGATCTCCACGACTGCCGGCTGCTCTCCCCGTGAAATCGTGAACCACAAAAACGTCGCCAGCAGCAGCGACAGCACCTTGAGGCTGAAGTTGTGTAGCACGTAATGGCGGAAGAAATGATTCACCGTTCGCGCTCCGCTCTCCGCGCGGCTTCCGTGTGAGCCTCGTTGGCTGTTCCCGTCCGCAGAGGAGAACTGAGCTCGTTCCCCTCTTCGCCGGGTCCGATCGCCGTCGGCAGTGTCACCGGCGACATGTAACGCTGCAGTTCGCTGCTCATCCGCGCCCGCAACTGGTCCACCGTGAGATCCCGTTCAATGTTCCCGCCCACGGCCAGGCTGATGGCGCCTGTCTCTTCCGAGACGATCACGGCAATCGCGTCGGTCTCTTCCGTGATTCCGATCCCTGCGCGATGCCTCGTTCCCAGCTGCGTCGAGAGCACGGGATTCATCGATAACGGCAGAAAACAGGCCGCCGCGGCAATGCGGTCCTTCTGGATGATCACCGCCCCATCGTGCAGCGGCGCGCTCGGCCGAAAGATTGTGGCCAGCAGGTCGTACGATAGTCGCGCGTCCATGGCCACGCCGCTCTCCACATAGGTGCGCAGGCCGATTTCGCGCTCGATCACGATCAGCGCGCCGGTCTGGTGCTGCGAAAACAAATTCGCTGCCAGCACGATGTCGTCATAGGAATCGCCCTCGCTGGCCGATCCGCGCATAAAGCTCAGCCGCCGGCCAACGTCCGCCAGCACATGCCGGATCTCCGACTGGAACACCACGATCAGGGCGAACACCACGTAGGGCGCCAGGTGGCTGACCAGCCAGTTCAGGGTTACCAGATCCCCGATGCGCGCCAGATAAAACGCCCCCGCCACCACGGCCAACCCAGCCAGCATGGGTGCGGCGCGGGTGCCGCGTATCATTACCAAAAGTTGGTAAATGATCACTGCCACCAGCAGAATGTCGAGCACCGTCAGCGACACTCTCGACCATGGCGCCAGCAGCTGTGTCACCTTAACTCCCCAGGCCTGAAGTTTCCGCCGCTCTGAACCTACATTCTAATGCAAGGTATCCCCGCGACCTCTGCCCGAATTGCCGATCGCGCCTGAACCAGCACTCCCTGTGGCCTCCTGTGTCCCTGCATGCCCTCTGTGTTTAGTCCCACTCGTACGGCCACACGCAATACCTTATCGCCGCTGCTTTTTTCCGCGGTTCGCCTGCTCTTTCTCTGCTCTCGCCTGCGTCACCATCGCATCGATCTCTCCCCGCGCCACTCGTGCCCGAATCTCGTCGCCCGCACTCACCGCCGCCGCGTCTTTCACCAGATGCCCTTCCGCGTCGAACACCAGCGCATAGCCACGCTCCAGAATGGCCAATGGAGAAAGCGCCTGCAGCGCCGTCGCCATTCGCTCAACCCGGACGCGCTGCTGCAAAAGCGAATGCCGCATGGCGGCCGCCAGCGCCGCCGTTCCCGCTACCAGCTCCCGGCGCATCCCCGCCAGCACGCGCCCCAAATCGTAGTGCCGCACCGCCGCCGCGACCGTCTCCAGCTTCCGCCGTGCCTGCCCCAACAGTTGCCCCGCTGCCCGTTCCATCCGGAACGTCAGATCGTCGAGCTTCTGTTGTTTCTGCCGAATCAAATCCATCATCCGCACAAACGCTCCATGCTGCGCCAGCTGCGTCAGCGCATGACGCGCCTCCAGCAACCGCCGTTGCATCGCCCGTACCAGACGCTCGTGCTGCGCCTCCGCCTGGCTTTCCACTTCCTGCCGCGACCGGATCACCAGCTCCGCTGCCGCCGAAGGCGTCGGCGCCCGCAGATCGGCTACGAAATCCAGAATCGTAAAGTCCGTCTCGTGCCCCACCGCCGAAATCACCGGAATCGTTGACCCGGCCACCACTCTCGCCAATCCTTCATCGTTGAATGCCGCCAGATCCTCCGCCGATCCTCCGCCGCGAGCCACAATGATCACTTCCACTTCAGCCGCACGGTTGAAATGCCGCAGTCCTGCCGCCACTTCGCTCGCCGCCAGCTCGCCTTGCACCTGGGCGGGATAAATCAAAATATTCACCGCCCGATGCCTCCGCTGCAAAATGTTCAGGATGTCCTGCAGCGCCGCCGCCTGCGGCGACGTCACCACTCCAATCCTTCTCGGCAGCGTCGGAATCGCCTTCTTGCGTTCCGCGGCAAACAGTCCCTCCGCCTCCAGCTTCGCCTTCAGCTGCTCAAAAGCAATCTGCAGTGCGCCGGCGCCCTTGGGCTCGATGTATTCCGCGGAAATCTGCAGTTCGCCGCGGTCTTCATAAACCGTCACCCGCCCGCGCACTACGACCTGCATGCCATCCGCCGGACGGAATTTCAAAAATCTCGCCGCCGACCGGAACATCACTACGCGGATCTGCGCCGCCCCATCTTTCAGCGTGAAATAGATATGCCCTGAGTCAGGCGTGCGCAAATTCGAAACTTCTCCTTCCACCCAGGCGTCCGAATACTCGCGCTCCACCTGCGAGCGCACCGCCGCCACCAGTTCGCGCACCGCCCAAACTCGCCGCGGCGCGGGGCGAAAATTGAATCCCATCTGGTCAGCCAGCGAAGACATCGAGGCAGTGTACCGCAAGGGAGGTTCAAGATTGTGTGGCGCGGGCGCTCCCGCCCGCGCAAACCAATAGTTGGGTAAACAATGAGAGGGATCTCGCGAGGCAGGGACTCCTGTGCTCACAGTTTCGGGAACGCCCAACGGCGAACAACCAACCATTACCTAGCGTGCCGCCCGCACTTCCGGCACAAGCCCCTCCATTACCGCCTCGCGCAGCAAATCCGGCGGCAACAGACCCTGCGCCAGGATGAAATCATGAAATTTCTTTTGATCAAACTTCGTCCCTTTCGCCGCCTCTACATCCTTTCGCAGCGCCAACAGCTTCGTGTATCCGTAGAAATAGCTGTTCGCCTGCCCCGGCATGCGATAGGTGAATCGCTCCACTTCCTCTTCCGCGAAAGCGTGCGAAAGCACCACATCCTGCTCTAGCACCCGATACGCATCCGCTGGCTGAATCTTTCCCGCTTGCAGCTCTGGATCGAGAAACGCCCGAGCCGCCCTCAGCAAGCGGTAGTCGAGGGAGACCAGCTGGCCCTCCGGCGGCATATAAGGTTCCATCAGGTACTCCGCATATAGCCCCCATCCTTCAACGTTTGTGCTGTTGAATGCATACCGCACGCGCGCCACTGACACGCCATGCTCCAGCATGGAATCAAACTGCAACTCGTGGCCCGGACGCGCCTCGTGTGCAATCAGCGTCCACGATGCGGCGTCGTAGTTGAAATCGTCGTACTTCTCCGCCGAGCTCTGCCCTGGCGCCGCCGGAATATTCAGCGGCAGCACGAACTCGCCCTTCTGCCCGGTGTTGTGCAGGAATGGCGGAGGCACCATGTGCGGTGCCGGCTGCTGTGCCGTCTCCGCCGCGGTGGCAATGCGGATTCGCGCCGGCCGGTCCGGCAACGTGACAATCTGTTTTGCGACAATAATCTTCTCAATCTGCCTCAGCCGGTCCCGGTAAAACGGCAGTATGGCATCGCCCACCAGTTGCTGTTTTTTCAGTTCGCGGATTACATCACGATAGTCGCTCGACGGCAGATGTCGCTCCTTTGCAATCTGCGCCGCAATGGCCTTCATTTCTCCCTGGATTTCGTCGAATGCCTGGTGTGCCATGGCTGTGAGTTTGTCCGGGGGAATATCGATCCCATAGCCCTCAAGATCGAGCGCATACTCCTGCGGCGGAAGGCGGAAATCCGCCCGCGCCTTAGGCAACACGTTGGCCCGCGTCCACGCGTCGTATTCCGTAAGCTGCGTCTTCAGCGTGCTGTACGGTTCCTGCCAGTCCTTCAGGTCGTATTTCTTGAGCAGAGCTTCGATCCCTTCCAGATAGTTCGCATTCCGCCCCATCTCCGTCTCGATCTCGGTGCGTGCCGGGTAATACACTCCCGGCTTGGCCACCTGCTCCATCACGCGCTGTTTCAGAATCTTCGTCAACGGCTCATAGCCCGGTTCCATTCCGGCATACTCGCGAATCCGAACCACCGCCGCCGGCCTCCGCTCTGCCGGCGTCTGTTCGTCCAGCAGAATCTGCAGCCCGCGAAAAACCATGCCGCTCGCATTCAGAAAAGGCACCTCGTGCGCCCGCTCAAAATCCTGCCTGCGGAAACGCAGTTCCATTCGGCGGATCATGATTTGCAAATCCTGTGCTACCTCTTTCTGCTTTTGTTGGTCGACGGCGCCTTTAAATTCTGTAAGCACGGCTTCCAACTCCTGCCGCTCCTGATCTTCATCGGCCAGCGTCGGCTGCGTGGCCCGGGAGTCGTACTCGCTCAGCCCCTGATCCGAGCCAAGCTCCGGGTGATGCTTCATTTCCACCGCCAGCAACTTTCTCGTATAGCTGTTGCTGACCTCGACCCAGTTCGGCGCAGCCGCTGGCATCTGCGCCCAAGCCGGCAAGCTCCCGATCGCCATCACCACCGCCAATCCAATCTTGGCAATCATGCTGTCTATCGCCTCCATCGACTCACCACATACAACACAACCGTCAGCACCACGCTGATAAGAATCGAGGTTGCCAGCGGAAAATACACCGTCGTGTGCTTCCCGCGATAGACAATATCGCCCGGCAACCGCCCCAGGGGAAGGTTCGTTCGCCCCAACAACATCAGGACCAGCCCCACCGCCAAGATCAGCGCACCCAGCCCGATCAACAGCTTGCCGAACTCGCTCATACCAAGAGTCCTGGGAAAATCCAACCCCTGCTGTTTTCGGCACGCTGTGCCGGAAACGCTATTCACTTCGCCCGATACACAATCTTCCCCGCCACCATGGTCCACAGCACCTTCGTATCGCGCATCTGTTCGGGCGAAACCGTCAAAACGTCGCGGTCCAGCAAAACCAGATCTGCGCGCTTGCCCGGAGCGATCGTCCCGATCGAATTCAGCATATTCATGGCCCGCGCCGAATTTCGCGTGTAGGCGTAGAACATCGCCTCACGCGGCATGTCTTGCGGCGGATCGAGCACGCCCTCCGGTCCGCTTCGCGTCTCCGCCTGATAGATTCCCATGAACACATTCGCCGTCGAGACCGGCCAGTCGCTCGCCCCGGAAATAATCCCGCCATTATCCAGAATCGATCTCGCCGGATACTGCCACTTGTAGATCTCCGGATCGATATAGGGTTTCACAATTTGAATCGTGTCATTGCTGGCGTCCGCCCAGAAAAGCTGCAATGCACTGATCACCCCCAACTCCCGGAAGCGCGGAAAATCCTCCGGCCGCACGAACTGCTCGTGCGTCAGCGTGTCGGGCAAACCGGAGTTTCCGTTGGCCCTGCGCGCCGCCTCAATCCCATCCAGCGCCGCCTTCACCGCTCCGTCGCCGATGGCATGCACGTGAACGATCAATCCCTGTTTGTCCGCCATCACGCACAACTCGGCAAACTTCTGCGGATCGAACAGCAGATCGCCGTTGTGGCCGTCTCGGTACGGTTTGGTGAGATGCGCTGTCTGCGACGGATACTCCACCACGCCGTCCGCGAACACTTTGATTCCAGTCACATGCAGGTGCGGGACATCCTTGTACTCCTCGCGCGTCTTCTCCACCTGCGCCAGTTCCGCCACCGGATCCTGCACCATCACTCGCGGAAACGCCACCACTTCCGAATTCAGTTCCCCGCGATCGGCCAGCATCTTGTATGCCTGCAGCACATAATCCGTCGCCAGCGGATCGAGCCACGCCGTGATCCCCAGGCTGTAGTTGTATTTCAGCGCCGCCCGGCCTGCCGCCAGCAACTGCTCCGGCGTGTAGGGGGGAAGCAGCTTTTCAATCTTCTCCGTTCCCGCATCCACCAGAAATCCGTTCGGCTGCATGTCCTTGCCGAACCCGAAGTAAGTGCGTTCCTGCGCCGAAAGACTCTTCAAGAACTCCGCCGTAATTCCTGCCCGCTGCAAGAGCGCGCGATTGGCCCATGCCGTGTGCCCGTCCATCCCGCGCAGCAGCACGCACTGCCTCTGGTAGGCGCCCGCGCTGAACTCCGCATTCAGCACGTCGGTATGCGACCAGAACTCCAGCGGCATACCCTGAATTTCCAGGATGTCCCCGCGCATGCCCCGGCCTGACTTTTTCGCCTCCGCCACAAACGGCGCTAGTTGATCGAGCTTGAACACCGTCTCGCTGGCATCGGCCGCAATCAGACCGAGCCCGCCATCGATCGAGTGGCTGTGCGAATCGATGAATCCCGGGAACAAACTCTTCCCCTGCAGATCAATCCGCTCGGCATTGGCCGTAGCAGCTTTTTCCACCTCTGGAAGATTCCCGACCGCAAGAATTTCGTCGCCGCGAATCGCCACTGCCGCCGCATACGGATTCTCCGGATCGCCAGTGAACACCTTGGCATGAAAGAAAATCTTTTCGCCCGAACCATCCTGCCCCCACACCAAGGCTCCAGCGAGAAAGAAAAAGAACACTCCAACCAGCAGAAATCCCCTGCCACGTGTGAATCTCGGCACCGAATCACCCTTTCCCCAGCAGATATCGCACGACGGACTAAACGGCACACAACTATACACCGCGCTCCCCGGCCATTTATGCGGTTCCGCAGCGCCGGGCACGAGGCTGTACCGGCTTTACACCACAAAGAACTTGACCCACCGTCTCGCACCATGCCATCCTGATCTACATGCACGAGCCTCGCCCGCACCGTCTGCGCCGTCCCTATCATCGCGCCCGGCCCGCGGCCTCGCGCTCCACGCCCGATCTTGCCGCCGATCTGCGCTACATCCGCGAAACCATGGAGCGCTCTGCCTCCTTCACCGCCGTCCCCGGCTGGGGACAAGTCATTCTCGGCGTCACCGCCCTCGCCGCCGCCCGCCTCGCCTCCCTCCAGCCGGCTCCCGCCGCCTGGCTTCGCGTCTGGCTCGGCGAAGCCGTCTTTGCCGCCATCATCGCCTTCATCTCCATCCGCTTTAAAGCCAACCGCCGCGGCCTGCCGCTTTTCACCGGCCCTGGACGCCGCGTGGCCCTCGGCCTGTTTCCCCCGCTGGCCGCTGGCGCGTTTCTCACTTTTCTACTATCTCGCGCCGGCCTCTACGCCGCGCTCCCGCCCGCCTGGCTTCTTCTTTACGGCGCCGGAATTATCACCGGAGGCGCTTATTCGGTGGCTATCGTGCCCGTGATGGGCGTCTGCTTCATGGCCATGGGCCTGGCCGCGGGCCTTGCCCCGGCCGCTTGGGGAAACTGGATTCTCGCGGCCGCCTTCGGCGGTCTTCACATCGTCTTTGGATTGCTCATCGCGCGGAGGCACGGTGGCTAGAGCTCTCCATCGCCGCCGCAAGTCCCCGGCCGCAGCGAAGCTCGCCGCGCCGTCTGATACCCGCGAAACCAAGCTGCCCGCGATGGAATTACCCGAACTCGATCGCCTCATCCACGAGCGCATCCGCCTGGGCATCGTCAGCGCCCTGGCTACCAATCCCTCGCTCAGCTTCAATGACCTCAAACGCATCCTCAAAACCACCGACGGCAACTTGAGCGTGCACGCCCGCAAGCTCGAAGAGGCGCAATACATCTCCTGCCTCAAATACTTTGAAGGACGCGTCCCCCGCACCGACTACCGCCTGACCGCCGCCGGCCGCCGCGCCCTCGCCCAGTACCTCGATCAGATGGAGGAATGGATCCGCCTCACCCGCGAAGAGGAAAGCTGAAATCAAGCGTTATCATCCTGAGCCGGGTGCCTCACTTCTCGCCGCTTTTGCGAGAAGTGGGATGACGGCCGTCCCCAATTGTCGCTGTCAAGAAGAAAAATTTGCACGCCTCTATTCTCTTGATTCAACGCCAGAAACACTTTCCCCAGAGCCCGAATCACCGTTTTCAAAATGCTATAATGGAAGTACATCAAAATAACCAAACTGCTCGGCTGTCAGGGCCGTAAGTGTGCCTCCACCGACCGCAGCCTCCACAACCCAGTCAGAGGCCTGCGTATGTCGAATCACAAGCCTGCCATCTCCCACGCCAAGCAGCGCGGAGAATGGGCCGAAATCCGCTTCCTCGAGCGCGCCGCCCGCCACGGCCTGCGCGTCTCCAAACCCTGGGGCGAGAGCGCCCCGTACGACTTCGCCGTCGAGCACAACGGGCGCTTCCATCGCGTCCAGGTCAAATGCACTAGCAAGAAGCGCCTGCAATCTTACGTCTGCTGGGTCAGCAACAGCCGAGGCCCGTACACCTCCCGCCAGATCGACTTTGTAGCCGCCTACATCATCCCGGTTGAAATTTGGTACATCCTCCCCATCGCCGCCCTCCGCCGATCCTTCGACGTCTGGCTCACTCCCCACCGCCAAAACTCCCGCTACGCCGAATTCAAGGAAGCCTGGCATCTGCTCAAACGCTGAGTTTGGGAGTTTGAGTGGCGCAGCCTTCCAGCGCCCGCGAAACAGGCCAAGCTTCTTCAGGAAAGCTTCAGCCGCGCCGACACGAGCGAAGCCGCGAAGCGGCGACAGATTGCAGCCCACGGCGTAAGCCGTGGGGAACGATTCGGAGGAGAAGAGCAGCCCCGAAGGGGCGTAAGAAACTAGTCCCAAACACACCGCGCATCAAATTCGATGGGGTTCTTCTTCAGGAAAGCTTCAGCCGCGCCGACACCAGCGACGCCGCGAAGCGGCGCCAGAATGCAGCTCACGGCGCCAGCCGTGGGAACCAACCGCAGAGGCAACAAGCTCCGAAGGAGCGAAAGAATGCAGCCCACGGCGTGAGCCGTGGGTCAGCTGCGTGGGAGGCAACCAGCCCCAAAGGGCGAAAGAAACTAACCCCAAATGTATCTCTCGTCATAGTCGACGTTGTTCTTTTTGAGGAACGCCACAAACTCCTCCTCAAACGAATGCCTCTTGTGATGTTCCTCCTGTCCGGCGATGTATTTTGTCACCTCTGCGACATTCGATTCGCTGACGCTGAAAACCCCGTATCCAGTCTGCCATGCAAAATCCGCGCCCCATCTTTCGTGAACCCAGCGCGAAGAACTCGCTTTAATGATGCGAGCGATCTCCGCAGCGGAATGAGCCGGTCGAACCCGAGCCAGTATGTGTACGTGATCGCTTGTGCCGCCGACGATGAGGGCTGTCCCCTGCATCTCGCGCACGATGCCTCCAAGGTAGGCAAACAAATCGGCGCGGAATTCGGGCTTGATCAAAGGCCGTCGCCCCTCTGTGGAAAAAATGAAATGCAACAAGACATTGCCGGATGTATGAGACACAAATTTCTTGCGCCCCTCCGGGGCTCCGTCATTTTTTCGCGAATCTTACCCACCGCTTGCGCGGTGGGCTGCATTCTTGCGCCGCTCCGGCGGCTTCGTTATTACCGTGGCCCCCCCGCGAACGCGAAGCCGCATCCCGGAAACGCTGTCACGCCCAGCCTCGCCAAGGCTGTGACATTCATCACATACCCATTGTGGATATCGCAAACCTGCCAAGCTCCGAACGGGCGCCAGAACGCAGCCCACGGCGCAAGCCGTGGGTCAGGATCCAGAAGAAAGCACCAGCCCCGAAGGGGCGAAAGATTCCAGCCCACGGCGCCAGCCGTGGGTAACGGTTCGGAAGACAGAACTAGCTCCGAAGGAGCGAAAGAATTCAGCCCACAGCCAAGCCGTGGGAACCAACCGCAAAGGCAACCAGCTCCGAAGGAGCGAAAGAGAATCACCTTCGTAAACTTCCCCTTGCACTCTCCCCTCCTCATCTGCTATAAACAATTAACCGAGAGTAGTGTGGCTAGCCGGGCGATTTTGTCGCAACTCTCGTCGCCGTCCGGCATCTAATGTTTTAAGGGCGTTTGCCTTAATTGTCCCGGCCACGGGATTCGATTCGGAGCCCCTGATAGCCGCCTGCTGGCGGGTCAGGTTGTAGTTCTGAAGGGTACCTTCAAAGCAAGGACCTCCAACAAGTTCTTTTATCAACTTTCTGTCTTCCGTTTTGGCGTGCGCCGAAAACCGTGAGTTGTTCCGGTACCGGTTGCTCCGGCGGAAGACCATACCGCTTCGCGCTGTATTGCCCCGACATGCTTTGAAGGGGCGCGGCTTCAAGCCGCGCCGAAAGCATTGGCCAGTCAAAGGGGCTTTAGCCCCTGAGGTCATTCCTGATGTGGAAATCATCTGGAAAACCTGTGGGATGCGCTGGTTGACAGCGTTTTTCAACGCACGGTATGTTTGTAGGGTTTCGAGGACAGTCGGAATTCTCATGTAGGGACAGCCGCCTCGGCTGTCCGGTCGAGCGCAAGCTCGATTGCATGGTTTCCGATCTGGACTGAATGCGCGCCGCTCAGGCGGATCGCGGTTCGGTCTTTGACAATCAGGTTGAACGTGCCAGTCGTGAGAGACGAATTCGGGCATAAGTCCGAACGATCTCACAAGATGTGCCATCCCGCGTTTCGAGCGCGAGGATGGCGTCACGGGCTTCAGCTTGAGGTTCTTGGTTTTGGCTTCGGCCGAAAGCCGAGAGCCGACAGCCGAAAGCCGGTGGCAGCCTGCCTTCTACCCGTCGGCAGGCATCAGGTTTCAAACGAGAGTTTGATCCTGGCTCAGAATCAACGCTGGCGGCGTGCCTAACACATGCAAGTCGAACGAGAAAGTGGAGCAATCCATGAGTACAGTGGCGACCGGGTGAGTAACACGTGACTAACCTGCCCTCGAGTGGGGAATAACTCCGGGAAACCGGGGCTAATTCCGCATAACATCGCAAGATCAAAGCCGCAAGGCGCTTGAGGAGGGGGTCGCGGCTGATTAGCTGGTTGGCGGGGTAACGGCCCACCAAGGCGAAGATCGGTATCCGGCCTGAGAGGGCGCACGGACACACTGGAACTGAAACACGGTCCAGACTCCTACGGGAGGCAGCAGTGGGGAATTTTGCGCAATGGGGGAAACCCTGACG
>DATKPV010000120.1:0-28879 GCA_035523915.1 Candidatus Aquilonibacter sp. | reverse complement strand
TCGGGAAATACCCGGCAGCTTGCGGACGCCAGCGAGGCGATGTCTCATGCAGCCGCGGAACAGGCGCGCGAGAGCCAGAATCAGCGAGATCAGACGCAGCACGTCGCAACCGCCATGCGAGAGATGGATGAAGCAGTTGAGCAGGTCTCGCGGAATTCCTCGGATGCCGCCGCCGCCGCCCACAAGGCTGCGGAGATCGCTCACACGGGAGGGGATATTCTAAGAGAAACACAGGAACAGGTCCGCTCCGCCTGCACGACCCTGGGTGACGCTTCCCGCATGGTCGAAGACTTGGGGAAACGCTCCGATCAGATCGGCAAGATCGTAGAAACGATCACTGACATCGCCGATCAGACTAATCTGCTCGCGCTCAACGCCGCGATCGAGGCGGCACGGGCGGGCAATTTGGGACGCGGCTTTGCCGTGGTCGCGGACGAGGTGGGCAAGCTGGCCGAGCGCACGGCCTCGTCCACCAAGGAAATTGCCGAGATGATCCACGGCATCCAGGACGAAATCCGCGACGCCGTCTCTGCCATGCAGGGGGGAACCCAGCAATTCGAACGCGGAGTGCAGGCCACGGAACGGGCGGGCACCTCTCTGCAGCAAATGCTCAAGACCGCGCAGGAGGTCGAAGACATGATTTCGCGCATTGCCACGGCCTCCAGCGAGGAGGCGGTGAGTTCCAAGGCAATCAGCGAAAGCGTCAGCGAGATTGCCCGCAGCACCGAGGTGGCGGCTCATGGCGCGCACAAGTCGCAGCAAGGCGCGGAGGAGCTCAGGCGCCTGGCCACGAACCTGCAGCGCCTGGTAGGGCAGTTCCGGCTGGATTCCTCCGCTCCGGCTGGGGACCATCGAATGGCAGATGGAGGGGTGGCGAAGGGATCATCGCCTCTCCGGGCCAGAGGGGCAGCGGCCAGATAGCGGATCGTTAGGCCTTTTTCTTCACCCGCACCACCGTGATCTTGGCGAAACCTTCGTCAAACGAGGGCGGCTTGAGTTTCGCCGCCATGCGCCTCATCATTTCCTCGGGCACAACCCGATCGCGGCGCTGGTGGCGCTCGATGCACACTTCCAGAGGCACATCGAAAAACACCGCATGCACTTCGTAGTTGTAATCCTTAGCCAGCTTGATCCAATGTTGGCGCTCCTGCGGCGTAAGATTGGTGGCGTCCACATAGTTCATGGGTCGCCGCGCGATCAATCGGGCCTTGAGTAGAGAGCGCAGGTTGGAAAAGACGATGTCCTGATAACGCTGCTCCCGCACGTCGTCGAACAGCAACGCGCGCAGCGCATCGCTGGATAGGGGTACGACGTTATGTCGCTTGAACCACGAACTCTTGCCCGAGCCGGGAAGACCGATTGCCAGCACCACCGCGCCTTTGGAAGGCCGGGGGGCGGCGGCAGGGGCTGAAGGTAATTTCGGAGTCTCCACGCGCGCCGGGGTGGCCGAGGCTTCAACCTCGGCCTGCAACGCCTCCGGCACCTGTTCCTCCTCGGCCACCACCGGAGCTGAACCCTTCGTGGCGGCGTGAGAAAAAGCCTGGGCCACCGCCTGCTCGCGGCCCCGGCCGCTTCGTCCACGACCTCCGCGGCGACGGCGCGCCCGCGCGCGCGGACTGGGCTTCTGAGCGGCTGGGTTCCGCGCCGATTCGCGCGGCGCACTGGAGGATGGGGGACCCTCTGAATCTCCGTCGGCGGACGACTGAGTTTCCGTTACAGGCCGCGTCGTTGCTTCGGAGGGGGCCGGCTCGGCCACGGGAGCCGAATTTGACCCCTCGTCAAAATACGCCGGCTGCAGTGGCGGGGGTGCGGCTTCGGCAGCCTGCCCTGGAGCATTTTTCTTGCGGCGCTGTAAGCGCTCGCGCATCCATTTACGCATGTTTGGCTTGTAACACAGAAGGCAATGCATGAGCAATCACCGCACATTCCGGATGAACCACAGCCAGCAGGAGCGTAAAGAATGGAAAACAGGGCAAACTCTGGTCTCGCAGGAAATCACGACAATACTCCTCAGCCGATACCAATTCCTTCCCCGATTCGGGGCCAAAAGTATATTTCGCTGACCACATTTCGCAAAAGCGGCGCGGCCGTTGCAACGCCGGTGTGGTTCGGTCAGGACGGGGAAAAGCTTTACGTCATGACCCGCAGTGACATGGGCAAGACCAAGCGGATTCGTAACAATCCTCAGGTGCGCGTGGCTCCCTGCACGATTCGGGGACGGGTGACCGGTCCGGAATTTCCTGCTACCGTTCGCATTTTGCCGGCAAAGGAGCACGCCCATGCCCGGCAGACGATCAATCGCAAGTATTGGCTGGCCCGAATGCCACTGATCTGGCTGCGGACCGATACATATCTTGAGTTGAGCTTTTCCTGACCCGCCTTCACAGAGGTACACGCACACCGGTTCAAGCGTTCTGCCATCTGTCAGTGATCGAGAATACATGGTTTCGTGATGGGAATCAGAGCCTTTCGTAATCTGCGGCCAATCATTTACGGCGCTTCCCTTCCCCTGCTAACATCAAATGTTTGCGTATCGAGCGCGGAAGATTTCTGAATTCGTCTTCATAGATAGGGAGGAAGCATGGCAGTCAAAGTAGGTATTAACGGTTTCGGACGTATCGGCCGCAACGTATTTCGCACTGCGATTAAAGACCCAGAGCTTGAGTTCGTGGCAGTGAACGACCTCACGGAACCAAAAACGCTCGCGCACCTGCTGAAATACGACTCGATCCTAGGGAATCTGCCCAACAAAATCAGCGCCGGGGCGGACAGCATTACCGTCGACGGAAAAACAATTAAGGTTTTCAAAGAAAAGGATCCAGCGGCGCTGGCCTGGGAATCTGTGGGGGCGCAGGTGGTGATCGAGTCTACCGGGCGCTTCACTGATGCCAATGAAGCCAAAAAGCACCTGCGCGGGCCGGTGAAGAAGGTCGTTATTTCGGCTCCGGCGAAGAACGAAGACGTAACGCTCGTGCTGGGTGTGAACCACGAAAAATACGACGCAGCCAGGCATCACATTATTTCCAACGCATCGTGCACCACGAACTGTCTTGCGCCAGTCGCCAAGGTGATCAATGACGAATTCAAGATCGTCAGCGGCACCATGACCACGATCCATTCCTATACCAATGATCAGGTGATCCTCGACTTTCCGCACAAGGACTTGCGCCGGGCCCGCGCGGCAGCTTTGTCGATGATTCCGACCACCACTGGGGCGGCAAAAGCGCTCAAGCTGGTCATTCCCGAACTCGGCGGCAAGCTCGATGGTTTCTCCATGCGAGTGCCGACGCCGAACGTTTCGGTCGTCGACCTGGTTTGTTGGGTTGAGAAAAAGACCACCAAGGAAGAAGTCAACGCGGCGCTGAAAAAAGCCTCCGAGAGCGGGCCGCTCAAGGGCTATCTGGGCTACGAAGAGCAGGAGTTGGTATCGATGGATTACCGCGGCGACTCGCGCTCTTCGATCGTGGACGCGCCTTGCACCATGGTGGTGGGCGGCAATTGCGTCAAGGTGATCTCCTGGTATGACAACGAATGGGGATACTCCTGCCGCGTGCGGGATTTGATCCACTACATCGCGGGCAAGGGCCTGTAGTCGACAATTCACTGATGCCGCTTGCTGCGCGGGCATGGCGCCCGCGCGGGCGACAGGCGCGGCAAGCAGATTGAAAGCCGCCGGGACGGCGGCGCTACCTCCGAAGGACCTGCATCATGTCCAAACTTTCTATTCGCGATCTCCCGCTGAACGGCCACCGCATCTTCATGCGCGTGGACTTCAATGTTCCCCTGGAAGACGGACGCGTGATGGATGACACGCGCATCCGCGAGACCCTGCCTTCGATCGAATACGCGCTGCGCCACGGGGCCCGGTTGATCCTCGCCTCGCACCTGGGCCGGCCCAAGGGCAAACCCAACCCGAAGATGAGCCTCAAGCCTGTGGCCGAACGCCTGCGCATGCTGCTCGACAGAGAACTGGCGCGGGGCGAGAATGTCGGCTTTTCGCCCGACTGCGTCGGCCCGGAAGCCGAGGAAGTTTCGAACCAGTTAGAGAAGGGTCAGACGCTGTTGCTGGAGAACTTGCGCTTCCATGCCGAAGAAGAAGCGAATGACGAGAAATTTGCCAAGCAACTGGCAAATCTCTGCGACTTCTATGTGAACGACGCATTCGGATCGGCGCATCGGGCTCATGCCTCGACTGCGGGCATCACCAAATTCGTTCCGAAGTCGGCGGCCGGCCTCCTCATGGAAAAAGAACTCCAGTATCTGGGCAAGGCGCTGGAGCATCCTGAGGCTCCCTTCGTTGCCATTCTTGGCGGGGCGAAAGTCAGCGACAAGATCGGTGTAATCCAGAATTTGCTGACCAAGGTCAACTCGCTCATTGTCGGCGGCGGCATGGCATATACCTTCCTCAAAGCGCAAGGCCAGGAAATTGGCAAGTCGCTGCTCGAAGCCGACAAGCTGGAGATGGCTCGGCAGCTCCTGGCCGAGGCGAAAAAACGGAATGTGAAATTCCTGTTGCCGGTGGATCACGTCGTGGCGATCAAACCGGAAGCAAACGCCATCATCCAGCAGATTGGCCAGGGCGAGCCCATACCCGCCGATCGAATGGCGCTCGACATCGGGCCGAAGACCATCGAGATTTTCTCGGAAGAAATCTCTCAGGCGCGGACCATCGTGTGGAACGGCCCGATGGGAGTCTTTGAAGTTCCGGGGTTTTCAAGGGGAACATTCAAGATCGCGCAGGCAGTGGCGGAAAATGCCGGCGCAACTTCTATTGTCGGCGGCGGTGATTCAGTGGCCGCGATTCATGCCGCCGGCGTTGCCGATAAAATCACGCATATTTCCACTGGGGGCGGCGCCTCGCTGGAATTTCTGGAAGGCAAGACGCTCCCCGGCGTCGAAGCCTTGACGGATAAAAAGTGACTCCTCTGGGCACGACCGTGAAGGATTTTACAATTCGCCTCGTTCTGGACGGGGGCAAGGCCATTGAGTTCCATGGTCCGGCCGATATCACGAAAGAAACCACAGACGCGATCGTGAACGCGGCCAACTCATCCCTTTTGGGCGGAGGAGGGGTCGATGGCGCGATTCATCGCGCCGGAGGACCGGCCGTATTGGCCGAGTGCCGGCAGATTGTGGGCCGGATCGGAAGGCTGGCGGCAGGCAATGCGGTGATCACAACGGGAGGAAAGCTGCCGGCCAGGCACGTCATCCATACTGTAGGGCCGGTCTACCGCGATGGTAATCGCCGTGAATCGGAGGTTCTGGCCAGCTGTCACCACGAGTCGATTCGCCTCGCCGACGAACGTGGGTTTCGTTCGATCGCTTTTCCCGCAATTTCTACCGGCGCCTACGGCTATCCGCTTGAGGAAGCAGCACCCGTCGCCGTTTCCTCGACCGTAGAAGCGTTGCTGGCAGCCGCTCACGTGGCGAAGGTCCGTTTCGTCCTCTTTGATCTCGCGAGCCTAAACTCCTTCATCGGCGCCGCGGAAGAAATGGCATCCAACCCTGCTGCCCGTCTCAGAATCGAGAAAGCCGAGTCATGAGAAAAAAAATGATTGCCGCCAACTGGAAGATGTATAAGAACCCGGCCGAAACCACAGATTATTTTCGCGCTTTTTTGCCCATTGTTGCGGGCCACGACCGCGACGAAATCGTGGTCTGCCCGCCTTACACCGACGCGGCTGCGGCCATCGAAGCGGCCAAAGGTTCCAACGTCGCCATTGGGGTGCAAAACGTGCACTGGAAGATGGATGGCGCCTATACCGGCGAAATCTCCGCTCCCATGCTGCTGTGCCTGGGCGTCACCCACGTCATCGTCGGCCACTCCGAGCGCCGCCAATACTTCGGCGAGACTGACGACACGGTAAACCTGCGCCTGAAAGCCGCTCTGGAAAGCGGGCTGACGCCCATCTGCTGCGTGGGAGAAGTTCTCCAGGAGCGGGAAGCGGGACTGACCGACGATGTGCTTCGCCGCCAGTGTGTGCGCGCGTTCCATGCCATCTCCGCCAAGAAGGCCGCCAAGCTGGTGGTCGCCTATGAGCCCGTGTGGGCCATCGGTACCGGCAAGACGGCAACCCCGGAACTTGCCGCGCAGGCGCATGCGGTGATTCGCCGCGAGGCCACGGAAGTATTCGGCGAAGACTTCGCTTCCCAGTTGCGCATACTTTACGGCGGCTCGGTAAAACCTGACAACGCCTCAACTCTCATGGCGCAGGAAGAAATCGACGGTGCGCTGGTAGGCGGCGCCTCGCTCGATCCCAATTCATTCGCGGCGATTGTGAAGTATTGAAGTTATAGAACCTAACCACGACGGACACTGAGAAACCGGAAGAGACCCGTTCAATTTCAGCTTTCTTTTCTGCGTAGTTTGTCGCGACATCCATTCGGCATGCGGAATTCTTGCGCGATCTGCTAATCTTCTCTGCTCGTAACCACTGGCGTCGAATCTGGTTTCTGAAAGAGTATTGATGGCCGAAACGGTCCGTCCTGAACCCAGCCGGCTCTACCGCTGGCTGGTGCTGATCTTTGTCAGCCTGGCTATGTTTGGCAGCTACTATGCCTACGACGCTCTCAGCCCGCTCGCCGATGTGCTCAAGCACCAACTGGGGTTTTCGGATGAAAACATCGGTTTCCTGCAGTTCATGTACAGCTTCCCCAACATCTTCACGGTCGTGATTGGCGGCATCATCATCGACCGGATGGGACTGCGGAAGGCACTAATGATCTTTGCCGTGCTTTCTTTCGTTGGTCCGGGAATAACGGCGGCAACCGGACACCTACCCATCATGGCGACGGGACGGCTGATTTTCGGAATGGGAGCGGAATCGCTCAACGTAGCGGTTACTACCGCATTGGCGCGGTGGTTTCGCGGAAAGGAGTTGAGCCTGGCCTTTGGCTTGAATCTGACCGCCTCGCGCCTGGGAACATTCGCGGCGCTTAATTCCCCGACTTGGGCACGGTCGGCATACGCCTATTGGCGGACTCCATTCCTCATTGCATTTGGCTTCACGTCGTTGTGCCTCGTGGGAGCGATCATTTACTGGATCATGGAGGTTTGGGCCGAAAAGAACTACCACCTGGGAGATGTTTCGACTGATAAAGTTGTTTTCGCCGATCTGTGGAAGTTTGGCGTCAGCTATTGGCTTATCGTCTCTCTGTGTGTTGTTTTTTACTCGGCCATCTTCCCCTTCCAGACCTTTGCGGTGAAGTTCTTCATCGAAGCGCACGGCACATCGCGCGAGTTCGGCGGATTCCTGTCCAGTATGCTGACGCTGTTTGCCATGATCGCCACGCCGATTTTCGGCTTGTGGGTGGATCGAATCGGAAAGCGTGCCCTCCTGATGATGTGCGGGTCGGCGCTGCTGATTCCCGTTTATCTGATGATGGCTTATACGCGCGTCAGCTTGTACGTTCCCATGGCCATGATGGGAGTGGCGTTTTCCCTGATTCCCGCCGTGATGTGGCCGTCCGTGGCTTATCTTGTGGATCAGCCCAGGCTCGGCACCGCCTACGGGCTCATGACCATGATCCAGAATATAGGATTCGGTGGGTTCAATCTGCTGGTTGGCTGGGCGAACACTCATAGCCACGCCAGCGCCTCCAATCCGGCGGGTTACAACCTGGGAATGTGGATTTTCTCGATTTTGGGAATCCTGGGCCTTTTGTTTGCCTTCCTCCTGCGGCAGCGCGAAATCGGACCCCATGGGCATGGTCTCGAGACGATCACGACAACAAAAGCCGCTTAGATGGCAGCGTTCCGACTCGGGACACGGAGCTGAAAATGGGACTTATGGAACTGAAAACCAGCTTCCGGGAGCGCCACTTTTTGTCAGCGAGCGTACCGAATTCTGGAGACTGCGACTTGCTTTCCATTCTCGGGTTTGAACGATTGCGTGCTTGGTGGTCCGCAAGCTCCTATCGCCAAAAGATTTCTGCATAACGCGGCGAGGCAGGCGCGGCGCGGGTTCGGCCTCCCAAGATCGGTAGAAGGTTCTGATATTCTGGAGCCAGAATAGGGGTTGGGCGATCTTACTTACAACCCGCAAACGATACAACAGAAACTACTTAAGCCGCATCTGACAATGTGCGGCCGGGAAAGGCAACTTGACCGACCCAGGACAGAGTAAGGGCAGCCCCCTCAGCGAAGCCGATGCGATCGATCGTGCCAAGCAAGGCGACGCGGAAGCGTTCCAGGCGCTCTACGAGATGCACAAACGCCGGGTGTATTCGCTCTGTCTGCGCATGACGGCCAATACGGCCGAAGCCGAGGATCTGGCCCAGGAAGCGTTCCTGCAGCTATTTCGCAAGATCGCCACCTTCCGCGGTGAGTCGGCGTTCTCGACCTGGCTGCATCGGCTGTCGGTGAACGTGGTTTTGATGCACCTGCGAAAGAAAGGTCTTCCCGTGGTTTCTCTCGAAGAGACTACGCAGGGTGGCGAGGAAGACAGCCCCAGAAGAGATTTTGGGGCCGACGATGTGGCGTTGGCCGGATCCATTGACCGGCTGCAGTTGCAGAAGGCAGTGGAAAGTCTCCCTCCCGGTTACCGCACGATTTTTGTCCTCCATGATGTGGAAGGCTACGAACACAACGAGATCGCTACCATGGTGGGATGTTCGATCGGAAACAGCAAGTCACAATTGCACAAGGCAAGAATGAAGTTGCGCGACCTGCTCAAGATGGAAAGAGCCGAAAAGGCCGGAAAGTCCTGAGCAGAGGGAATAGGACCGGTAAGATACGGTCATGAAACGTCAGTAACCTTGGCAGAGGCGCAAGAAGCTGCGGTACTGAGGAGCCGCAGTAGACTTCTTGAGACTTGGGGAGAGGTTATGGATTGCGTTGAACTGCAGAACAGCTTGGTTGAGACCGCAGATGCCAGTAGGGCGGAGCAGCGGGCACACCTCAAAACGTGCCCAGCGTGCACGGCGCTGGTGGCGGAATTGAATTTGATCGCTCATTCGGCTTCGCTACTGCAAGCGGCGGAGGAACCCAGCCCGCGCGTATGGAACTCCATTGAAAGCGCGCTGCGGCGGGAGGGGCTGATTCATCCGCCGCGGGCGGAGAGCCGGCGGGTACCATCGTTCGCTTCGCGCTGGGGGCACGCCCGCTGGCTGGTTCCGGTGGCGGCCATATTTCTGGTTGTGTTGGGAATTTCCATACGCCCGCGCCCCCAGATGCCCGTGCAGTCGGCGGTGATTTCGCCGCAGCGCGTCGCGCTGGGAAGCTCGGCGCAGGCGCTGGCGGGACTCAACGATGAGGACCTGCTGCAAGAGGTTTCCGACACCGCGCCGGTAATGAAGGCGGAATGGGAGAACGATCTGCGCAATGCGAACGCCTACATTCGCGACGCTCAGGCCATGGTAGATCAGAACCCGAACGACGAAGATGCGCGGCGTGCCTTGCTCGACGCGTACGAACAGAAATCCCTGCTTTTTGAGATGGCGATGGACCGTTCTCTGCCGTAATATTGGGCTTCGCGGCCGGGCGACGGCGACTGAGGGAATTTCCGGACTTGTGGCAGTTGCTTGGGGGTTCGTATGGTGAACATGCGTACAGCGAAACTCGTTGCCATCGGCGTGATCGTGGTGGGCACGCTGGTGGCCGAAAGCAAAAAGGAATACCACTTTACGGTGGGACCGAAAGCTGGAGTTTCGGTGTTGAATCCCTACGGCTCGATTTCGGTTAAGCCCTCCTCGAACAATACCGTGGTGGTAAACGCCATTCTGCACTCCGACAAAGTCGAGGTTGATAACAATCAAAGCGGAAACCGCGTGGATATCGAATCCCACCTGCTGCCCGGCGCTGACGCAGAAAGCGGCCGCGTCGACTACGAGCTCCTGGTCCCCCCCGATGCCAGCGTCACATTGCATTCCACCACCGGGCCTCTACGGGCCGAAAGGCTTCATGGGGATGTGACGCTCGAAGGGGCGGGCGCCACGGTTGATGTGCGTGATATTTCCGATGCCCATGTTCACGTAAAGACGGTGAACGGCCCGGTCACTCTCGACAACATAAAGGATGGGCATGTGGAAATCGACTCTCTAAGCGGGGAGGTGACGCTCAATCAAGTAAACGGACCATTTGTGCAGGTGGTATCGACGAGCGGCAGTATCAATTACTCGGGCGATTTCGGCAACAGCGGCGAATACCGCCTCACCAGTCATAGCGGTGACATCGAAGCAACTATTCCCGAGTGGACCTCCGCCGACGTAAGCGCCCGTTCCGTGCGCGGCCAAGTTAGTGATGACATCCCCCTCCAGCCCAAGACCCACAACTGGTTCCCCATCGACAAGGGACGTGCCTTTGCAGGTACGATGGGTCGACTTGCGACATCCTCCACCGTGGTACTGCGGACCTTCAGTGGTAAAATCCACCTCAGAAAACGCTCAGACAAATAAACATCACAATCAGGAAAGCGAAGCGCAACCCGGATCGCCGCAACCAACGCGCCGGGGCCGTGGCCGCGGTGGGCAAGCATAAGCGTGCTTCCAAAAGCGGAACGTCCTCCGGCATTCGCGTATCGCCGGCGACGTCGGTGATGCTGGTGGGCTTCATGGGAGCGGGCAAGAGCACCGTGGGTAGCGCCCTGGCGGCGCGTCTGGGTTGTGCGTTCGAGGACCTGGATGACAGGATCGAGCGACAGGCCGGGCGCAGCGTGCCGGAGATCTTTCGCGACGCCGGGGAACTTGAGTTTCGCCGTATGGAGCGGGCTGCATTGGGAGAATTGCTTGATGAACTCGGCCGAGGTTCGAAGAAAGTGGTCGCACTGGGGGGCGGAGCGTTCGCGCAAGCGGCTAATACGCGATTGATTCGGGCGGCGGGCATCCCGACGATTTTTCTCGATGCGCCGGTAGAGGAGTTGTGGCGGCGATGCAATGAGCAGACACGCAACCGGGGCGATCAGCGCCCGCTGTCGAAGGATTGGGATGACTTTTGCCGGCTTTATCGCATACGACGTCCCAGATACCTGAAAGCACGATTGCGTCAGAAAACCAGCGGAAAGGACATAGCCGCAATCGTCGCGGAGATTGTCGCCGCCCTGGGTTTCGGCGAACCAGCTGAGGAATTGCAATGAAAAGAGGATTTATCCCGGGCCTGATGATAGTTCTCGCAGGGCTACTGACCCTCTGCGGGCTGACCGCGCCGGCAGGCGCCAGAAGCAAGGAGAAGCCGAAATCCGGCACGGACTTGGTTGACTCAGGTTCGTTTGGCATTTTTGTAAAGGGCCAGCGCGTGCTGACCGAGACCTTCAAGGTGGAGCAGGAAAACAGCACCAGCATCGTTAACTCTGAATTGAAGGAGACAGGCAGCGGGGACCCGGCCAGCCAGAAATCCGAACTTCAAATCACCTCCAGCGGCGAGCTGATCAGGTATGAGTGGTCGGAGACGAGTCCGGCCCGAAGCTCCCTGGAGGTCCTGCCTAACAATGATTTTCTGATCGAAAAGATCACAACGTCCTCCAGCGCCAAGCCCGCCGAGCAACCCTTCCTGATGCCGGTGACCTCTGTCATTCTCGACAACAACTTCTTCGTGCAACGCGAAGTACTGGCCTGGCGCTACCTGGCGACGAATTGCCACAACGAGAACAACGAGTTACGCTGCCAGAAGGGCCCGGTCGAGTTTGGCGCCCTGGTGCCGCAGGATCACACCTCGGTGCGGGTGCGCATGGAACTTGTGGGACGGGAAGCAGTAACTCTCCACGGTGCCGAGCATCAACTTCTGCGTCTCAATCTGAGTGGCGATGGGTTTTCCTGGGCCCTGTGGGTAAATGAGCAGGATCATTTCAAGCTCATGCGGGTTGTCATTCCAGACGACAATACCGAGGTCGTGCGCGATTAGACGTCATTCCGGCAACCGCCGTCAGGGAAGGATCCGGAACACTTGCTCCTCACCGATGCACGCACCGCGCGGGTCATCATCACGGCGCTGCTGTTTGCCCTGGGCCTCGGTTTCCTTTATCTCGCACGCCAAACTCTGATCGCTTTTCTCTTCGCCATTTTCTTCGCCTATCTGATCAGCCCGCTGGTTTTACATCTCGAAAAGATCTTACGCGGACGCGGCCGGGCGATTGCGGTCATTTATGTTCTTCTGATCGCTCTGGTCGTGGTGTTCGTCGCCCTGATTGGTCCTAAGGTTACGCGGGAAGGCGGGCGGCTGGGGCAAGCTATTCCCGGCCTTCTCATGAAGCTCAGCAGCGGTCAGTTGGCCGAGCAAATCGGCTCAGAGCACGGCTGGAGCGAGAGAACAACTGAGTTGGTGAGGTCGTTTCTTGCCAGTCATAATCAGGAACTGGCGCAACTGGCGCAACGGATTGGCTTGAAAATCGCCGACGTGGCGAAAGAGGCCTGGTTGCTGGTCGTCGTCCCCATCCTCTCCGTTTTCTTTCTGCGGGACGGACGGGCTTTCAACGACGTCCTGGTTTCCCTGGTGCCATCGCGGCCCCAGCGCGAGTTGCTGGAGGGCGTGCTCAACGATCTGAATCAAATGCTGGCGCACTTCATCCGCGCCCAGTTGATTCTGGCTGCGCTCTCTATGGCCGCGTACTCGGCGTTTCTTGGACTGCTTCAGGTGCAGTATGCGCTTGTACTGGGCACGGTCGGTGGCTTGCTGGAATTCATTCCGGTGATCGGACCGCTGGTTGCGGCAGCGGCCATCATGAGCGTGGCCCTGCTCCTCAGTTACAAACACTGGATCGTTCTTCTCATTCTTCTTGTCGCCTGGAGGATGGTGCAGGACTACGTTTCCTCGCCTCGCATCATGGGACAAAGCGTGGAACTGCATCCGCTGGCAGCGATTTTCGGGGTGATGGCCGGGGGCGAGGTCGCTGGCATTCTGGGCATTTATCTCTCCATTCCCGTCATGGCCAGTCTGCGCATCGTGTTCCGGCGCTGGCGCCTCTACGCGGAAAAAAGAAAATTCGGTCCATTGAACGAGTACGTTCTCGATCCTCACGGCAGCCGTCGGAAGTAAGGCATCCCTGCTTTCGACTTATTCGAAGCCGAAACGGCACGTTGTGTTCCCGAATACCAAGATTACTGGTCTGTCTCGGGCCCCGGACTATCCTCCAGCTCCGGCGCCGATTCCCTTCTCGATGTTAACCTTCCTGAGGAACTCCGCCGCAGCCTCGGGCAGCACCGTGTTGATGAACATGCCCGACCCCAGTTCGAAGCCCGCAACCCTAGTCAGGCGCGGAATGACGCTGACATACCAGTGAAAATGACGGGCGCCAGCATATTCTGCCGGCCCGCTGCGGATCGTGAAGTTGTAATCCGGGTTGTCGAGGCCGACGTATAGTTTGGCCAGGACGGTCCGCAGAACGCGCCCCAAGTCGGCGATCTCCGGGGCGCTGATGTCGCCGAAACTGGCCATATGCCGTAGCGGGAAAATGTGCGTGGCAAAGGGAGTTGGCGAGGCAAAGACTTCGGTGGCAACAAAGTGCTCACTCTTAATCACCACGCGGGTCTGCTCCTCAATTTCACGTTCGAGGAGATGGCAAAACATGCACTCGCCCACATCGTCGTAGTGGCGCAGAGCTTCATGCATGCGGTAGCGGACCTGGCTGGGAATCACCGGCGTGGCGATCAGTTGGGAGTGAGGATGTTGCAGGCTGGCGCCTGCATCAGCTCCATGGTTCTTGAAGATCGTGACATGGGCAACGCGCTGGTCGAGGCTGAGGGTGTTGTAACGGAGCTTATACATACGCAGAATGTTGGCCACATCGGCATCGTTCAGCAGAGCCATGCTTCGCGCATGATCGGGAGTATCGATGATCACCTCGTGAAAGCCGAAACCTTCGATGCGGCGGCGCAAGTGGTTCAGGCTGCGCGAGGGCGTGGCATCGGGAGAAAGTGCTCCGAATTTGTTGGGCACGACCCGTACCGTCCACGGTTCAGTGACGTTGGCGGGAAATCGCATTACTTCGGGTGGGGTCTTCTGTTCGTTGCCGCGACAAAACACACAAGTTTCCAAAAAAGACGGCGGCAGTTGAGCAGGACGGTGCGTGGCCAGCTCCTCCGGCCGTTTGGCCCGTTCCGTGGCGATAATGACCCATTCCTTTGTGAGGAAGTTTTGCCGCAGCTCTGACATGGGTGTCTCCTCAGGGTTCATCGGCAAAAGCGTGCCAAATCCCCAGTAACTTTCGGGTACCCGCCCACCGGGTGAACCGCCAAACCCGTGTTGTAAAATCTCAGTACACTTTTATGCAAAGCAGAATTCCCATTGGAGTCCTGGGTGCTACCGGTGTCGTGGGGCAGAGATTCATCCAGATGCTGGAGCGCCATCCCTGGTTTGAAGTCGCGTGGCTGGCCGCCTCCGACCGCTCGGAAGGCAAAACCTACGGCGAAGCGGCGCGCTGGCGCCTGAAGACGCCGATTCCGGCGAAGGTTGCCGGAATGAAGGTCTTTCCAGCAACCCCCGAGGGCGCACCCAGGATCATCTTTGCCGCGCTCGACGCCTCGATTGCCGCCGAACTGGAGCCACGGTTTGCTGAGGCAGGTTGTGCAGTGGTTTCGAACTCGAGCGCATTGCGCATGCAATCCGATGTGCCATTAGTGATTCCCGAGGTAAATGCCGAGCACATCCGTCTGATCGACGGGCAGGCGTGGCGAAAGAAATCCGGCGGCTTTGTAGTAACCAATCCCAACTGCTCGGCGATCGGACTGGTGATGGCGCTCGGGCCCATCAGCCAGCGCTTCGGTTTGGAAACCGTGATGGCGGTAACGATGCAGGCCGTGAGCGGGGCCGGTTATCCGGGCGTGGCCTCTCTCGATATTCTGGGTAACGTGATTCCCTATATCGCCAAAGAAGAAGAAAAAATGGAAGAGGAGACGCGCAAGCTCCTGGGCCAAATGAACGGGACGAAAATTATCCCCGCGAGCTTTGCCATGAGCGCGCAGTGCAACCGGGTGGCTGTCGAGGATGGTCACACCGAGTCCGTCTCGGTTCGTCTGAAGACAAAAGCCAGGCCCGAAGAGATCATCGACGCCTGGAACAGCTATCGCAGCGAACCGCAGGAACTAAAGCTGCCCAGCGCGCCGGAGCGTCCGGTGGTGTATCTCGGAGCCAGTGACCGTCCGCAGCCGCGCTTCGATGTCGACCTTGGCGCGGGCATGACCGCCGCCGTCGGCCGCCTGCGTCCCTGTGGGGTGCTGGATTGGAAATTCACGGTGCTCTCGCACAACACCATTCGCGGGGCCGCCGGCGCAGCCGTGCTCAACGCCGAACTTCTCCAAGCCAAGGGATACCTTCCCGCAGGCTAAGCCATGGCCGACCCTGACCTCCAGAATCCGCTCGCCAGGAAGCCACGCCGATGATCGTGATGAAATTCGGTGGCACTTCGGTGGAAGACGCCAAGGCCATCGAGCGCGTGGCCTCCATCGTTCAGGGGCGCTTGGGGCAGAAGCCGGTGGTGGTGGTCAGCGCCATGGCCAAAGTCACCGATACTCTGCTAACCATGGCGCGAGCCGCCGGCGCGGGCGAGCGCAAAGCGGCGCTCAAACTTTGCCGCTCGCTTCAGGAAAGGCACTACAACACCGCCAGCGAACTGCTGGGCACCGCACTTTTCACGGAGTTTCATTCCGAGCTGGGCACCGATTTCGAGGCGCTTGACGAACTGCTGCGGGGCATTTCAGCGGTAGGCGAGTTGACTCCCCGCACTACCGATCACGTGGCCGCCTTTGGTGAAATGCTTTCCAGCAAAATTGTCGCGGCGGCCTTCGCCGCACGCGGCTTGCACGGCGCTCACGTGGACTCGCGCGAGGTGCTGGTGACCGACAGCAATTTCATGCAGGCCGCGCCTCAAACCGAAGAAACCGGCGAACGCCTGCAATCGAAAGTAAAACCGCTGATCGACGCCGGCCAGGTGCCGGTGATGGGCGGATTCATCGGCGCGAATCGCGCGGGCATCACCACAACCATCGGTCGCGGTGGATCGGATTTCTCCGCTGCCATCATCGGCGCGGGGCTGGGCGCCGAGAGAATCGAGATCTGGACCGATGTGGACGGCATTCTCACCACCGATCCCAGAATCTGTCCTCAAGCGCGCCGGATCAAAGTGATCAGCTTCGATGAAGCGGCGGAACTGGCCTACTTTGGCGCTAAAGTGCTGCATCCGGCCACGGTTCTGCCCGCCATTCAGAAGAATATTCCCGTCTTTGTGCTCAACTCCCGCAATCCCTCCTGCGAAGGGACGAAAATCACCACTCGCGCTCCACAGGGCAATAATCTGTTCAAAGCGATTGCCGCCAAGAAGCGCATCACGATCGTCGATGTTGCCGCCCCGCGAATGCTGCTGGCGCATGGTTTCCTGCGCGCCATTTTTGAGGCGTTCGACCGGCACAGGGTATCTGTCGATGTGGTTTCCACCTCCGAAGTGAGCGTATCGCTGACTGTGGATTCCAATCACGCCATCCCTGCGCTGGCCGCCGACCTGGCTAAGCTGGCCGACGTGAAATATGAGGGGCGAAAGGCAATCGTATGCCTTGTGGGTGAAAGCCTGCGCGATAAGCCCGGCGTCGCAGCGCTGGTGTTTCGCGAGCTGGCGGACAAAAAGATTCGCATGATTTCGCAGGGCGCTTCAGAGATCAATCTGACCTTTGTGATCGAAGAGGATGAAGTGCCGGAGGTGATCGAGCGCCTGCACAGGACATTTTTTGCCGAACCTGACCCCGAAGTATTTGCCTGACTGCATTCATCCGCTGCAGCCTCTGTGACTCTGTGGTTAAATCATCTGGGTTCCCATGAATATACTTCTCCTCGGTCGCGGCAAGACCGGTTCCCTCGTCGCGGAGGTTGCTCGCCAACGCGGGCACGGCCTGCGCGTTGCCGGAGCGGCGGAAAATCCTAACGGCGCTCTGCTCGCAGCCGAGAAGCTGCGTGACGTCGACATGGTCATCGACTTCACTGCGCCACATTGTGTCGTGGCCCATATCGAAGCGACAGTTCGTGCCGGCAAGAACATGGTCGTGGGGACAACCGGCTGGCACGGTGGAATCGAGAGCATCCGCGATCTCGTAGAGAAGCACGGCACCGGCTTCCTTTACGCCGCAAATTTTTCCATTGGCGTGAACCTGTTGTTCGAGATCGTGCGGGCTGCCGCTCCCGCCCTGCGCTACAACTACTCTTGCCAGATTTTTGAACGCCATCACCTGCACAAGAAAGACGCGCCTTCCGGCACGGCCCTGGCGCTTCGGCGCGTGCTCTGTGACAGCAGTGGCCGGAATGACGAATTAGAGATCATTTCTTTTCGCGAGGGCGAGGTCGTCGGCCTGCACGAGGTTGTGCTGGAATCCGAAGCCGACTCCATCTATCTGTGCCACGATGCCAAGTCGCGCCGCGGCTTTGCTGAGGGCGCGGTTCGTGCGGCCGAATGGCTGGTTGGCAAAAAAGGCTTCTACGATTTCAAGGATGTGTGGCCTGAGTTGTAGAGAGAGTCCCGTGTCGCCTGGCACGAGATTTTCCCTCCGCCCCCATTCGCGCTATCTTATTCTTATGCAGCTCCGTGGCTGTGGTACTGCGCTCGTAACCCCCTTTCATGCGGATGGCTCGATCGACGACACCGCCCTGCGCAACCTGGTAGCGTGGCAGATCGAGTCGGGTATCGATTTCCTCGTGCCCTGCGGCACCACCGGCGAGACTCCTACGCTTACGCACGACGAATGGCTCTACGTGGTTGACGTGACGATTGAGGTGGCCGCGGGCAGGGTTCCGGTGGTCGCCGGTGCAACGTCCAATTCCACTCACGAAGCAGCCGAGAAGGCCAGAGAACTGGCCGTGCGCCCCGGCGTTAGCGCCATCCTGACTGCCTCGCCCTATTACAACAAACCTACGCAGGAAGGACAGTATCGTCACTTCAAAGCCATTGCCGATGCCGTGGGCGAGAAGCCGATTATTCTGTACAACGTCCCTGGACGCACTGGCGCAAATATCGAACCCTCGACCCTCGCCCGGCTGGCTGAAATTCCCAACATCATCGGGGTCAAAGAAGCCAGCGGCAATATGACCCAGATTGCCGAAGCCGTCCACTCGGTACCCGAGACTTTCCTTGTCTTTTCCGGGGACGATGCCGTCACGCTTCCCGTGCTCGCGCTTGGCGGAGTGGGGATCATTTCTGTCGTCTCCAATGAAATTCCGCAGGAAATGGCAACGCTTAGCCGGGCCGCACTCAACAACGACTGGCCGGCGGCGCGAGCTCTTCAGCGCAAATATCTGCCACTGATGCTGGCCAACTTTCTCGAATCAAACCCCTTGCCGGTGAAGGCCGTGCTCGCCATGATGGGCAAGATCGAAGAGGTTTACCGGCTGCCGCTTGTGCCCATGCGCCGCGATACGCGTTCCAAACTGCAAAAGGTGGCAACTGAAGCGGGGCTGATTACGAAACCTGCCGGCCCCGGCGGCGAAGCCTTGGAGTTTTATATCTACGAGAATTGGGCCGCGGGCCCGCACAAAATCGTGCTTCATCGCGGCTCTTGTGGACAATGCGGCCAGGGCAAAGGCCGGCCGAGCGGGCATGATGCCAATCACTCGCGCTGGCACGGCCCCTACTCCACGGTCACGCAGGCCCGCGAAGCCGCTCATGCCATGACCGGAATTTTGATCCGAAGCGAATGCAAGTGCATTTGAATTCAAAAGTCGGAAGTCAAAACTTAAGGGCTAAATCGTCGCATCCACCTTTGCATTTCCACTTCTGGATTCTGAATTTTAGGTTTCCTCTATACTCTTCCGCATGCAACAACTCAAAGCTACCATCGAGCGCCTGGCCGCTCTGGGCGAGGCCGAGCGCAATCCCGAGGCCCGGCCCGCGTTCCTCGAGTTTCGCGATGCGCTCACCCAGGGCAAGATTCGCGCCGCCGAAAAAGGCGGCGATCCGGCCAATCCTGGCCGCTGGATCGTGAATGCCTGGGTGAAGCACGGAATTCTGCTCGGGTTTCGCCTCGGTGAACTGACAGAAACGGGCAACGGCCCGCTTTCATTCGTCGATAAAGACACCTTCCCTGCCCGCCAGTTTAATGTTTCAGATCGCGTACGTGTTGTGCCGGGGGGGTCGTCAGTGCGGGTTGGAGCTTACGTTGCGCCTTCAGTCATCTGTATGCCGCCGATGTTTATTAATGTCGGCGCTTACGTGGATGAAGGCACACTGGTCGATTCGCACGCGCTCGTAGGTTCCTGCGCGCAGATTGGCAAGCGGGTTCACTTGAGTGCTGCGGCTCAGATCGGCGGAGTGCTGGAGCCGGTGAATGCTGCGCCGGTGATCATCGAAGACGACGTGCTTATTGGCGGGAATTGCGGAGTCTACGAAGGGACGCTGGTGCGGGCGCGGGCCGTGCTCGGGGCGGGTACGATTCTTACTCGTTCCACTCCACTCTATGATCTGGTGCGCGGCGAAGTTTATCGCGCCGGGGCCGATGCTCCTCTGGAGGTTCCGGAGAATGCAGTGGTGGTGCCAGGTTCGCGCGCGGTGAAGAGAGGCGCGCCGGCCGAATGGAATCTTTCCCTCTATACACCGGTAATCGTCAAGTACCGTGACGAAAAGACGGATCGCGGAATCGGGCTGGAAGAGTGGCTGCGATAAAAGATCTCCCTCCCAGCCCAAGCGCGGTAGCACTTTCATCGAATCACGACCGCCAGCTTCCCTACGTCGTCACGTACATGAATCGATCTCAATTCCTCGATGACGACATCCGCTGCGACCAACTGCGCCGCCGGAAACGTGCTGGCTAGGGCGATCACCTTCATCCCTCCCGCATGAGCCGCCTCAATTCCTGCCGGCGCGTCTTCGATCACCAGACAGTCCTGCGGATCAAAGCCCAAACCGCGCGCTCCCATCAAATACGGCTCGGGATGCGGTTTCCCATTTGCCACATCGTCGGCGGTGATCATCACCTCAGGTACAGGAATGCCTACCCGGCGCAATCTTGCAGCGGCCAACGGTCTTGTGCCCGATGTAACCACAGCCCAACGGCCCTCCGGAATTGAACACACCAGTTCTGCTGCTCCCGGCATCCGTTTCACGCCATCTTGATCAGCAGACTCGCGATTTTCCAAACGATGCATCTCGGCTACTGCATCAAGGTGCGGGGCCACTGCCCGAATCACTTCAATCGTGCGTACCCCGTGCATGAGGGCGACCACTTTTTCTTCATTGATTCCTTTTTCCCGCGCCCACAGGCGCCAAGCACGATCCACCGCGCGCGTGGAATCGACCAGCACACCATCGAGATCGAAAAGAACGGATGAGCAATGGAAGGTCTGCATGGGTTTCGCAGCATCAACGGATGGCGGTTCTGCCGCTATGGGGTTCCCGCCGGCAGGCTCTGCGCGGCTTCTGTCGCCAGCATTGCTTCGCGCGCCCTCTGCCGCAACGCCAGGTGCCTTTGCCGGAAGTGGGCCTTGGCGCGCTCACCCCATGCGCGCACAAACCAATAATTCAAAGCCGCGCCGATGGCTGAACTGGTCAGCGGAATCAGCCGTCCGGCCCACTTCTCGACCACATCGGCGCCGGCACGGGCCGCTACGCGCTCAATGACCCGCGGTACAAACTTGTTCACCACTTCCTTTTCGAGCAGCTCGCGGCTGATGTCAACACCCGCAGCGCTGGCTGCAGCAATCCACAATTCGGCGATCTCGTCGTCAGTGTTGAACTGGAAACCGTAGATCAGGCTGAGCTTCTGAATCGTACGCATGGTGATAGCCGAAAGAATGCCGAGATCCGGAAAGATCGTAATGATTCCGCCCAGCCCCAGTCCGGCTCCCTCTGCCGCCGCCACTTTCATCCCGCCGAGAATCACCGAGTCCGCTACGGCATCCAGCTCGCCGACCTCGAGCGAGTACACCCCGTGATAGCCGCTGATCGGCAAACGGTAAGCCGCTCGCAGCTGCAGCAGGAATTTATCGGGGTCAACCCGGACGGTCGAGTAGGCGCGCGTCAGACCGTTAATCAGCGCCTTCTCAGTCCGGCGCAGCAGCCACGATTTTCGCCCGGCAGAGGCCATTTCCTTCAACCTTAACCTAGCCAGCCACCAAAAGACCAGCGGATCAACCGTGAACGGGAGAAGACCGACTCGCAGCCACTGCAGCCGCGGTCGGCCAGCATCCGGCGACTGGACACCCAGCCTGTGCTAGCATCATCTTTACTTTCTGATGCCCACTGGAAAGCTGCACGCGGTACCGCTAGGCGGCCTCGGCGAATTCGGCATGAACTGTATGGCCATGCGCTGGGGCGACGACATCATCGTTATCGATGCCGGGCTAATGTTCCCCGAAGCCGAGCTTCTCGGCGTCGATATTGTTGTTCCCGACATCTCCTATCTCACGGAAAACCGTCAGCGCGTGCGGGGGATCATCCTTACGCACGGCCACGAGGATCACATCGGTGCTCTGCCCTGGATTCTCTCCGAGCTCAACGTGCCGGTGTGGGGCACCGAGTTCACGCTTGCCTACGTGGAAGACAAGCTCGACGAGCACGGGCTACTCGATGACGCCGACCTGCGCGAGATTCGTCCCGGTGAATCCTTTAAAGTTGGCGCGTTCACCATTCATCCGATTCAGGTGACGCACAGCCTGGTGGATTGCGTCGCGCTCGCCATCCATGTCCCGTTGGGCGTCGTGATTCATACCGGCGACTTCAAGGTGGATCCGACACCCACGGATAACCGCCTTTTCGATTTACATGCTTTTGCAGAATACGGCAAAGATGGAGTGCTCGCGCTGTTTCAGGATTCGACCAATGTCGAGCGCAAGGGCTACACGCCCAGCGAGCGTGCCGTGCGCCGCAAGTTCGACGAAATCTTTGCTCATACGCAGCGCAGGCTGTTTATTTCCTGTTTTTCTTCGTCGATTCACCGCATCAAGCTGGCCGTGGAACTGGCTAATGAGCACGGGCGAAAGGTCGCATTCATCGGCCGTTCCATGAACAATTCGTCCGAGATCGCAGAAGATCTCGGCTATATCGAGGTTCCGGAAGGCCTGGTAATCAATCCCGGCGAGATGAAGAATTTTCCCGCGGAAAAAGTCTGCGTGCTTATCAGCGGGACGCAGGGCGAACCGATGTCCGCGCTCTCCCGCGCGGCGGTTGACAATCACAAGCACGCCAAGATCGAGAAGGGCGACACGGTGGTTCTTTCCTCGCGCATCATTCCCGGCAACGAGAAGACTATCTATCGCATGATCGATCACCTCTTCCGCCGCGAAGCGCACGTCATCTATGAAGACGGCAGTTCGCCCCCGGTTCACGTCAGCGGACACGCCAGCCAGGAAGAATTGAAGTTGATCATCAACCTGGTCAAGCCGAGATACTTCATCCCGATTCACGGCGAGTATCGTCAACTGAAGTTGCACGCCGAGATGGCCGCTGCCATGCACAGCTCGGTTGGCAAAGTCATGCTGATCGAGAGCGGAGACATCCTCGAGTTCGACGAACTCGGCGCGCGCAAGGCCGGGCACGTCAATGTCGGGCGCGTCTGCATCGACTCGGGCAACCGTACGGACGTCGTTGAAGATCTCATCATCAAAGATCGCCGCCACCTCAGTGAAGACGGCATTGTCTTGCCGATCATCGCCATCAACAAGCTGAGCGGGAGAGTTGAGACACCGCCCGAGATTGTGACCCGCGGCTTCAATCCGGGTGAAGACGGCCTGATGGCCGGAGCGCGCCAGATCGTCATCGATACTCTGGCGCAATCGAGTGAAGAAGAGAAGGCTGACTACGGCGTGATCAAAGAAAAGATTCGCGCGGATCTGAAGAGATATATTTCCAAGCAGACGCAGAGAAGGCCGCTGATCATGCCGGTAATATTGGAAATCTAAAGTCGTGATGATCTCTCTCGCCGATCTTCACTCCGCCCAATCACGCCTCGCTGGGATCACCACGCGGACGCGACTCATCCAGTTCCCGCTCTGCGCCGAAGACCCGCGGCAACTCTTTCTCAAGCCCGAAAACCAGCAGCCGATCGGCGCCTTCAAGCTGCGCGGAGCCTACAACAAAATTGCTTCGCTCACGGATGAAGAACGCCAGCGCGGGGTCATCACCTACTCCAGCGGCAACCATGCCCAGGGGGTCGCCTACGCTGCCCGCGCTCTCCACACGAAGGCCGTCATTGTGATGCCTGGCAATGCTCCTGCCATCAAGCGGCAAGCTACTGCAAAGCTGGGCGCGGAAATCGTCTTTGTTGGCCCGGGCAGCGATGAGCGCAAGGTTAAAGCTGAGGAACTCGCCGGCGAATATGGATACATAATCGTGCCGCCTTACAATGACGAAAAGATCATCGCGGGACAAGGCACGATCGGCCTGGAAATTCTCGAAGATCTGCCCGAGGCGGAAACCGTGGTTGTTCCCGTCGGCGGCGGCGGGCTGATCAGTGGTGTAGCGGCCGCGATCAAGTTGGCGAAGCCGTCTGCCAAGGTGATCGGCGTCGAGCCTGAATTGGCCGCCGACGCGCAAGCCAGCTTACGCAGCGGCAAGATCGTTCAGATGCCCGCCGAGCAGGTATCGCGCACCATGGCCGATGGCTTGCGTACGCAGAGCATCGGAGAAATCAACTTTGCCCACATCAGGAAGTTTGTCGACGACATCATTACCGTGACGGAAGACGAAATCCGGCAGGCGATGCAGTATCTCAGGGCCAACCCTGCCACCGTGGCCGAGCCCAGCGGCGCCGTCGCCACGGCCGGATTCATCTTTCACGCCAATCAGATGCCTGCGGCAAAGCCAGCCGTCGCCATCATCAGCGGCGGAAACGTCGAACCCCAGATGCTGGAGGGGCGAGGGTAGAAGCCGTTTGCAACCGGCACCTTGGCCGTCGAATAATTGAACCATGAAGCAAACCGTCGCCTCCGTCGCTGCCACACTCGTTTTCCTCACCGGCTTCGCGTTGGCCGACGCCCAGCGCGGCACCCTCGTTCGCGAAGAAACGATTCGCATCGCCCCCAGCTCTGACGCCGCCAAACTGGGCGAAGCCGAACGCGGACATGAACTCATTCTTATCGAAACCAGCCGCGACTGGACTCACGTCGAGGCGATCATTCGCCCTCCGAGCAACGAAGAGGGAGCAACCGACGAAGAAGCAGAAGGCAAAACCATTACTGGCTGGATTCAGAACACTGCTCTGGTAAGCGCATCCACGCCGAATGGCGACAAAATTATCTTCGGCGAGGCTGCCGATTCGGAAGATCAGGCCAGCCGCCGCCGTGGCCGCCGCGATGCCGCTCAGGATGCCATGCGCCTTTACTATCGCGTTTACGACCTTTTTCCCACTTCGCCGCTGGCTGCGGAGGGCCTTTACCGTGCTGCCGATATTCGCTGGCAGCTCGATCGCGCGGACATCATGACGCGGCCCTCGGCGCGTGAGCGGCAGGCCTACCTGCGTGGCCAGATGAACGAGGAGTGGATGAAGCTGGTGATGAAGAAATTTCCCGGAACCAAGTGGGCCGATCTCGCGGCCTTTCACTTGATCGAGAATAAATTATGCGGCGACTGGGAAGGTTTAGCGAAGTGTCCTGACAAGGAAGCAGATATGTATGAAAACTACGCCAAAGAACATCCCCAATCGCCCGCCGCTCCCGAAGCCCTCTACGACGCGGCGTGGCGCCGGTCTGCGCTGATCGAGATCTATAAAACCGAACCCAATCAGAAGAAATCGGAGGAATCGCGCGCGCGAGCCCTGGCGCTGGCACAGAAGATCGTCTCCGACTATGGCCAGAGCGAGTGGGCGTTACGCGCCGACGATCTTATTTTTTATCTGCAACAGGGTGTGCCAACCTATGGCAACGCAGAACAGTGACGCCGGCTGCTTCTTCCACCCTTTGTGGCAGCCACTGACCTCTGCATGCGGCGGAGCCTTATCCGAACCTCTTGCGATAATCCCGCGAGAGTTTTTCTGAGATACTGTTTGCCTTGTCCGTGTCGGAGGAAGATTGAACGACTATCTGCTTTCCCTGATCCTGGGGATCGTCGAGGGCCTGACTGAATTTCTGCCGGTCAGTTCGACCGCCCACTTGCGTATCTCCGAAGCCCTGCTGCACATCAGCCTGACCGACGGCTATTGGAAGATGTATACCGTCGTGATTCAGTTGGGGGCAATTCTATGTCTGCCGGTGTATTTTCGCGACCGTATCGCCAAGTTCCTGTCGACTTTCCCCAAGGGTGAGCGAGGCGATCGCACCGCGCTGACGCATCCTTTGGGACTGACCATGGTCGCCTTTATCGTCACCGCCATTCCCGCATTTCTGCTGACGAAGGTGATCGGCAAGCATTTGGAGAGCCTCTACATCATGGGCAGTTCTTTGCTGATTGGCGGGATCGTGATGTGGATTGTCGATGCCATGAATGCCAAAGCGGAAGCCGCCGGTCCCAGCAGCACAACCGGCCGCATTCGCACCTGGCACATGGAAGACATGTCGCTCGGCCAGTCGATCTGGATCGGCGCCTGCCAGGTTCTCTCCGCGGTGTTTCCGGGAACCTCGCGCTCAATGTCGACGATTGCTGCCGGTCAGATCGCCGGCATGTCGCGCGCTTCCGCTTTGGAATTTTCTTTCTTTCTCTCCATGCCAACCATGGCTGCGGCTACTCTTTACGATCTGCTGAAGTCTCTGCGCGGGGGCAAAGGAGTCAACCCGATCGGCGTTTCGCAAATCGATCCTCATGGCTGGATCGTGCTGGCCATTGGATTTGTTGTTTCCTTCATCGTTGCCTACGCCTCAGTGGCGTGGTTTATGGCCTATGTGCGCAAGCGAGGATTCGCTCCTTTCGCGGTTTACCGGATTATCGTGGGCGCGCTGGTATTGGTTTTTGCAGCCAGGCTCATGGGATGACCAGCAGGCTGGCCGGAAGCAGCATCGCCTACGACTCAGGAGAACTTGTGGACATACGATCGATCCAGAAACCCTTGAAGGAACAGTATCGCCGCGATCCGGCAAGCTCGCGGATCACTTTGACGGCCAAAGGCGGGGAAACCAACACGCCCCTGTCGTGTTCCATAGATATTGGCCGTGCGATCTACCAGGCAGAGGCGCACAGGGGCGTCGGAGGAAGCGGAACGGCGGCATGCTCAGGTGATCTGCTGCTCGGCGCGCTGGCAGCCTGCGCGCAACTCACTTGCCAACTGGTTGCCACCGCAATGGGAGTGCCGACGAAGCAAATTACCGTCACCGTGGATGGCGATCTGGACCTGGCCGGGACGCTGGGGATTTCCAAGGGTTCCGTGGGTTTTGAGGGGATTCGGGTGAAGTTCGAGGTCAACGCACCGGAAGCCACGGCCGAACAATTGCGTGCCTTGCAGGAGAAAACGGAGCAATATTGCGTGGTGCTGCAAACCCTGTTGCATCCGCCGAAGATCGAGGCGGAGTGGGCCGTGTAAGGAGTATTGGCACGCTTCATTCTTTCCTCGGCCCAAAAAACCGATACCTGCGCCAGAATCCAACTGACCATTGCGCTCACCCGGAGTTCCTGACATAATCATTGCGCTCTGGCCGATTTGCGCCCACCGCGCTAAGATCGCGCGGGTGGCGTCACTAAACGGCCCACATGGGTTTTCTGGCAAGCATCTTTTCCCCCACCGGTAACCGGCGGCTCAACGAGCTGATCGGTTTTCTGTTGTGTGTCTTTGCGCTCCTCCTTTTCCTTGCCCTTGCCTCTTATTCGCCTCTCGACCCCTCGCTAAACAGCGCTTCCCTGTTGACTGGAGCGCACGCTGCGCGCAACTGGATCGGGGTGGTGGGGGCGTACCTTTCCGACATTTTGCTGCAGTTTTTCGGAATCGGAGCTTTTCTCCTGCCCGTTTTTTCGGCGGTTCTTGGAGCGCGCTGGTTTCGTTCGCGTAAGGTTCCGTCACCCCTTGCTAGAAGCGTCGGCGGAATCTGGCTGTTGGTTTTTATCCCTGCCCTGCTCGCCCTGCTGCCGGGACAGCTGCGCTGGATGCGGGTAATTCCGATTGAAGGTTTGCTGGGCAGGATTGTCGGCGACGTGCTCATTCACTACCTGAATCTGGCTGGCGCTTACATCGTTTGTGGCACGATCCTGGCGGTGGCGCTATATCTTTCGACGGCCTTTTCGTTCTCCGCCTTGCAGGTGTGGGCGCCGACTCGACTTGCCTTCGTGACCGCACTGTGGAACCGCTATCAGGATTGGCGGGAACAGCGAACCCGAAAGCGGCAGCAGAAAGAGCTCGAGCAGCGGCGGATCTCAAAGCCGGTGGTCAAGACGCAATTGATTCCTTCGAGACAAGCAGCGGTTGAGTCCCTGTCGCAATCTTGGGGAATCTCTGAGCCCCGACGCACCGGCATTGAGCGCATGATGGCAGAAGAGCCGGCAGACACCAGGATCGCCGGACCCGCAACTGGGGGAATCCTTGCCGAGACAAGCGGGGCCCACGAAGAGACGAACCCTGAAGTCACCGCGCGAGCAGACTCATCCCGCAAAGCCAAAACCACGATGCCGCATATCGCCGGCGGATACAAACTGCCGCCCAGTAGTCTGCTGCAACGTCCTGATGAACAGCAGGCCGTCGATGCGGACGAGCTCAAACTGCTGGCCCAGGTTCTCACGGAAAAATATGCCGAGTTTGATGTGCACGGAGCGGTGACGCAGATCAATCCCGGACCGGTGGTCACCACTTTCGAGTTCAAGCCGGAAGCTGGAATCAAGTACAGCCGGATCACCAACCTTACCGATGACCTTTGTCTGGCGCTCAAAGCCGAGAGCATTCTGATCGAGCGCATGGCGGGAAAATCGACCGTGGGCATTCAGGTGCCGAACCGCGAGCGCGAAATTATCTGGCTGCGCGAGAACATCGAATCCCAGGAGTTCCTAGGTTCCAAATCGAAGTTGACGCTTGCCCTGGGCAAAGACATCAACGGACGCATCGTCGTTGCCGAGTTGACGGGCATGCCGCACCTGCTGATCGCCGGTTCTACAGGAACAGGCAAGAGCGTGGCCATCAACGCCATGATCATGTCGATTCTGTACAAGGCCACCCCTGATCAGGTGCGGCTGATTCTGGTCGATCCCAAGCGGCTGGAACTCGGCAACTACGAAGGCGTGCCGCACCTCTACACTCCCATCATTACCGAGCCCAAACTTGCGGCCAATGCCTTACGCAACGCGGTGCGTGAAATGGAACGTCGCCTGAAGCTGCTGGCTGCCAAAGGCGTGCGCAACATCGACCAGTACAATCGATTGTTCGACCGCGGCGAGACGCCGAGTCTTTTCGAAGAGGATTCCAACGACAAACCGATTCCCTACATCGTGATCATCATCGACGAATTGGCGGACCTGATGATGCTCGATTCCAGCAACGTTGAAGAGTCCATCACCCGCCTGGCCCAGATGGCACGCGCAGTGGGCATTCACCTGGTGCTGGCCACCCAGCGGCCATCCGTCGATGTGATTACGGGGTTGATCAAGGCGAACTTCCCGGCACGAATCTCCTTCCGCGTCGCGACCAAAGTGGACTCCCGCACCATTCTCGATGCCAACGGGGCGGAAGCATTACTCGGCAAAGGAGACATGCTCTATCTTCCGTCGGGTTCGGCGCGCGTGCATCGGCTGCATGCTCCTTTTGTGACGGAAAAAGAAATCGCCGCGGTCGTCGAGTTCTGGAAGACACAGGCGGTGGCCGAATACGAAGAGAAATTCCTCGAGGCTCCCAAAGAGGAGCGGGAAGGAGTCGCTATTTCTGACGGCGACGCCGGGGGTGAGGGAGAGGCCGAGGACGACCCCCTCTATCAGGATGCGGTGAAGCTGGTGGTGGAGTTCGGCAAAGCCTCCACTTCCCTGCTGCAACGCAGGTTGCGCATTGGCTACGGCCGTGCTGCCCACCTGATCGACTTGATGGAACAGGATGGAATCGTCGGAGCCGCCGATGGCCCCAAGCCGCGGGAAGTGCTCCGGCG